>CANQWQ010000001.1 GCA_947627595.1 uncultured Clostridia bacterium
CTATTTTTTCTAATTTTGGAACTTCCATAACAGAAGAATAGTTAAATTTTTTCATTAGCGCTGGAACAATCTCTTTTACATATTGTTCTTTAAGTACTTCCATGTTAATTATGGTTCTCCTTTCTTAAAATCTATTTTATTTTTGCACCGCATTTTTTACATACACGAACTTTTTCTTCTTTTTCAAATGTGTATCCAACTTTAACTGCTTTTTTGCATTTTGGGCATACAACATTTACTTTGCTACTATAAATAGCACATTCAGCTGGAATAATTCCGCCTTGTTCACCTTGTTTTCTAGGTTTAACATGTTTTTTTCTAACATTGATACCTTTAACAATTATTTTATCTTTTTTAGGAATAACTTCAAGAACTTCTCCTCTTTTTCCTCTATCATTTCCAGATAAAACTTCTACAGTATCACCTTTTTTTATTTTCATTATTTTCACCCCTTTTTAATGAGTTTTTATTTATAATTTTATTTGCTTTGATTAGAAGCGAGTATTACAAGGCGCATGAGTTAATTATTCGATGAGACGTACAAGCTGTACGTTGATTCGAAAATTAACGAAATGCAACACAGTAAGACGACGCTTATAATCGAAGCTTTATAGTACTTCTGGAGCTAAAGACAAGATTTTCATATAATTTTTCTCTCTTAACTCTCTAGCAACTGGTCCAAATATACGAGTTCCTCTTGGTGTTCCATCTTCACGAATGATAACAGCAGCATTTTCATCAAATTTTACATAAGAACCATCAGCACGTCTAGCACCTTTTTTAGTTCTTACAACAACTGCTCTAACAACTTCACCTTTTTTAACAACTCCACCTGGTGTTGCGTCTTTAACAGAAGCCATTATTACATCGCCTATTTCAGCGTATTTTCTATATGATCCACCTAAGCATCTAATACACATGATTTCTTTTGCACCTGTATTATCAGCAACTTTTAATCTTGTTTGTTGTTGTACCATTTAGCCATTCCTCCTATTTTCAAATTTTATTTCAAAAAATTTTTATTTTATAACTGCTTTTTCAACTATTTCAACAAGTCTCCATCTTTTATCTTTAGATAATGGTCTTGTTTCCATAACTTTAACAGTATCTCCTACTTTACAGCTATTTTCTTCATCATGAGCTTTTAATTTATATGTTCTTTTAACTGTTTTCTTATAAATAGGATGTTTTACTCTTGTTTCAACGGCTACAACTATTGTTTTATCCATTTTGTCAGATACTACAGTTCCAACCATTGTCTTACGAAGATTTCTTTCTTCTGCCATGAGTCAAATTCCTCCTTTAATAAATACTATTTATCAGCCAACTCACGTTGTCTTAAAATTGTTTTTGCTCTTGCAATATTTTTCTTAACTTCTCTCACCTTTATCATATTATCAGTTCCACCAGTAACTCCGTTAAATCTTAATTTAAAAAGTTCTGATTTCAACTCTACTAATTCTTTCTCTAAATCAGGTGAAGACATCTCGTTTAATCTTTTACTATTCTTCAACTTGACCACCACCATTCTCAGATTCTCTTTTTACAAATTTTGCTTGAACTGGTAACTTTTGAGCAGCTAATCTCATTGCTTCTTTAGCAACATCTTCTGTTACACCTTCAATTTCAAACATAACTCTTCCTGGTTTAACAACGGCAACCCAGTATTCTGGAGCACCTTTACCTTTACCCATACGAGTTTCAGCTGGTTTTTTAGTGATTGGTTTGTCTGGAAAGATTTTAATCCAAACTTTACCACCTCTTTTGATAAATCTAGTCATTGCAACTCTGGCTGCTTCAATTTGGTTTGATTTGATCCAACCAGCAGTAGTAGCTTGAAGACCATATTCGCCTTCATTTACTTTATTACCACGAGTAGCATATCCTCTATTTCTACCTTTTTGCATTTTTCTATATTTTGTTCTTTTTGGCATTACTGGCATTATTCGTTACCTCCTTTTGCTTCTTTTTTGCTAGGTAACACTTCACCTTTATAAATCCAAACTTTAACACCAACTTTACCATAAGTTGTATCAGCTTCATAGAAACCATAATCTATATCAGCTCTTATAGTTTGTAATGGAATAGTTCCATCTTTATAAAATTCTGTTCTAGCCATATCTGCTCCACCAAGACGTCCTGATACAGCAGTTTTAATTCCAAGAGCTCCAGCTTTCATAGCTTTTTGCATACATTGTTTCATAGCTTTTCTAAATGAAACTCTCTTCTCTAATTGTCCTGCAATATTTTCAGCAACTAATTGTGCATCAATATCAGCATTTTTAATTTCAACTATATTTAAGTTTACTTTTTTATTAATCATTTTTTCTAAGTCAACTCTTAATGTTTCAGCATAATTTCCACCTTTTCCAATAACAAGGCCTGGTTTTGCTGTGTAAACATTAATTTTGACAAATTTTGCAGTTCTTTCTATTTCAATTTTTGCAATACCGCTTGCAAATAATTTTGATTTTACATATTTACGGATTTTATAGTCTTCTACTAGATAATCGCTGAAATTTTTGCTATTTGCGTACCATTTTGAATCCCAATCTCTAATAACGCCAACTCTTAATCCGTTTGGATGTACTTTTTGTCCCACTTTGAAATCCTCCTTCTAAATTTTACTATTTAGCTTCTCTTAAAACTATAGTAATATGACTTGTTCTTTTTCTAATTCTAACAGCGCTTCCTTTAGCAGCTGGTCTAATTCTTTTTAATGTTGGTCCTTGATTTGCATAAATCTCAGAAACAACAAGGTTTTTTCTATTCATAAAGTGATTGTTTTCAGCGTTTGCAATAGCAGATTTTAATAATTTCTCTAAAATTTCGCTTGATGCTTTAGGTGCAAATTTTACTATTGCTAAAGCTTCTTCAGCACTCTTTCCTCTTAATAAATCTGCTACAATTTTAACTTTTCTAGCTGAAATTCTGGCATATTTAAGAGTTGCTCTTGCTTCTGGTACTTTAACCTTTTCTTCCACTTTTATGTCCTCCTTCATTTATTTATCATTATTGCTATTTTATTTTGTAGTTTTATCTCCTGAATGTCCTTTGAATGTTCTAGTTGGAGCAAATTCTCCTAACTTATGTCCGATCATTTCTTCTGTAATATATACAGGAACATGTTTTCTTCCATCATGAACAGCTATTGTATGTCCAACAAATTGTGGATATATTGTAGATGCTCTTGACCAAGTTTTTAAAACTTCTTTTTTGCCTGATTCATTCATAGCTTCGATCTTTTTCAATAACTTTGGAGCTACGAATGGTTTCTTTTTACTGCTTCTTGACATTACCGTTTACCTCCTAATTATTTTATTTTCTTCTCTTAACTATAAATTTATTTGATTGTTTTTTCTTATTTCTTGTCTTATATCCAAGAGCTGGTTTGCCCCAAGGTGTCATTGGTCCAGAATGTCCAACAGGTGCTTTACCTTCACCACCACCATGTGGGTGATCATTAGGGTTCATAGCAGAACCTCTAACTGTAGGTCTAATTCCCATATGTCTTTTTCTACCAGCTTTACCTAATTTAATATTTTCATGATCAGAGTTACCTATTGTTCCGATTGTAGCTCTACATCTGATAGATATTAATCTCATTTCTCCTGATGGAAGTCTAACGTGAGCATAATTTCCTTCTTTAGCCATTAATTGAGCTTCTTGACCGGCTGATCTTACTAATTTTCCACCTTGTCCTGGGTTTAACTCAATATTATGAATTAAAGTACCAACTGGAATATTAGCGATTGGTAAACAGTTACCGACTTTAATATCAGCGTTTTCTCCAGAAATAACTTTATCTCCATCTGTTAATCCACTTGGAGCTAAGATGTAACTTAATGTTCCATCTTCATATTTTATTAATGCGATATTTGCGCTTCTGTTTGGATCATATTCGATACCGATAACTTCAGCTTCCATATCATCTTTTTGTCTTTTAAAATCAATAATTCTATATTTTTGTCTGTTTCCTCCACCTTGATGTCTAACTGTTATTCTACCATAAGAATTTCTTCCTGCATTTTTTCTTTTCTTTGTTAATAAAGATTTTTCAGGAGTTTTCTTTGTGATTTCTTCAAAAGTAGAACCAGTCATATTTCTTCTAGATGGTGTATATGGTCTGTATGTCTTAATTCCCATTTTAATTATTCTCCTTTATATTTTATTATCCGAGTTTTTTCTCGATATTTTCAAAGACTAAACTGAAAATCCTTCAATTGTATCTTTGTATGTTTTCTTAGAAGCTTTAGCTTCTTTTCCACCTTTTGTTAAATAAGTTTTTTGAGATGCATTAGTATCTATTGTAACTATTGCTTTTTTCCAGTCAGAAGTTTTTCCAGTGTGAACACCAACTCTTCTTTCTTTACCTTTTACAGAAATAGTATTTACATTTAATACTTTAACTTCAAATAACTTTTCAACTGCATTTTTAATATCAATTTTTGTTGCTTTTTTATTAACACGGAATGTGTATTTTCCTTCGGCAATTCTTTCGCTAGCTTCCTCAGTAATTATTGGAGCTACTATAATATCTTCTGCTACCATTATGCATACACCTCCTCTAATTTCTTAACAGTATCAACTGTTAAAACTAAATTTTTGTATTTTAATAAATCAAATACATTAATTGTAGTAACTGAAATTGTTCTAACATTTTCAATGTTTCTAGCTGATTTTTGTAATATTTCATCTCTTTCTGGAACCATTATTAATGTTTTTCCTTCAACTTTTAAGTTGTTTAATGTGTTTACTACTTGTTTTGTTTTGATTTCTTTAAAATCGAATTTATCAACTACTGTTAATGAATTCTCTAATACTTTAGAACTTAATAAACTTCTAATAGCTAATTGTTTTTCTTTCTTATTAACTCTATATTTATAAGAACGAGGTTTTGGTCCTAAAGCGATACCACCTTTAATCCATTGTGGTGCTCTGATTGAACCTTGTCTAGCACGGCCTGTTTCTTTTTGTCTCCAAGGTTTTTTACCACCGCCTCTAACTTCAGCTCTTGTTTTTGTACTTTGTGTTCCTTGTCTTTGATTAGCTAAATAATTAACTAATACACTATGAACAACTGCTTCATTTGGTTTTATTCCAAATACTTCTTCTTTTAATTGCATTGATTTTAATTTTTTTCCATCAACGTCATATACATCTATTTTAGGCATTTCTAAAGTCTCCTCCTTTCCTAGTTAATAGCCTTAACGCTATTTCTTATTTTTAATATTGAACCTTTATTTCCTGGTACACTACCTTTAACTAAGATAACGTTTTTATCTAAATCAACTGCTACAACTTTTAAATTTTGGATTGTAACTGTTTCTACACCCATATGTCCTGGTAAGTTTTTACCTTTAAATACTCTACCTGGTGTAGAAGTAGATCCCATTGAACCTGGTCTTCTGTGATACATAGAACCATGTCCCATAGGTCCTCTTGATTGTCCATGACGTTTAATAACACCTTGGAAACCATGTCCTTTAGATGTACCTTGAATATCAACAACATCTCCAGCTGCAAATGTATCAACTTTAACTACATCTCCAACTTTGATATCTGCTGTATCTTCAGTTCTAAATTCTCTTAAATGTTTTTGTGTAGTAACACTAGCTTTTTTAAAGTGTCCCATTTCTGGTTTATTTAGTTTATGTTCTTTAACTTCGCCAAATCCTAATTGAACAGCATTATAACCATCTGTTTCAGTAGTTTTAACTTGAACTACATTACAAGGACCAGCTTCTATAACTGTAACTGGAACAACTAAACCTTTTTCATCAAATATTTGAGTCATTCCAACTTTCTTTCCTATAATTGCTTTCATTATTTTTCTTTCTCTCCTTTACTATTGGCTTCCTTATTATATAAGGTAGCTTGGTTTTAATTGATTTCTCAACTATAATTTAATTTCAATATCAACACCAGCTGGTAACTCTAATTTCATTAAGCTATCAGTTGTTTTTTGTGTTGGATAAAGAATATCGATAACTCTTTTATGTGTTCTCATTTCAAATTGTTCTCTAGAATCTTTGTCTTTGTGTGGAGAACGTAATATTGTTACGATTTCTTTTTCTGTAGGTAATGGAATAGGACCTGAAACTTTAGCTCCTGTTTTCTTAGCAGTATCTACTATTTTTTCAGCAGACTGTTCAAGAACAACATGATCATAAGCCTTTAATCTTATTCTAATTTTGCCATTTCCTACTACTGTTTTTGATGTTGCCATTTTTTATTCCTCCTTAATTTATATTGTTATGGCAAACAATAAGTTGTTAACGTTTCCTAGTGTTTCATATAACACCATTATAAAATCCAAGATCTTCTTTAGTATTTTGAAGGTTTTTAATACCCCCGTAATAATATTAAAGTTTTCCTGGATAAATTTAATTATCAAGTTAATCAAACTTATCGCCCGGTCTAAGCCAAGACATACTCCATAGAAGTTCCCTCCATCCCTTATATTTCAAAGGTTGTAGCCACATTCTACTTCATCGCTTTATCTTACGCAAGTCCTATTATACTACGGAAATAAGCACATGTCAATACTTTTTTACAAATATTTTACAAGTATATTTTTTTATTATTTCACTTTTTCAGAAGAGTGCTTTTTATCTTCTTTATTAGGATTTATTCTTGCTTTAACTAATCTACTAAATTCTTTCGTCTTCTCAACATCTATAACGTATTTTTCATCAAATGTTTTAACATGAATTTTTTCATATTCTTCTTTTGCTTTTTGATTTAAATCTTCGATAGCTTCCCTATTTTTAATAGTAATAACTCTATCATCTTCAGGCTTGTCTATATAGTGTCTAGCATATGGAATATCTGCAACTTTTAATTCTTCTAATGTTAAGTCGTCTCTTTCTTTAAGTCCTTCTCTTCTTTCGGAAAATTGTCTTTCGACATAATAAATCTTATTTAATCTTGGATATAGATCTTCATGTGTTGTAATTACCCAATCATCAATAACTATTATTTCTTTTCCTTGTGATTTCATAGTTTCAATTTGTTGATTTATTGGCTTTGCCACTAATTTGCTTCTAACTTTCATAAGAAGATTAAATAAAAATCTATTACTATAGAAAAGTTTTTTCACTTTACCATTTAATTTAGGGTTTTTCTTGGTGTTTTCAGTTGTATTTCTTTTCTTTGGTTGCAAGAAAATTCTAAAATATTTTTTCTTTACTTCTGATAGCAAATCATCTACATGAATAATTCCAACATCATTATGATTTTGAGCAAAGAAATCTGTAAAAGTAGTTTTTCCTGCACCACTCTTTCCCATTACTCCAACTAGTTTCATGACAATCCTTTCTAAAAAATAGAAGAGTAATTAAAATAATTACTCTTCTTTTGTGCTTTTGTAAATCTCTTATTAATAAAAATTCACGCAATTACTATTATACTACGAAAATCTCATAAGTCAAGGATTTCTTTACTTTAGACCATTATTTCTGGATTATAAATTTCTAGCCATTGCTCAACTTGAATTAAATATGCCATAAGTTGAGGACCTGTCATAAGCTGGCCAAACCAAGGCCTTGCAAAAGCTTTCCCATCTGTTTCTAAAATTTCTTTAATATAAGTTTGATTTAATAAACTAGAAATTCTATTATTTTTATTTGACAATATTTTAGAAAGCTCTACTTTTACTTTTTCTAAATAATTTGGATTGTGTGTCTTAGGATATGGGCTTTTCTTTCTATAAATAATTTCTTGAGGTAAATATTTTTCAAAAGCTTTTCTCAAAATTCCCTTTTCTCTTCCTTTATAAGCTTTCATTTCCCACGGAATATTCCAAGCATATTCTACTATTCTATAATCGCAAAATGGAACTCTAACCTCTAGCCCATTTTGCATAGCCATTCTATCAGTTCTATCTAAAAGAGTCTGCATAAACCAATTTGAAGTAAGGTGAATCATCTTTCTATGAAGTTTTGTCTCATTACTATCAGTGTCTAAAAATTCAACTTTTGATAAGCTTTTCTCATATTCTGTTTGAATATAATCTCTTAAATTTACTTTTTCTCCAATTCCTTCATTTAATATCTTTTGTCTTTCTTCTATTGCTAAAGACCAAGGAAATGTATTAGAAGTTAAACTATCTTCTCTAAAATACCAAGGATATCCGCCAAATATTTCATCAGAACATTCTCCAGAAAGTGCAACTTTATTAGTTTTAGAAATTCTTTCAAAGAATAACAAATATGATGAATCAACATCTGCCATTCCTGGGAAATCTCTTGCAATCATTGATTCTTTTAATCTGTCAAAAAGTTCTGGTGTATCTAAAATTATCTTTTTGTGAGAAGTTCCAAATTTTTCTACCATTAAATTTATAAATTCAATATCTAAATTTGGTTGAAAATCATTTTTTACAAAGTTCTTTTCTTGATCAACATAGTCAACTGAAAAAGTCTCTAACTTTCTTCCTTGTTCTTTATATTCCTCACTTGCAATCGCAGTTATTATACTTGAATCTAAGCCACCTGACAATAAGCTACAAAGTGGAACATCTGACTGGAGCTGACGTTTAACAGAATCAATCATCAAATCTCTTATTTTATCGCAAGTTGTATCTAAATCATCACTATGAAACTTTGGCTTTAGTTTCCAATATTCATTTTTATATAATATATCTCGATTTAAAATAATAAAATGAGCAGGCTCTAATTCATAAATATCTTTAAAAGGTGTCTTTCCTGGTGAATGTGCTGGACCTATCCCAAATAATTCACAAATTCCTGTATCATCTATTTGTGGTTTTACATCTGGATGTTTTAAAATTGCTTTAATTTCTGAGGCAAAAATAAAATTTCCATTTTTAATTGTATAATAAAGTGGCTTAATTCCAAAATGGTCTCTAGCTAGAAATAGCTCCTTTTCTCTTTCATTCCAAATTGCAAAAGCAAAGATTCCATTCAAATATTTTAAAACATCTTGACCGTAATAAACATAAGCCTTTAACAAAACTTCTGTATCAGAATGACCTGAAAACTCAAATCCTCTTCTAATCAAAATTTCTCTTAACTCATTACTATTGTATATTTGACCATTATACACTATTGTATATGTATTTCCGTTTTCTTTATAAGTCATAGGTTGTTTTCCATTTTCAATATCAACTATAGAAAGTCTTCTGTGGCCAAGATTTACATTGTGTTCCATATAAAAGCCACTTTCATCAGGTCCTCTTTTATCTAAACTATTATACATTTCTTTAATTAATTTTTCTTGTTCTTTAATATCTTTCTTAAAATTTACAATTCCTACAATTCCACACATATAAAAATTTTTTCTCCTCTCAAACATTTTTATATATAATATGTAGGAAACAAAAAAATGATACTCTAACGAGTATCATTTTTTATAATTAGTAAATTACTAGATTTCTTTTTTTATCGAGTAACAGCTTGCTTCGCAATCTGTTCCACGATATGTAGAAATCTATAACTAGATTTCTACATATCCGCCTATCATTTTGCTTAGTTTAGCATTTTTAACATAGTTACGTCCACCTGAGATAACAACTCTATCACCTGGCTCTAAAATTCCTTTTTCTTTTAATTTTTCAAGTCCTGCTTCAACAGTGTTATCAATTGAATCTTTTGGATCAATATAAATTGGGTGAATATTCCAAGCTAAACCTAATTGACGGAATGTTCTCTTATTATCTGTAATTGCTAAAATTGGACAACCAGCTCCCATTCCAGCTAAACGTCTAGCTGAATCTCCTGTATGAGTGTAAGCTACGATTGCATCAGCATGAGTATTTTTAGCAATTATACATGTAGAATATGTGATATTATCTTCTAATGTATTTAATTGAATTTTGTCTTTTTCATCAAATCTCTTCCAGTAATTAATTTCAGGCTCAACTCTTCTAGCAATTTTATCCATAGCTTTAACACATTCTAATGGATATTTACCCATAGCACATTCTCCTGAAAGCATTATAGCACTAGTTCTATCATAGATAGCGTTAGCAACATCAGATGCTTCAGCTCTAGTTGGTAATGGGTTGCTCATCATTGACTCTAACATTTGAGTAGCTGTAATTGCTGGTTTATAACTTCTATTACATAATTTTATAAATTTCTTTTGCATAACTGGTGGTTCAGTAAAGTCTGTTTCTGTAGCCATATCACCACGAGCTATCATTTGAGCATCAGCTGTTTTTGTGATGTCTTCCATGTTTGATAGACCTTCAACATTTTCAACTTTAGTAATTATTTTAATGTCTTTTCCACCATTTTCATCTAAAACTTTTCTAACTTGTGCAATATCGTCTAAATTTCTAGCGAATGAAATAGCGACATAATCATAATCATGTTCACAAGCAGCTTTTAAGTCATTAATATCTTTTTCAGCTAAACCTGGTAATCTAATTGTTGTTCCTGGTAAGTTCATTGTTTTTCTACTTCCTAAAGGATTTCCATGAACTACTGTACAAACTATATCTTTATCAACGATTTCATCAACTTTTAATTCAATTGCACCATCATCAATTAATATTTTTGTTCCTGGCTCAACATCTTTATATAATTCTTTATAAGAAACTGAAACTCTTTCTTCGTTTCCTACAATGTCTTCATTTGCTAAGATAAATTTTTGTCCATCTTCAATTTTAATTTTTTCATTTTTACCAGTATATAACATACCAGTTCTGATTTCTGGACCTTTCATATCAAGAATCATTGGAATTGGTAATTCTTTTTCTTCTCTGATTCTTATAATTTCGTTTGTTTTCCATTCTTGTTCATCATAGCTTCCATGAGAATAATTAATTCTACAAACGTTTAAACCTGCATCAAACAAGTCACTTAAAATTGTTTCACTAGAAGGTCCGATTGTTCCAACTATTTTAGTTTTTCTTAAATAATCTTTCATTTTTTTCTTCCCTTTCTTAGACGTTTTATTTTACGCACGAATTATAGTATAACAAATCTCAATTTTATTTTCAATACTTTTTTCACATATTTTTCACAATTCGTTCAAATTTTTTGCAAAAAAATAATCCCATCGGGATTACTTTTTTATATTCCGTTTTATATTCCGTATTTTTGTCTAAATTTATCAGCTCTACCACCAGTTGTATGTTGTTGTAAACTTCCTGTCCAGAATGGATGGCATTTTGAACAAATATCAACTTTTATATCTTGTTTTGTAGAATTTGTTTCCATAACATTTCCACATGAAGCACATGTAATTGTAGTAGCACCGTAATTTGGATGTATTCCTTCTTTCATTGTAAATTCCCTCCTTCTCGCACCAAATTTTATATTTGATAAAATAAATTTTATTCTGTAGTATTAGAATTTCCTTCGTCAACAATAGATTTAGTTCTATCATCTTCTGAAAATTTTATTGCATCTTCTCCACGAACAGAGTCAAGTTCAGCCTTCAAGTTAGTTCTATGTATTAACTTATATGTTATATTAAATAATATTGCGATTATACAAATTGCGAATAATATTTTTTTCCACCACTTAGCTAACATAGCATTTCCTCCTTTATTTAAGGCAAAACACGATACACCTTAATATTATACAACTTTTTTAAAGTTTGTCAAGACTTTTTTATATCTCTAACTTATAGAAACCTTTTTTACCTTTTTTTAGAATTGCAAAGCCATCTTTAAAGTCTTTATCTTGTAATTTATATTGAACATCTTCAACTTTCTCATCATTTAAAGAAATTCCGCCACCAGCTATTAATTGTTTAGCTTGGCCTTTTGATGGTGCAAACCCTACTAATACGATTGCGTCTAATATTCCAATATTTTTGTCTTCTAATTTTACAGAAGGAATATTTTCTAAGTTTCCGCCATTTCCAAATAGTGCTTCTGCAGCTTCTTCAGCCTTTTTAGCTTCATCTTCACCATGAATTAATTTTGTAATTTCATATGCTGCTATCTTTTTAGCTTCATTGATTTTCTCATCTTTTAAATTAGATAATCTATCAACTTCTTCATCTGGCAAAAATGTTAATAAGCTTAAAACTTTTCTAACTTCAGTATCTCCAATATTTCTCCAGTATTGGTAAAATTCGTATGGAGAAGTTTTTTCTGGATTTAACCATAAAGCACCTTTAGCAGTTTTACCCATTTTTTTACCATCAGCAGTTGTTAATAATTTAAATGTTAAACCATAAGAATCTTCTGCTCCTATTTTTCTAATTAAATCAACACCGCCTAAAATGTTAGACCATTGATCATTTCCACCAATTTGAAGTTTGCAATTATATTTATCATGTAAGTATAAAAAGTCATAACTTTGAAGTAAAAGGTAACCCATTTCGAAAAATGTTAAACCTTCTCCAAGTCTGTTTTTATAGCACTCTTGAGCAAGCATTGTACTAACTGTAAATTTACTTCCAATGTCTCTCATGAAATCTATATATTTTAAATCTAATAACCAATCTTTGTTATTTACGATTATTGCAGCATTTTCTCCTTCAAAAGAAACAAATCTTTCAGCTTGTTTTTTAATCGCAAGAACATTTTCATCTAATTGTTCTCTTGTAAGCATTTGTCTCATATCTGTTCTTCCAGAAGGATCTCCAATTGCAGCTGTTCCACCACCCATAAGAATTATAGGTCTATGTCCAGCTTTTTGAAGTCTAGCAGCAACCATTAAAGCTACGAAATGTCCAATATGCATACTATTTGCAGTTGGATCTATTCCAATATAAAAACTTACACTTCCCTTTTTAAATTCATCTCTTAGTTCTTTATCATGTGTAAGTTGTTCAATGTAACCTCTTTTCTCTAATTCTTCTATAATATCCATAATTTATTCCTTTCTATAACAAAAAATCTAAGATTACAAAACTTTAGTAATCTTAGATTTTAATAATTTCTTTATTTATTCCTAAACTTTTGCAACTATTTTCTTTTTGTCTATATTATTTTCGCTTAAAGTTTCTGGAATATAAACACCTTCAAATTCTTCGTTTGAAATTAATCTGTTAAGATTTTTCATAGTAATTCCTGTGTCATTTGAAATATCCCCTAAACTTACTTTACCAGCAACATAACCATAGCTAAAATAGTTCTTAAGCTTTCCAATATCTTTGTTATCTTTAGCTATACAGTTGTTACAAACTTCATTAATTGTTTCGAAAAATTGTCCACAACGAGCACATCTTTTTATCTCCATAATATAGACCTCCTATATTTCATTTTGTCTGCAAATATTTTATCATATATTTCGAAAAAAATAAACACTATTTTTCAAAAATTTACAAATTTTTTACTTTTAAATTAATTTAATAAATGTTCAGTTGCCGCAAACATTACAACAAGAACAATCATAGAAATTATGAATGTATAATTTCTCAATAAATATTTACAATCTTTATTTATTTTTAAATCTTCTTTTTTGATTTTTTTCAATTTAGGAAGATTCTTAATCATTAAAATTACACCAACTATTGAAATTGCTATAAAAATGTTAAATGTAAATTTTACTATTATTGAATCTAATCCTAAAATCATTGTTAAACAAGCATAAAAATTATTTAAGAAATGTAATAAACAAGTATATTTAATTCCATTAGTATAAACTGCGATTATTCCAAATAAAATTCCAATTAAAAATGCAAATATTCCTTGACTTAAGTTAAAATGATATATTCCAAATAATAATGCAGAAAATACTATTGCAAATACATTTCCATATTTTTTAGAATAATTTAAAACATATTTTCTAAATAATAATTCCTCAAATAGTGCTGGAACTAAAGCTAGACCAGTAATAAATGTTAATATTCCGAAAAAAGTCTTTTGAGGGACAATTCCAACAGTTTCAACAATATCTCCATTTATTCCAAGTTTATCACATATAAATGTAGACAAATATTGGATTCCAACTACTACTGCAATTCCTATAAATATAAGTTCAAATTTTTGAATTCCGCTTAAAATCTTTCCTTTAGGAGTTTCTTCATCAGAATAGAATTTTATAAATGCAGACGCTAATCCTAAAGAAACTACTAATATTATAGAATTTTCAATAACAAAAATTGTTGACATATCAACAGTTTCAGCAAAATATGCTGGAACTATAAAGCTTGTAACTATACTAGTTAAAGTCTCTAAAACTACAAATATAATAAAAGCCATTCCAATTGTGAAGCCAAATTTTTTAGCATTATCTTTTCTTAGTTCTATATCTTGTTTTTCAGCTAAAGAAAGGTTTTCCTCTTCTTTCTTCTTTGATCCAAACAATGATTTTTTCTTTGATGTATAATCTAAAATTCCGTTTTTAAATACTTTTGCGCAAGTATTAAATATAAGTGGAATTGATAATATTAAAACTATAAATGAAATTATAATTTGAGCAGTTGTTGCTTGACCTATTATCATCATTGATGGTACGAAAAATGTTGAAACTATAGGCAAGCATGAAATTACATACATTATTGGAGTAACTTTTGTATATGAATTTATCATTCCATTACTTATAATATATAAAAATACAACTACCATAAGTAATAACATTGTAGTATTTCCAGCTTCTGTAACACTAGTTGTTTTACTAGATAAAGCAGCTTGAATTAGTGATGTTAAAAATACTGTAAATACTAAATATCCCATCATTGCTAAAACATAGCTAATTATTTCTTTATCTAAGCTTCCTATAAGATTTACTGAAACATTAGCACCACCTGATGAAGCAAATAAGCTTGAAATCATATTTCCCATCATATAATAAACAGCTGCGTATGCTAACTGAATAACAATCGTAATTGTTGTTCCTAAAACTTTTGCAAGCAAATATTCTTTAGCAGAAACGCTTGTCATAACATATTCAATTGATTTTGAAACTTTTTCGTTTGCAATTTGACTAGCTATTCTTGATAAAACAAATATTAAACAAACATATACAAGCATTGTAGAAACAAGTTTTATCATTTCTTTTTCATCAGAGTTTTCAGCATCAACGCCAAGCATCTCTCTTTCAAGTTTTAAATCTTCGTTTAAAACTTCTAATTGTTCAACTGTAACTCCAACTTTACTAGCAAATATCTTGCTTCTAGAGTCTTTTAAGACTTCATATAATTTATCATATATAAAATCATCTATACTTTCTTTTGAAACCATTTTCAAATCCAAAATTTTGGCTTCATCAGATTTTACTTCTACTAAAAGCAAATCATCTTTAGGAATATTTTTCTTTGTATATTTGTTTTTTTCAACTTTCTCAACTTTTACATTTTTATCATCTTTAAAAGCTTCTTTAATATCGTCATAAACCAAATTTTCTTTATCTAAAACTTGAATAGTAAATTTATCTGAACTTGATAAATTAATATTGTGTTCATCTAAAAATTTAGAAATATGTGACCAGTTTGTTACTAATAATATTGATATAAGCATTATCACATTTAGTACTACAAACCATTTATTTTGAATATCTTTTTCAACATCAAATTTAATTATTTCTTTAACTTTTCTAATGTTCATAACTCTTATTCCTTCACTTCCTTATTTGCTTCACTAGCTGCATGAATAAATATTTCATTTACACTATTATTAACTTTTCCATCAATTTCATAAGTGCTAATAATATTTTTAAGATCTCCCTGTAAAACTGTTTTTCCTTCATTTAAAATAATTAAATCATCACAAAGCTCTTCAACATGGTCCATTCTGTGTGAAGAAAATATTATAGTCTTTCCTTTTTCTTTTAACTCTAATATACATTTTTTAAGTTCTTCAACACTTATTGGATCTAACCCTGAAAATGGTTCATCTAATATCAAAAAGTCTGGATCATGCAAATTAGAAACTATAAATTGAATTTTTTGACGATTTCCTTTTGATAAATCTTTAACTTTTTTATTTAAATATTCTTCTATATGAAATTTCTCAAGCCAAGATATTAGTTTTGTTCTAATCTCTTTAGAATCCATAAGTTTTAAACTTCCATAATATTTGCAAAGGTCTAAAACTGTATAAGATGGAATTAAACTTCCCTCTTCTGGAAGATAGCCAAATTTATCTAAATCTTCTTGGTCAATTTTTCTTCCATTATATAAAATCTTTCCTTCTGTTGGCTCAATTATCTGTAAAATCATTCTAAAAGTAGTAGACTTTCCAGCACCATTTCTTCCAACTAAGCCTAAAATCCTTCCATCTTCTAGTTTAAATGTAAGACCGTTTACAGCTTTTTTAGTTCCAAATTCTTTTGTCACATTCTCTACTTCTAACATTTTATTCTTCTCCTTTAATGACGGCTTTTGCTTTTTCTAATTGATTATCTTCTTCTATATTTTCACCTAATTCTACTTCATAATCAGGAGTAATTCCAACTCCATGAATTTTAGTACCTTTTGGAGTATTATATTCTTGTGTTGTTAGTTTTAATACGCTTCCGTCTAATAGTGTAAATACACTTTGCATTACACCTTTTCCAAAAGATTTTTCACCAACAGTTTTTGCTAAATCATTGTCAATCATAGCTCCAGCTACAATTTCTGAAGCACTAGCAGTATATTTATTCATAAGAATAACTATTTTTTCGAAATTATATTTTTTATCTGTTTCTGAAGCAATAGTTACTTTAGTTCCGTCTGCAGAATTTGTTATTACTTCTATCTGGCCTTTTTCTAAGAATAAGTCTAATATTTTTAAAGCTTGATCAACAGCTCCACCAGTATTATATCTTAAATCTAAAATTAATTTTTTAGCTCCTTGATTAACTAAATTGTCTGTTTCTTTTTCAAATTCTTCAGCACATCCATCATCAAATGTACTAAAATAAATATAACCTATATCATCTTCTAGCATTTTTCCTTCAACATGGTAAACTCTAATAGTTTGTCTTTCTAGTTCAAATTCAAGAAGATTTTCAGCTCCTTCTCTTAAAATATTTAAAGTAACTTTTGTTCCAGTCTCACCTTTTACTTTCTTAGAAATATCAGCTGTAGTTTCTCCACTAACAGATTCTCCATTTATTCCTACAATATAGTCACCTTGTTGAACACCAGCTGCTTCTGCTGGACTATCTTTTATAACATTTGTGATAATAGCATATCCATTATCAGCTTGCATTATTTCAACTCCGACGCCACTATAATTTCCAAGAGCATCTTGTTGATATTCAGACCATTCTTCAGTAGTCATATATTCTGAATAATCGTCTCCAAGTCCTTTTACGAAGCCTTTTATGGTTTCATCTGTCAATGTTTTTTTATCAATTTCACCAACATATTCTTGATCAATAATTTCAGCAAAACTTGTTAATGCATCAGATATCTCACCAATTGCATTAGTTGCAGTAGTTTTTTCACCTTTTTTTACATCATAAGTTGAGGCTACAAATTTTTGTCCCTTCTTTTGATTTATTATATTCATAGTAATAATAGATGCAAAAGCTGCAGTTGCTAAAATCGCAATAATAAGCGCTAAAATAGTGTTTGAAATCCACTCTTTTTTTCTATAAGCTAATTCTTCTTCAAACTCTTCTTCTAATTTCTTCTCTTTCTCTTTTTTATCTTCTTCCATTTTGTCCTCTTTTCTATAATTATGTTTTAAGGTAAATATTGACTAGGTTCAACGCATTTTCCATTTTTTCTAACTTCAAAATGTAAATGTGGTCCAGTAGAGTTTCCAGTTGAACCAGATTTCATTATTACTTGTCCGCTGAACTACCTCATCATTTACTTGAACTACCCTAGAATTAGGTGTTCCATGAGCATAAAGTGTCATAGTTCCATCATGGTGATCAATAACAATATATTCGCCATAACTTCTATAATTCCCATTTGAATATTTCAAAGCATTTGAAATAACAACAGTTCCATCTTTAACTGCTAATACATCAGTTCCAAGTGGTGTTGCAAAATCAACACCTGTGTGGCCCGCATATCCATTAAAACCAGTTGTTATATCTGCTCTAGATTTTCCTGGTAAAGGGCAAATATAACCTGATTCGCTAGGTTTTAAATTTCTTGAACTAGGGTTTGCTCTAAGATATTCTATTAACTCTTTTTCAATCTCTTTTTTATCAATTTCAAATTGTTCAAGTTCATTATTTAATTCTTTTTCTTTTTCGCTTAAAGTTGAAATAAGATGTGTTTTATCATTAAGCAATACTTCCATTGCGCCAGCTTTGGCTTCTAGAGTATTTTTAGTATTTTCAACTTCCGTTTTTTTAGATTCCACTATACCATTTTTTATTTCAACAGCATCACTATAAACTTCTAAGCTTTGTAAGAATTTATTATCATATTTAGCAAGTTCTTCTAATATATAATATCTTGTCAAAAAATCACTAAAACTTCTAGAACCTAGTAATACCTCTAAATAAGTCATATTCTTGTTTTCGTAGATTGTTATTAATCTTTTATCTACAAGTTCTTTTTGTTTATTATAATTTTCTTGAGCAATTTCTAATTCTTTTTTCTTTTCATCTAAATCTTTTGTTAATGTATCTAGCTGACCTGTCGTAGTAGCTAGAGCATCTTCACATTCTTTAATTTGAACATTTAATCTATTTATCTGATCTAAGCTATCTGTCATGTTTTCTTTTATTCCGGCTATTTCAGTATTTGTGCTTTCAATTTTTTGATTTATCTCATCTTGTTTATTTCTTAACTCTTCTTCTGTAACAGCAAACACATTAATTCCAAGAACTAAAACCAAAAGGCTTATAAAAATATATGCAATTAATATTTTAAAATTCTTTTCCATATAATTCTTTCCTCTCGGCTTTTAAATTTAATTTTGAGGAGTAATTAAACTTTCTATATCCGCATTTTCTTTACTTTCGCCATTATCAGGTGAAATATAATCTAATGGATTTAAATATTGGCCATTTAAAATAATTTCAAAATGCGCATGTGGACCTGTAGCATATCCAGTCATTCCAACTTTTAAAACTGTCTGGCCTTGTCTAACAACGTCTCCTTCTTTAACTTCTATTGATGAACCATGTGCATATAAAGTAACAACTCCTCCACCATGGTCAATCATAACCATATTTCCGTACGCAGAATTATAACCTGCTTTAACTACAACTCCATCATTTGCAGCTAAAAAGTTTGCACCATATGGGGCTCCAATATCTGTTCCAGAGTGTAATTTATAAATTCCAGTTATTGGATGAACTCTCATTCCAAACTGTGATGTAATAGTTGTATATCCTGGTGTTGGCCAAATAAACTTTCCACCAATATATTTTTCACCTAAATTTTTAAGTGCAACTTCTTTTATTTCTGCTTCAATATTTGCAATTTCTTGTCTATAATTTTCTATTTCTTGATATAACTGAAATTCTTCTTGGTTCAAACTAGCCATCTTATTGGTTTTCAAGATTTCCATATTATTTAAAGAAATCTCAAATTTTTCTTTGTCTAATTTATCTTGCTCTAATTCTTCTTTTTTCTCTTGTAGAGATTTTGAGATGTTTTCTGTTTGAGTTTTATCTTTTTTTACATTGTTTACAAGTTTTTGATCAGCTTCACCAATTTCAGAAAGCAAGAAATATCTAGACAAAAAGTTAGATAAACTCTTTGAAGTTAAGAATAATTCTAAAGCGCTCATCCTTCCCATTTCATACATTACAACTAATCTTTTTTCAAGCAATGCTTTTTCTTCTTTATATCTTTTATTTATTTTTTCTAATTTTGCCTCTTCTTCTTCAACAAGTTTCATTAATGATTTTTCTTGAAATTCTAAATTTGATATTTCTCTTCTTTTCTGCTCTATTTGTGTAGATAATTTTTCAATCTCTTCTAGTGTTTCTGATAAAACGCCTTCTACAACTCCTATCTGTGCTTCATTTGCAAGAATTTGATTTTCTAGATTACTTTTTTCGCTCTCTAGTCCTTCTAATTGTTGCTCATATTCGTTTTTTTCTTCTGTTTGATTTTCTGGTTGTTCGCTTTCTTGTCCACCGCCAATAACTGTTTCATCTTGAACTGGTTCACTTTCTGCAAAACTTATTCCAATTCTAAAAGTGCATGAAAAAAGAAGGATAAAAATTATTATAACTACTAAAATCTTATATAATTTTTTTCGCATTATAATTTTTCCCTCCTTAATTTTATTTTTATTTAATTAAACTTCTAGGTATTTTTTCATTGAAACCATACTTCCTATGATTCCTATTCCAACACCTAATCCTAAAAATACAAGTGCTATAACATTAGCAATCTGACTAAATGGCATAAGTGTTATTCCCATTGTTTGTAAAGCATCTGATGTTGCCATTTTTTCAACAATAACACTATATGATATTCCAACAGCAACAATTGTAATAACTGCTGCACATAAACCGATTAAAATACCTTCGACTATAAATGGACCTCGAATAAATCCATTTGTAGCTCCAACATATTTCATAATAGAAATTTCTTTTCTTCTACTATGAACAGTAAGTTTAATTGTATTTGAAATGATTGTAACAGCCATTATTATCAATAAAACAAATATTACCATAACCGCAATTCTAACACCACGAGCTATTTTAATTAAAGTATCTATAACTTTGTTACTACTTCTAATATCATCAATATTGTCCATTTGAGAAAGTTTTTCCTCAACTTCCCCTGTATAAGAAAGATCTGTTAAATGGATTATGTATGAAACTGGGAAAATATTATTTTCTCCTTCATATCCTTCGAAAATCCATTCATTATCTTCAAAACTTGTTTTCATTTCTTCAAGTGCTTGTTGTTTTGAAACAAATTCAACTTTTTGAATTTTATCTGTTCCTATGTTCCAAATATCTGATTTTAATTGATTTATCTCTTCATCTGTTGCATCTGTAACCATATAAACTTGGATACCTTGTTTCTTTGAAACCTGTTCTACAACAGAGTTTGCGTTTTCTCCAATTGCAAATGCTACTCCAAAGATGAACATTGCGCATATCATTGTAAGTAGAGAAGTAAAGCTAGATTTTTTGTTTTTAAATATGTTTTTAAAACCTTCATTTATTAAATAAAAACTATTCACCGCTGTACCCTCCTTTTTTGTCATCTCTGATAATTTTTCCTTTTTCTATTTGGATAACTCTTTTCTTCATTTTATTAACTATATCTTTAGCATGTGTAGCCATAACAACTGTAGTTCCTCTAGCATTAATTTCATTTAATAATTTCATAATTTCCCAAGCAGTATCAGGGTCTAGGTTTCCGAGTTGGCTCGTCTGCAATTATCATAGATGGATTATTAACTAAAGCACGAGCAAGTGCAACTCTTTGTTGCTCACCACCTGATAATTCATTAGGGTACATTTTTGCTTTATTCCCTAAGCCAACTAATGAAAGTACCATTGGAACTTGTCTTCTAATGTGTTTTGGTGCAGCTCTAACAATGTGCATTGCAAAAGCAACATTCTCATAAACTGTTTTATCTGGTAAAAGTCTGAAATCTTGGAAAACTACTCCCATACTTCTACGCAAAAATGGTATTCTATTTTTTCTTAAATATGTAATATCTTTTCCATTTATAATTATATTTCCTTTTGAAGCTTCTTCTTCTTTTAATATTAACTTTATCAATGTTGATTTTCCTGAACCAGATTGTCCAACTAAAAAGGCAAACTCGCCCTTCTCTATAGTGAAAGTAGCGTCATGAACAGCTTCTGTTCCAGTATCATAAACCTTTGAAACATTTTTAAATTCAATCATTTGGAATATTCCTTCCTTATATATTTTTATAATCTTTCTTAATTATCATACTATTAAAGGTAAAAAAAATCAATAGAATTTTCTTCAAAAATTCTATTGGTTTTACATTTATCTTATATTCTCGACGATTTTTTCAGCTGTTAATCCGTAAGCTTTTAAAACCTCTTCTGCTTTGCCAGATTTTCCAAATTCATCTCTTACACCCATCTTGATTAATTTCTTTGGATATTCTGAAATTAAAACGTCTGAAATCATATCTCCTAAACCACCATATACACTGTGATCTTCGATAGAAATTAACTTGTCGGTTTCTTTAGCACATTTCAAAATAAGCTCTTTATCTATAGGTTTTATTGTATGAAAATCTACAACTCTTATATTTATATTTTCTTTTTCGAGAATTTCTTTTGCTTCTAAAGCTTTGCAAACCATATCACCTGTAGCAAAAACAGTAGCATCTTTGCCATCTCCAAAACAAATTCCTTTTCCAAGTTCAAATTTTTGATTTTCATCATATATAACAGGAGTAGCTAATCTACAAAATCTTAAATAAACTGGACCTTTAATTTTTGCTGCTTCTTTTACTGCCCATTTAGAACTTATATCATCAGAAGGAGCAAAAATTGTAAAATTAGGTAAACCTCTAACTAAGCTTATATCTTCAAGCATTTGGTGTGTAGCACCATCTTCCCCAACTGTTAAACCATAGTGAGTTCCAACAACTTTTACATTTTGATTTGGATAAGCGATGCTAGCTCTTAATTGATCATAAGCTCTACCTGTTGAAAAAACCGCGAATGAAGCTGCAAATGGAATTTTCCCACATGAAGCCATTCCAGAAGCTACAGCCATCATATTACTTTCAGCTATTCCCATATCAAAAAATCTATCTGGATGTGCTTTTGCAAAAGAGCTTGTTTTTGTAGCACCACTTAAATCTGCGTCTAAAACAACAATATTTTCATTTTCATCTCCAAGCTCTTTTAAAGCTTCGCCAAAACTAGCTCTTGTAGCGATTTTTACGTCTTTGTTCATCTATTTTCCCTCCAATTCTTGAATTGCTATATTATATTGTTCTTCATTTGGAGCTTTTCCGTGCCATTCAGCTTTATCTTCCATATAAGAAATACCTTTTCCTTTAATTGTTTTAGCGATTATAACTGTTGGCTTTCCTTTACATTTCTTACTATTTTCAAGTGCCTCTTCTATTTCATCAAAATTATGTCCATCTATTTGAATTACGTTAAACCCAAAACTTTCAAACTTTTTATCAATTGGATATGGGCTCATTACTTTTCCAATTTCACCATCTATTTGTAAATTATTATTATCAACTATTGCACAAAGATTATCTAATTTATAGTGACTAGCAGACATTGCAGCTTCCCAAATTTGGCCTTCTTCAATTTCTCCATCACCTAAAACACAATAAACTCTGTAATTTTTATTATCTAATTTTCCAGCTATTGCCATTCCAACAGAAGCTGATAGACCTTGTCCTAAAGAACCTGTAGTCATATCGACTCCTGGAATATGTTTCATATCTGGATGTCCTTGTAAAATTCCATTTACTTGTCTAAAATCTTCTATATTAGTTTTAGCAAAAAATTCTTTTTCCATTAAAGCTGAATATAAAGCTGGAGCACAATGTCCTTTTGATAAAACAAATCTATCTCTCTCAGGATTTTGTGGATTTTTAGGATTTACATTTAATTCTTCAAAATATAAATAAGTTATAATATCTGCTATTGAGAGTGAACCACCTGGATGTCCAGAACCTGCTTTATATACAAGATTAATAATATTTTTTCTAATACTATTTGCTTTTTCTTCTAAAAATAATTTTTTGCTATTTTCCATAAACTTAACCTCTTTTTAAATAATTCCAGCGATTATAGCTAAAGCACCAACATATCCCCACCATGGAACACTTTGTGCAGCTACTACAAATCTGTGACCAATCTTTCCGAAAAATTCAAATACTGATGTGATTCCATTAAATCCGGCTTGTTTGATTGCTTGTGCATCAATATATTTGCTTAAATCAAGTCCAAATATACTTTTTGTATTTATCTCATAACCAAATATTTCAAAGATATAGTCTTCATCTGGAAAGTCTTCTTTTACAGCAACTTTATATGTATCTACATATCCGGCTCTAAACTTAAGTTTATAGTCTTTTGATTGACCTGGCTCTAAATCATTAATTTCAATATATCTAACTAATGCTTTAATATCTTTTTTAGCGAATAAATCAGTTCTTAAATAAGCTTTATCGATTTTTTGACTAGTGTTATTTGTAACTCTAACTGTTAGAACACCGTTCATTCTAGTAGCTTTAGCATCAATTACTTCAAGGTCTAAATCTGTTTTTTCACCATTATAGCTAAATTCTTCTTTAGTACTTCCACTTAGGGGCTTATACATTTGCTCTATAAGTTGTCCTTCTAAGAAATTTGATAAAATGAAAAAACTTATTATAATTAATACATATATTGTAAAAGTTTGCATTTTTGCCATAAAAAAACCACCTTTTTAAAACCATTATTACTTATTAATTATATAATAGATGCCAAAAAAAGTAAATAAATTTTTATAAAAAAGAGAAGTTAACTTCACTTAAAAGTTAACTTCTTCTTTTTAGTTTATATTATTTGAAATTAATAAGTATTTTTCAAAGTAAATATTAATAATTATCAGCTTTTACTTCAAAGAATGCTTTTGGATGTGAGCAAACTGGGCAAACTTCTGGAGCTTGTTTTCCAATAACAACATGTCCGCAATTTCTACAAACCCAAACTTTGTCTCCATCTTTACTAAATACTAAGTCACCTTCAACATTTGCTAATAATTTTTTATATCTTTCTTCATGTTCTTTTTCGATTTTTCCAACAGCTTCAAATAAAAATGCAATTCTATCAAATCCTTCTTCTTTAGCTTCTTTAGCCATTCTAGCATACATATCTGTCCATTCAAAGTTTTCGCCTTCAGCAGCTGCTTTTAAGTTTACAGTTGTTGTAGGAATATCTCCATCATTTAATAATTTGAACCAGATTTTTGCATGTTCTTTTTCATTATTAGCTGTTTCTTCAAAAATAGCAGCTATTTGTTCATATCCTTCTTTTCTAGCTTTACTAGCAAAATAAGTATATTTGTTTCTAGCTTGTGATTCTCCAGCAAAAGCTTCCATTAAGTTTTTCTCTGTTTTTGTACCTTTTATATTTTCCATAAACAACCTCCTAAATTTTTGATATTGTCATTTTATAACACTTTTTTCAATTTTTCAATAGTTTTTATTTTAAATTTTTAATTAAGTTTAAAAGCTCTTCTTTACTAAATTGATATTTCTTATTACAGAAGTGGCAAGAAGTTTCTAGTCCACCATCTTCATCAATAATTTTTTGAAGCTCATCTTTTCCTAAAGTGATTAAAGCTTTTTCCATTCTATCTTTGTTGCAATCACATTCATATTTTGGTGAGTCATTTCTTTCAATTATTTTTAGCTTTTTATCTCCTGTTGCTTTCATTGCTAATTCTTCAATTGATAAATTATTTTCAAGCATTTTTGAAACACTTCCAGCCTCAAAAATAGCTCTTTCTAAAGCAAAAATATCTTCTTGCTTTGCATCTGGCATAAGATTTATAATATATCCACCAGCTTTTCTAACTCCATTTTTATCAACTAAAACTCCTAGAGCTACCGCAGAATTAGTTTGCTCAGAATTTAAGAAATAATTCGCAAAATCTTCTCCAAGCTCACCTGAAACAATTGGACTTATTCCGATATATGGATCTTTTAAGCCAATATCTTTTGTGACGTAAATAAATCCTTCTGTTCCGACACAGCCTGCAACATCTAGTTTTCCGAACTCATTTAAAGGTAAATCGACAGCTGGATTTATAACATATCCTTTAACAATTGGTGTATTGTCACTAACTGTAAACATTGTTCCAATTGGTCCATTTCCTTTAACTTGAATTGTAAGCTTATTTTCTTCTGATTTCATTTCACATCCAATTAAAGCAGTTATTGTTAACAAACGCCCAAAAGCTGCTGTTGCAACTGGACTTAAGCTATGAATTTTTCTAGCTTCTTCGCAAATATTAGTTGATTCTATTGCAATTATATTAACTCTACCATCATAAGCTAAGCCTTTGATTATTTTATCTTTGTTCATTGTCGTCATTTTCCTCCACTAACCTTTCTTTCTTAGAACCAAATACTTTTCCAACTAAACCTTTTAAAAATCCTCTTCTAAGTGTTCTTTTTGGCTTTTCTTCTGTATCTTGTGAAAGATTAGACTTTAAGTAAAAATCAACTTCTCTTTCTAAATCTACTCCTTCGCTAGGAACTATTCCTATACTTCTAGCTTTTTCATCAGATAATCTTAAAATTTCTTTATATTTTTCTGCTAAAATTGGGTTCATTCTTTCAATTTGCTGTATTCTAGGCAATATTTCTCTTCTTATATCTGAATATATTGCTCTAGATATTGTTTTATCTTTTTCTCTAACTTCATGGCTCATACATTCTAATTCCAATGAAGCAATTTCATTTATAAGGTTTCTTAGAGTTTCATCATTTTCAGGCAAATCTTTTCCTTGAACTGCTAAAAATCTTTCTGTTAAAGAATTTGCTCTTTCTAGGAAATTTCTCCTACTGCCTCCACTCATATTTCTAATTTTAAGATATATGTTTCTCATGATTTGAACTCTTGACAAAAGATTATCAGAGTCCATTATATGTGATCGTTCTGTTGGAAATTCTCTTTGCATCTCTTCTAAATTTAACTCACCTAAATAAAAATCAGAGACATATTTTCCAGCAAATTTGCTTAATTTTCCTTTAGAATATTCGTTTTTATCAGCCAAATAGACATATGGTGCAAATTCTGAAGTATCATAGCCAAGTGTTCCTAAGACTTTTTTAACCCAATCAGGATTATCTAATCTAAGACGTGCTGGAGAATAAGTTACAGAAAAAGGCTTTGTTTCAACCATTTTCATTGCCCATTCTTCATTATTTAAAACCAATTCTTCTGGTAAATAACTAATAAATCTAACTCCTTCTTTTGTAACAAAATCTATTGCCCATTCTGGATTATCTAATTTTACTTCATCAGGGATGTACATAAACACGCCTCTTCCAAGGCTTTTACAAGCATCCATTGCCCATTTTTGATCATTTATAAATACTTCTTTTGAAATATTATGAACATTTTCAAAATCAACTCTTGCCATCTTTTTGCAAAATTCAGGATTAGCGATTCTAACTTTTAGCGGAAGATTTGAAAAATACATCTCTCCACTTTCTACTTTTCCCATCATTTCTAGCATTTCTTCTTGAGAATATTCATCTTTTTCTTTAGGAGTATATCTATAAGATCTTTTCTTTTCATCATCTTCTAATCGCTTTGTATGAACAGCTAAAGCAACATTTGGGTCATCTGCTCCATCTTTTATCATATCTTTAAGATTTTGGCTAATTTTTTTATCAAAACTTAAGAATAGCTTAATATCTATTCCTTTTGCAGCAAAATATAATTCCCAGAAACTTGGATCTTTTTTTATAATTTCAAGTGGAATATATTTTAAAAGATTTGGATCAGCTTGAATGACTTCTTTACAGATTGTTTCGTCATCTTTTTCTCTCATATCAGATAAGCTTAAAAATCTTTCTGGAATAGCTACTCTAATTTCGCTAATTTCCATAGCAATATCTGTTTCAGAAAAATGATCTAAAGTAAGATTTATTTCTTCACTTGATTTTATAGTTTCTTCTAAAGTTATATCATTTTCGCTTTCAATTTTAGTTTTTAAAGTTTCAAGTCTTTTTGAAACATCTTCTAAGTCTACACCTTTAACTTTAGCAAGCAAAATTGCAAATGATAGTTTATTTAATTCTTCTAAATATTTTTGTTTATTAGCAAAACTAATCATAATTTCCTCTTTTGACTATTTTTACATAATTTTATTTTTATTAATGCACATCATCTAACTCATCATCGTCGTCATCATTATCATCATCAGTATCTGCAAAAATTTCTCTTCCTGTGATACGTTTTTTATCTCTTTGTTCTTCTGCCATTTTTGAAATCATTTCTTTTACTTCAAATGGTTTCTTTATATCTAATATATCAAATTCTGGTGATGTTTTATCAGCTGAGCAACAATGAATAGTTCCTACTCCAAATATTCTTTGCCATAATGAACGTCTTAAAGTTACATCCATTATTCTATATAGTTTTACTTCTTCTTGTTTAGTTGAAAGTAATCCTGTATCTATCAAGATTTTATCTTCTAAAAGTTTATATTTTGTAAATGATAATGGCAATCCAAATATTGGTCTTTTTCTGTCTTTCCATACTACTTTTAATTCTTCCATAAATAACACCCCTTATTTTATTTCTTACTTTTTAAGAAATTTTTACAAATCAAGTATAACAAAAAAGCAAGTAATTGTAAATAATTACTTGCTTTATTTATTATTTTAACAATAAAATTTAATTTCATCTTTTCCTTGAGTTTCTTTCCATTTAGCAATAATTCTAAAATAGTTTAATTCAATAATTTCAAATAACCTACTTAAATCTTGATTAGAAATACGACTTGAATTGCTAGCTAATATGCATTTACCACTTTTAGTTAGCCAAACTTTAGTAGAATTTTTAACTGGTTTTCCTTTTGAAATATGAACGTGAATTGGTTCGTCAAATTCATTTGACCAAAAATATATTTTATATCCGCATTACTTCAAATAAATTAGGCAAGTTTAAGACCTCCTTCACGAGCATATTTAAAAAACAGATGTGCTCCTCTTTCTACTATTTGTCTAAATTCTTCTATTTCTTCATCTGAATAGTTTCCGTCTTTTTCAACTATCTCATAGCTAGGTAATTCAAAAACAACTGTATCAAAACCTTTTTCAGTAGGCCTTTCAAATGAAACTCTTATATATTCTTCTCCATTATCTTTTTTTCTAATATCTGAAAAAACAACTTCTGTTTCATCTGGATATTTACAAAGTGTATAAACCATAATTTTCTCACTCCTTACATTTATTTATTATACACTATTATTTCTTCAATTTCAATCCATCTTTAAATGCTTCGCCTACTCTTTCAGTTACTTTGTAATATCCGTGTGTATATGGATCAAATGCTATTGCACTTACTTTTTCAATATCTACTTTATCTTCGTTCATTACACTATCGTCAGCTGTTACATTAACAACCTTTCCAACTACGCCTGCACCATATTCATCATCTTGATATTCAACGAATTCGCACTCAAAGCAAATTGGAAATTCATTTATAATTGGCGCATCTACATTTTCTGATTTTGTAACTGTTAGTCCAGAATTTTCAAATTTATTTGGTGTATTGTTTCCTGATACAACTCCAAAATAATCAGCTTCTACAACGTGCTTACTGTCTGCAATGCTTACTGTGAAAGCTTTTCTTTCTTTAATGTTCTTAACAGTTTTATGTGTTTCGGTTAAATTTAAAATAACCATATCTCTATCTAACATTGTTCCCCAAGCTGCGTTCATAACATCTACACTTCCGTCGTCATTATATATTGCAACCATCAATACTGGCATTGGAAAAATTGCCTCTGTAGTTTTAATATTTTTTCTCATAAAAATTCCTCCTTATTTTTATTAATATTATCACAATTAAATTTTTAATTCCATAAAATTTATTTTCTTATAATTTCGTGTTTAAAAAATCTTTCTTGAAACTCTGTCAAAGCCTCAATTTGGTCATCACTGTAATTTTCATCTTTTGGAACAACAATTAATTTATCGTCATTATCATTTGTTCTATGAATTACAGCAATGCAAGTTCCTGTAAATTCTTCGATTGGTTCAAAAACTCCTAAAACATAGCAATCAAGCTCTTCTCCGTCACCACTAACTGTATTTGGAACAAAGCCATAATTTACTGGATAAATAAAGTCATGTTTTGGGTGTTTACTTCCCATTTTTCTATCAATTTTTACTTTTATTTCTTTATTTAAATATTCTAATGTGTTCATTCTAAATTCCTTTATTTACAACTATTTACGATAAATTCAATAACGCCATCTTCATTGTAATTTTCTTTGTCTTTATTTCTATCTTCTTCAGTTAAATCAACAAAATATTTATTGCACTCTGGCATAATTGACATTGAATCTAACGGATAACCTGGGTTTCTCTTTTCACAAGGAGTATCTACAAAATAGAAATGGCCCTTTTCCCAACTATATTCTTTTGGCTCTTTTCCGTCATATATAACCATTCCGTAAATCCATTTAGCCTTAAGCTTTCCGCCATATTCTTTAACTAAATTTAGATAATAATCAAGCATTTCGTCATCTGTAAGCTCTTTTCCGCCAACTCTTCTAACATGTGTTCCTGGTTGTTTTTCTTCTGGCAAGCCCTCAATATATAAGTTATTGTCCATTCCGATAGTTATCATTTTAGTTTCGTCATAATATGCTTTAGCTTTTATGTAAGCGTTTTCTATGGCATTTTTTCCACTTTCATCTACATGAAGATTAATTCCTAAATCTTTAATTGTTAGTAAATCTATATCATTTTCTTTTAGTTTATCAGCATATTTTTTAACTTTTGCAGGGTTTGTCGTTGCAAACAATACTTTCATTATTTTCTCGCTTTCTTTTAAAGAAATTTTTGACAACTCAAGTATAACAAAAAAGCAAGTAAATGTAAATATTTACTTGCTTTTAATTTATTTACCAACGCTCTTCTCCTGTTTCTGGATCTATCCTAAATGTAGCAAAATAATCTTTTGGTGTTTGAGCTCTTTTTATAAGTTTGAATTTGCCATCAATTGTTTTTAGATATTCTGCGCAATATAATTTTCCATTATAATTATATCCCATTGCAGAGCCATGTGCTCCAGCATCGCATATAACAAGTATATCTCCTATATCAATTTGCGGAAGCATCCTATCTACAGCAAATTTATCATTGTTTTCACAAAGTGAACCTGTTACATCATATTTGTGATCTAATGGCATATTTTCTTTTCCAAGCACGATTATGTGATGATATGCTCCATACATCGCTGGGCGCATTAGGTTTACGGCACAAGCATCACATCCGACATATTGTTTATATATATCTTTTTTATGTAAGACTTTGGTAACTAATTGTCCATATGGAGCTAACATGTATCTTCCTAACTCTGTATATATTGCAGGCTCCATGTTTTCTGGAACTAATATTTCATCATATTCTTTCTTTACTAGTTCAGAAATTAAGAAAATATCATTTTCTTCTTCATCTGGTAAATATGGAACTCCTATTCCACCTGATAAATTAATAAATGTTATGTTTACATCTAATTTATTTTTTAATTGGACAGCAAGTGTAAAAAGTTCTCTAGCAAGTTTTGGATAATAATAATTCGTAAGTGTGTTACTTGCTAAAAACGCATGAAGTCCAAAATTTTTAGCTCCTAATTTTTTTAGTTTTTCAAATGCTTCAAAAATTTGTGGTTTTGTCATTCCATATTTTGCATCTCCTGGTGTTCCCATACAATTTGGTGAAACATCAAAATTTCCTCCTGAATTATATCTACAGCAAATTGTTTCAGGTATTCCTGCAGTTTTTGCTAAAAAATCAACATGTGATAAATCATCTAAATTTATAATACCTCCTAGTTCTTTACAATGTATAAATTCCTCTGCTGGTGTAACATTTGATGAGAACATAATTGGTGCATTAATACAAGATGCTAATGTTAATTCTGTGTCTGATGAGCAATCAAATCCACAGCCTTCTTGAGCAAAAATCTCTAATAAATCTGGAATAGGATTTGCTTTAACTGCAAAATACTCTCTGAAGCCTTTGTTCCAAGAAAATGCCTGTTTCAAGCGTTTTATGTTTTTTCTTATCTCCTCTTCACTGTAAATGTATAATGGTGAATTTTCTTCCATTAAACATTCTGCTTCTTTTTTTGTTAGTATGCTTTTTTTCATATTGCATCATCCTTTCCTTTTAAATTTTTTGAATTATATCATACCAACAAATCTATGTAAAGCCAAAAAAGATTTTTATATTTGTTTTACAAAATTGTAATTTATTCAACATTTTATTTTTTCTTTAAATTTTTCTTTATACCATTTATTTAACTGTCTTCTTGACTTAAAAATATAAATTTTATTACTATCAATTTCTTTTATACTCTCGATAATAGTTGGCCTTTTATTTTTTCTCCATTTAACTACCCACCAAAAGAATTTCCAATCCATTTTTTCATTGCAACCTGGAATTTCTTTCTTCTCTTTTCCACTATTTTTTATAAATCTCTCTAAAACGCCTTTTATCTGTGCAATAGTAGAATAATCTAAATAAATTATGTAATCTGCTTTTTCTAAACGTTCTTTCAATGTAGAATGATATGTTCCATCTATAATCCAATTTTCCTCTTCTGTTTTTTGTAAGATAATTTTATCTCTCTCGTTTTTATCTCGTATTTCCCAATTTTGTAAATAATTAATACCGTCTATATGATATATAGGTAAATTTAATTTTTTTCCCAAGTTATTTGCTAATGTTGTTTTTCCAGTGCCACTACCTCCAATTATACATATACGATTCATAAATAATTCTCCTATTTTCATACAAATTGTAATTTGCTAAAGTAATTATATATTATTTAAAATAAAAAATAAAGAAGATATTAACAACTTAATTAATGTCTTCTTATTTTTTTAATATTTAATTATGCTTGCTTTACATCTACTGTGCTATATCTGATGGAATTGTTTCTGTAGATTCAATCAATTCTTGCTCATTTTCAATATTATATTCTTTTGATTTTTTTGCAAAGATATTTTTAAATATTGTTCTTGTAAGAGGTTGTATAAAGAATAATTGTGATAACAAAGCAAATGGAAAATTTAATACAACTTTTTGTAACCAAAATGGTATAAAATTTATCATAAAATATGAAAAACTTATTTGATGATATATACCAACTGCAATAATTCCATTATATAAAATTGTTGCTAAAAAACTCATTAATGGGCACATAATTCCTACTGTTGCACATATTATTGCTGTTTCTACCATCATAGGAGAATTTTTCTGGGGTGGCATTGCTTTTAGTGCTAATTTTACGGATAATGGACTACCTATAAAAATTTCACATAAATATGCAAGTATAAATTCAATTGGAATAAATATAGCAGAGTTTTTTATTATATCAATTGTAAATCCTCCTGCTTCATAAGAAGAACAATAAAAAACAAAGCAAGGCACAGTTATAATTACTGTTATTAATGCAAATATCAATCTTTGAAATTTTGTTTCTGGCATTTTAATCTCCTTTCTAAAAACGACAAAAAAGCACATATAATTTTTTGCACGTAAATTTGTAACATATAAAAAGCTCTGTTATCAGATTTACGTGCAAAGCACTACATGTGTCGTCTTTTTTATTTTTTAACAGTAAAATTTTAACAAAAAATTCTAAAATTGTCAAATTTTTTAAAATATCAAACTAATCTGTTCATCTTTATTTATTTTCCAACTTTTTTGTTTTGCATCGTGGATTTTGTCGCCTTCTTCATTTCCACCAATTAAAAATGGAGATGTAGGAATATGTTTTTTCATATTTTCTCTAACTAGACCAGCATTTGCATTAGCATAGCAATATTTACATAGATGCCCACAAGTATTATATGCTCCTATATCATTTCCCATTAAGCAATTACAATCTTCCCTGAGGCTTTTTCTTTTTGGAGGATTTAGTTTTGTTTTTATTCCCTTTTCTACTATTTCTTGACTCATACAACCTTTGCAATCAATACCATATTCTGCAAGATATGTTTTTTCACAACAACTATGAATTGTCATTCCATTTTCTTTTCCTATTCTTGCAAATGCTTTTCCTAATTGTATCGTCTCATCTTTTGTAGGTGGTCTAATATTAGGAGCATTTCTTTTTACCTTTTCATATAAATCTAAAAAACTAATAGTTACATCTTTAGTATATCCTTTTAATTGTTTAGCCATTTTTTCAAATGCTTCTATATGTTTTTCTATATTATATCTCATTCCAATAAATATTGGATCATATCTCCATCCAATAGAATTAACTCCAATATGCTCTGACAATTTTTTAAAACTCTCAATTACTTTTTCTTTATCTGGAACTACTGGCTCTATATCTTTTCCATAAGGTGTTATTGTAACAAACCAATATTGTTTATATACATCTAATTCATCTAAATATTTTAGCATTGGCTCTGGGTTTTTAGTACAAAATGCAAGACAATCTACTACATTTGGAGATAGACTATACTTTGTAACTTGTGATTTATAATATGGATTTCTTACATAAACAAAACCCTCTCTTATTCTATTCATTAACCATTTTGAATAAAATGCTGGTATATCTGTTCTACAACCTGTATTTATTATCATTTTTAATTTTCCTTTTCTAATAGTTACTAAACCACTATTTGTTTGCTTAAAGTATAACAAAAATTGTAATTATCAATTTATAAAAAATAATCAAAAAATTTGTTTTGTTCGCTTGATTTTTATTTTTCTTTGATTTATAATCCCGTCCATAGGAAATGATAAAAAGCAGATGTGGTTTTGCCACTTACTTAATGTAGCTTATGCTACTGAAAGGAGGTGGTACTATGATAGAAGCTAGTTTATTAACGATAATATACTTCCTTTTGTTTGGCTTAATTGCCGAAACTATTATAGTATTTGCATTAATTATACTTGTGATAATTTTGAGCAAATAAAAAAATAAAAACACATCTGTAATTTGACCGTTGTAGATGTGTTTTTACATAATCATAACGGCAAAACCACGTTTGTGGATTTGTCATTTCCTATAATTATTATATAGTCATTTATTTATTTTGTCAAATACATTTTTTAGTTTAATAAATTCTTTTTCCAAACAAATACATTTTTTCTTCAACCACAAGCGTAGTAGTTGAACCTAAATCGGTTGTATGCAAATATTGTTCTACTTCATAAAAAATTCCATTAAATGTGATAACATTATCTTCTTTATGTGATTCAACTACAAAAATTGGAGCTCTTAGTTTTTTGTATTGATTATAATCAACGCAGAAAGCAACAAACCAAGCAAACAATACTGTAAAAACAATCAAGAAAACCAATTTTAAAAAATTAATTAATTTCTTGTTTGAATTCATCTAACAACGTACCACCTTAATATTAAAAATTTTTTCATAGCTAATAAAAAAACACTGTTTGAATAAATTTAATGGTGACCCCTACGGGAATCGAACCCATGATTTGGCCTTGAGAGGGCCACGTCTTAACCGCTTGACCAAGGGGCCATTACTATTCAAACAGCTATTTATTTATACCATATTTTTGTGTTTTAGTCAATACATAATTTTAGTATTTCTTCTAGTCTTTCGTCTTGTTTTGACAAATATAGATAACCTATTAATGCCTCAAAACCTGTTGCGTGACTGTAGTCTGCGACATTTCCATTCTTTGGCAAATGGTGATTTTCTGTATTTCTTCCTCTTTTAAAAATCTCTTGCTCCTCTTCTGTTAAACTATTCCATATCTTATCTAAAATCTTTGCTTGTGCTTCTGCTTTAACAAATTTGATTGTTTCAAGATGTAACTTGTGTGGCTTCGCATTTGAAAAATTTACAAGATGAGTTCTTATATATAATTCATATACACTATCTCCAACATAAGCCCAAACAAGTGGTGACAACATCTTCACATCTAACATATCTTTGTTTCTCTCAAATATATCCATTCTAAACCTCTTCTAAAGTTATCCTTCCTATTCTTCCATTTCTAAAATCATCTAAAATAATTCTAGCGACTTTTTCCATATCTTCTTTTCCGCCAGAAACTAAGGCTCCTCTTTTTCTAGCAATTAGCTTCATTAGCTCATAAACATAATTTGATGCAGCTTTAATCTCGCCTAATTCTTCATCAGTTATTTTATATCTTTCTATTATATTTTCACTATATGATTTTTCAAGTTTTTTCAATAATTCAAAAGCAATTTCAGTGATCTCCAAAATATCATCTTTAATAGTACCAGTAAAAGCTAAATTTAAAGCAACTTCATTGCTTCCAAACTTTGGCCATAAAACACCTGGTGTGTCTAGTAACTCTTGATTTTTTCCTATTCTGATCCATTGATTTTGGCGAGTTACACCTGGGCGGTTAGCAACCTCTAATTTGCTACTTTTAGAAACTCTGTTGATGAAAGAAGATTTACCAACATTTGGAATTCCAAGTATCATAACTCTTGTAGTTTTGTTTATTCTTCCTCTTAAAGCCGCCTTTTTCTTGTCTTCTTCCATAAGCTCTTCTATTTTCTTTAAAACTTGGTTTATTCCTTTTCCAGAATTACTATCTGTCAACATACAAACATCACATTCTTTAGAAAAATAATCTTTCCATTTTTGTGTCATTGCTTCATTTGCTAAATCTATTTTATTTAAAAGAATGATTTTCTTTTTATTTTTAGTAATTGATTGAATATCCGGATTTCTGCTTGAAAGAGGAATTCTAGCATCTAAAATCTCAATTACAATATCAATTATTTGCATAGAATTAGATATCTCTTTTTTTGTCTTTGCCATATGACCTGGATACCAGTTGATATTCATTTTATTTTCTTCCATCTTCTCACTTCCTTTATTTGAATATTTTAAAATTCACCGTACTTTTCTATTTTAACACAAAAGCAAGCAATTTTCAACTAATTGCTTGCTTTATGTAAATTAATCTGTTATATAACTTGCTAATTTGATAGCAATATCAAAATATCGGTAATCATGTTGAGTTCCTTTATATTCGTCCTCTACTTTTCTTTCATCCCATTCAGGTGCATCTAATAAATCTCCGCTTGCAAAAAATGTATAAAACTCTAATCCTCTAAAATCAGACATTGCTTGTATTGCAGAACATTCCATATCAACTGATATACAACCTTCACTTTTTCTCTTTTCAAAATTATTTTTTGTTTCTCTAAAAAATGAATCTGTTGTCCATGTTTTTCCAAGAACATACGGAATATTTTTTACTTTCATAAATTCTTCTACTTTAGCAAAATTTCTAATTTTTATATAATCTTCAGCTTTTGCATAATGATAAGAAGTTCCCTCATCTCTATATGCTTCAGTAGGAATCATTATTTTTCCATGTGCAATCTCTTTATCTAAACAGCCAGCTCCACCAAAAACTATATATTTTTTAGTTTTAATAACTGCTAAAGTATCTTCAATTGAGCCTACGCAAGCTGGTGCGCCAACATAAGTTTTATAAAAAGCAAATTTTTTATTGTTATAATCAATCTGATATACTGGTGTAATTCCAGTTGAAAACTTAAATTCACCTATCTTTTTACAATCAAAGTTTTCTAAAACATATTTCTCTATTACATATGAAAATGTAACTATACACGCATCTACTTCTATTAAATTATCTGTTATTTTTGGATTTATTATTGCTTCTGATTTATCATCAAAACTATCTATTATCATAACTTTTCTATTTCCTTTTATTCATGCAATACGCTATTTTCGTAACCTTCTTCAATAGCTTTGTTACAATCGTCTTCTATTAATTTTGCAATTTCTTCTGCAGTCTTTTCACCATATAATAATTCTTTTATATCTTGATAGAATATATTTCTAACACCTCTCCAGTTTGGAGCATTTCCAGTAAAGTTCCAACCGTTTGGAGTATTATCAATCCATTTTTGTAAATCTTGAAGTTGATCTTTATATTTTTCTGAAATTCTGTTACTACAAGGAATTGAACCTGCTGAATATGCTAACATATCATCATTTTCATAAACAAATTTTACAAAGTCTTTTGCAACTTTTAATTTTTCTTCATCATCATTATCAAAAACTTCGAATCCAGTTAAAAATGTTGTACAAAAGCCATTTCCCTCTTTTGATGGAAAATTAACAAAACCATAATCAACTCCAGATTCTTTTATTGAAACATTTAAAACAGCATTATTTATATAAAGTCCAATTTGTCCATTCATGAACAAATCATAGCAATCATTAATTTCTATATTCTCGGCATTTGTAGGAAAATATCCTTTTTCATTGCAATCCATTAACCATTGGACAGCCTCAATTCCTTCTGGTGTAGTTAATTTAACTCTTCCATTTTCATCAAAAAATTCGCATCCTCTACTACGAAGTAATGTCATTACATGCGTGTCGCCCATTTGGTTTTTAGCATACATCATCATTGTATATTGTTCATCAGTTAAATTATTCTGTAAAGCAGCCAAGATTTCGTCCCATTCTTCTAATGTCCAGTTTTGAATTACATCTTCATCAGAGATATATTTCTCAAGTCCAGCTTTTCTAAACATATCTTTGTTATAACATAATGTGTTTTGCATTCCTAAAAATGGCATCATATATGTCTTTCCGTTTAGACTACTAATTTCCCAGAAATTTTCATCAATATCATTTCTTATTGATGTTGAAATTATATCATCTAAAGGAACTACTTTTCCTGTATGAACATATGTTGACATATTAAAATATTCTTCAAATAAAATGTCTGCAGCATTATCTTTTCCATAGCAACCAACTATTTGGTCGTCTTCTTCAGATTTTTCAAATTGAATTACTTCAACATCAACATCTGCTTCTGTATATTGTTCTTCAAACTTTTTAGCTACTTTTTTCATTAAACCATATGCATCATCAATTTCTTCATCTACAATTGATTCCATTTGTAATACAGGTGTTTTAATAACTAATTTAACTTTTGGCTTTTCTGAAACTTGATTATTAGAAGTATTTCCACCATTAAGATAAAAATAACTTCCAACACCTATTATAGCTGCAATAATAAGTAATAAAATAAATCCTACCTTTTTTCCCATTTTTGCCTCCTTATTTTAATATTTCTTTTAATTGTTCTATTAATTTTGGAACATCTATAGGTTTTGCTAAATGGCCATTCATTCCAGCCTCTTTAGCTGCTTTCTTGTCTTCTTCAAAAGCATTTGCTGTCATAGCTAAAATTGGAATGTTTGCTATTTCTTTATTTTTGAATTTACGAATAGCTTTTGTAGCTTCATATCCATTCATAATTGGCATTTGAATATCCATTAATACAACATCAAAATATCCAGGCTCTGAGTTTTCTAGTATTTCACAAGCTTGTTTTCCATCTTCGGCTGTTTCAACCAATAAGCCAAAATCTTGCAAATATTCTGTAGCAATTTCTCTATTCATCATATTATCTTCAACAAGAAGGATTCTTCTTCCTGCAAAATCAACTTTTTCTGTATTTTCCTCTTTTTCTTCAGTTTTACCAGAAATTTTTGTTAACATTTTTTCTAAGTCAGATGGGAATAATGGTTTACTCATAAATTCAGTAACACCAGCTTCTCTAGCTTCTTTTTCAATTTCTCCCCAATCATAAGCTGAAAGCAATATAATAGGTGCTGATTTTCCTACAATTTTACGAATTCTTCTAGCTGTCTCAATTCCGTTCATATCAGGCATTAGCCAATCTATCATATAAATCTGATATTGTTCTTTTAACTGCTCTGCTTCTTTTGCACGAACAACAGCCTCTTTTCCATACATTGTCCAATCAGGTTTCAAACCAAATTGTCTTAACATATGTGCTATACTTTGGCAAGAATCCATATCATCATCAACAACTAAGACATGAACATCTTTTAAATATTCTATCTCTTTAATTTCTTTATGATCTTCTTGTAATCTCAATTCTAGAGTAACTATAAATTCTGTTCCTTTTCCAACATCACTTTCAAGTTTAATATCTCCACCCATCATGTCTACGATATTTTTAGTGATAGCCATTCCAAGACCAGTTCCTTGAATTCCACTGACTGTAGAATTACGTTCTCTAGCAAATGGTTCAAAAATCTCTTTTTGAAATTCTTTGCTGATTCCAATTCCAGTGTCTTTTACTCTAAATTCATAAATTCCGTAACCCTTTTTAGATATAGGTTTTTGAGTAATTCTAATTGAGATTGTTCCACCTGGTTCAGTAAATTTTATTGCATTTGATAAAAGGTTAATTAAAATTTGATTTATTCTTAATTTGTCGCAATAAATATTTTCGTCAATTACATCAACTGTATCTATGACAAATTCCATTTGTTTAGCTTTAACATCTGCTTGAACAATATTTCTAATACTATGTAAAATGTCTGCCAAGTTTTCTTCTTTTTCTTCAATATTAACTTTTCCAGACTCAATTCTACTCATATCTAGAACATCATTTATCAAAGAAAGTAAATGATTTGATGATTGAGTGATTTTATCTACATAATCTTCAACGCGCTCTTTTTCATCAATATGACTCTTTACAAGTGCTGTATAACCAATAATTGCGTTCATTGGAGTTCTAATATCATGTGACATATTATTTAAAAATGTAGTTTTAGCTCTACTAGCTTGTTCTGCAAGTGCTAGAGCCTCTTCTAATTCATCTTTATGTTTTAATTCAAATTTCATTGAATTTTTCTGATATCTATTTCTAAATATTAATATTATAACAATTCCAAGAGTGATTAATACCGCTAAAATCAAGCCTGTTAACATTTGTAACATATCTCTACTTTGTTCTCTATAAATAGAAAGTGGCACAGACATTATACAATACCAATCAACGTCTTTCATAGGAGTAGCAACCATTATACGCTCTTCAGAATCTAAAGTATACTCTAAAACAAAACTCTCTCTATTTTGGACTTTTTTCTTAATATCTTCAACAGTTAAGCCATTACCTAAGCCTTCTCTACTAATTACTGTATAGAAATCGTCTCTTTCAAACGCACTATCATTGTGATATACAGAAACTAAATAATATCCATCTTGATCAATAACGCTACTATATCCTTTTCCATCATAACTTTCAATTTTTAATTCTTCTGTTAAATTTCCAAGCTCATAATAGCCAATTGCATATACAAAATGATTATCTTCAATCGTGAAATCTTCTATTTTTGAGCCAATTACAAGTTTTTCTTTTCTAGTATCAACTGCACTATTATTACTGCTATCTCTTCTATATGCGAATCTATCTTTAGAATTTTGACATAACTCTAATAATTCTTTGTCTTCTTTAACTGAATATGTACTGCTAAAAACCTTTCCTGTATCTGTAATCAAAGCAACTTCTAGGCAATTTATAGTTTCTGCTTTTATATTTAATTTCTTAAGCATTTCAGATGTTGTAGGATATTTATTTTGTCTTATTTCTTTAGAAACGCCTTCTATATCAAGCCATCTATGCTCTAAGCCAGAAACCATTGATTGTTCATCATGTTTTGAAATTTCTCTCATATTACTTATAGCAGAATCAACGATTTTTTCCATAAGCAATCTTGAAAATATTTGATAAGAAAAATAAATTGCAATAGCAGTAATTATTATTACTATCAAAATAATGAGATTGTTTCTTCTAATGCTTTTAGCTTTTTCTTTTATGTTTTTATCTATCTTTTTAACTTTATCTTTACTACTAGAATTCAAAGATTTATCCCCCTATTGTTTCTAAAAATATCTTATGTATTTGCTAAAAAAAGCTCCTAAACTGAAAAGTTTAAGAGCTTTTTTCTATCTGATTTTATATTGATTTCTGTCTGCCCTTTCATCAAATTGTCTATCATATTCTTTGTTTTTGTAGTACCAATCTGTCTCACTTTCAACCTTTGAAGGTCTACCTTTTCTATTTTTATTAACTAAAACATCAATAAAAGTTAAAACTGGAATTACAATTCCTATTATAGACATTATTATATCAACTTGACCATTAGTATTTAATGTATTTGCTACATGATTCATACTATTGTATAAAGCTGTTCCAAAATATGAAACATAAACTCCTACATAAAAAGCAGCTCCAATTATATTTCTTTTTAGAACGAAAACTAAACATGGAATGCTAGCAAATACAAGAGCAATCTCCCAAGTAGCATTTAATGGTTCTATTGGTAAAGGGTTTCCGCTTGTATATAAAGCAGTTATAACTGCTCTAAAAAGCCAAAATACAACACCTAAGATTGTTAACATATAACTATAAATACTCATTTTCTTTGCCTTTCTTTTGTTAAATAATAAAAGAGAGGATTTTCCACCCTCCCCCTGTTAACTAAATATTAACCTTCAAAATTAAATTCATCTTTAAATTTCTCTTTAAAAATATCAAAAACAGCTGATAATGTTTCTTCGTCATCAACACTAACATAAGATTCTTCATCTTCTGAATCTGTTTCTTCAAGTTTTAAAATAACTACTTCACTATCTTCGTCTTCATCTCCATCTTCGCTAGGAACTGGAAGTAAGACAACATAATCTTCTTCTTCATATTTAATTAAATCTAGAAATTCAAACTTAACTTCGTTTCCTTCATCATCATTTAAAATTATGATGTTCTCATCTAAGTTTTCTTCATCCATTGTATATATTCTCCTTTTCTCTTTATTTAGATTTTAATATCGAATGTAATTGTATAAATTTATAATATACTATAAAACTTTTTTTTGCAATACATTTTATAAATTTTTTTGAGCAGAGTTCAAATACTTTTCTAAAATATATACTGCAGAAATAGTATCTACTATCATTTTCTTTTTCTTCTTATCTATTCCAAGATCATTCATTGTTCTATGAGCTTCAACTGTAGTAAGCCTTTCATCCATTGTAGCAATTTTCATTTTATTATATTTGCATTTCAACTTATGAATAAACTTCTCTGTAGCTTCTACTCTAAATGAACTTGAACCATTCATATTATAAGGCATTCCTACAACAATTGTATCAACCTCATATTGTTCAAATATTTCATCAAGGCGTTTTAGAAGAACTTTATCATTACCTTTATAATCAATGGTTTCTAATCCTTGGGCTGTAATTTGTAATGGATCTGTAATTGCAATTCCAACCCTAGTATCTCCATAATCGATTCCGAGAATTCTCATAAATTAATCCTCTAAGCCAATATAATTTTTAACCATTTTTTCTAGAAGTTCATCTCTTTCAATCATTCTAATTAAATTTCTAGCATCATTATGACTTGTAATATATGTTGGGTCACCTGATAAAATATATCCAACTATTTGGTTTATTGGATTATATCCTTTTTCAACTAAAGCTTGGTATACTTCTTTTAGAATTTCTTTAGCTCTTAGGCTCTTATCTTTTTCAACTTTAAAACTCATTGTTTTGTCAACAGCCATTTTTAGTTACCCCCTTAAATAAAATTAATTTGACATTCAGTTTTTGGTGCAGATTCTATATATTCTTCTAGTTTCTTTGTTAATTGCTCAACACCTGTACCTTTATAATATGTTGAAACAACCATATTTATTAAAGGTGAAGCCCCATCTACTTGACTTTCTTCTTGATTTTCTTCGTTATTTTCATCTACTTCTGCGTTTTCTGGAAGAATTACAAGTTCTTCAATTTCTTCTTTCATATCTTTTAAGAAAGCTTCAACTGCAGCTTCCTCAACTCCAGAAAATACTATAACAAATCTTGGTCCCATATATCTAACAAAAATATATTCTTTAGCCATTCTTTGTCTAACAATTTTTGCAATTTCTTGAATAATAATATTTCCTGTTTGTCTTCCATATTCGTCATTTATTGCTTCTATATTTGCAATTCTAAACATACAAACAGCACTAGTTGGATAGCCATCCATAATATTTTTAGCTTTTCCATATAAATATTCTGCTGAATGTAGCTCTGTATTTTTATCTATTCTATCAATATTTTCAATAGTATCTTGGTATGCAACTGTTTTTAATACAGAAATTATATTGTCTTTTACGACTTCTATAATTGTTGTATCTGTTTTATCAAAAGCATGCATCTGGCCACTTTCCATTATCCAGTAGCCAATATAGATATTATCTATGTATAGAGGGAAAAACATAGCTGATTTAGCTCTTCCCATTTCAGCTTTTTGATAAGGTAATTTTTCATTTTCATTATCAATTGTGACATATTTAGGTGTAGCAGTATTAACACTATCTTGAAAGATTTCTTCATTGTGTAGATTTAATAAAGTCTCATGGTGTTTTGAATCTACATTTGAAGCCTTAATAACATATTCTGAACCATCAAAAACAACTATTGTAGAATATTTAATATCATATTTTTCAATAACAATATCATTCATTCTTCTTAATTTGTTTTCAACAGAATCTTCTTCACCTGCAAGTTTCATAAAGTCTTGCAAAACAGATAAGTTTGTGACTCTTTCATTTAAGTTTTGAAAAGATTCTATTTTTTTCTGAATATGCATATTATATACAATTAATGTTACTATAACTGCAACTAATAAAAAGATTATTAAGATTATCAAGTCTTTTCACCTCTATTATATTCTTTCAACTTTTAGAAATTTTTCTTCATTTTATCTAATGTATTATTTGTATCGTTTGAAAATGCATTTCCTTGTGGAACGTAATTTGCTCCACCCATTGGAGAAGGATTATAACTTGTTTTGCTATTTAATCTTGGATAAACCATTTCACCAAGAATTTGAAGTTTTGCTCTAAATTGCTTTGGCAAAGAGCTTATACTTAACTTACATGTAGCTAAAGTTTCTAGATATTTAGCATATACTTTTTCATCAAATGGAATTGAGCAAGCTTTTACCATATCTTTATTAAATAAATCTGTCATAACAGACATATCTGGTCCGTTATATCTAGACATTCCTCCAATTATAGTTTTATTACTTAAAATTCTAATTGGAACTTCTTTATTTATAACAACTCTAGCTTTTTCAGGTTCCCAAGCACCTTTGAATTTAAGTTCTCTTAAGAAAGCTGTTAAAGGTTGAATTGTTAAAATATCCATTGATTGTACTAAATAGATTTCTTGACTACTTGCAAAATATGCAGGTGGTGTTGTAAAATCTGTATCTATTAACACTAGAGAATGGTTTTGAATTAATGTTGATAAAATAGGTTCAGCATTTTCATAAACAGTTGTGTCAGATGGTAAACCAGTATAAACTGTTAAGTTTTTATTAAATTTAATTCCATCTGCATATCCATTTTCTAGTTTGCTAAGAGATGTGTATGCTATTTTTCTTAATTCTTCTCTACTATCTGTAAACAAATAATAAGAATTTTTATTTTGAGTCATATCTAAAATTGCTGTATCAACACCCATCATTGAAAACATAAGTGCTAAATTATTAATTAAGAAAGATGTTCCATTTTTAGTAGCTCCAACAAAAGCAACTATTTTTTTATCTTTGCTTAATAAGCTATTTAGATTTGACATTGAATAATCTACTTGTGGTTTAATACTTTCTATTGCATCTGTTTCTGTTCCAGACGCTGTATTTGAAGAAAATAGGTCATCATCATCCATTCCAGGAAGTGTTCCTGAATCATCTGGTTCATCTAGACCTGGGATTGTATTATCTTCTTCATCATCTAATTCTGGTATTGAGACATCTCCTGTTTCTGTATTATCTTCCATACCTGGAAGCATTCCATCGTCTGATGTATCGTCTAAACCAGGAATCATTCCATCATCTGAATCCTCTTCCATTCCTGGAATTGTATTATCATCTAAACCAGGTATTGTGTTATCATCTTCATCATCTAATCCTGGTATTGAAACATCATCTGTTTCTGTATTATCTTCCATACCAGGAATCATTCCGTCGTCTGACGCATCTTCTAAGCCAGGTATAGCAGTATCTTCAGTTTCTGGTTCATCTTCCATTCCTGGTAAAATTGAATCTAAATCACCATCTAATCCTGGTAAACTATCATCACTATTATCACTATCATCTGATGAAACATCATCAAGTCCAGCTAAAAGGCTATTTACATCAACTTCTTCACCTTCACCATCATTATCTTCTGTTTCATCAAGACCAGGAAGTTCTCCTGAATCAGTTGGTTCATCTTCCATTCCAGGAAGAACTGTATCATTTGATTCATCAGCTACAGTATCTTCTAAACCAGGAAGTGTTCCATCGTCTGATGTATCGTCTAATCCTGGAAGCATTCCATCATCTGTAGAATCATCTTCTAATCCTGGTAAAGTTCCACTGTCTTCTACACCTGGTAGTGTATCTTCAGTTTCTTCTAAGCCTGGCAATGTATCTCCCGTTTCTTCTAGACCTGGTAATGTATCTTCTGGTTCTTCTAATCCAGGCATTGTAATTTCATTATCTTCGTTATTACTTCCTAATCCGCCTAATAAGTCATCTATATTACTATTATCTTCTTCAGAAATTTTTCTAGGTCTACCTCTTTTTCCTTTAGGTTTGATTTCTGTTTCAGTAACTGGTTTTCTAGGTCTACCTCTTCCACGTCTAACTTCTTCTACCTCTTCATTTTCTTCAGTCATACCTGGAATAGTTGGTATAACTGGTTGCTCTACAACTGGGTTAGGTGTAACTGTTTGAGGAGCAGCTTTTCTTCTAGCTATCAATGTTCTTTTTACTTGAGCTATAGTTCCTGTATAATGTTTTTGCTCTGATTGAACAGTTGAAGCTGGAGTTGGTTCTGGTTGAACTGGCTCTGGCTGAACTGGTTGAACTGGCTCAGGGATTTCTGGCTCATCTTCCATACCTGGAAGCATTTCATCATCTGATGTATCTTCTTCCATACCAGGAAGTATTCCATCGTCTGATGTATCGTCTAAACCAGGTATAGCAGTATCTTCAGTTTCTGGTTCATCTTCCATTCCTGGTAAAATTGAATCTAGATCATCTAAACCTGGAATTGAAACATCTTCTGGTTCTGAAACTGGTTCTGGTTGAACCGGTTGAACAGGTTCCTCTTTTTCAGTTAATTGACTAACAGTTGGTACTTTTGCAACATTGTTTGGAATAATAGGTCCATTATTTTGAACCGGTCTTTGAACAATGTTGTTTGATTGTACTGGATTAGCTTGTACAACTGGTCTTTGTTGAACTGGTTGCTGTACTTGTTGTTGTACAGGTTGTTGAATCTGAACTGGTCTAACCTGAGGTTGTTGAGCTTGAGGTTGCTGTACAGGATTTGTTCTAACTTGAGGTTGCTGAACTTGAGCTGGTTGAGCTTGTTGTTCAGGTCTTGCTTGTGGTTGTGGTCTAGATTGAACTGGTTGAGGTCTTATTGGAGTCCCACCATTTGTAAATCTTTTAATTCCTGATGGAATAACAATAGGACCATTAATATTATTTTCTCTACCATTTCCAATTGTATTAACTCTAATTCCTGATTCTGCTGGTCCAACAGCTTGTCTAGCTTCGCCAGATGTTCCCATTAATGTTTGATATTTTTCAGATTCTGCTTCTAGAACAGCTTTAACTTTCATTGGTAAAACATTTATAATAAGTTTCAATTGGTCATCTGTATATTGAGCAGCAATGTTATTGAAACTATCTGTATATCTTTCTGTACTTTTTCCAAGCTTTTTGAAGTGATTTAAAATATTTTGAATTTCTGTCTCACTAACTTCGCCATTATCTACGGCAGATTCATAAGTAGCTTGATCTATTCTATAATAAACTTTAGCCTCTTTTTTAGTACGAGGTCTATTTATCAATTTGCAAAGGTTATCCATGCTTCTATCATTTCCGATTAAAGCATTATAGATTCCTATACTGAATAATTTATTTAATATATTACTTCCAAAAGTTCTTCTTTCAGAACAAATTAAAATAATAGAAATTTCTCTTCCGTCAGTACCTTGAGCCTCATCACTAATTTTATCTAAATTATTAAATAGGAAATTATCAATTGAATCATGATTTGTATTAACGAAAGGCTCTAAATCTTCGCTAATAACTATTCTATCATAACTTTTATCATTTTGTATTTCTTTTAATATTGCATTAAAATAATATACATTTTTGTAAGACAATAATTCTTTATAATCTTTTGGATATTTTTTAATTACTGCCTCAGAAATCTTATCATTATTTACTGCAAATAAAACTTTCATTTGTTTAACCCCTCCAACCATTTACTACTATTGCGAAAATCAAAGGTAATACTTGACATATTAGTAATACTGTTACGAAAGTAACTACGAGAGCGAAACCTTTATCTCTAACGTCAAGTTTTCTAATTCCAAGCATGTATTGGTAAATAGAACCAACAACGATTCCTACAAAGCAAAATGGGATACTATAAATTCTAATAGTATTTAACACATAAGCAGCGACTCCGTAAGGATAAGAGCCGTAATCATCAACATATTTTTTCAATTTATCTGAAACATTTTGCTTAGCTTCTTTCAAAGTCTCAGCAGACTCAGAATCGGCCAGTTCTTCTTGTTCTGTTGGAATAGTTTCTCCTTCAGGAACTTCGGTTTCTGCATTAGCTATATAAAAGCTACTAGCAAAAATCATAGCAATTAATGCTATTATTCCTATTTTTTTCAACAATTTCATTTATATGTAAACCTCCTTTGGGTTATTTCCCTATTAATCCACAATAATTTTATACATATATAATAATACAATATTATTCATAAAATATCAACCGAATTTTATAAAAAAGTTTGAAAAATTTTACAAAAAATTGTTTTTTTATAGATTATTATATAATCCTTTCATGATATTATAAATTGCATTTGCCCAGTTTGAATCTGAAGCATAATGTTTATTTGCAGCACTAATTGTTGTTCCGTTCATAATATCTTCCATCAGCTGTTTCTCCGCCATAAATTGAAGTTCCGCTACTATTTAAATAATATTTCATTAAAACACGCGCTACTAAGTCAATTCCTTCTGAGTAATTGCTAAACTCTTTTGCTGAATTATATGCACTTCCGTCATAAGCTTGATAGCCAAATAAATTCTTTTTATTTAAAGCAATTTTTGATGTTCCCCATCCACTTTCATGAATTGCAAGACTAGCTAGGAATACGCCGTTTATTCCATATTCTTGTTCTGCGTAATAAAAATAATCACAATTTTCTTCAAAAATTTTATTTTTGTCAGAAGAATTACCACTTAAAATTTTTCTAAATTGTTCTAAGCTTAATCCACTAGGTTCTCCTACATCCATATCAAATGATAATTTTGCAAGCAATTCTTCTTTAGTAAAGTTATTTTTATTATTATCAATTTCATCAGGATCTTTCAAAGGATTTATATTACTTAATCCTTCTGAAAGAACATATCCATGTATATGCGAACTATATATGTAACTCCAACCATTATCTAAAATTTCTAGAACTTTTACTTCTTCTCCTTTAGAAATAGTTGTTAATTTTTCACTATTAAAGTCAGGTTCAAACATTATTGAAAGGCTTGTTGAAGTAGAATAAACTGTATCTCCAGTTTTTAAAGTATAACTATTAATTCCTCTTCCAGTTCCAATTTCAATAGTTTTGTCAATTGGTGCTTTTATAATATTATTTGCAACAATTTGCTCTGAAATTAAATCATCACCTTGGAATTTTTTAATTGTGATAACATCTTGTAAACCAGTAACTCCAAGCTGTGAAACTTGAATTGTTCCACTAGGCAATTTGTCATTTTTCACATATTTTGTGTTATATTCTAGATCTTGTTTTTCATAAATCATTTCTTCTCTTGTTTCAATATTTTTATTTTGCTTTATTATTTTTTCAATTTTTATTGGATTTTCATTTTCTAAGATTTCAACTACTTCTTCATCACTAGATGTTGCAAGAGCTTTAGACTTTTTATATTCTAATAGTCTAAATAAATTGAAACAAAAATAGAGTAAGACAACAAATAAAACAACTGTAAGTATAATTATTAATTTATCATTACTTTTTCTACTCATTGTTTACTCCTTTATATCATAATAATTTTACCTGTATTAATTTAATAAATCAACAGCAAATTTTTCTATTTTAAAACTTAATATCTTGTTTTACTTGTAGTTCAAAATCTCCATCTAATATACTTTTATTTCCTTTTTCAAAAGGAATTTCTAACTCAACTTTTTGAACTCTCTTTTTTCCATCTTTTGTTGTGATTGTTAAATCAAATTCTAAGTTTTTCTCTAAATCATCTATGTCAAGCCCTAATTCGCTAATTAAACTTCCATTATAAATTAAAGAATTTTCACTTGAAACTTTATAATTATCATTTAAATAATTTACAAATCTTAAAGTAATTGGGTTTGAGCAATCTTGAAAAAATATTGGAATGTTGTAACCTTGCTCATTTTCTGAATTTTTAGAATTAATAATATTATAATCAAGATTTTTATCTAATTTAAAATCTAAATTTAATGTACTTTTTCCAAAAAGCATTGGATTTAAATAATATACTTCTTCATTTTCTTTATTTAATTTCACATTTGAAATTTCTAAACTACTAATATAGTTTTTTGAACCAGCTTCTTCTAGCCTATCAATATAAATTGCAATATCTGTATATTGATAAACTTTCAAATTCCACTCAGGATTTTGATAATTCGTTGAATTGCTAATTGCGTTAGCAGTTGAATAATAATGAATTTTACTTATAGCAAATTCTTCTTTTTCTTTTAAATTATTATCTTTTCTATCATTTGCTTTAATTAATAGAAATCCTAAAACTATTCCTATAATAACAATAAAAAAAATAAAGAAATATAATTTCTTTTTCAATTTAAAATCTCCTTTATAAATACAATAAAAGTAAGCAAATTTTGCTTACTTTTTAACATTAACAAAAAAACTTTTAACTTTATTTATTAACTTTGTGAAAAAGCTTTCTTCTTTAACACTAGTTATTGCATTTGTTTCTTTAGCTAAATCATCTAAAGCATTCGTCTTTTCTTGAGGTTCTTCTTTTTCAACTCTTTCACCGAGTTGGCTCTGGAGCGGCTACCGGTTCTCTTTCGGCTTTTTCTGGAAATGTAGGTGTTCCAGTAACTATAACTTGTCTAGGTCTATTTAATGGTCTAGCTTCTTCACTATCACCTTGAATAGATTCTGCGTTATCAAATATATTATTAATTTTATCTTCATATTTTCTCTGGTTGTTTTCCATCATTAATAATATATCTTTTCTTCTTTGATCATCACACCAATATTTCAAGTTTAAAATCATCAAAAAATATAATGTAAACTCTTTAAGTCCCTGTTTTTCAAGTGGAATTCTAGGGTCTACATATATTTTTACATTTCTTTTCTTTAAAATTGTGATATAATCTTGAATCTTTTGAGGTATCTTGCTTAAATATCTTTCATTCATGTGATGTATTATATAATCAACTTCCGCTATCGCAACTCTATCGTCATTAGAAATAACCGTCTCCAATGAATTTCCCTCCTTATCTTTTGTGCTAAAAAATATTATTCTCTACTTTCTTCTTGATCTTGGGTGTCTTTAGTCTCTGGTTGTTGAGTATTTCTCTCATTTTCCATTTGTTGTTCATATAATTCACCAATTTGATCAACAGTAAGATCTGGGTTTTCTTTTATTAATTGTTCAGCGATTCTTGAATAATCTTGAACTTTAACTAAAGCTTTTTCAAAGTCTTTTGATCTTAAAACTTCAGCTACTTTATTTATATTTTCTTCATTAATCTCCATAATTTTGTCCTCCTTCTAGAAAAACTTTATACTAATTTTATTATACATACATATAAAAAAAATGTCAAGCTGTGTAAAATAAAAATTAAAAAGACCTACTTTGAAGTAAGTCTTTTTATATATCAACAAATTAAAATTATTTGTTTACAACATCTTTTAAAGCTTTTCCAGCTTTGAATACTGGAGCTTTAGAAGCTGGTATTTTAATTTCTTCTTTAGTTTGTGGATTTCTTCCTTTTCTAGCTGCTCTTTTTCTTACTTCAAAAGATCCAAATCCAACTAATTGAACTTTGTCTCCTTTTTTTAATGCGTCTGTAACTACGCTAACAAATGCGTTTACTGTTTCTTCAGCAGCTTTTTTTGTTTCTCCTGTTTTTGCAGCGATTGCTGCTACTAATTCAGCTTTGTTCATTTTAATTACCTCCTAAATGACTTGTGTATATAGAAGCTTTTCGCTCCTACACTATGAATATTCGCCAATTTTACAAAAATTCCCTCTTTTATTTTTAAAATTTTTAAAAAATTTTATTTTATTTTTCAGGGGTTACGGCCGTTTCACTAGTATTTTCAAGTGTTTTCAGTTTTTAGAATTAATTGTAAATTTTTGCATTTTTTACTATTTTTCTAGAGGATAAAGCACTTTTTAAAGAAAATTTAAAGTCAAATTTTGACTTTAATTTCTTATACATTATAGAAAAAATTATATAATTTGAAATTAAACTACTTATTATAGCTCCATATTCTAAAATCTTATCGTTAGAAATTAATACTATGTTTAAAGAAAATTTTATAATCATTCCAATTATTACTGAATATAGATGTGTTTTACTGTCACCTATTCCCTGCAAAATTCCAGAAATATTTTGAGTTAAACATGAAAATATAATTGTTAAACTTCCTAAGCTTAATAACTTAGCTCCTCTTGGTGCATTTGGAAATAATATTTTCATTATTATATTAGAGAAAAACATATATGAAATCATTACAGGAATTGAAATTAAAAGAGTTATAAAAATCGAAAAATTTATATTTCTTTCAATCTTTTTATTGTCTGATTTTATAATATTTCTTGAAATCTCTGGTATTAATGAGACTGAAATTGCTCCATTTAACGCAAGTGGAAGATTTAATAATAAATTAACTTTTGATGAAATAATTCCATAAACTCTTCTTGCTTCTCTTTCTCCTAATTTATCTTTTAAGATTCTAACAATAGTTATCGAATCAATATTATTTTGTAAAATCAAAAACATTGAAGTAATAGAAATTGGAATTAATATTGAAAACATTTCCTTTAAAATAATTCTAACTGGTTTAGTTTTTTCACTTTTTTCTATTTTAATTTTACTAATCTGTCTATATTTAATATAGCAATATATAAAACTTGAAATAGTGGCAATGCTAGCTGCGAGCATTGATCCTTTTGCCATAAGGACTGTATCAAAATTTGTAAAATCTCCTATTTTTTCTACAAATATAATAGTAAAAATTGTTTTCAAAACTTGTTCAATTGTAGCACTTTTAGCTGAAATCGAGATTTTCTTTACTCCATTAAAATATCCTCTAAAAACAGCTTCAACCGCTGAAAAAACTAGTGAAGGTGCTAAAATTTTTAAAATATCTTCACTTGCATCTATTAATAAAATTTTATTAGCTATAAACCCTGATAAATTGTATAATATCAAGCATAATGAAAAACTTATAGTTGTAAAAACTACTAAAGCTACTTTTAATATTTTAAAACATTCTTTTTCTTTTCCAATTTCTAAATTTTCTGAAACCATTTTAGAAATTGAGTTTGGAACTCCAAACGAGCATAGCCCTAAGAATAACGCATATATTTGAAAACCTGACATGCATATTGCATTTCCTTCGTCTCCAAATCCTTTTTTATTTGTTAAATATAAACTATAAACCATTCCTAAAATTTTAACTATAATTTGAGAAGTCATTAAATAAAAAATTCCTTGCCAAAAATTTTCTTTTCTTTTTATCACTTATCATTCCCCCACTTTTTCTATTATGAAAAACTATTCAAAAAATCAAAGATTATTACCCAAAAGTCTTGATTTTTTTCCGATTTTGTAGGATAATAGAAGTGTATATTTGTAAAATCTGAAAGTGGGGAAAAAATGAAATATATAGACAAATTCTTAAGTAAATTAAAAACAGATAGAAATACATTTGCAACATATATATTACTTCTATTTTCAATATATATAGTTGTAGATAGATTTATTGAAATAATATTTATAGGTGCTACTGGAATGTCTGTTAGCTATTGGGGACCTTTAAAATACACCTTTGCTTTAGCATGTCCAATTTTTGCACTTGAATTTTCATTTGGCTCAAAGTTTGTTACTGAAGACTTTAAGAAACTATCTTTCTTATATATCTTCGTAATGGCCTTTTATATAATCGTAATGTCAATGATTATTCAATGGTTAAATAAACTAGAATGGATGTTATTCTTCTCTGTACCAAATTATGAATATATATTTGATCATTTTTATGAGTTGATTAAACCAGCATTTGCTGCTACAGCTTGGTACTTCCCTATTATTTCATTTTTCAAAGTATTTAAATTTTACTACTTTACAGTTAATGATACTAAAGATATTCGTGATTCTGTATTTGATTGCCCAGGAATTGATTTATCAGATACTAAAGCTGGTTGGGGACCATATACTTGCGAAATGTATTTATGTAAAGACTCTGAAAACGGAAAAATTATTAAAACTCCAGAATCAAGAAGATTTGAATCTACTTTGATTGTTGGTGTTTCAGGTTCAGGAAAAACTTCAATGCTTTTCGAACCTATGGTTGCTAGAGATTTTGAAAAAATGTTTTTCTTTAGAGAGACTTCTAAAGAAATGGGATATACAGCTTTAAGAACAGGTTTGGCTACACTTTCACATCCATATTCAAACGAATATCTAAATGAACATTTTACTTTAAATATGTTAGTTCCAAATCCTGCTAAAGAAAAATTATACAAATCATTTATGTCAAAAATGATTTTAAGTTCAGCTAATGGTGAATATATTTATAAAAACTGTGGTGTTACTTATATGGCTCCAGATTATGAATCAATTTCACATATGAAAGATGTTGCTAATAATTTTGGACTTCCATATTGTGTAATAGATCCAAATGATCCATCTTCAGCTGGCTTAAACCCATTTGTATATAAAGATCCTATTAAAGCAAGTTTAGCAGTTTCTGCTATTTTACATAGATTATATATTTCTGATATGCCACTATCTTCAAACATTAACAACTCAGCAAATACTATAACACTTAGCTTAGCAAATCAAGCTGTTGAGAACTTAGTAATATTATTAAAGGTAGTTTATCCAAAAGTTAATGATGGTGCACTACCTACTCTTGAAGATTTATATAATTTAATGAATGATTTTTCACTAGTTGAAAAAGCTGCTAAAGTTCTTGAAGAAGATGAAGAACTTAGAGAAAGATATCAAATGCAATTAAGTTACTTAAAGAAAAACTTCTATTCAGATTCTGATAATATTAAGAGAATGAATGAAATTATTGCAAATCCAGCTGCTCAAATAGAAAAATTATTAAGACATCCTGGAGTTAAAAATATTCTTTGCAATAGATTTGAAAATAAAAATTATGATGATATATTAGAAAATGGCGAAATCGTATTTGTTTGTACAAGACGTGGAGATTTAGGTCAAACAACTCAAAAAGCCTTTGGTCTATTCTTCCTATTGTTAATGCAACAATCAGTTCTTTCTAGACCAGGTCTTGAAAAAACTAGAATTCCACACTTCTTATACATTGATGAATTTACTCCATTTATTTCAGAACCAACAATGGATATCTTCACACTATATAGAAAATATAGAATTGGAGCAATTGTATCTGCTCAAAACTTATCTCAACTTGGTTCAGAAAAGAGTGAAACTAGACAAACAATTGCTGCAAACAGTACAACAAAGATGGTATTTGGTAATAACACACCAGAAGACAACGAATGGTGGAGACTTGAATTTGGTGATAAACGTCAATGGGTATTCCAAAACGATTATCATACTATGGATGCTAAAAAAGGTGATGAAAACCCAGGTTATGACGAATCATATAAAAATATTAAATGGGCATGGGTTAAAAACTATGAAGCCGGCAAGGTTCAATCTTTAAAATTCAAACAAATTATTTACAAAACTAAAGATTTAAAAGGTAAAAATATTGTTGGAAAATCTAAGCTTGACTTCTTAGACCCTAGATATAATGAAGTTAAAAAGACAAAGAAATTTAACTTTGCTAAATTTGTTCAAGGTGTTTCTGTTAATTCAGATGATAGTGATAAGAAATTTGATTTTTCTAAAATAGACTTTTCTAATTTAGATAAAGATGATCCAAACAATGATGGACCAATTGCTAGAAATCCAAACAGAACATTTGAATTTAACCGTGTTGGTGCAAACTACGTTAACCCTATTAGAGTTGATAAATCACTAAATCAAGCAATTGAAGATTTTAACAAAGCTAAAAATAATAATGATGATTCAAATAATTAATAAAATAAAAATACCCCGGTCAAGCCGGGGTTTATTTATTTTATTTTAAAAATTTAATTTCAACATTTTTAGCTTTGTATTTTCCAGTTGATTCATCTGTAACAAACTCTACTAATGATTTTTCTAATGATGAACTTGTTTGTTTTAAATCTGTTGTAAAATAGAATTTAACTTTATCAATATCTATTTTATTTACAATAATCTCTTTAAATACTTCAACTGTGTGTTTATCATCTTCACAAACAAATATTATTTGTGGTGGAATTTTATATCCTGAATCACCTGATTGGAAGTGTTCATAAAAGTCTTTATATAATTTTAATCTTTCAGTTAATTTAACATCCCAATCTTTTTCACGTCTAACACACTCAAAAACTAAACTTATTTCTTTTCCGTCTTTTCCAAGTGTAACTTCGCCGTGTGGTTTAAATGTTTTATTCATTGTTTTAGCTGTAATAACAGGTTTTACTTTATAACTGTTAAAGTTGCTAGATTTTCTAGCATAAGCAATTATAATTTGATTTCCAGCCAATCTTTTCTTAATCATTCCAACTGGTTTTGTGTTATCTGTTGGTTGCCAATGACATTCAACTTCTTTTGAAGTAAGTAAATATTTTCCCATTTTTTCTAGGCAATAAACTCTATATATTCCTTTTCCCTCTTCTGATGTAAAGAAATATCTAGTTAAAATTTTAGCTTTAACTAATTGATCTAGTTTATTGTTAATTTTGTCTTGAGATTTAACATCAACTCCTTTATATTCTAGTAATTGATAAATTTGTCTTGATGTCATAAACTCAAATTCATTAACTAAGTCTAATATTTCAAAATGTATATCTGAAATATGACCTAAGTTGATTTTGTGGATAATCTGGTTTATTGAAACATATCCATCTTTTCCATCAAATGTTTTTATTTCCCCTTCCCTAATTGCAAAAGGAGAAACGGTAGTTTTAATGTGTTCGTCATCTACCATCTCTAAAAATACCTCCCCTTATTTTATATATAATAAATCTAGAAACTAGACTATTACCAATTTAATTTTCTTTTTGTCATTTATTATCTTTTTAACATAAACTTTAACTGCTTGTCCATATTTAAAGCCTTCTTGATATTCAGCCATTCCAACAAGATTTGGCTTTAACTCGATAAATAAGCCATTTTTATATTTATCAGCTTCTTTAACAATTCCGTCTAAAACCATTTTTTCTGAAATATCTTTAACGTTTTCTTCCCAAGTTCCATAAAGCTCTTTATAAGACAAAACAATTTGTTTCTTTTCTTTGTTAATTGATTTTATCATAACATTAATTTTTTGTCCACTATAAAATCTTTCTTCTGGTGATTTTATTCTAGAAACTGAAATATCTTCTATATGTAAAAGTCCTGTAACTCCTGCGCCTATTTCAACAAAAACTCCATAATTTCTTATATTTTTAACAATTCCTTTTACAATTTGTCCAGGCTCTAAATTTTCATTCATCCAATTTAGAGCTTCTTCATTTGCTTTTTTTCTAGAAAGAACTATTTGATTATCTGAATAGACTTCTTTAACTTTAAATTGAACATATGAATTTAATTTATTTAAGCAAATGCTAGGTTTTGTAAAACCATATTCATCACAAGTTATATAGTCTACTTCATTTCTAGGAATTATTCCAGTTAAATTTTTTCCAAGTTTTACATGAAGGTTAAAGTTTGAATCACATTCATAAACTTTTCCTTGCATGATTTCGCCAGTATTTAAAGCAGTTTTGATATTATCTAAACTAAATTCTTCGTTTGTATCGTTCCATCCCTCTGGAATAAATTTACAATATTCCATAATTTCTCCTTTGTACTTTTAAGTTTATTTTCCTAATAATAAATTTTCTACTTCATTTGGTTTCAAATATCGCCATTCACCAAGTCTTAAATCTTTTACATCTATATTCCCTATTTTTGACCTATGTAATGCTATAACTTTTCTTCCAACTGAATTACACATTTTTCTAACTTGCCTATTTTTTCCTTCATGAATTGTAATAGCAATTCTAGATTGATTTTTTTCTTCATCAATTTTTAGTATTTTAACTTTGGCAGGTTTTGTAATATAGCCATCATCAATTTCTACGCCTGAAGATAATTTGTTTACTTCTTCATTTGTAATTTTTCCAATAAGTGTAACTGTGTATGTTTTATCAATTTCATGTTTTGGATGTGTAACTTTGTAAACAAAATCTCCATCATTTGTCAAAACCATTGCTCCAGATGTATACATATCAAGCCTTCCAACAGGCACAATTCTTTTATCAACTTTAACTAAATCTAGAACAGTAGGTCTATCAAATTGATCTGTAATTGTAGTTACATATCCAATAGGCTTATTAAGTAAAATATAAATTTTCTCGGTGTTTTGAGGTTTTATAAGTTTTCCTAAATATTTTACTTCATCTTTTTCAGTATCAATTTTAGTTCCAAGCTCTGTAACTATTCTACCATTAACTGAAACTCTTCCTTGTGAAATAAGCTCTTCTGACTTTCTTCTAGAAGCAATTCCACAATCAGCTAAATATTTTTGTAATCTAATTTCCATATAAATTCTTTCTAAATCTTAGATGGTTCTAAGGTTTTCAATACATTTTTAAAATAATCTGGAATTTCTGCTGTTAATTCCATTTTCTTTTTTGTAATCGGGTGAACAAATTCTAATTTATAGCTATGTAGCATTTGTCCCTCTACTCCAAATGGATTTTTTCCATTTGAATAAACTGAATCTCCAACAATTGGAAAACCAATTTTCGACATGTGAACTCTGATTTGATGAGTTCTACCAGTTTCAATCGTAACTTCTATATATGTATAATCTCTAAATCTTTCTAAAACAGTAAAATGTGTCACTGCATTTTTTCCATTTTTATCAACTGACATTTTAGTTCTATCGTTTTTACTTCTAGCAATCGGCATATCAATTGTTCCAGTATTTTCTTTAATTATTCCTCTAACTAAAGCTCTATATGTTTTTTTAACTTCATGATTTTTAATCTGTTCACTAACAGCTAAATGTGCTTTATCATTTTTAGCAATAATTAAAAGTCCTGATGTATCTTTGTCAATTCTATGAACTATACCAGGTCTAGCCTCTCCACCAATTCCAGAAAGTTCACCTTTACAATGATTTAAAACTGCATTAACCAAAGTTCCATTAGGATTTCCATTTCCGAGGATGAACTACTAGACCTTTTTGCTTGTTTACAACTAAAATATCTTTATCTTCATAAACAATGTCAAGTGGAATATCTTCAGGGCTTAAATGGCTATCCTGGACTTCCTCAGGGGTAATTTCAATTACATCTCCATCTTGAACTTTATAAGAAACTTTTGTCTTTGCACCATTAACTAAAATCTTTTCATTTTCAATCATTCTTTGAACAGTACTTCTAGTTAAATCAGTATTATCTGCAATATATTTATCTATTCTATTAGTTTCTGAATTTTGGACTTTAAGTTCCATTTAAACATCCCATCTTCCCTTTGTTTTATCTTTAACAAATAAAATTTTTAATAAATATTCAGGTAATTTCATCATTCTCTTTATTCTAGTTGGCTCTTGGCATAATCTCCAAAGCCATTCAATTCCGCATTTTTGGAAAAACTTCGGTGCTCTTTTTATTCTTCCTGCTTCATAATCAAAAGTTCCTCCGTTGTCCAAAAGCTAAATCAACTTTAAGTTCTTTTTGATGATGATAAATCCATTTTTCTTGATTTGGATGACCTGTTGCAACAAATAAAATATTTGGCTGTAATCTATTTATTTCAGCTATTACCTCTTCTTCGCTTTTCGTTTTGAAAAAGCCTTCTTGACATCCAACGACTTTTAAGCCTGGAAAATCTTTTAAAACATTATCTCTGGCTTTTTCTGCAATTCCTTCTAGGCCACCTAAAAAATAAAATGTAAATCCTTCTTTATAACCAACTTCAATTGCTTTTCTAAAAACTTCTTGTCCGTGGAATCCTAGCTTTAAATGGCTTTTTTTGAAGTTTTCCGCCTATTGAAACTCCAACACTATCAGGTGTAGCTAAATCTGCTTTATTTAGAATTTCATTAAACTCCTTATCTTTCCAAGCTGTCATTATAAACTCAGTATTTGGAGAAACAACCATCTTGCAAGTTTTGTTGCTCTCTTTTACTAGTTCTTTTATTCGATTTCCCATTTCTTCTTTGTCAACATTATCAATGTTAACTCCAAGAATTCTAATCAAATCTCTTTGCAATAAAAATTCTCCCTTTATTTTTTATCTTTTTTATGATTGTCATCTTTTACTGGAATAGCAGCTTTTAAGTCAATTGCTGTTTCTTTTAAAAAGCTAATTAAAAATAATAGCCAACCAATAACAATAAAAATATCTGCAATATTAAAAACTGGAAAATTTTCAATTTTTATAAAATCGAAAACTGTACTTCTAAAAATTCTATCAATCAAATTTGAAACTCCACCAGCTAAGATAAAACTCAAAAATATAATATTGGATTTTTTCATTTTATCTTTTTGAGATATTATATAATTAAAAATTATTATTATAATAACTAAGCAAAGTCCTATGTTCCCTAGGTTTTGTTTAACTAGTCCAGAAGAAGCTTTTTGATTATGACTTTTAGTAATTGTCAAAGCCTCTTCTATAACTACTATATCATTTTTAACTAAATTATCAATTAAGATTTTGCTAACTTGATCTATTAAAATTACTATAAAACAAGTTATAATCAAAATCTTAAAAATCTTTTTTAATTCCATATTAATCCACGTTTCTCTTATAAACTATAAATGAGCTATCACTATATATTTCGCTATATCTAACATCTTGATGTAATTTAATATTTACATCATCACCACTATAAAGAATTATATGTCTTACATCATATTTTTCAAAAATATCATTGTAATTTGAGTTAAGTCCAGGAACTGCTAATGCATCACTAAATATGTCTTGACCGCCATTAAACTCTGGTGTATATAAATCACATCTAGAATCTATAAATACTGGAATTCCTCTTAATAACAGATAACTTCCATAATTATATTCATTATATAAATGTAAATCTTCTTTACTTATATTGTTTTCTTCCATATATTTATATAAGAAATCTACAGCTTCAACAGGATAGCTAGAAGCCTCAACATATACTTCATCTTTTTTATCTTTATATAAGTCTTTTCCTATAAGTGTGACACAAGCTGTCACTAGAACTAAACCAATTATTGATGAGCCAAATCTTTTTAAATTATTGCAAATTTTATCGTCATATTTTTCAAAAAAGCTTGCTATAAATTTAGCTAAAAGTGGCATTCCCATAATCAAAACAAGTGAAACTTGACGTCTAGCTTTAAATGATAAGAATATAGTTCCAGCAAGCATAAGAATATCGCTAAGTCTAACTTTAATATCAACTAATATTAAAATTAAAATTGTAATTCCAAGCATTACTCCGTAGCCTTTATTATCAGCAAGTGTAAGTGGTAAATGTTCATTTATTGAGCTTGTTGTATTTCCTTGATAAATCTTATATGTATAAGTATAAGCACCTGTTCCAGCTGGATTTAAGAATCCTAAGAATCCAGCAATAAGTAAGAAAATTATTAGTGTAGCTTGTGCTTGATTTTTAGTTATTACAACTTTATAAGGATTTTTTCTTCTCTTTTCTCTTTTAATTTTTCTAGATTCAACATTTAATTTGCTTTTTTCAATTAATGTATCAATTCTCTCTTTTTTCTCGGGTTTAGAGAATTTTTTAACTATTCTTAAGAAAACTCTAAATGCTTTTTCATCTAAGTCCAGCTCTTGAAGTGTAACAAATAAGAATTCTGCAACATATGGTGCTGCAAATACAAAGAACATTGGAAATACAGCACAGTGTAATTCAACAATTAGAAGTGCTATTAAAAGCAAGCCAAAACCATATCTCTTCTTATTAGTTTCTAAAAGTTTTTCTATCAAATAAATTTCTAAAACAAACAAAATAAATGTAACAAGCTGTGCACGCATAGCAATATAAGGTTTCATAAGATATATTGCAAAAAGCGTAGCTATCATACTGACAACTTTATTATTTTTAGTCATTTTGTTTGTCGTTTTATACATAGCTATTCCAAGTATTGAAGTAAGTGCAATTGTAGCTGCATAAAATCCAAATTGCCAATGACTTCCAAAAACATTGTATAGTAAAAATATTCCTAAATCATATAACCAATGTGGCCAAGTATAAGGTAACTCGTGCCAAGAAAATGGATCTTGAGTTAAATTTGATATTCCATTTTGAAAAATATATTCACCACATTTTATATTATAGTATGTATCATTTTGAAAAGCTTTTGGTGTAATTGCTATTGCGATTATAATAATTGATATAATAGATAAAATATCAAATATTATGTTAGTAGCTTTTTCACTTTTTTGCTTTTTCTCTTTTTTTACTTTTTTATTTTCTATAATTTCTTCTTCCATCTAAACATCCTTTATAATAAGAAATTCCTCTACGGAACCCTAAATTTACGATATTATTATATACTTTATTAATGCAATTGTAAAGAAAATTATTGAAACTTTTTTATACGTCAAAATTAGATTTTTTTCTTTTAAAAATTTTATAAAAAATATTTTATGTAAATCATTTTTACGTTTTTCGTACACATTTTCGGTGGACATTTCCCTGTGGATAATGTGGATAACTCTGTGAATAACTTAAAATTGTATCATTTTTCGACAGGATTTATTCGCATCGCAAAATTCGATTTTATTTTACAAAAAATTCGTAATTCAATTATGGAAATGGTATATCTGTTCTAGCGAACATTTTATAGACTTAGAGCCAAGCTCATTTAAATTAGATGTGTCGTTTTGACAATATAAAAAACTCTGGATTATTTTCCAGAGTTTTTTGTAAAATTGTCTATTTATCTAAACATTTATCTAATTTTTCAATAATTTCTTTTTGGTTCATATTTTTTCCAATGAAAACAAGTTTTATCATTCTATCTCCATATTTTTCGTCCCAGTCTTTAGCAACATCTGGATTTTCTCTTAATAATTGTTCTCTTTCATAACGTGGAGCAGAAGCTATCCATTGTCCTGATTCATAAGCTTGGATCTGTGAACCTGCTTGTTCAAATATATAGCCAGTTTCAGGTTCATTTGAAAACCATAAAATTCCTTTTGTTCTAATTACAGTATCATTTGGAAATCTATTTGCAAAGTCTTCAAATTTGCCTCTATTAAATGGAGCTCTTCTATAATATACGAATGTACCTATTCCATATTCTTCGGTTTCTCCGCCATCGTGGTGATGATGGTGATGGTGTCCTTCATGATGTTCATCATCTTCGTCATGATGATGTTCGTGCTCGTGCTCTTCTTCCTCATCTTCATCATGATCTTCTTCCATATTTTCGTCATTTTCTAATTCTTGAATCCAGCCAGCAGAAGAAGCTACGTCTTCTAAGTTAAATGATTTTGTATCTAATATTTTTCCAATATCAACTTTTCCATAATTTGTTTCAATAATTTCAGCTTTTGGTTGTAATTTCTTAATAACAGCTTTAACTTCAGCTAATTCTTCAGGTTTGATTTCATCTACTTTATTTAAAACTATTAAATTACAAAACTCAATTTGTTGAATAATTAAGTTTTCAATATCTTCCTCTTCTACTTCTTTTTCTAGATATGAACCACATCCAAATTCTTTTGCCAAACGAAGAGCATCTACAACAGAAACTACATTATCTAATCTACAAACTTCTGGCAAACCATATGACTTAGCATCAGATGAGATTGCTGTAATAGTTTGAGCAATTGGAATAGGTTCACAAATTCCAGAAGCTTCAATTAAAATATAATCAAATCTTCCAGTTTTAGCAATATCAACGATTTGTTTCATTAAATCTACTTTTAATGTACAACAAATACAGCCATTTTGAAGTGGAACTAAACTGTCATCTGTTTGATTAACAACTCCACCTTTTTGAATCAAGCTTGCATCAATGTTAACCTCTCCTATATCATTAACTATAACTGCAACTTTATATCCTTTTTGATTGTTTAAAACATAATTTACAAGCGTTGTCTTTCCAGAGCCTAAATACCCTGTAAGCAATGTTATTGGAATTACTTTATTCATATTTCATCCTCCTTAAATTTTCCAATTAATATTATAACACACTTGTCAAGTCTAAAATGCAAAAAGAAAAGGCCCCCTAAGGAACCTTTTACATTTATATTTATTTAGATTTTTCATCAACAATATCTCTACCATAGCAATCTTTAAATTTCTTCATTGCTATTAAAACAAAATCGTTTACAACTACTGCTGCAATTCCAACGAAACAAGCTAGTCCTAGATATGTGTTTAAGTTTAATACTAATGCAGAAATTACTGTCCAATATAAAATTAAAGCTCCTGAACCAACTTTTCCTGCGTATAAACGATGTACTCCTAAAAATCCTAAAAACCAGCATAATAATAAAGTTGTAAGCCAATTTTTTGTAGGTATCTTAACATTTTCACTATTTTTTCCAGACATCTTTTGTTTCTCCTTTAAAAATAAAATTAACTACTTATCTTATTTTTATACTATATAGAAAAATTTGTCAATATTTTCTAGAAAATGTTATGAAAATGTAATATTTAAAGGCTATTTTTACTCATAATCAACAATATCTATCCATTTGTCTAAGAAATCTTGTTCTTCTTCTTTTCCTTTTGTTTTTTGAGTAGCCGCAACTATTGGAATCCATCTTTGAATATTTGATTTTTGGATTCCACTCTTTTCAGAGAATAAATCTAAATATTTGTCAGCTAAATCTTGTCTTCCATCAATTGCAAATAATAAATATGTTCTAGCAGCATCTGCTGAAGCATTACCTTGAGTAACGTGAGCCCAGTCTATTATATATGCTTCATCATTTTCAGTTATAACAATATTACTTGGGTTAAAATCTCCGTGGCAAACTTTACTATGTGTTTTCATTCCATCTAATCTTTGAAGAAGCTCATATTTAGTATTTTCATTGATATTATTAGCTGTATTTAATTTTCTCTTAAATTTGTCTTTTATATTATTTAACATAGGAACAGTGTGTCCTAAAACATCTAATTGTATATCAATAAATCTATTTAAATATTCGTCCATTTTTTCAGGATGTTCTTTCATTAAACTTTCTAAAGTAACACCTTCAATATGCTCAGAAACTAAAGCCCATCTATTGTTTACCATTGTTACAGCTAAAAGTTTTGGAACTTTTAAATCTGTTCCTTCCTCAACACGAGCTTGATTTAGAGCTTCATTTAAAATATCTGCTTTTGAATAGTTCTCAACAAATAGTTTAATTGTTTTATCTCCATCTTTATAAACTGTTTTTGTCTTTCTTTCAGCAATTGGGTTATTTAAATTTAATTCCATAGTTTTTCTATCCTTTCTTTATATTTTAAAATTATTTATTTTCTCCATAATATACTTTTAAATATAAATCTTTGATTTCACTAATTAATGGATATCTTGGGTTTGCACCTGTACATTGATCATCAAATGCTTGCTCACTCATTTCATCTAAAGTCTTTAAGAAATCTTCTTCTTTAATTCCATAGTCTTTAATTGAATGTTTAACTCCAATTTTGTCTTTTAATTCATCAATTTTGGCTAATAATTTTTCTAGTTTTTCATTGTCATCTTTTCCTTCGATTCCTAAAGATTCAGCAATTTCAGCATATTTTCTTAATGCATTTGGATGGTCATATTGTGGGAATGTTCCCATTTTTGTTGGTGCATCTACTGAGTTAAATTTCATAACTTCATTTAAAACTAAAGCAACTGTAACACCATGTGGTAAGTGATGGAATGCACCTAATTTATGTCCCATTGAATGGCAAATTCCTAAGAATGCATTAGCAAAAGCCATACCTGCAATAGTTGCAGCATGTGCCATTTTTTCTCTAGCCTCAGGATCATTTGCACCATTTTCATAAGCTCTTGGTAAATATTCAAAAATTAATTTAATTGCTTCTAATGCTAAACTGTCTGAAAACTCAGTAGCCATAATTGAAACATAAGCTTCAATTGAGTGAACTAAAGCATCAATTCCAGAAGCAGATGTTAAACCTTTTGGAGCATTCATCATCATATCTGCGTCAACAATAGCCATTTTTGGCATTAATTCATAATCAGCAAGAGGATATTTAATTCCTGTTTCGTCATCTGTTATAACAGCAAATGGTGTAGCTTCTGAACCAGTACCAGCTGATGTTGGAACTGCTATAAAGTAAGCCTTTTCGCCCATTTTAGGGAATGTATAAACTCTTTTTCTAATATCCATAAATCTCATAGCCATATCCATGAAATCTACTTCAGGATGCTCATATAGAACCCACATAATCTTAGCAGCATCCATTGCAGAACCACCACCGATTGCTATAATACAATCTGGTTTAAATTCTGACATAAGTTTTGCCCCTTCTTTTGCAGAAGAAAGATTTGGATCTGGAGCTACATTTGAGAATGTAGTATGTTCAATTCCTAATTCATTTAATTTGTCTGTAACGACTTTTGTATAACCATTTTCAAATAAGAAACTATCTGTAACTATAAATACTTTTTTCTTATTTAAAACATATTTTAATTCTTCTAAAGCTACTGGTAAGCAACCTCTTTTTATATAAACCTTTTCAGGACATCTAAACCAAAGCATATTATTTCTCCTTTCAGCTACTGTTTTAATATTTAATAAATGTTTTAAACCAACATTTTCTGATACAGAGTTTCCACCCCATGAACCACAACCAAGTGTTAATGATGGTGTTAGCTTAAAGTTATATAAATCTCCTATACCACCTTGTGAAGATGGAGTATTAATTAAAACTCTACAAGTTCTCATTGTGTTATAGAATTTTTCAATTTTTTCATTTTCTGTAATTGTATTTACATATAATGAAGATGTATGTCCTAAACCTCCGTCGTCGATTAATCTACAAGCTTTCTTTACTGCATCATCAAAATCTTTTGCTTTATACATAGCTAAAACTGGTGATAATTTTTCATGTGCAAATTCTTCAGAAATATCAACACTTTCAACTTCACCAATTAAAATTTTTGATGTATCTGGAACTTTAATTCCAGCAAGTTCAGCAATTTTTGGTGCTCTTTGTCCAACGATTTTAGCATTTAACGCACCATTTATAATCATTGTTTTTCTAACTTTTTCAGTTTCTTCAGGATTTAAGAAATAGCATCCTCTCTTCTTAAATTCTTCTTTAACTTTATCATAAATAGAATCAAGTACAATAACAGATTGCTCTGATGCACAAATCATTCCATTATCAAAAGTTTTTGAATGAACAATTGAGTTAACAGCTAAAACTATATCTGCTGTTTCATCAATTACAGCTGGAGTGTTTCCAGCTCCAACGCCAACTGCTGGTTTTCCGCTAGAATAAGCTGATTTAACCATTCCAGGTCCACCAGTAGCAAGAATTATATCTGCTGATTGCATTAAAAGAGTTGTTAATTCTAGTGATGGAACATCAATCCAACCAATTATGTCTTTTGGAGCTCCAGCCTTAACAGCAGCTTCCAAAACTACTTTAGCTGCTTCTATTGTAGACTTTTTAGCTCTTGGGTGTGGACTTATAATTATTCCATTTCTAGTCTTTAATGAAATTAAAGTTTTGAAAATTGCTGTTGATGTAGGGTTTGTTGTAGGAATAACTGCAGCAATAACACCTATTGGTTCAACAACTTTTCTAATTCCATAAGATTTGTCTTCTTCTACAACTCCACAAGTTTTTTCATTTTTGTATTTGTTGTAAATGTATTCAGAAGCATAATGGTTTTTAATTACCTTATCTTCTACTACTCCCATTCCAGTTTCTTCAACTGTAAGTTTTGCAAGTGGAATTCTTGCACGATTTGCTGCCTGAGCAGCAGCTAGAAATATTTTATCTACTTGTTCTTGTGAAAATTTTGAAAACTCTAATTGTGCTTTTTTTACTTTTTCAAACATCTCTTTAAAGCTTTCAACATCTTCAACTGTTTTGTTTTCATTTGCCATAAAAATATTCCTTCCTTTCTATATAAAATAAATTAAAATCAAAATTACGCAAATATAATACCACTAATTTCTATTTTTTTCAATATTTTCAAAAATATTTATTTGATCTTGTTTTTTAGCTCTTGAATAAAATTTTACTATATATTAAAATATAATTAGTTTATTATATGTAAAAGGGAAAAATATGGATTTTGATTTAAAAGGCATTATTAGAAAAATGCCAGCTGACCTAACTAAATTAGAACAAGCTCGTTACATCTATCTTGAGCTAGGTAAGATGATTTCTTATGATGCCCAATATCTTATTGCTAAAACATTAGAAGAAAAACAATCACTATTTGACGAAGAAGTTGATTTAGATAGCTGGACTAAAAATACAGGAATCTGTTCAACTATCTCAAAAATCTATGCTCAGTTACTTCAAGAAGTTGGAATTGAAGCAGAAGTTGTTCATCAAAGAACTGGCGAATATTTAGGCCATGTTTTTAATATATTTACAATTGATGGAAAATCTTATTATGCTGATTTAACAAGAGATATCTCAAACACTAAAAAAGGTTTTGAAACTGAATTTTTTGGAACAATGCCATTTGATGATTTTGGATATATAGATGCTGATACTCATAAAGAATATACTCTTACTTCTATTCATGTTGATGAAATTCAAGAAATGGACGACAAGCTAAAATATACTTTTCAAGGAATTTACATGAATGATGTAATTAGTATGCTACGAAAAGAATTAAAAGGTTTTGACCTTAAGCCCCCTACTCTACGTGATGACGAAGATATTAGTGAATATAATGAGAGAGTAGCAAAATATGAAGCTAGAATGAAAGAGCTTTGTGAAATCTTTGGAGCTCAAGATGTCGAAGATTTACGAAAAAATTTAATTGACTATAAAGTTAGATTTGTAAGAGAAGCTTTTGGAGATGTTGAAAACTTAACATCACTAGAAAGAATAGATTATCTTTCAGAAGTTCTTAGAAATGTAATGCTAAAAGAAGATTTGCTTTTATGGGATGCAAACAATTTAAAATGTATTGATAAAGATGGAAATTTACAAATATTCACTTATTTTGTAAATAAAGCAACACATCAAAAATTTGTATATGTTACTTCAGATACTGAATTTGCTAGAGAAATCAGTGAACCTGAGCTTCAGGCAAAAGTAGAAGATGGACTTACAACCCTTTCTGAAAAACCTATAATGGTAAATGAATTAAATAGATTATCTGGAATTCAAAAACCGCCAACTGCTACTGTTGATTCTATTGAAAGATTGGCTCAAATTATACCTCCTGGCTATGTAATTGGATTCCACGGTTTTGATGATGATTCTCTTTTCTATAGAAACGCCAACAGAGAATATGTTCCTAATCCACAAAAAATCGCTGATCGTCAAGAAACAATTTTAAAAGAAGGCTTAAAATTTCATAAACAAAGAACACTATTATCTACTGTAACATTTGATCCAAATAGTATTTCTAGTTATATTTCTACTTCTGGCTATTATTCTACAGGAGGCATCATTGTTGGACTTCCAATAATATTAGAAAGCGAATCTGGAAGAAAAATTTTCTTAGGTGGTCCTGATGAAACTAGACTTGTCGATAGAAATCATGATATAACTTCTTTTAGTGAAGCTGTTTTACCAGAAGAAGGTTTATTAGATCCTAGATTTATCGTAGGAACTTATACGAAGTCACAAACTGAAGATGGTACATCTCAAATAGAAGTTACTTTCAACCCAGAACATATAGCTTTTACAGGTGGAACTGTTTCAAATGAATATTTTGCTAAAAAGATGGAAAAATTATTAGATATGGAAAGAAGTGGCGCAATCCCAGCAAGCGCAGTTAGAAACACAAAATTTCAAGAAAGAAATTATATTTTAAATACTTTTAGATTACAAGATCCTAATATACCACCATTAAAGCCTATTGTTCCAAAACGCAAAAAGCCTTCTCCACCAGATCAACCTAATGGAAATTCAGAAAGATAAAAAATAATTAAAGAGCCTTGAAATTCAAGGCTCTTCGTTTATGTCCAAAATTCAAATAAATTTTTCAAGAATACTGTTCCATCACAAGTTAAATTTGTTAATAGGTTTGCTTCAGTTGTTAAGCTTAATGGAAGCATTATTATAATTGTTGAAAAACATAAAATCATAAAAACTCTATTTATAATTTTAAAATTATCTGATTCTTTTTCTTCCCCACTATTGTCTAACCATTTTAATAAAATCATCATTGCGCCAATCACAAATAATAATTTAAAATCTACGCAATAAACCTCGCAAACTCCACCGCAACAAGTATTAAAAACAAGTGAAATAAATCCACTAATTAAAATTATATTTATAAACCATTTTAATTCCTTATTCTTTACAACATGTTTTTTAAGCAAATATCCATATATAACTGGTATTGCTAAAATACTAACAAGTCTAGCCTCATAACAAAGTTCATTTATTGCAACAAGCTGTGTATCAGTATTTGCAAATATAAATGGAAATGTTAATGGCTTTACAACAGGCATTCTAAGCAAATATTCTATAATTCCGCAATAAGTTCTTCCAAAAGTAAAATTCATTGAATAAAGCATATTTAGCCCTGTTAGCTGATATTTTGCTCCGAACTCAAATATATTATCAAATCTTTTATAATTTAAAGCCATTTGGAAAATTGCTAAAGCTCCTAGTGGAACCGCAATAAATAAGCCATCTTTTATTCTTTGTTTCCAAGTTTTATCTTTCATTGTTAAAATCAATAAGAATAAAACAATTAAGTAATAAGCTATAAATGTTGGTTTTGATAAAACCATTAAGCCTGTAGTTAATCCAAGTAAAATTAACTTTGGAATTTTAAATTTTGGATTTTCGTAAATTGATATTGCTAAATTTAAAGATAATAGTAAAAACGCAATTCCAGATGCTACAACAATATCATATTTTAATCCTCTTAATAATGTAAATAAATTTGAGCCAAATAATATTGCGTAAAATCCTAAGTAAAAGCCAAATAGCGAGATTTTATTAATATATTTTTTGACTAATTTTTTATATAAACTTGCTAAAGCAAAAACTGCAATAGCTATATAAATCATAGTGAAAACTTGACTATGCGTGTATCTTCCAGTTATTAATCTAAATGGTAAAACACTTGTTAAAACTGGTGCAACACCAAAATAGTTGTAATAGTGACCATTATAATAAGTCACATCATAAAGATATGGAACACCTTCATTATCACGTTTTATCCAATCATATGGATTATCCATTTCTAATAACTCTTTTGAAGGTTCTTCCATAAGCTCTACTTGCCCATTTGCAAAAGCTTCAGCCTGTAATAAAACTGAGTTATTTTTATCAACATCATCTATATCAACGAAAAATGTCTGAAAATCAAATTGATATATTATGTATGAAAAAATGGCAACTACTAAAATTACTAAATTTAAAGTAAAAATTCCATTTTGTTTTAAAGAATCTGGGCTATATTCTTTTTCAAATAGACTTCCGTTTTTAGCTTTTAAAATCAAAACTAATATAACAAATATTATTAACAATCTTAAAGTGTTAAAATTGAAATTAGGATGATTTAAAAGTATTTTATTTATGTCTATTTTGCTTTCTGTTAGAAATTCTATTTTAATATTTTTACAATTTGAATGTGTATCAAAATTTATATATTGTTTATCATTTTCTAATAAGACTTTTGGATTTAGCTCAATAACTTTGCTATCTGTTTCAGTTTCATAGATAACGTTATATGTAACTTTATCTGTTAATTTATTTTTATAATCAATATAAATTCCTGTAACTCTAGAGCCAACATCATCAATTAAAATTGAATTTTCTTCTATTTTATAATCTTTTTCAAGATTTAGATTTCCAATTATTAATGTTCTAAAAAATCCATAATTACAAATGAAGATTTCAATTAAAATTGCAATGATTATAGCTATTATAGCAACTTTATATTTTATAAAAAACTCTTTTATAGTTTTTGTGTTATTTTCCATTACTCTTACCTTTTCTTTTTAATACTATTGTTCTATAATATCATCTATTTTTAAGCCATAATTTAATGTTATAACTAGGCAATTTGTTATATCAATATCTTTCCAGAAATCTTCAAAATCTTTATTTTTTCCCTCTTTTTCAAAATTTTTATAAGACTCTAAAATCTCGTCTTCTGTCACACTATAAATTTCTTTAGTTTTATCAATATATTCGCAATTATCAAGTAAATTTTTAACTTCTTCATTATATTCTAATGGACAATTTGCTGAAATCAAAATAAGTCTTCCTGTAATTCCAAATCCGTCTTTTTTCAATACTTTCCAGCCCAAATGTCCTGTATTTATAAACTCTTCCTCTTCTTCGCTTTTTTGAGAATTAGTAACATCTATATCATAATTTATTCCAAGGTCTATATAATCTCCAATTTCAACATTATCAATTAAATAATTTGAATTTTCTTTATCAAATAAAGTTGTTTTTGTTACCATGACTCCGCTATTATCTACCATCATGTCATAAATAGTGTTATCTGAATAAGTCACATATTTAAGTTTTGAAATATTTTCATCATAATCAAATTCTAAAACAATTCCATTTTCATTTATATAACTAATTGAATTTAAATTCTCTATTGTAAAAAATTCATATTTGTTCTTATCTGGAGAATTATTACCTTCATAATCAATCATTATAGTATTCCAGGCTAAGGTAATATCTTCTTTAGCCTTTTCTCTATTATAAATTGCAACTGTACGTTTTGCACGAGGACCAATTCCATCTTCACTTGTATATAAATTTATGACAAAAGCAGCAAGTATAAACATTATAATTATTGTAATTATTATTGGAGCAAAAAGTATTCCTTTATTATTTTTCATAATAAATTTCCTTATATTTTTGTTTTGGTTTATTCAAATATCTCTGATGGAAGTGAAATTATTGGGCGAATACCAAAATTTCCATCAACACTAGTATCACCAGCACTAAAACACAAATCCTTATAATAATATATATTACATACACAGTCATAATAAGATGATGGAGAAGCCAACCAATATCCTGAACAACCCTCTAATTTTGGAAAAAGTTCTGGATCTCCAACTGCTTCTTCTGGAACTTTTATTTCTTCCTTCGTTGTTCCATTTAAACTATATTTATATCCATTAGAACTATCACTTACTAATGATAACTCTCCACCTGATAATTTATTTCCATCTGGACCATATTTAAGATTATAAGCTTTTACAAATTGTTCTGCTGTTGGAGCTCCAGTAGCTTTTACTTTATTTAGTAAACTTTCATCTACTCCTTGTTCTTTTAAAGTATCTCTTACTTCCTTTGCTATAAAATCCCAATTACCTGAGTTTCTTAAGTATTCAATAAGGATTTCTTTCATTCCACCACTAGTCGTACTTACTGTAATTCCATGTTTTTCTATTCCACTTGGTACTGGTATTGAATCTTCACTTAAATATTTGTCATATATAAAATATTCTGTATCTCCTTCTGAATAAAAGTGTTTCCAACCCTCTAAAAAAACTTTACCATCTTTATTTCCACCAAGGTCTAATTCTTTATCTTCAGCTGGTACTTTTAATTTTCCACTTGAAGTTGTACTTTGTCCTTCTATATCAAAGTCATATCCATTATATCGAACAGTAGCTGGTAGACTTTCTATTATAGTTTCTTCTGTTAAATCTGCATAAGTATCTTCACCTGTTTTTAGTTTAACACCTTCTAGATTTTCTCTTAAGTTTTTATTTAAATCGTCTAAATTAATAGTTCCTGATTCATCATAACTTCCGTCTACTTCTGTGTATACTCTTTCATAAGCCTCTGCATGCTTTGTCTTTTCTCTTGAATTTATAGTTCTTCCAATAATTCCATTTTCTCCTACTACAAGTGAAATGGAAACTCCAGCTAATATCAATAAAACTATTATCGTTATTACTAGAGCAACTAAAGTAATTCCTGAATTTTTCTTACTTGACAATTTCTTTTGTTCTCCTTCAAAAATTAATAAATTAATCCCATTTTTATTTTATAATATAACATTATATTTTTCAATAAATTTTGATATATTAATTATTATTTTTTTCAATTACAATTGTAACGTCATCTTTTATTAAAGAATTGCTTACAATCGCATAAAATACATTTGTCTTGCTTTCATAATCTGGATTTTCTTTTTGCTTCATTATAACTGTTGTTACATCATTATTGACAACTACATCAGATATTTCTAAATCAGTTTCTTCAGGTTCTCTAACATTTTCATTTGAAACTATAAGCAAAGCTTTATTCTCAAAATCTTCTTCAGTCATTTCAGGAATATCTATTCTTTCGCTATATATTTTATAATCTTCAATATTACTAATAACTCTATAATATAATGTAGCCTCTTTGCACATAGTCATATCATTATTAAGCAAGTTATTTTCACTACCTGTTAAACCATCTTTTTCAAAAAGTCCTCTTGTATGCATTTCTCCTTTTTCTATGATATTGTTATCGATATTCTCTTGTTTGTTTGCTACTGAAGTATTATTTTTTGCTTCGTTAGAATTAGAATCCGAATTTGTTTTACTATCTTTATTAATAAAATAGAATACACCAAAAGCAACTAGTGCTACAACAATTATCACTAATAATACCTTTAAAACAGTTGATTTTTTCATAATACATTTCCTCCAATTATTTTACTTTAATATTTAGTCTCTTAATTTCTTGAATAATTTTATAATAATATTCAGTGCTAGTCAAATGTTTCGATAATCTTTCACTAGTTTCAAATTATCATTAATTCTAGATATTTCAAAAATAAAAAAGCTTGTATTAAAATACAAGCTTTTTGCAAACTGTAAAAAAACAATTATATTAATTAATTTTAATTCCACCTTCTCTAGCCCATCTATAAAATGAAGGTAAACCTCTTTCTACGACTGTGCGAAATATCTCTATTTCTTCATCTGTATAATTACCATTTTTATATAATATTTTACAGCTTGGAAGTTCAAATCTTACACTATCAAAACCATGCTCTGTAGGTCTTTCAAAATGCACATATACAACTTCCTCTCCTTTTTCGTTTTTAATGATATTTGAAAAAACTGCTAATGTTCCATCTGCATAACTAACAAATTCATGCATCATATTTTTCGCTCTCCTATTTTTATATTATCAATTTTAATTATAACATCAAAAATGGAAAAATACTATTATTTTTAGCAAAATAAATAACTTGCACAAAAAATACAAGTTATTTATTTTATCAGTTATACTAAGCATTTATTATATTTAATTTATGAATCTCTTTTTTCTATAATATTTATAATACCTATTGTTATCAAATATGGTACAATTCCCCAAAAAATAAATGCTCCTACCCAGTCTAAAATTAATTCTTTATTATTAAATAAATCAGATATTCCACCACAAACAAACATAAAATTCCAAATGGAAAAAAATATATTGACTCTTTTTTTGACTTTTTTTAATGTATCTCCTTTATTTGTTTCAAAAACAGTTATTATTTGCTCATATTTTAATATTAAACTATTAATATATCCTTCATTATGATTTTTTGATAAATTTTCAAGTGTTTTCTTAAACATAAGCATTGCTTTATAATATGTTGGGTTATGACCAAAAGTATTTAGTTTTTTCTTAGGAAATGTCATTTTGAATAACCAATCACTAATTCTTTTTAATATTTTTTCTTTGTCTTCACAGCTTTCATCATAACATCTTTCAATTATGTCAAAAGCATTTTGCCACTCATTTGGTAATTTATCAATACTAATATAGTCTTTGTCTCCTGGACGTGTTTTGCACATAAAATTGTTTATTGATTTTGCTAAAGTACTAAAAAATGTTGCTTCAATTATTATATTTTTAGAAAATTCCTCTTTTAAAATATCGTAATATTCAGCTACATTTTTCCAATTTCTCTCATAAACCGCATTTCTAGCATTAACCAAAAGACTTTCAAATTTTATTTTTCTTTCATCGCTCAAAAAATTATTTTCTGCATTATTAAGATTTGTGCTTTGTTTCTCTGGTGTTTGATTTACTATTTTTCTAATTCCACGAATTAAATCTTGCATAAAGCCAATTTTGTTCATATCTTGTGATTGAAATAATGAAAGCTCATCTGGTAAATCATAAGCATTCATATTACGGTAACAAGGAATAATAATTTTAGTTTTGTCTTTTCTTAATAATTCTAAAAATCTACTCCATTCATTTTTTACCCAAACAGTTTCAAAATTTTCTTTTGTTGTACCAACTACAAGCATAACTTTTGAAGAATTAAGTGCTGAAAAAATATATGGTTCATATTCTGTTCCCAATTTGTCTTCTAAAGTAATTCTTGAAAAAAACACTTTATACTTTTCTTGAACTAATTGATCATAAATGTCTTGTGCAAATACACTATCTTTTGTTCTATTTCCATCTTTATCTGTTTCTTTATAGCAAATAAATATATCATATGGATCTTCATTTCTAGCAACTGCTAAAATATTTTTTTGAATTTGAGAAATTTGCATTGCTTCTTTTTCATATAAAGTTCTTGCATCATTATCTACAGAATTTTTTATTGCTTCTTTGTAATCAAAATCTGTATATATTGGTTCATAATGTAATCTATGACAAGTTGGAATTCTTTTATTACTTTTTGGATCTTCAACATACTCAATTCCATATTTTGCTAAAACCATTCCCCAATGAGCCTCTGCGTTAGAACTATCTTCTTCAAGTATATTTTCGTATACTGCCATTGCTTTATCAAATTCATTTTGCAAACAATAATGATTTGCTCGATTAAATAAATTGACTATTCTCTCATCATCAATATTAGGTAATGTCATTGTACTACCACAATATTCACAAGTAGCATAACTACTTTTGTCAATTATTTTTAAATCTCCACCACACATTCTACATTTTAAAACAACCATTTTTTCCTCTTTAAATTTTAATCTTAAATTATCTTTTAATAATTAAATGAACTATTAAATCTTCTTTGACTTTCTATTATAGAATCAGTAATTCTTTGTTGACTATCTATTAAAGAATCAGTATATCTTTGTTGACTGTCTACCATAGAATTAGTAACTTCTTGTTGAGTATCTACAACTGAATTTGTAATTTGTTGTTGGCTATCTATTATTGAATTAGTGAGTTGTTGATGAGTATCTACAAAAGTATCAACAGTTTTTTTAGCAAACATTGTCCCCCAAATAAAAACTAATAAAGACCAAAGTAAATATATTAAAAATACAGCTCCTACTACTTTAAAGAATTTTTTCATACAATTTTCCTCCTTATCATTTGTAGAACTTTGTAAATTTCTGTATATTTATTATACTAATATAAAAATTATTTTTCAAGTATTTCGTGATAAACTAACTAAATATTCACTTAAAAATTTAAAGTAATATTGTTATACTGTCTTAAAAGGAGTTTTATAATATGGGTAAAGCCAAGATAAACAATGATATTTTAGAAATAATTGGTAACAATATAAAAACTATTAGATTATCAAGAGGAATAACGCAAGAACAAGTTGCTGAAAAACTTAATCGTTCTGTAAATTTTGTTAGTCTTATTGAATTGGGAAAATCTGGTATGAGTGTACAAACTATTATTGCTTTATGCAATATATTAGATGTTAGTACCGAAAGTATTTTTAAAGGTTTAGTTAATTATAATTTAAAAGAACAAGATAGATTTATATTAGAAAATTTATCTACTCTTAATAATAAAGACAAAGAAATTATAATAAATTTAATAAATTATATTATAGATAAAAAATAAAAATTGAAAAAATATTAGAAAACTAATTTTTAAATTGGAGCAGTTATTAACTGCTTTTTTAATATAAAAATATAGAAAATATTTTATAAATATGGTATACTAATACTAGATTTAATGAAAGGTTGTGATTTTATGGCAAAAGAAATAACTGCTAAAGAAGTAGAAGATGTAATAAATAGTTATACAAGTATTGAAGAACCAATAGTTGTAAAAAGAAAAAATAAAGATGATTTAATTATTATAAGTATGGAAGAATTTAAAAAAATGGCTTTTTTACATGATTTAGATCAAAAATTATTAGAAGGCGAAGAAGATATAAAAAATGGTAAAGTTTATAGTGCGAAAGAAGTATTTGAAGAACTAGGTGAGGAATATGGATTCTAATAAATATGAAGTTATTTTAACTGAAAAAGCTAAAATAGAATTAAAAGGTATATATGACTATATTTCAAAGTCTTTGATGTCAGAAATTGCAGCAAAGAATTTATATAATAAAGTTAAAGATAGTATATTAAGATTAGAAGATTTTCCTGAATCTTGCAGTATAATTGAACACTATAAAGACAATAAATATCAATATAGAAAGTTAGTTATAAATAATTATCTAGTTATTTATCGTATTGATGAAGAAAATAAAAAAGTTTATATTGTTAGAATAATATATGGAAAGAGAAATTATATAAACGAGATATAAAAATAAAGTAAAATAGCTTGTATCGGTTGATACAAGCTATTTTTAGTGATTATTTCGTTGGCTGGGCTGGCTAGATTCGAACTAGCGCATGGTAGAGTCAAAGTCTACTGCCTTACCACTTGGCTACAGCCCAATATATATGGGGTAGAAGATGGGACTCGAACCCACGGTCTCCAGTGCCACAAACTGGCGCGTTAACCAACTACGCTACATCTACCATAACCAATATAGTAGCACCGTTCACACAATGCTACTATATTTTAAAATATTATTTCTTTTTTGTCAAGCCTTTTTCTTGAATTATTTATCTTTAGCCCAAATTATTAATCTTTGGGTAGAATTTTCATTACAAGTTTGAAGTGTAATTTCTCTAGTATCTAGAGGTATGTCTCTATACATAAATGAAACATCATTTGCTGTAGTATAATACATATTATAAATTGTATATGTAACTGTTTCATTGTATGGATCTGTTATTTTAATTTTATCACCTATTGACAATTTATCATTATCTGAGAAGAATTGGCCATTTAAATAATTATGTCCCATTATGTAAGCGTTAGTTCCTGGAACGTTTAGTTCAGTTACTGTTTTATTTAATTCTGGGTTTGCAGAAATTTCCATAATTGCAACTGATTTACTTAAAGATGCAGGAGTAACTTTTTCAAGGATTGCATAATTGCAATTTGTTTTTGGAATACTTATTGAACCTTTGATTTCATAGTCTCCCATATATGATTTCTTGATTGGAACTCTTTCTTTAATATCTTCTTCTGTTGTTGTAGGTTGTTCTTGTTCAGTTGGTGTATCTTCTGTTTCAGAAGATTCTCCGTTATTATTTTTATCAAGAATTCCTGCTAAAGCTGAGGTATCAATCTCTGTAGGAATTTCTAAATCTCCCTCACTTTTCTTAGCTTTTTCAATTAATTCCATATTCTTTTTCGCAGTTGCTAAGAAATCATCATTAGCTTCTGCTGCATCAGCTTCAACATTTCTAGTATGAACGATTTTATATGCGAAAAATCCTAATAATGATAATATAGCAATTATAATTATTACTAACAAAACTGTTAATATATCTGCATAGCTTTTTCCAGCTCCAATTCTTTTACTCATGGCAATCTCCTTTTATTTACAAAATTCCATATATATTAATTATAACATATTTAAAATTCTATTTCAACTTATTTAAAAAAACTTTACATAATTTTTTTATATTTTTAATTTTACTCTAAAATTGCCTTGATTCTTCTAACACCACTAGATGAAGCTTCTTCTTTTTTGATTACAAAATGGCCTAATTCAGATGTATTTTTAACATGAGGTCCACCACAAATTTCTTTTGAAACTTCCCCTATTTGATAAACTGTAACAACATCTGGATATCTTTCTGGGAATTGACATTCAGCTCCACTCTTTAAAGCTTCTTCTTTTGGCATTTCAAAATTTGTAACCTCTATTCCCTCTTTAATCCACTCATTAACTAAATCTTCAGCTTTTTGTTTTTCTTCGTCAGTCATTTTTGCTGGGTGTGAAAAGTCAAATCTCATTCTCTCATCAGTTATATTACTTCCTTTTTGATGAACATGGTCACCTAAAACTACTCTTAAAGCAGCATTTAGAAGGTGTGTAGCTGTGTGATACATAACTTCTTTTTCGCCTGTTGAAGCAAGTCCACCTTTAAATTTTTGCTCAGATCCAAGTCTTGATTTATCTTGATGCTCTTTAAATAATCTTTGGAAGTCTGTCATATCAACTTCTAAGCCTTGTTCTTTAGCTAATTCTTCTGTCATTTCTGGTGGGAAACCATAAGTTTCATATAAGTTGAATACACTTTCAGTATCAATTGTAGTTTTTCCAGCACTTTTAGCACGGTTTGCAACTTTATCAAATTCTCTTTCACCATTTTGAAGAGTTTTCATAAACTTGTCTTTTTCTTCAATTATAACTGATTTTATTTCACTTCTAGTTTTTTCAAGTTCAGGATATAACTCTTTTATAGCATCAATTGAGCAATCTATAATTTCTGGCAATTTCTCTAAATCAACACCTAATTTATTTAAGTGTCTAGTCATTCTACGAAGTAATCTTCTTAAGATGTAACCTCTATCAACATTTGATGGTCTTCCTCCATCATTTATAATCATAACGCTTGAACGTAAGTGCTCAGCAACTATTCTTCTACTTTGAATACTGTCAGTTGTTTGAAGGCTTTCAAGCATGTCCATAACAGGTTTAAATAATTCTGTATCAAAAGGTGTTTCTTTTCCTTCTAAAAGCATCGTCATTCTTTCTAGACCTAAACCAGTATCAACGTTCTTCTGCTCTAATTTTGAATAACCATTTTTGTCTTTATAAAATTCCATAAAAACATTATTCCAAATTTCAACGTATTTTCCGCAACCACAAGATGGATCACAGTTTTGAGAACATTTTGGTTTTCCTGTATCATAGAACATTTCTGTATCAGGTCCACAAGGTCCTTCTTCTCCAGCTATCCACCAGTTGTCATCTTTTCCGAAAAAATAAATTCTCTCGTCTGGGATTCCGGCTCTCTTCCAAGCTTCATATGCAACAGTATCTTTTGCACAATCTTCATCACCAGCAAAACAAGTAACACTTATTTTTTCACTTGGAATTCCTAACTCTTTAGTTAAAAATTCGTAACTCATAGCTATTGATTCGTCTTTAAAATAATCTCCTAAAGACCAATTTCCAAGCATTTCAAAATATGTTAAGTGACGATTATCACCAACTTCATCAATATCATTAGTTCTAACACATTTTTGGTAATCTGTTAAACGAGTTCCACTAGGGTGTTTTTGACCTAAAAGATATGGAACTAATGGCTGCATTCCAGCAGTATTAAACAAAACTGATGGATCATTCTCTGGAATTAATGGAGCTGATGGAATCACACTGTGATTTTTACTCTTAAAGAAATTTAAATATTTGTTTCTAATCTCAATTGCTTTCATTCTATTTCCTACCTTCGTTTTAAAAATTCTTAACTATTATATTATAATTTATTTTAAAATTCAAGGTTTATACGCACATTTTTAGCAAAAATAAAGGTGTGAGAAAATCTCACACCGTTATAATATTATAATTAATTTGGACCTTGGGCAGATGTTTTATATTTTGCAACATATAATTTATTTTCATTTAATACTTCATTATTAAAGTTTTCTACTTTTTTTCCATTTGAATCATACCAACCATCAAACATTAGATTTTTGGCAGTCTCGCTTTGTTTAATCTTCTCTTCATTTGTTTTTTCCCAATTTTTTCTAAAATTTTCTATTTCATCCTGAGATATATGTTCACCATTATGATACCATTTAACTAAAGAAAATGGCGAACCATTTATTTCTCTTTCTATTTGATCTTGAAATGTTATACAATAAATTTTAGTATTGTCAGAATTTATATAATAGCATTTATCTGAAGTCCTTACATCCACATCTCTACTATTTTGATTTTTGATAATTCCTATATAATTATCGCTTGTAAATAATGTTTTATTATCTAATGTTACATTTCCGACCAATTCAGCTTTAGAATCTTCCCTTGGTATTCTTATTGTTGGAAAATCATATTTTTCACCTTTATTCTTTATTTCACCTGAAACTGTTAGCTCTCCATTAACTATTATTGCAGCTTGAAAGTCTTTCTTTTCCTTCTGAACAGTTTCTAATTGCATTCCAGAAACATCAACATCAAGATTATCAATTATTACCTTTGCACCATTTTCTATTTTTAATTGTGCTTTTTTTCCTCCAGTAACCTTTATATCAGAAATTGTTACATTTCCTGTTCCAGATTTCACATCAATTACATAATCTTTTTGTTCTTCTAATGATATTGTAGAATTAGTGTTTTGTATTCCTTTAATAATAATATCTTTATTTGCTTGAATAGTTAATGTATCATTTTCTTTAAGATTACCATCAATATAAATTATATTTTTTTCTGTCTGTAAAGCTTCTTTGATTGTTTTAATTCCTAATTCAGTATCATCATCTGCATCAACAACTACAAAATCAGAGTCAAAACTAAATGTATATGTATTATTTTCATCACTTAAATCTTTTCCATTTGAAACTAATTTAATATTAGTATCATTTGAATCACCAATTTTTAATTTGAATGATTTATTAGAATTTTCTAATTTATCTAATGTTGTTGATGGTTCTTTTTGGTTAAGTTCTGCATTGAAAAGGCTTTTAGCATCTTCTATTACTTTTTCTTTTAATGGATTATCCGCTAAAGCAATTAGTGTAGAACTATTTTCGAATTTTTTGCTTCCATTTTCAAAAGTTAATGTAATATCTTTTATCTCATTTTTTTGTAATACATAAGCAATTGTTCCAGGAATACTTGTGTCTGCAAGTGTTGCTACTGGAATATTAGGTTCATTAATTGATATAGTTATATCATTGCTATTTTTAGTCATATTAAATTGTTCTGAAAAATCTTGTGAATAAATTGAATCAGAATCATTTAAATCTTCAACTACTGCTGTAACAAATTTATCTACATCTAAATTAAAGAAAGGTACTAATGTAATGTCTTCTTCTATATCTGTACTTTCTAATTCAAATTTTTCATAACTATTTCCACTTTGTTTACACCAATATTGAAAATCATGGAATTCATTTCCAATATTTTCTGTGTTTTGTAAATCTACTGTTTGAAGCATTTCATTTGTTACTTTTGTTCCTTCTTCTACTTTAATTTCTTTATTTATTTCATCTCTATATTCAAAAGTAACTGTAAAATCTTTTTTAAATTCTAATTGACAATAATCTATTGTACAAGTTTGTGGTTGATAACCACCTAACTCACTTCCATCACAATCTATAGTAATTGTGATTACTTTATTGCATTTACAATTTTCAGATTTTCCATTTGCACAGCTGCAAGATGAACCTCCACAATTAGATAGACAATTTAATTTTTCAAGTCTTAATAAAAGTTCGACTGAACCATCACTGTTTACTTTTCTAGCTACCTCTTTAACATTTTGATTATCTTCTGATATTTTAACTTCTGAGGTTATATTTATAGTACTTGGAACTGTTGGATTCTTAAGAGGTTTTACTGTAATTGTAATATAGTATCCTATTCCATCTGAACAAGTCTGTTCTTTAACTTTATTTTTTAAACTTCCTTTAGTTTCACTTGCTGTAATTTCTTTCTCTAAACTCCAAGTTTCAGTTTCACCTTTAGAGTATTGTTTATCGCTAAAGTCATCTCCTGTATAATTATTAACAGTAAATGTTGTTGTTAATTGTGTTGGCTTTTCTACATCTTCTTTATGGCAAACTGTACATTCTTTAACAAATCCATCTTTTGTATCTTTAGTAAATGAACTACTTAATTGATGTCCTGTTGCTACTGGTAATTTATCATTTGTTTTTGTATCTGAATAAGATTTACCATTAAAATTAACAGTAGCTGTATATGTTGTTGTTCCATTTTCTGTACATGTTGCAGATTTTGTTATATTAGATGATACTGATGCATTTTCTGTTTTTGTATCGTCATTATTTGTACATGTAAAAGTAGCTGTTGCTGTTTGATTGTTATTGCTCCAGCTCCAAGTTGGATCACCATAAGTATGTGTATGTTGTGGTGTAGGTGGTGTTGGTGGGGTTACTGTTCCGCCGCCAGTTCCACCTCCACCAGTGCTGCCTCCACCACCGCCAGAAGGTGTTCCACCTGTTCCTGGACCTGGCACTGCTGAGTCATTTTTAACGTTTGTGTAAGTCTCTCCATCTACAGTTACTGTAGCTGTGTAGACAACAGTTCCGTCTTTTTCTTCACTTGTAATTACAGCATCTAATGTTTGTGGGTGGTTTGCTCTTTTACATGTGAATTTTACTGTACATTTATCTGTTCCTTCCCAGTTGAATACTGGTTCTTCCCAATCATGGCCTAAGGCTGGTTTATATATTGGGCTTACGATTATTTTTCCACATCTTTCACATTGTGTTCCGCCTACTTGACCTCTTTCTGTACAAGTTGGCTCCGTTTTTATTGTTATATCAACGATTTTATGGTTTGTTGTTCTTTTATCTGCTTCTGAATTTGTATAACAATGTTCAAATAATCCTCTATAATTTTTATTGTTTCCAAACGCTTTTTGCAAATCTGTATAACTATTTAAATAGCAATCAATATTAATATCTGAGCTTGGATCTCTTAACTCATTTATTCCACAAGTTAAGAAATGATTAAATGCTGCTGCATAATTTTCTCTTCCAAAAGTTTTAAGTAAATCTTGATTTGTATTTAAGTAATATCCTACATCAAAATATTTGCTACCTCTACGTCCTTCTTTAATTCCGTTTGTATAGAAATGATTATATATTCCGCTGTAATCACTTCCAAAAGCATTTCTGATATCTGAATATTTTGAAGCATAATATTCTGGGTCTATATATGGACTTCCAGATCTGTTTTCATTAATTCCGCAATTTACGAAATGATTATATGCTCCCGCATAGTTTGCTCCAAAAGCTCTTTGCAAATCAGAATATTTATTTAAATAATAACGAACATCAAAATAAGGGCTGCCTCTTCTTCCTTCATTAATTCCATAATTAACAAAGTGACTATAAGCACCCCAATAATTTCCACTACCTACGGCGTTTTTAACGTCTGGGTATTCATTTAAATAATATTCTCCATTAAATGTTAAACTATCATATGGTGTAGCTGCTTCTGATTTTGTTGTAAGCAATGATAGTGTGATTACGCTAAATAGTAATATTAAAATTATCCTGCATATATATATATATATAGTTTTTGGCTATTTTCACGCATCAGTTCTCCCCCTTCTAATATAAATTTTGTTTAATTTTTAAGTACAGACATTATATCGATTTTTCGCCAAATAGTCAACCATAAAAATGCTAAATTTTAATTAATTTCAACTATTTTTTCAGGGTTTACGAGTCTATCATATAGCTTTATCTCAAAATGTAAATGAGGGCCTGTTGAATTTCCTGTTGAACCAACTTCAGCTATTTTATCACCTTGATTTATTTCTTGTCCTTCTTGAACATAAATTTTTGAGCAATGTGCATACAAAACAACCATATCACCTGTTTGAATTCTAATATGTTTTCCATAATCTCCACTTGAAGAAACTTGTATGACTTTTCCAGTTGTAGCTGAAGTTATAGCTGTTCCTAAATTTGCTGCAATATCAACCCCTGTGTGATTTTTAGTGACTTTGCTATTTGTAGATTCTCTTTCACCAAACCCAGATGTTTTTACTCCGTTTATAGGAAGAATCACAGAATATTTTTCTTTAATTTCAATAACATCTTTATCTTCTTGTGAAAGTTCGATATTTTCTTGTGGTTCTTCTAAAGCTGGTGTTTCTTCTTGAAGCTCATTTTCAACTAAGATCGCACCACTATTTACATCATTTGCTTCACCTGAAACACTTTGATTTTTCTTGGTTTCATCTTTTTTGTCTTCTTGCTTGTCTTGTGAAAAAACAGATTCAATTTTTTCTCTTATATTCATATTATAAGAATTAACCTGTTTTATAAAGCCTTCTGTAAAAATATATTTTTGATTTTGAACCGCTAAAATAACAATTATTATGTTTATTAAAATTATAGTTTCAAATAGAAATTTATATATGTTTTTAGGCTTTTTCTCTTCATCTTCTAAATTGTTTCTTTTAGAATAAATTTCTTCTGCTTTTCTAATTTTTTCCATTTCTGCAATTGCTCTTTCCATTTTATTTCCTCCACTTTCTTTTTCTAAAATTTATTCTTTAAATAAAAAAATAGAACAAGTTTATTTATTAAACTTGCTCTATTTTATAATCGCCATAATTACTAAGATTACGAAAAACATAGCTATAATAATTTTTAATTTTTTAACCTTCTTTTCAAGTTCTAATTTTATTCTTTCATTTTCTTTTGCTGATATTCTATCAACATATTCTGAAATTATATGTTCAGCTTCTTTTAAAATCAGTTCTTTTGAACTATTCTTCTCTCTAACACTTTTAATTGTTTGAGTTTTCTTTATTTTTACATTAGGCTTTAAAATTACAATAGCCTCATCTACAACATTTGACGCCATTCCTCTTAAAACAATAGTATTTTTAATTTTATTATTTTCCATAAAACCTCTCCGATAATAAGCTTTTATGGATAATATTTCCAAATTTTTCAATTTTATGTATTAATATTTTACAAGAATTATTTCTTCACCAATGCAAATAATATTTTCCCACGGAATCGAAATTTCACTTCCACATCCGAAAAAGCCAAATAATTTATTAGAATTTCCAGGAACAATTATTGATGTTATAGTTCCTGTTTCTAAGTCTGCTGTAACATCTTGAACATACCCTAATCTTCTTGCATCAGTTACATTGATGACTTCTTTATGTTTAAAGTCAAGCCCTTTACTATTTATGATAACCACCTCTTAATAAATTATATGCTTTTAAAAATAAAATTTGAATAAAAAAGTGGCATCCCCCTGCCTAAACAGGGGGACGCCGATCGGACATTACCGACTTTTGGGTGGTTTGTCGGTTAAACTAAAACCTTAGATCTTCGGAATCTCGATGTCAAGATCCCTGTCAGTCACCGGCGGTTCGACTCTCTCTTCTCGTGCCGGTCTGATTACCGACTCCTTGGGCCCTTCTTCATAACGAGTCTCGGGTCTTCTGAGATCGGTTCTCACATGATTTTCCTGCCGGCGACGTCTTGGAGACGTTGCTTCTTCAGCAGGTTTTGCATACACAGGTTCCTCTTCCTCATAATCATCAGCATAATAGCCCCTTTTGCGTTTCTCGACATAACCGCCGATAAACAGGGACACGCCAATAGCCAAAAGGAACATTCCTACTACTCTGGCATTAGAGAATCCACTCAGGTTGTTATCAATAACTTTTACCCAAGCATCTCTCCATTTCACCAGAAGTGGATTGAGGATTATAAGCCCCATGTAGAACATTGCAAGAACGTTGACGACTCGGGTTACTATTCCCCAACGGTAGCACTTTTTCCGGAGATACTCTCCATCACCTTTGTGCTTTTTGTGGATTCGCCCTTGTACAATGCTCCTGTAAATCATGTTGGTAAGCACCAGGACGCCGATTACGATGAGACCTACGGTGACAACACCCCGAGAGACGGGGACGATAGCGGCCGTCCAGTTAAGGATGACCTTGAGAACAGAGGGGCCCGCCAAAAGGATAAGGCCCAGTGCCACGATAATTGCTATCAGAATTAACATTCTAGCAAACCTCCTTAAAGTTTTTATTGCTCTGTACTACGCTTGCGCTTTGTTACCACCCAAATAACATTTTGCAAGGCTATTTTAATTGTAACATATCTACAAATATTATGTCAAATAAATTATTCTGATATAAGTCTGCTTTCCCCTGTTTTATAATCTATTTCAATGCCTGGTTGATTATTATAAACATAAACATTAAACTCTACACCTTCTCCTTTATCTTCAACAGATTCAGCTTCCATTTGAACTCCACTTGCTAACAAATTTTCATCTTCGAAAACCGGTGTCACTCTATATAAAACATGATTTTTAGTCTCTTTAACATATTCTGCGACTTCATTTTCAAAAGGTAACATTCCTTCTGTGTTCAAAAATCTTGTTCCTGTAATTAAATTCTTGTTATTTGCATTTTCTCCTGACAGTTGATAACCAATTAAATGACATCTATTATATAAATATTTTCCATCAACATTATCATATCTTATTGTTTGCCAACCACTAGGCTTTACACTTCCTATTGCACCTCTTTCCTCTGTTGGCATAATATCAACTCCAATGTTTGCAAAAGCGATTCCGCATCTTCCTAAACTATCTAATTCGCTATATTGCTCAAAACTATTTGTCGTAAAATCCTCTTCTTTAAAATTTGGAACATTTTCATTAATTACAACATATGGTGTCGCTTCATCAAACTCTGGTAAATCTTCCATACTAAATGAAAGTTCTTGTCTTGGTGTTATTTCATTTTGGGTTTTATTATTTTTAGATAAAAGAGTTGCAACTGTTAAAAAAACAATTATTAAAACAGTTACAAAAATCAACTCTTCTAAGCTATTTACTCTTCTAGAATTTATATTTCTTCTACGTCTTCTTCTCATATTACCACCTCATCAAAACAATTTTATATTAAATACTCTTAAAAATCTACTAAAATTTTCACATAATTACAAAATTTACATAAGCTAATAAAAAAGGAGGTATATTTATGTGTACTAACAATAATATTTATGGTTATGCTTATGTTCCAGTTCAAACACTTAGAAGAGTTTATTTGCCTAGTGAAGGTTTAATGTATGGTTGCATGTTTCCTGAACTTTTAAGCCCATATTATCCAAACCAATCTATCGCTGAAAATGAATATTTAAAAAATTACAATGAAAGAGGGTGCAATTAATGGAATATGAAAATTTAAATAAAACTGAGTTAATGAAAAAAATTATGGATTATAAATTTGCTGTAAATGATATGGCTTTATTTTTAGATACTCATCCATGTGATGCTAAAGCTTTAAAATTGCACAATGAGTATGTTGAAAAACTAGAAGAATATAAAATTCAATATAAAAAACAATATGGCCCTTTAACCATTTATGATGATACTGAAAATTGGAGTAAATGGGTTTATTCATCTTGGCCATGGGAAAGGAGCGGAAAATAATGTGGACTTATGATAAACATTTACAATACCCTATAAATCTAAAACACCGTGACCCACACCTAGCTAAAATTATAATTAGCCAATATGGTGGACCTGACGGTGAACTTGGTGCTTCACTTCGTTATCTATCTCAAAAATTTGGAATGCCTGATAAAAAATCAAAAGCAGTTTTAAATGACATTGGAACTGAAGAGTTAGCACATTTAGAAATGGTTGGAACTATAATTCATCAATTAACAGACGGTGCAACTCCAAAAGAATTAGATGCAGCTGGCCTTGCTGATTATTATACAGATCATGGCTGGGGTGTTTATCCTCAAAGTGCTGCTGGAAATCCATGGACTGCAGCATATATTGCAGTAAAAGGTGATCCTGTTGCAGATTTGACTGAAGATTTAGCAGCAGAACAAAAAGCTCGTGCAACTTATGAAAAATTGATTGATTTATGTCAAGATAATAAAGAAGTTGTTGATGTTTTAAAATATTTAAGACAAAGAGAAATTGTTCATTTCCAAAGATTTGGCGAAGCTTTAAATGGAGTCGAAGAAAAATTAGCGCAAAAGAAATTTTATATGAACAATATGAATCAACTTTTTGATAACAAATAAATTTTTGAAACTGCCCTATTGGCAGTTTTATTTTTGTAAAAAATTTCCTTTGAATTTTGAAATCTAAAATGCTATTATTCTTTTAGTAATTGCTTTGGTTCGGAGGTTTTTATGAAATTTAATTTAGATAAAAAAACTGTAAATTTGATTTTAAAATTCGAGAGAATTTCTCTTTTTATTTCTTTGATTGGAATTTTACTCCTTTACATACATCTAAAATTTTATATCAGCAACATTCTATTTGACCTTGGAACAGATATCTTCAGATTAGGAATAATAGCTGGAATTTCTTCATTTTGCTCAGGCTTATTCGTAAACAGCGTCCAACGCGGAATCTTAAGGTAAAAATGAAAGAAACAAAAAGCTTGCGAGAGCATGGTTTGTTTGCGAGTGAGAAAGTGAGGATATTGGGCAGGGTACCCAATAGGCGTAAGCCGTCTGAACGTCGACACCGAGCAAATAAACCATGGTAGGCACAAGCTTTTTATAATTTTATCTTTTATCAATTTCTTCTTTAAACAATTTATTTAATAGCTGTGGATTTGCTTTTCCTTTTGTTTCTTTCATGGCCTGACCAACTAAGAACCCTAACGCTTTATCTTTTCCAGCTTTAAAATCTATAATTGATTGTGGGTTGCTGTCTAAAATTTTAGAAACAACTTCTTTTATTGCCCCTTCATCAGAAATTTGAACCCATCCATTTTTCTCAACAATTTTTCCAGGTTTTTCAGGGTTTTCAAACATTTCTTCTAAGACTTTTTTAGCAATAGCTGATGAAATTTTTCCATCATCAATTAATTTTACAAGTTCGCCTAAATCTTCACCTGTAAATGGAATTGAATCTGGTTCTTCATCTTTTTCATTTAAAATTCTAGCAATATCTGACATTATCCAGTTGCTAACTGATTTAGGATTATCACAAACTTTTATTGCCTCTTCAAACATATTTGAATAATATTTTGAAGATGTAACAATATTTGCAGCTTTCATTGATAAATCATAATCTGCTAAATATCTCTTTTTTCTACTTTCTGGTAATTCAGGTAAATTTTTTCTGATATTATCTATATATTCATCAGATAAAATTATTGGAGCTAAGTCTGGATCTGGAAAATATCTGTAATCTTGAGCATCTTCTTTATCTCTCATTGAAAATGTTTTTCCTGAGATGTCATCCCATCTTAAAGTTTCTTGGCTAATTGTTCCACCATCTTCAATAACTTCTATTTGACGACTAGCTTCATATTTTATGGCTCTAACTATACTTCTAAATGAGCTCATATTTTTCATTTCTGTTCTAGTTCCTAATTTTTCAGTTCCTTTTTTTCTAACAGAAACATTAACATCTGCTCTTAGTGAACCTTCTTGCATTTTACAGTCGGAAACTTCAATATATTCGAAAATTGATTTTAATTTTCTCATATAATCTTCAGCCTCTTCTGCACTTCTCATATCTGGCTTTGAAACAATTTCAATTAAAGGAACACAGGCTCTGTTAAGGTCTACAAAGCTTCCTCTTTCATATTCATCATGATTTAATTTTCCAGCATCTTCTTCAATGTGGATTCTTTCAATTCTGATTTCTTTTTCTTCCCCATTTTCAAGTTCAACATTAACATGTCCATCATGGCAAAGTGGTAAATCAAATTGAGAAATCTGATATGATTTTGGTAAATCAGGATAAAAATAATTTTTTCTATCGTTTTTGCTAACTTTTGTAATTTCACAATTTGTAGCAAGACCAGCTTTTACAGCATATTCTACAACCTTTTCATTTAATACAGGAAGTGCTCCAGGAAGCGCCATACAAACTGGACAGCAATGAGTATTTGGATCTCCACCAAAATCTGTTGGACAAGAACAGAAAATTTTAGTTTTTGTAGAAAGTTCGCAGTGAACTTCTAGACCTATTATTACTTCATAATCTTCTTTTGCCATTAGTTCTCGCCTCCTTTAAATGTAGGTTTATTATCTCTAAAGTTAGTGTTTTGCTCATAAGTATAAGCTGCTCTAAAGATTTTTTCTTCTTCAAAAGAATTTCCAATTAATAAGAAACCAATTGGTAATCCGTTTGAATCTAACTTACAAGGAACGTTCATTCCAGGAAGTCCTGCGATATTTACAGGAACTGTACAAATATCAGCCATATACATTTCTAGTGGATTATTTGATTTTTCACCCATCTTGAAAGCTGTTATAGGTGATGTTGGTGTTAAAATCAAATCATATTTTTCAAATAATTTATCATATTCATTTTTGATTATTGTTCTAACTTTTTGAGCTTTTTTGTAATATGCATCATAATAACCAGAAGATAACACATAAGTTCCTAAAATAATTCTTCTTTTAACCTCTGGTCCAAAGCCTTCTGAACGAGAATTTTTGTAAATATCTTTTAAATTCTCGAATTTTTCAGTTCTATAACCATATCTAATTCCGTCAAATCTTCCTAAGTTTGAGCTAGCTTCAGCGCAAGCAATTATATAATAAGTAGCTAAAGAATATTTTCCAACATCTAGAGAACATTCTTCAACTTCTGCTCCTAATTCTCTATATTTTTCAGCAACCTCTAAAATCGCATCTTTAACTTCTGGGCTAACACCTTCTGCTAAAAATTCTTTAGGAAGTCCTATTTTCATTCCTTTAACATCATTTACTAATGATTTAGTATAATCTATTTTTTCTCTTCTAGAAGATGTTGAATCTTTTTCGTCATGACCTGAAATCAAATTTAAAATAATTGCAGAGTCTGTAACATCTTTAGTTAAAGGTCCTATTTGATCTAGTGATGATGCAAAAGCAACTAAACCATATCTAGAAACTAAACCATAAGTAGGCTTTAAACCAATGATTCCGCAAAGGCTAGCAGGTTGACGAATACTTCCACCTGTGTCAGATCCTAATGCAGCTGGTGCTAAATCTGCTGCAACTGCAGCTGCAGAACCACCTGAAGATCCTCCAGGAACTCTAGATAAATCCCATGGATTATGTGTTGGGAAAAAGTAAGAATGTTCTGTTGAACTTCCCATCGCAAATTCATCCATATTAAGTTTTCCTAAGAAAATCATGTCTTCTGCTTTTAATTTTTCAATAACAGTAGCATCATATGGTGATTCATAATTTTCAAGCATTTTAGAACTGCAAGTTGTTTTTGTTCCTTTAACATTCATATTATCTTTTATTCCAATAGGAACACCTGCATATTTTCCTAATTTTTCGCCTTTTTTTCTTCTTTCATCTATATCTTTAGCTTTAGCCAAAGCCTCTTCTTCCATTAGAGAAACATAAGCTTTAACTACGCCATCTTTTTCTTTAATTCTATCAAAATAGCTTTTTACCAAATCATAAGAGGTAACTTCTTGTTTTTCTAATTTTTCAGCTATTTCGTGTATTGTATATTCATATAATTCCATTTTAAGTTCCTCCTTCTATTGTATAACTTTAGGAATCCTAAACATTCCTTCATCTTGACTTGGTGCGTTTTTTAATAATTCTTCTCTTGGCAAACTTGGTTTTACTTCATCTTTTCTAAAAACATTATATTCACCATTAATACCAACGGTCTCTTTAATTTCGTCAGTATTAAGGTTATTTACAATTTCAGCAAACTCTAAAATATCTGTCATATCTTGAGCATATTTTTCAATCTCTTCTTCTGTTAAATTAAGACAAGCAAGCTTTGCGATATGAATAATTTCATCTTTACTTATTGCCATTTTAAATCGCTCCTCTCTTTTTTCTTTTCCTTTAATCCTCAAAAATCTTTTATATTATATAACAAGATAGTAAAAAAAACAAGCAGTAAATTGAGATTTACCGCCCGCTTTTTGAGTTTTAAATTTATTTACTTCCCATTTTATTTTTTCTTAAAAATGTAGGGATATCTAAGTTATCAGAGCTACTATCTACTGATGTTGAATTGCTTTGTACACTAGAATTTCTAGCTCTATTTCTTTCCCAAACTGTAGAAATTGCTTCATATCCAGGTGTATTTGGTCTCTCATTATCTTTTTCAAAACCAGTAGCTATAACAGTAATTTTGATTTCATCACCCATAGAATCATCTGTAACAGCACCAAAGATGATATTAGCTTCTGGATCTGCGCTACGTTGAACTAATTCAGCAGCAGTATTTGCTTCTAATAATCCAACATCACTACCACCAGTAATGTTAATAATTATTCCTCTAGCACCTTCTATAGAAGTTTCTAATAATGGACTTTGAATAGCTTGTTTTGCAGCATCTTCAGCTCTGTTTTCACCACTAGCAATACCAATTCCCATGTGTGCCATACCTTGGTTTAACATAATTGTTTTAACATCTGCAAAGTCTAGGTTGATTAAACCAGGAACAGCGATTAAATCAGATATACCTTGAACACCTTGTCTTAAAACATCATCAGCCATTCTAAATGCTTCAATCATTGATGTTTTTCTGTCAATTACTTGTAACAATTTATCATTTGGAATTACTACTAAAGTATCAACTTTACCTTTTAGACTAGCTATTCCGCGTTCAGCTTGAGCTAATCTCTTTTTGCCTTCGAATGTGAATGGTTTTGTAACAACACCTATTGTTAAGATTCCTAACTCTTTAGCACATTGAGCAACTACTGGAGCAGCACCAGTACCAGTTCCACCGCCCATTCCGGCAGTAACGAATACCATATCAGCTCCTTTAATTATTTCAGCTATTTCAGCTTTATTTTCTTCAGCTGCTTGAGTTCCAATGTCTGGGTTTGCACCAGCTCCTAAACCTCTAGTTAGTTTCTCACCTATTTGCAACTTTGTGGTAGCTTTTGATTTATTAAGATCTTGTTTATCAGTATTTAAAACGATAAACTCAACATTCTTAATTCCTGCTTCAATCATTCTGTTGACTGCATTGTTACCAGCGCCACCAACTCCGATTACTTTAATAGTTGCTGTTCCGTCCATATTATAATTTAAATCATCCATATCCATTATCATTAGGTGATTCCTCCTTTAAAACTAAAATATATATTTTAACTAAAAATTAAAACCTAAACTTATTACACTATAATATATTAATCATTTTAGACTAAATAATCAATAGCTTTTTTAAAAATTTACGAATAGAAAAACTCTTTAATTTTTTCTAATATATTTTTAAAAATATGTGTCTCTGTCCTTGCGTCTATATTGCTTGAAACTGTTTCTGCATAAGGTCTTGAAGCAATATATCTAACTAAAGCATAACTTGTTCTATAAGCAGATTTAATTGTTGAAATTAATCTTCCTGTAGAAATTTTAACTGGAATATTTAAAATTATTTTTCCTGCCATATCACTTTTGCTAATATTAACTATTCCTTCACCAGTTAAGATTACGCTGTTTATTATTGGTTTCAATCCCTTAGCTGTTATATCTTTGTTAATTATTGAGAAAATCTCTTCTATTCTGGCTTCTATAATTTCAATTAACTCAGAACTCTTAATTGTCTTATTTTTTTCATCAATATCTTTGCAAGTGTTTAAACTAATATTATTATCGTTGTCAATGTAAGACTTTAAAGCTAAACCATATTGACGTTTTAACTTATCAGCCTCTTCTTTAGATATGTTTAGGCAATATGAAATATCGCTAGTTATGTTGTCTCCACCAAGATTTATAGTATTACTATAAACATAAGATGAACCTACGAATACTCCAATTTCTGTATTTCCAGCTCCGACATCTAGTATCATTACGTTTTCTTTTAATTCATTTGTATCTAGAACTAGATTTCTTTCTGCTAGAGTTATTGGAACTATTCCATCAATTTCTATACCAACTCTTTTAAAAATAGAACTTAACTTTTTCTTATATTCTTTATCTGCAAGAATAATTTGAGCAGTTAATGTAAGTGATGAGCTAAACTTTCCAATAGGATCTGATACAGGTTTTCCATCGTCTAATATGAACTTGTCAGGCACAATGTCTATTAACACTTTATCTTCTGGGATTTCAATGTCTCTAACTTGCATTATAGCAGCTGTTACATCTTTGATGTTAATACCGGCATACTTATCTTTCGTGTCTTTTACGATACTGTTTTGTACTATTGTTGTGTATTTGCCAGGAATTGTAGTATATGCTGAATTTATTTTAAAATTAGAAATATCTTCAGCTTCACTAATTGTTTTAGAGATTGCAGAGCTAATAGCTTCTTCATCAACTATAACTCCTTTTTGTATTCCAGAGCATTTGCAATTTGTAGAACATATAATTTCAATTTGATTGAAATTATTTACTTCTCCAACAACTGTACTGACCTTAGAGGTTCCAATATCGATTCCAACTATTATATCCCCTACTGCCAAAAGTCTAACCTCCATTTTCTATTTTATTTATTTTTAATTCTTCGATATGCGATAAGAATATTACATTTTGGACAAAATGTCAAGAGAATTTGATACTTTTTTGTAATAAATGTAATATTTTTGTAATATGTCTTTAGTATCAAATTCTCTTGTTCCTTAGTATTTCAACGAAAATTATTTTTTTAAACTTCTTGTTCTTTTTTGCTTTCTTTTTTATTTGCTTTTTTATTTTTTCTTTTGTCCATCATTTTAGTCCATTTTTCTAGATAATATCTTCTTATAATTGCTAAGTTTGTAAACATTCTTCCAACAAAAACTATAATTGCAGCTAAATAAATATCAACATTAAGTTTTTCTCCTAAGATTGCTAGCAAAATTGAAAGAATTGCGTTTCCAAAAAATCCTGTTAAAAAGATTTTTAAATCGAAGTTTTTCTTAATTGTAGCTACGATTCCACCAAAAACTGAATCAAGTGCAGCTATTATGGCAATTGCCAAGTAATTTGAATATGTATAAGATACTATTGGTGCATTAAATCCAACAACAGCTCCTAAAACACAGCCTATAATTATTGCTATATATACCATCTTTTCTTCCTCCTATTCATCTATCTCAGATGCATATTTAAATTCTATAGTTCCATTATATTTTGGGATCATAATGTTATCTTCTAATGTGTAACTAGCCTTTTTTCCTATTCCTGCCATTGAATCTAAGAAACCATATTTTATAGTTATACTACTTTCTAGGTATTTTTGATTTCCAATTGCTTCTATAACATAAGGAGAATCTATTTTAGCTACAACTAAATCACTAGCTGTATTAATATAAATGTATTTATAATCTATATTTGAAATATCTGTAAGTCCGATTATTCTTTCTCCATTTATTGAAATTGCCTCAGCTCCAGCAAGTTTTAATTCATTTACTAAAGTCATAAGTTCTTCTGCAATAATTTGCTTTTTATCAGTATCTTCTAAGACTACTCTAATTCCAGGGCCTGTAACATCAGTATAACCAGCTATTTTTTCAACTTCTGCAACTTCGTTAGCTAAAAGTTGTGAGATATCTTTATTTTCATCTATTTCTTTTGTATAATCTGCTATTTTTTGATCTGTTTCTGATATTTTAGAAGTTGCATCTTCATATTTACTCTTCCAACTAGAAAGCTCTGTTCTAAGTTCTGCTTCTCTCATTACTTCAATTCCAGTTATATCTGTTTCTGTAACTGTCTTGAATTGAATAACCATTGTTAAACCTAGAATAAAAGCTGTAATTGTTATAGATATAATTAAGCCAATATTAACCTTTTTATTTTTCATATTTATCTCTTCCTTTATTTTTGATTAGTTTTATCTAATATAATCTTTTGTGAAAATTCCATCAAATCTAGGAACTACTACTGAATCTGATGCTTCAACTTTAACTATGATTCCGTCTTTTTTCATTTCACTCAAAGTTCTTCCGTTCATTAATACGCTACCTTCAAGCAATTTTTTGCTACCAATTGCATGAATTTCAAAAGGATTTCCAATTTTTTCATCATTTACTTTAATTACATTTCCGATGCAAGTTATTGCTGTTGTTGAAACTATTCTTTGACCATTAACTGAAATTGCTTCAGCTCCAGCTATGCATAAATCATTTACAATAGCTTTTATATCACTATCATGTATTACTGTTCTTTCGATTGAAACACCTTCTACTTCCTCTTTAGCATCTTCAATTCTAATTATAATTCCTTCACCTTGAAGAGCTGTTAAGCCAATTTGACTGTTTAACTCATCAAGTCTTTCAGAAAGCTCACTAGAAGAACTATCATTAACAGAAACACTAGATATTAAAGTGTCTAATTCTTTTTCTTTTCCTTCTAAAATTTTATATTGTTTCTCATATTTTTCTTTCATTTCTAAAACATTATCTCTTAACTCTTTTTCGCTTAATGTTCTAGCTACTTTTGTTCCACTTTGACTAACAGTTTTTACTTGAATGAAAATTCCAATTGTTAGCAAAAAGCACATTGTTCCAAGCAGTATTGCTATTTTTCCATTTTTCATGATGTTCCTCCTTATTGTTCTCTAAAATATGCATGTCCTTCATTTAAATCCCCATTTACAAATATAATTCCACTATGACCTGCTTCGTTTTCTAACATTTTTTTAGCATATAAAACTTTAGTATTTAAGTCTGTTCCATTTCCGATATAGATTGTTTTTTGGTCATCATTTAAATTTAAAATTATATTATTTTTATCTTCAGCATTTATTGTATAAATTCTATTTAAAACTCCATTGCTTTCAAATGAAGCTAAAATATTATTTATAATTTCTAATTTTTCTAAATCTTCTTTATTTAATCTAATTTTTGTATTTCCTATTGATAAACTAGAGCAATCTGTGACAAGGCCTGTAATTATTGGGTCACCATTATTTACGCCATTTACTTCTAAAACATAACCTTCTCTATCAATATAAAGATATTCTCCTGCGTAGTTCATCAAATATTTTGGTTCTCTTTGAGTTATTGTTATTTTAACTTTTCCATTAATATTTCTCTGAATTTTAGCTTCTTGGACATATGAATTTTGTTCAATTCTATCAGAAATCTCACTTCTTAAAAATCTATATAGTTTGTCTCCTACATTAATTTGAGCAAGTTCTAAAATATTTTCTTTAGTAATTTTAGGTTCAACTTGATTTGTATTTTCAGGATTTTCTTGTGTTTCAGTTTCCTCAGCAACTTTTTGGTTTTCGATAATTACTTCAATTGATCTAATAGTTAATGTACTTCTCAAAACAAAAATTGAGATTATTAACAATAAAATCAATAATATAATTATGATAACTTTTATATTAACTTTTCCCTTTTTTGGTTCTGTTGCCTTTTTCACCTTATTCTCCTTTGTAGAAGTCGAAAGTTTTCTTTCGACTTCTTTATTTCTTCAAACTTATATCTGCACCAAGTTGTGAAAGCTTTTTGTCAATTTCATTATATCCTCTTAAAATATATTGAATATCTCCTACTTCTGTTTTTCCTTTCGCACAAAGTCCAGCTAAAATAAGAGCTACTCCTCCTCTTAAATCTGTAGATTTAACTTTGTTTCCAGAGAGTTTTCTTCTTCCGTCTATTATTAAAACATTTCCTTCTTGCCTAAACTTTCCACCCATTCTAGTAAGCTCTCCAGCATATTTAAATCTATTTTCAAAAATATTTTCTGTTATCATGGAAGTTCCTTTTGCAATCGAAAGCAAACTTCCAAATATTGCTTGCATATCTGTAGGAAATCCGTGGATATGGCAATGTATTTATTTTTAATTTGTTTGGTCTTTTAGTCATTTTTAGACTAACTGAATTTTCACTAACTTTTATAATTGCTCCAGCCTCTTCCAATTTATATAAAACAGGTTTTAGATGTTCTGGATTTACTTTATTTATCTTTATATTTCCTTTTGTCATTATAGCTGCAACAAGGAATGTTCCAGCTTCGATTCTATCTGGCATAATAGTATAAGAAACTGATTTTAATCTATTTACTCCAACTATTTTTACAGAGCTTGTTCCTATTCCATAAATTTTAGCTCCCATTTTAACTAAAAACTCACATAAATCAACGATTTCTGGTTCTCTAGCAGCATTTCCTATAGTAACAATTTTTTCATTAGATAATACTGATGCAAGAATAATGTTTTCTGTAGCTCCAACACTAGGAAAATCTAAATGAATCTGTGTACTTTCTATTCCATCTGAGCTACACTCAATTCTTCCATTTTCTTCACTAATTTTTATTCCCATCTTTTTGAAACTATTTAAATGAAGATCTATTGGTCTACTTCCAATATCACATCCACCGAGGATATGAAAAACTAGCTTTTCCAAATCTAGAAATTAAGCTTCCTGCAAGAATTACTGATGATCTAAGTCTTCTCATAAATTCTTCTGGAATAATTTTAAATTCCATATTACTTGAATTAACTATTATTTTATTTTTGAATTTTTTTACATCACAATTTAAATGTTCTAAAATTTTTATGGTAACGCGCACATCTTCAATTTCTGGCACATTATATAGTTTTACAACAGATTTATTCAAAATGCTAGCAGCAAGTATTGGAAGGCTAGCATTTTTAGAGCCAGATATATCAATCTCGCCATTTAGCCTTTTTCCACCATTTATTATGTAGCAACACATTAAGAATTCCCCCTCTTCATAACATTTCTTATACATATTATGAAGATTTTACATAAATAGTGAATAAAAATTTCCGAGCTCATTATATAACAAAAACTAGAATTTATCAACGTATTTTGCACAAAAAAATAACTCTTTTTCAAGAGTTATTTTTTATATCTTAAATTAAATTATTTTACTTCTCTATTCATTCTCTCTAACTTAATATAGATAACTAAAGCTATAAATATGATACCAACTATTATTCTAGCAAGTGCATCACTTTCTGTACCAGTATATGGCATATCATCATCTGTTTCATTTACAACCACGATATCATTTGATGTATTATTTGTAGTATTATTCTCAACTGGTAATGGTGTAGTATTGTTTGCAGGAAGTACTGTTGTGTTGTTAGTAGGTAATGTTAATGTATTTCCAGGTCTTTGTATAAAGTTTCTTGTTGAAGAGTTGTTAACAGGTTGTAATTGTCCACCAGAGCTTTCAGAAACTGTAATAGATGTTGAACTTGGTGTTGTTTGGAATTCATCAGCACCGTTGCTAAGTGTAATTCCTGTTAATTTGATTTCACCTACTGTTGAATCAGCGATATTTTCTTTAGTTTTCAAAGAGATTTGCATAATTTCGCCATCGTTTTTCAAGAAGTTTGTTCTACTTAAATCAATCTTATTTGTTTGTAAATTGAAACTAGGTTTCCAGCCATCTACACCATCAATACTTGATTCTGTTAATTGTTCAAACACATCAGTATTATATGTTAAGTAGCAGTAGAAACTATTAACGCCTGTTTCACCTACTTGTAAATTAGTAATTTTAACTGTAATTAAAACCTCTCCACCAGGAGCAACTCTAGTATTATTAGCTGTCATAGCTAAATTAAAACTTTTCTTATCATCTGTTGTAGCAGAAGCTGTAACAGATAGTAAGCTTACAAATAAAATCATTATTAGGGTTAATACAAAAAATTTCTTTCTCATATATGTAATCTCCTTCTTCTATTATAGTATAATCTTTAAAAGCTTAAAAATCAAGCTTTTTATTATTATATTTATTTTACATTTATGTAACGTAATTACTATTGCAAACTAGATGTTTCTATTTACCGTAGACATAATTAGTATAACATATTTAAAATAAAAAATCAAGTTTTTCTTAATTTTTCAATCACTTTCAGTTTTTATTAAAAAATTATTTTTTAAATTCTTTCTTTGTAACACAAATATAATCAAAATTTAACATAAAATCTATGTATTTTTACTTTAATTATCATTATAATTATTATATCAATAGATACAAAGGAGCAAAAAAAATTGATAAGCGAAAGATATTTAAAAAAGGCTGGAATAACAGTAAAAAAACAGCTTTCAATTTTAGAAGTAAATAAAATCGCTGCAATAATATCTGATAAAATTTGTAATACCTTTTCTGAACATGGTCTTTCAAAATCAGATTTATTTTCTGCGCTCTCTCAAGTAGATATGTATTCTGCAGAATTTCAAGATTGCTCTGCTGCTAAATATGATTATAAAAATAATTCTATCTTTTTCAAAGAACATATTCGTTTTACTGAAATTGAAGTTCCTGCAATTCATGAATGTTTGCACTTTATTCAAACAGTTAGAAACAATAATGGAAAATTAAAAAGATTAGGATTATATGAAGTTAACAGTTTTAAAGATGCTGATATGACTATGAATGAAGCCGCTGTTCAACTTATGGCTACTTCTGTTGTATCTGGTGAAAAGCCTCAAGAATCAGTTAAATACTATGGTCTTGAATTTAATGCAGAGTCACCTAATTATTATCCAATCGAATGTAGCTTAGTTCGTCAGATGGCTTATTTTACTGGTACATATCCTCTTTATCATAGTGCACTTTATAGTGATGATATTTTCAAAAATACATTTATTATGAAATCAAGCAAAGAAACATATCAAAATATCAGTAAAAACCTTGATTTGATTTCAAAATTGCAAGAAAACATTCATACAAATATCTCACATCTTCAAAAAATCGAAGATAATGTAGATAACATAGAAAAAATTCAACATTATAATGAGAACTTACAGAACCTAAAAGATCAAGTTAGAGAAGTAGCTTTACATACACAAGAATTAATTCTAACTTCTTGTGCTGAATCTGACTTAAATCTTGTTAGAAATAATCAAGATGTTAAAGATTTTAAAAATAAATTATATAAATTTCAAAAATATTTGCTTGTTACTGAAGGCTATAACTTCTATAATGGCTTCTATATTAAGATGATGGAAGCTCTTGATAAAAAACGTGAACTTATAGCAAAATATGGAAGTTTAGAAGTATATAATGAAATTCCAGAGAACCTAAGCTTAATTGAAACAAGACAAACTAAATTAAACTTATTTGAAGTTGCAAAACAAAAAATTATCGAGCTATTCAAACTTAACCGCCAAGAAGCAGGCGAAAGAAAAGAATCTAATAATTAGTGCGTGCCATGGTAGGCGCAAGCACGGAATAAAAAATTTGGGAAATGGGGACTGTCCCCATTTCCCATTTTTGTTTTACATCATCATAATTGAGATTGCTCTTGTGTAACCCTGTCCATCGCCTCTTGCAGAAGCAACTTCATCTCTATGACAGAAGCTACAAATTTCGCAATCAATTATTTTTTCTGGTTTAATTCCCAAATTTTCTAAAAGAATTCTATTAATTAAAACTGTATCAATATTGTATTTTTGTTTATCCTCAAATATTCTTCCCTTTTTTATAAATTCGTCAGTTCTTTTTGTGAAACCAAATATCTCTTTTCCAAGTTCCATAACATCTTCATCAACTTCAAAGTGGTCAACTCTGATACTTGGATTTATGAAACAATAAATATCTTCTGGCTTGCATCCATAATTGTTAATCATCTTAACTACTGCTTTTTCAGCTATTTTCTTGTACGTTCCTCTCCAACCTGAATGAATATTTGCAATTACTTTTTTTACTGGATCGTAAAAATTAAGTAAAATGCAGTCAGCATTTTTTGTTGCTAATGCTAAACCAGGTTTATCTGTAATTACTCCATCTGTGAACACTAAGTCCTCTTGAACGGTTCTTTCATCCACACATTTTACACAATCTGTGTGTGTTTGTTTTGGAATTATAATCTTTTCTTTTGGAATTTCTAAAATTTTAGCAACTGTTTCATAACTCTTTTCTTCAAGTGGCCCTCCTGTTGCAAAATCTATTCCATCACTTTTTAAAGTATATAAATGATTTATTCCAAGCTCTAGAAGTTTTTTAAATTGCATATATTTTAAACCATTTTTTTCTTTAATTATAATTGTCTCATTTTCACTTAACATATTTTTCCCTCACTTTATTTAATAAAAACTCTTGGAACTCTAGAAGATATTGTTGAAAGAATTTCGTAATTTATTGTGTCGCAAAGATCTGCAACCTCTTCAAGCGTTATAACCTCATTATCCCAAATATAAATTTCATCTCCGACTTCTACATCATCAAAATCAGTTACATCAATCATAAATGAGTCCATACAAACTTTTCCAATAATTTTTGCTCTTTTTCCTTTAAGTACAACTTCGCCTTTATTTGAAAGTGCTCTTCTTAAGCCATCTGCATATCCTATTGGAATTGTAGCAACTTTAGTTTCTCTAGTTGTTATATAACTTCTGTTGTATCCTATGCTTGTTCCCTCTTTAACAGTTTTTAAAAATGTAATTTTAGATTTTAATTTTGCAATAGGCTCTAATTTAATCTTTTTACAAGTCTCAATATCTGATGGATAACCATACATTATAAGACCGAGGTCTTACTAAATTATAACTGCCAGTGTTTCCAAAATTCAAAATTGCATTTGAAGCATGACTATGAATGTATTTTAAAGAAATCTTTTCTTTTATCGCTTTAACAGCAATTTCAAATGATTCTAATTGCTTTTTTGTATATTCATCATCAGAATCTGCTGAAGATAAATGTGTGTAGACACCTTCAACTTTTATGTTTGAACTTAAAGAATCTAGATATTCAATAGCTCTTTTTGGATTTATTCCTGTTCTTCCCATTCCAGTTCCAATTTCAATATGAACTTTAACTTCTTTTCCAGTTTCTCCCAAAGCTTTAGCAAAGCTATCTGAACTAATTCCAACAATTAAATCATTTTCTAAAATTTTTGAAATCTCATCTTTATATGGTTGATTTAAAACAAAAATTTCTTTTTGATAGCCAAGTTGTCTTATATAAACACCTTCATCAACAGTAGCAATTGCTAAAATATCAAAATCATTTAAAATATCTAGTCTTGTGTTTATATATGTTCCATAGCCGTTTGCTTTAATTACAGGCATAATTTTAACACCTTCTGGCAAGAACTTTTTAATTTCATTTATATTATTTTTAAAAGCTTGAGCATCAATCTCCAACACAGTTGGACGTGTCGTCATCTCCATCTCTCTTCCCCTCCACTTATTCAAAAAATACTGTTTATCAAAAGAGCAAGAGAGCTTTAAGTGTTTCCGAATGAGAAAGCGAGGATATTGGGCAGGGTACCCAATAGGCGTAAGCCGTCCGAGCGTCGACACTGAGGAAATACTTGAAGCTAGGCTTGCTCTTAAACTTATTTAAAACTATTTTATATAATTATACGAATTATCTTTTTGATTTGGATTAAATCTACAAATTGCTTTGTATTCACAAAATTTACACCCTGTATTTTGCTTATAACTATAAGGCTTTATATCAATTTTTCCATCAAGAATTTCTTTAGATATATCTTTAATTATCTCTTGCACTTTATTTTGCATCTCTTCAAACTCTTCTTCATTTAAAACTTTAGACTGTTTTGAATAAGATCCATCTTTATTAAATCCTACTGGAATGATATCTGATGTAGCCCCAGCTGCCAAGCTATTATCCATCATTTTAACAACATCAACATTTGCTAAAACTACACCTTTCATCTTAAAGTTTTTCTTAATCTCTGATTTAATATCTTCTTCACTTAAATTCTGGTTTCCGCTTTTTAACTTTAATTTACTATCAATAAGTACAGAATATAAAATTCCAGCTGGATCAAAATTATCTTGTTTACAAACCGCATCTAAATAAGTAATAAGCTGAATTTGAAGGCCTGCTTCAAACAAATTCATATCAAGATTTTTAATTCTAGATTTATAATCTATAATTCTAACATATGTTTTATCATCAATTTTTCCAATATCAAGTCTATCAATCTTTCCATCAATTTGAACTTTTCTGTCATCACCTAAATCAACCATGATAGAGTTATATTTTTTGTTTGTTCCAAATTCGACTTCATGGCCATAAAGTTCAAATTGGCTATTTCTCAATGTATAAACAATATATGAAATTGATTCTAAAGTTACTCTTTTTAATTTTCTAGTTAAAGCTCTAAATTTTGCAGTGCTTGAAAAAATGTAATATCTAGATGTTTGAAGTAAATCATCAATAATTTTATTAACAATCTCTTTTATTTGTTCATCTGAAATCTCTTTTACATTTAAAGATCTATTTTCTATTTCAGAGAAAAATGTATCAATTACTTCATGCATAAAGCTTCCAGTTTGGAAAGATTGCATTTTAAATTCTTCTTTTTCTTTAAGTTTTAAACCATATTGTAAGTGAAATGCAAATGGGCAATTCCTGTATTGTTCTAGTTTTGAAACACTTCCTCTAAATCTTCTTCCATATAACTTTTCAATATTTTCTTTTGAAATATTTTCAGAATTATTTGTGTAATTTTCAGCATCAAGCACTTTTTGAAATTTTGATTTTTGATTTTTATAATAATAGTTTAAAACAGTTTTCCATTCATCTGTTAAATTATTTCCATCTAAAAATTCTTTGTAAACCGCAATACTATCGTCAAAAGTAGCAATCTCGTTTGTAACAAAATAATCTTTTTTGATTATATCACTATTTTCTTTTAAATTTGGAAATAGTCTTTTAATCTTTTTAATTAAAATTGATTGTCTCAAACTCTTTCCATCTCTATCTTGTGAGCAATATGATAAATATAATTTTTGACTGGCAAGCATCAAAACATTATAAATCTCAAAATTGTTTTCATACATAAGATCTAATGATGTTTTAGCAAGTTCAATATTTGCATCTTTTAAATTATTTCTGTCATTATCATTTAAAAATCCTTCGAACTTGTTTACCATTGGAAATATTCCATCATTTACTCCAACTATAAAACAAATTTTAATGTCACTATTCTTTGAACGCTTGCTATCACCTAAAACAACTTGATCTTGAGTAACAGGAATTGTTCCAAGTTCACTTTCACTAAAACCAATTTGAAGTAAATCTTTATATTCCTCAAAACTCATTTTTTGATTTCCAAATATTGAAACTATATTATCTAAAACACTTGTAAATATCTTGTAACTAGTATTATATTCATTACTAATTTCTATATTTCCAATTTTATTTAGTTTCTCATTTAAAATTACATTTATTTTATTTTTAATAACAAAATCATAAACATTTTTAGTAATTTCTTCTGCTGTCTTATTTTTAGAAATCTCATCTTTAAATTCTTTTAAAGGCTCTATAATTTTCTTTCTAATTTCTTCTAATTCTTGTTCTTCAAGTTTATTTTGAGAATCATATTCAAAAGGTTTTAACCATTTATAATTTTTAATTCCCCATTTTCTACAATAATTTTCAAATAAACTTAATTTTTCTTCATCAATATTCTCAATTAGTCCAAGTTTTATGTAATTAAAAACTGTTTCAAATGACCAGTTTTTAGCGAAAATATCAATAATAGATAAAATATATTTTATAAGTAAATTTTGGCTTAAATCTTTTTTATCATCAACAAAAATTGGAATATTATATTTTTCAAAAATTACTTTAGCTTCTAAGTTATATGAATCTAAATCATTTGAAATAATAGCAATTTCGTTATATCTATAATTTTCTTCTTTAACAAGTCTTAAAATTTCATTTGCAACATATTCTAGTTCAGAATATGAATTATTTGCTAAAAATAGTTTTAAATTTTCTGGAGTTTTATCATATGGCTTAACTGGAACCATTGAGCTCCAAGCTTTTTCTAAATATTTTAAATCTTCTGATTTTAATTTAAAATTTTCTTTTAAGCAAACTTCCTCAGTTTCTATTTTATTATCATTTGCGATTTTGATTAATTTATTTGAAAAAACTTTATTAAAATAAAAAATATCTTTATCTTTTTCTAGTGGTTCTAAATTATCTGAATTAATCGCAACTGTAACTGATTTTGCTTTTTTCAATATACTTTCAAAAACATTATATTCTTGTGGTGTAAATCCTAAAAAGTCATCAATATATACTATTGAATTTTCAAAGAACTCAGCTTCTAAAATTTTAGGACTAATAATAGTTAAAATGTCATTTTCATCAATAAAATTTCCTTGCAATTTTTCTTGATATTTTTTATAAATCAATTTAATATCTTCAATTTTTAATCTTGTCAAAGTGTCTGAAATTTCGGCATTATCTAAAATCTCATTAGTTATATTATGTTTTTTTAGCTCTGTAATCATATTTGAAACAATATCAATATTTTTATCAGATTTTCCTAAAAAATTTAAATTATCTTTTTCTCTTGTTAAAATATCATATATTATCATTGCTTTGCTAGAAGAGTTGATTGTAACTAAATCATCTCCACCAACTTCGTCTAAAATTCTTACAGCTAATCTACTTAATGTCAAAACTTGAAGATTTAAGCTAGAAGTAATTTTCAAAAAATCAAATAATTTTTGTTCTGTTTTTAAATTGCTTTGCTCTGGAACAATTACAAATACTTTTTCATTATCAATATTTGACTTTATATCTTGATATAAATAACTGCTTTTTCCTGTTCCGCTTTTTCCATATACAAGCTTTAACATAAGTAACTCCTTTCTAAAAAATTTAGGGAAAATTTTATTTCTAAAAATTTTCCCTTACATTCTAATAATATGAATTTCCACTAATTTCCGGATAACTAAATTCTCCATTAACTACAATATATCCATCTTCTTGGTGTGAACTATAAAATGTATCTGAACCTCTTAAGAAATAACTATATCTTAAATCGTTTGTTAATATTCCGCTTCCACCTATTATAATTGGGTCATCCCAAGTTACATCAACTGCATACCATTTTCCATCAACTAAAACATCATTCCATGCATGACTTTCAGTATTTCCAGTAGAGTTTTGAGCCATTCCACAAACTTCTACACATGAGATTCCAACTCTATCTAAAATATATTTAAAAGCTTTAGCATATCCATCACAAACAGCAAGCTTATTAACTAGAGCTCCATAAATCGTGTGTGATGAACTAGTTTCATCATTTGATGTATCATAAACAATATTATCAATTAAGTAATTGTGAACTTGTAAAACCTTTTCAGCTGTAGAACCATATAAAAGTGAATCTATTTTATCTAATTCTTTTTGAATATTTGTCTCTGCCATAAAAACGTCTTGTTGTGAATTAAATCCTTCTAATAGATAGCTATTTTCCCCATCAGGGCCTATTGAAATTTTATATGTTGTTCCCATAAATGTAGTTGTTGATTCTGTAAACATATACATTTTAGTAACATCTAAATAAAAGATTTCGGGGTGATCTAATAACATAGCATTTATTGATAATTGAAAAGCGTCTTTCAAAACCTTTTCACCATTTTCTGTATGTAATAAATCATTAAATGTTGTTCCAAAATCAATTGAATATGTTCCTGTTTTTAAATTATCTAGATTTGAATATAATCTACTATAAAAAGTCTTTCCATAATCATCTAGTTGTGTGTAAAAGAAACTATTGTCTGTTACATTATAAGTAGGCTCAACAATTTCGTTTTCTTTATTTAATATTTTATTTATTTCATCATAGTCTATTTCATTTTTAGTTTCTTCAGTTTGCACAACTGGAATTTTTGTTGTATCTTCTGTAATTTTATTTTCAGCATTTAATCCAGTTGCTTGATAATCTGGATAATAAACTTCTTGACCTGCACCTAAAGTTCCAACAGATTTTGAAAGATATTTTTTTAAACTAAATCTTTCTGGTAACTTTATAATTCCAGCTAAGTCTAAAGAAACTGTTATGCAAATAATAATTACAGCACAAACAAATAATGTTAGAAAAATTGAACCTGATCTTCTTCTCATATTTTTCCTTTCTTATTAGCTACTTCTTCTGTGATAAAATAAATATTGTTGAGCTAATCCTTGATATCCTAAAAATTTTTCTTTTGCAATCTTTTCTATTTCTTTTTTATTTACCTTTTCTTCATTTTCATTATGAATATAAAGTTCATTCATAACACGTCTAACCCAAACATCAATTGGAAAAACGTCAAATCTTTTCATACTAAATAATAAAATACAATCTGCAACTTTTGGTCCAACTCCATCTAAGCTCAAAAGTTTTTCTCTCATCTCATCTGTATTCTCAATTTTCTTAAAACTATCTATATCAAACTCTTTTGATAAAATTTTTCTAGTTGTATTATAAATTCTTATATCTCTAAAGCCAAGTCCTAATCCTCTTAAGTCTTCTAAGCTGGCCTTTTCTAAAGCTTCTGGAGTTGGAAAACTATAATATATATTTCCATTCCATTCAATTTTCTCTCCGTAATTTTGAGACATTTTTTCTATAATCTTTTTAATTCTAGGAATATTGTTATTTGCTGAAATTATAAATGAAATAATGGTTTCCCATAAATCTTGATTTAAAATTCTGATTCCTTTTCCAAATTTTGTAGCAATTTCTAAATTTTCATCAATCTTAGAAAGCTTTTCTTTTAATTCATCATAATTTCTATCTAAGTCAAAATAATCTCTAATAAGCTTTTTAAAATCAGCTTTAGAACTTCCAGAAAAAACAATTTTATTTCCGTCTTTTTTGACATTTATAACTGAATTTTTAGCAACCCCTGTATAACTTCCGTTAGGCTGTTTATCCCATCTAAAGCACTGACCACATTCAAAAATATCTTCTAATTCAAATGATTCTTGATTTTCTATTTCATAAATTTGATTACTCATTATTTTACCCTATTTCATTTTATTATAAAAGTTTATTTTTATCAATGGAAATTATTTATAAATTCCAATTTTTCTCATATAATTTTTATAACCATTGTCAATATCAGACCATATCTCGATTTCATCATCTAAAATTTTGTAATCTAATTTTTCACCTGAAAGTTTTTCATAATTTCTAATAATTGGTTCTTTATATTCTTTTGGAAGTCTACCAATTATTCTACTAACATCAAAATATTTATTACCAAAGCCACCGAATCCAAAATCTATAACTGCTGATATATGGTTATTTTCATCAACTATAATATTTCCTGGATTAAAATCTCCATGCACTAAGCAATTATTTTCTTTCTTTGAAAAATCACTATATTTCCAAAATTTCTTACTATCTTCATCTAAATGAAGCTCAATTAATTCATTTAAAAAATCAACTAAATTTAAACCAATATTATTGCAAGTAAAAATATCATCTTTTTTAAATTTCAAATTATGTAATTGATTCATAAAATCAGCAATTTCATAAGAAATATTTTCTATCTCATTACTATTTAAATCGTCCATTTTTTCAGTTAATGCAACACCTTGAATCTTTTTGTGCATACTAAAAAAACGATTATCATCATTTTGAAGTTTCAAATTTGAAGTTGTATATGTAGTTTTTCCATTTATATATTTTGCAAATTCACAATCTTTAACTATTGTTCTAATCCAAAAATCATCTCTTGGGAATCTAAAAAAATAGCTCTCTCCACTATCTGTTTTGGCTTCATAAACAATATTGGTCCAACCAGTAGAAATCAAATTTAGATTTGTTACTTTCTCATTAGGAATTGATTTTTGTATCATATTAGCAAAATCTTCATCAGGCACAAAATATTTTTTTATCATAAACTATTTCCTTTTATTAAACTTGTTTTACATTATACTATTAAACTAAGCTTTTTTCAATCAATTTAATAAAAAATCTAGCAAACCACTAGATTTTTTTGTTTGTTTATGCTAAAATCTTTTTATTGAAATATTCGGGTGTCGCCAAGTGGTAAGGCATCGGACTCTGACTCCGACATTTCGTTAGTTCGAATCTAACCACCCGAGCCAAAAAATAAACCATACAAGTATTGAAATATCAATATTTTGTATGGTTTATTTTTTTAATTTAATGCAATACTAATGCAATTGAAAAAACGTTAAATTTGTGATATACTTGAATTTGAAAGCGAGTGACATCGCTTTTAGTTTCAAACAAGGAGGTGTTTTTAAGTGTGGAAATGGTTGCGGCAAAAAATTAACCCGTATCATCTAACTCCACATTTCCCTCATGAGTCATTATTCACTATGAAAGTACACGGCATCAAATTCCAAGTGTGCTCTCTTGATTTTGAACTTAATGAGGAGGACGCACATCGAATCGTTGGAATCACCATCGATGAGATGAACTGTAAGCAAGACGAAGGCCATATCATGGATCGCATTTTTACCGAAATCGAAGGCTTCTTAGCAATCGGAATTGCTCATCATCACAATGAGTGGCTTATCGAACTCTCCTGTGATCCAAACCTTCTTGGACTCGGACCGGTTAGCAATTATTAAAAGGCTGCTTTTAATCATCGGTCCGGTGGGCACTAGGCCCAAAACAAGGGGTGTCTATCTTCGATAGGCACCCCGCTTTTTATATTTCTTCTTCATCATCTTTGAATTCTTTATATTTTTTCAAAGGTTTTACTTCAATTTTTCCTGGTTGACATTTTATATCTTGCTCTATTTTTACATCAACATCATAATCATCTTTTAATTTTTCAATATTTTTTCTCTTATAACCCACAACATTGTTTATATCTTGTGGATTTACTCTTATTTCAACTTCTTTTATATTTATATTTATCTTTTTAATTTTGTCAATAATTATGTCATAATAAATACTAGATTCAACAAGTTGTCTAAAAGCTTCATGATATGGACCTGCAACTACTTCACTTCCCTCTTTTTCAGGGCTACAAATAGTATCTGTAGTTTGAAGTCCAATTCTAATTACTTTTATTTTTTTACTATTAAAATAATATGTAATTTCTTTACATCTTTCAATAGCTTTTTCTAAATCTAATGGCTCATATTCGCCATCTTTCATTTCTTTTTCAAGTTCAGTTCCTTTAATAACAAGAACTGGATAAATTCTAACAATTTTTGGTTTTAATTTTGCCAAATCTTTAGCTGTTTGTAAGTCATCTTTTTCACTACTATCTTGCATTCCAATCATCATTTGATGACCCAATGTAAATCTATATCTTCTAATTAATTTTGAAGCTTTTTTAATATCATCAAAAGTATGACCACGTTTAGCCTTTTTCAAAACATAATCATTTGTAGATTGGCAACCAAGTTCAATAGTTTTAACTTTATATTTTTTTAATCTCTTAAGTGTTGGTTTATCAATATAATCAGGTCTTGTAGAAATTCTTATTCCATCAATTTTCTTTTCTTTAATATAATCAAAAGCTGCTCCTAATAGTTTGTTTTGAGTTTCTACATCAATTCCGGTAAAGCTTCCTCCGAAAAATGCAACTTCTTTATATGTATCTTTTTCTTTAAAATTACTTAAATAATAATCTATTATATCTCTAACATCATTTTCTGTTACTTGCTTTTGTTGTCCACTAATTTTAGTTTGATTGCAAAAAGTGCAATCATTAGGACAACCTAAATGTGGAACAAATATAGGAATTATATATTGTTTTTTCAAATTTAGTACCCCCTATTCTTATTGCTTAAAATTTTCTAATGCAATTCTTGCAGCATCCATTTCAGCAAGTTTTTTACTTTTACCATTTCCATATGAAAGTAATTTTCCATTACATTCTAATTTAGCTTCAAATGATTTATTGTGATCTGGACCAGTTTCTTTTGTAATTGTATAGACAATATCTACATCTCCATGTACTTGCAATTTTTCTTGTAAAACTGTTTTATAGTCTTTGTCACCAACATGTTCAGTAGAAACTTTTAATATATCGTCAAAATTGTCAATTATAAATTTTGAAGCTGGCTCTAATCCACCGTCTAAGTAGATTGCAGCAATGACAGCTTCGACACTATCTGCCATAATTGCTTTTTTTAAAGTATGGTTAGAAGTTTCACTTTTTCCTAAAAATAAGAAATCACTAAAATTATGCTTTCCGAGCAACTTCAAACAAGCTGTTCTCACAAACTGTTGCAGCCCTAACTTTAGTCATTTCTCCTTCAGCTAAATTTTCATATTCTTTAAATAATTTTTCGCTAATTACAAATTCTAAAATACTATCTCCTAAATATTCTAGTCTTTCATTACTTTTTGTATTATTTTCATATGCGTAAGAAGTATGTGTTAGCGCATTTTCAAGAAGATTTTTATCTTTAAAATTATATCCTATTTCTTCTTCAAATTTTGATAAATCAATTTCCATGTTTTGGTCTTTAAAGTCCTTCCTTCCGTAAATATATTTATATTATACCTTATTTTCCAATTTTTTCAAGCCTTTTAACCTATTTGTTATGTTTTTGATAAAATAAACCAGTATTTTTTAGGAAAACTTTACATAATTCCATTTTTTTGATATAATTATATTGCGTTGAGTCGAGGGGTTGACTCAATCGATGTACGTAGTAGGCAATTTTTGCGTTTCCCTGCAAATGTGTTTGGGAAAAGAAAGTGAGGTTGAAAATATGAGGAAATTTCTGAGATTTCTCAAAAGGCACTTGGCGGCGATTTTCGTCGTTATTCTTGCCATCGTGGCCATCGTGCTTCTGGTCACTGTTATCGGGGGTATCAAAAACGGTGGTAGCAAGGTAAACGGAACTCCTGGAATCGTCGTCTTCGATGGTAGCAAGATCGGCGTATTTGACACTGCTGACGAAGCGATGGCTAATCCCATCACTGACGTCAAAGCTGAGACCAAAAGTTTCAGTCTTAATGATGACAATAGCAGAGTCACCGCGGATTATCAGGGTTATCGTCTGGATGTCCCTTCTTCTGGAGGAAACTATCAGGTTGACCTGGCTGGTATTCCTGATCAGGGTATCGTCGTAATTAAAGCAGAAGTTGGCGGCGACGGAAGTTTGTTTGGCCAGGCGGTCGGCGTTGAAGTTGAAACTCATTATTTTGCCGTTCAGGTGAAAAATGAGGGCACCAATGATGTTCAAGCCAGCACGACTGTCATTCCTAACGGAACTATCTGGTTCGGAGAGGATAAGTACCAGACCTACAGCTCTGAAGAAGAAGCTCAGGCTGCTGTTGCTGCGTCCCCTCTTGTTATTCCTACCGAAATGGCCAAAAACCTTGTGTTGAAAGCCGAGCCCGCAAATGAGAAGACTGCACGTATCTACGTAAAAGTCTGCATGGTAGACGATTATGGAGATCCCGGAATGTCCGTACTTCTTTGCGAGGAAAATGGCTGGACTAACACGCTGGATGTCAGCCAATACGCCGGAAAGCAGATTACACTTTACCTGAAGGCCGAAAGTGGATCTGCGGTCGTAACGTCTTATAGTTACGTTTCCTTCATGGTGCCGGCTAATCAGTCTTAAGAATTCAACCCCTCCCCGCGTTTGCGCTGCAGCGCGGGGGAATTCTTTTTTATTTAAAAAAGCGCAAAATAAAAAAGCCATTTTAAACGGCTCTTTTTATTTTTTATTTATATATTAAACGTTTTCTTTAATGTAATCTACAACATCTCCAACTGTTACAACTTTTTCAGCATCTTCATCTGGTATTTCCATATCAAATTCTTCTTCTAAAGCCATAACTAATTCAACGATGTCTAGAGAATCAGCTCCTAAATCATCTATAAAAGATGCTTCTAAAGTAACAGCTGTATCAGCAACTCCTAATTGATTTACGATGATTTTCTTTACTTTTTCGAAAACTTCTTCTGAACTCATTTTATGTACCTCCTTATTTGTTATTTACATTTCAAATCTTTAATACCTATATTATTTTTAATATATGTTTCAATAATTGTCAAGTGTTTTTAATAAAAATTATCATTTTATTAAAAAATTTACAATTTAGACACTTTCATTTGATTCTTTTTCCTTTTGTTTTTCAACTTCTTCTATCATTTTGTTAACACTATTTCCTTTAACAAAATCTTCTGCTTGTTTTATAGTGTAATAAAATACTAAGTCATCACTACTTCCGTGTGCTTTAATTACAGGTTTTTTAACTCCTAAAAATGGAGCTCCACCATAACTTTTATAATCTGCTTTTTTCTTAAAAGTGTTTATCGCTGGAAGTGATGGAACAGCAGCAATTGTAGTTAAAACATTTTTCATTAAACTATCCATCAATGATTTTTTAACAAATCTTCCAATTCCTTCAACAGATTTTAATAAAACATTTCCAGTAAAGCCGTCGCAAACTAAAGCGTCAACTTCGCCTAAGAAGCAATCTCTAGGTTCTACATTTCCAACGAAATTTATATTATATTCTTCTGATTTTTCTTTTAATAATTGATATGATTCTTTACATAAATCATTACCTTTTGTTTCTTCTGTTCCTATATTCAATAAGCCAATTCTAGGTTTTTCAATTCCAAAAGTATTTTTCAAATATATTGAAGCCATTTGTGCAAATTGTAAAAGATTTAGTGGCTTGCAATTTGTATTTGCTCCAGCATCTATAAGCAATAATCCTTTAATTCCGTCACTTGGAAGCATCGCTGCAATAGCTGGCCTATCCATTCCTCTAATTCTACCAACAAGTAGAGTTGCACCTGTTAACAATGCTCCAGAATTTCCAGCAGAAATAAATACATCACCTTCGCCATCATTTAACATTTTAAAGCCAACAACCATTGAAGAATCTTTTTTATGTTTAATTGCAACAGTAGGTGTATCTTCCATCTCAATTTGTTCTTCGCAATGTCTTATTTTAACATTACTTGCAACTTCATTTATATTCTCTTTTCCATAAAATTCTTTTAATTTAGACTTAATAATTTTTTCATTTCCAATTAAAACAATTTCTCCGTCTATTTCTTTAGAAGCTCTAACAGCTCCTTTTATCGTAGCATCTGGTGCATTGTCTCCGCCCATAGCATCTAATAGTATAATCAAACTTTTTTCCTCCTAAACTAGTAATAAGAATTTTGTCTAATATATTTTATTTACTTTTTAATAAAAAATCAATAGTTTTAAATAATTTTTGTCTTATTTCATATCAAATGGAGCAATCGTACTTTCATTTTTAACTCTTTTAACCATATTTCTAACAGTTCCGTCGTTTACCATATTTTCTGGCTCTGTCCAATTTTGAATATCTCTAACAACAATTTGTTCTGTAACAATTCCAGCTGTTTCGCCAAAATATGTATCTGTAAATTTATAAACAACTACTGCAAAAATTATTAATGCAAACACTAAAAATGTTCTTACAATTAAACCAAAACCAATACTAAAATTATCAGAGATTTGAATCCAATCATGCCTTTTTGTAGGTGGATCATCAGATTCTCTAAAAAACTGTTTTCTTCCTCTGTTTCTAATTGCTAGAAGTTCTCCTGGATTTATTTTAATTATATATGCCATTTGATATATATCTTCTAGTGATGGATATGATTTTTCATTTTCCCAAGATTTAATATCTTTCTCCATCTTTTTTATTAAATTATCATTTGTTTTATCTTTTGTCATTTCAAAAGCTAAATCATTTATAGTAAGTCCGGCTTCTTCACGGGCTTCTTTTATATATCTTCCGAAATGTCATAGAATATTTATTTTTCATATGTACCTCTTATATGAATCCTAAAAAGTGTGATATTTTTTTGAAAAAATTATAAAGCTCCCATTTACCTGGACCAATTTTAAATAATAATAGGAAAAGAATAACTCCACCTATTGCTGGAAGATAAGTAAAAAAATCTTCTAAACTATCAAGTACAAATCTTTTAATATTATATTGCCAAGGCTTTAGCTCTTTTCTAGTGTATTTTTCTTTTAAATTTTTTCTACTATTTTCTCTATAATAAAATATTTCATTTGGGTTTATTTCAATTATTTCAGCAAGCTTATAGATTTGATTTAAATCTGGAAATCCATTTCCTCTTTCCCAATATTTAATTAGTTTAGTTAGCTCTTTACAATCATTTGGATTCATCTTAAAAGCTAATTCTTCTTCTGTTAGATTTTTATCAAGTCTAGCTTTTTTAATTACTTCACCAGATAATTTATTGTAATCTACCTCTTCCATATAATCTCCCAAAAAAACTATTCAAAAATATCATATTACATAGAAAAACTAAAGTCAATAAAAAACAAAAAAGACTTTCAAATAAATTTGAAAGTCTTTTATATGCTAGTTTAAAACTAAAATCAAAAACTATTCTATAACTTCAGAAACAACTCCTGATCCTACTGTTCTACCGCCTTCACGAATAGCGAATCTTAATCCTTTTTCGATAGCGATAGGAGTAATTAATTCGATAGTCATTGATACGTTATCACCAGGCATTACCATTTCAGTTCCTGATGGTAATTCAATAACACCAGTAACGTCTGTAGTTCTGAAATAGAATTGTGGTCTATAACCATTGAAGAATGGAGTATGACGTCCACCTTCTTCTTTAGTTAGAACGTAAACTTCTGATTTGAATTTTGTATGTGGATGGATTGTTCCAGGTTTTGCAACAACTTGACCTCTTTCGATGTCTTTTCTGTCAATACCTCTTAATAGAACACCAATGTTATCACCAGCTTCAGCTTGGTCTAATAATTTTCTGAACATTTCAACACCAGTAACAACTGATTGTTTTCTTTCAGTAGATAAACCAACGATTTCAACTGCATCTGATAATTTAACAGTTCCTCTTTCTACTCTACCAGTAGCAACAGTACCACGACCTGTGATTGTGAATACGTCTTCAACTGGCATTAAGAATGGTTGGTCAGTTGGTCTTTCAGGTGTTGGGATATAGCTATCAACTGCATCCATTAATTCTTTCATTGGAGCATATACTGGATCGTTAGGATCTGTAGATGTGCTCTCTAATACAGCTAATGATGAACCTTTAATAACTGGAATTTCATCTCCTGGGAAATCATAGCTATTTAAGATATCTCTAACTTCCATTTCAGAGATTTCGATTAATTCTGGATCATCAACCATATCGCATTTATTTAAGTAAACAACGATGTATTTAACACCTACTTGTCTAGCTAATAAGATGTGCTCTCTTGTTTGAGGCATTGGTCCATCAGCTGCAGATACAACTAGGATAGCACCGTCCATTTGAGCAGCACCAGTGATCATGTTTTTAACATAATCAGCGTGTCCTGGACAGTCAACGTGTGCATAATGTCTTTTTTCTGTTTCATATTCAACGTGAGCAGTATTAATTGTGATTCCTCTAGCTTTTTCTTCTGGAGCACCGTCGATTTGATCGTATGCTGTATATTGAGCTCTACCTAATAAACCTAAGTATTTAGTAATAGCTGCTGTTGTTGTAGTTTTACCATGGTCAACGTGGCCGATAGTACCAATGTTAACGTGTGGTTTTGTTCTTTCAAATTTTGCTTTTGCCATTTGAAATTTCCTCCTTAATTTTTAAAATTTTCCTTTATTAAATAAAATTTAATGACAATATTATTTAGGGAAACACAAAATTTCCCATTTTTAGTACTTGCATTTTATACTATATTTTTTAAAAAAGCAAGTGTTTTTAAAAAATTACTCTGCTATCACCCACAGGGTGCGCTTCGCTTATTCATCCTTCTTCGCACGTGAAGCTACGATAGTTTCAAATACTGATTTTGGAACTTCTTCATAATGAGATGGCTCCATAGAGTATGTTCCTCTACCTTGAGTTTTTGATCTTAAGTCTGTAGCATATCCAAACATTTCAGAAAGTGGAATAAATGCTCTGATTTCTTCTAATCCATCAACAGCTTCCATTCCTTCCATCTTTCCACGTCTAGAGTTAACATCACCAATTACATCACCCATATATTCTTCTGGAACTGTAATTTCAACTTTCATGATAGGCTCTAATATAACTGATTTAGCTTGTTTACAACCTTCTTTGAAAGCCATAGATCCAGCAATATGGAATGCAGATTCTGATGAGTCAACCTCGTGATAAGATCCATCAACTAAGCTAGCTTTGAAGTCTATAACTGGGTAACCAGCAAGAACACCGCTTTCAGCAGCTTCTCTGATACCTTCTTCAACTGGTTTGATATATTCTTTTGGAACAACACCACCAACGATTTTGCTCTCAAATTGAATTCCTGAACCTGGCTCTAATGGTTCCATTTCTAGCCAAACATGACCATATTGTCCACGTCCACCAGATTGACGAATAAATTTTCCTTCAACTTTAACTTTATTTCTAATTGTTTCTTTGTAAGCAACTTGTGGTTTACCTACATTACATTCAACTTTAAATTCTCTCTTTAATCTATCAACTATAATGTCTAAGTGTAACTCACCCATACCAGCGATGATAGTTTGACCAGTTTCATGATTTGTATATGTTTTGAAAGTTGGATCTTCTTCAGCAAGTTTTGCTAAAGCAATACCCATTTTCTCTTGAGCTGCTTTATCTTTTGGCTCAATTGCGATATCAATAACTGGCTCTGGGAATTCCATTGATTCAAGAATAACTGGATGATCTGGATCACAAATTGTATCACCAGTTCCAACTTCTTTTAAACCAACTGCAGCTGCGATATCACCAGAATATACTTTTTCAATATCTTCTCTGTGATTTGAGTGCATTTGAAGGATTCTTCCGATTCTTTCTTTTTTATCTTTGGTAGCATTTAATACAGTTGAACCTGAATCTAATGTACCTGAATAAACTCTAAAGAAACATAATTTTCCAACAAATGGGTCTGTAGCAATTTTGAATGCTAAAGCTGAGAATGGCTCTGAATCAGATGGTTTTCTATCTGTTTCATTTCCGTCTAAATCAACACCTTTAATAGCATCAATATCTACTGGTGATGGCATATAATCAACTATAGCGTCAAGTAATTCTTGAACACCTCTGTTTTTATAAGAAGATCCACATGTAACAGGAACTACTTTATTGTTAATTGTTCCAATACGTAAACCTTTCTTAATTTCTTCAGCAGTTAATTGTTCACCATCTAAGTATTTCATCATTAATTCTTCATCTTGTTCACAAGCAGCTTCAACCATTTTATCATGGAATTCTTGAGCTTGTGCTTTAAGATCTTCAGGAATTTCAGTCTCTTCGATTTCTTTTCCTAAATCATCTTTATGGATGAAAGCTTTCATTTTGATTAAATCAACAATTCCTTTGAAATTGTCTTCAGCTCCAATTGGTAATTGAACTGGAACTGCATTTGCATGTAATCTATTTTTTAATTGGTCAACACAAAGCATAAAGTTTGCGCCAACTATATCCATTTTATTAACATATACCATTCTTGGTACACTATATTTATCTGCTTGTCTCCAAACAGTTTCTGTTTGTGGTTGAACTCCACCTTTAGCAGCTAAAACTGTAACTGCACCATCAAGAACTTTTAAAGATCTTTGAACCTCAACTGTAAAGTCAACGTGTCCTGGAGTATCAATAATATTAATTCTGTTATTGTTCCAGAAACATGTTGTGGCAGCAGAAGTAATTGTAATACCTCTTTCTTGTTCTTGAACCATCCAGTCCATAGTAGCAGCACCATCGTGAACTTCACCGATTTTATGATTTTTTCCTGTATAGAATAATATTCTCTCAGTTGTTGTAGTTTTACCTGCATCAATGTGAGCCATAATTCCTATATTTCTTGTTCTCTCTAATGGATAAGCACGTTTGCTATCTGCCATTTTTTTCTCCTCCTAATATATTCTAAACACTAAAACTTGTAATGTGCAAAAGCTTTATTAGCCTCAGCCATTTTATGTGTATCTTCTTTCTTCTTAAATGCTCCGCCGTTATTAGCTACTGCATCAAGAATTTCACCAGCTAGTTTTTCAGCCATTGTTTTTTCATGTCTTTTTCTAGCGTATGTTACTAACCATCTTAAACCTAGAGTTTGACGTCTTTCAGGTCTAATCTCTAATGGAACTTGGTATGTAGCACCACCAACACGTCTAGCTTTAACTTCTAGGACTGGCATAACATTTTCTAAAGCTGCTTCAAATACTTCTAATGGGTCTTTATTTTCTTTTTCTTTAATAATATCAAAAGCACCATAAACTATTGATTGAGCAACTGTCTTTTTACCATCTAACATTATATTGTTAACAAGTTTTGTAACAACTTTGCTGTTATATAAAGGATCAGGTAAAACTTCTCTTTTAGCTATATTACCTCTTCTTGGCACTATTCTTCACTCCTTTTCTAAATATTGTTTAATTTTTAAAGTAATAAGTATTAAAAAATACTTAAAAGTTACTCTGGAAAGACTATTTCACTTTCCCGCATAGTGACATTAAAATCTATATAAAATTCAATAACTTGAACATAATTTCTCTATCACTATCTTAATTTTAAATTTGCTAATTAGCTATTATTTCTTAGCTCTTTTAGCACCGTATTTAGATCTAGCTTGATTTCTATCTTTAACACCAGCAGTATCTAAAGTACCTCTAATAATGTGGTATCTAACACCAGGTAGGTCTTTTACTCTTCCACCTCTGATTAAAACAACACTGTGCTCTTGTAAGCTGTGTCCTTCACCAGGAATGTAAGTAGTAACTTCATAACCATTTGAAAGTTTAACCCTAGCAACTTTTCTTAAAGCTGAGTTAGGCTTCTTAGGTGTTACAGTTTTAACTACAGTACATACACCTCTTTTTTGTGGTGCTCTATTATTAGTTTGAACTTTCTTTCTAGAGTTGTAACCTTTTTGTAGAGCTGGAGATGTAGACTTTTTAGTTGAACTTTTTCTACCTTTTCTAACTAATTGATTAATTGTAGGCATCCTTTTTATTTCACCTCCCGTAAATAAAATAACCGTTATACAGCATAATATTCCAATTTGCCATATAACGGATAATATTTTATCATTATTTTTACATAAAGTCAACTCTTTTTTATAAGTTTCCGTAAGGAATTTTTAAATTTTCTAAACTTCTTTTTGCCAATAAATTATATCTTTCTTTTTTATCTTTTATCTTTTCTGGAAGTTCTGGCAAAATGCCGAAATTTGCGTTCATTGGCTGAAAATTGTCGTGTTCATTAGAAATATATTTTGAAAGTGCACCAATAACAGTTTTATCATCAAAAACTATTTTTTCTTTTTTATTAAATTGGTTGCAAGCATTTATTCCCGCAACAAATCCAGAGCTTATTGATTCAACATATCCCTCAACACCTGTTATTTGTCCAGCAAAATAAATTCTTTTATCTTCTTTCAAACTATATGTATCATCTAGTAATTTTGTAGAATTAATATAAGTGTTTCTATGCATTACACCATATTTAACAAATTCACCATTTTCTAGACCTGGTATCATTGAGAAAACTCTTTTTTGTTCCCCATATTTTAAATTTGTTTGAAAACCTACTAAATTATATAGGCTTCCTTCTTCGTTATCTTGTCTTAATTGAACTATTGCGTAAGGTCTTCTACCTGTTCTTTTATCTGTAAAGCCAACAGGTTTTAATGGTCCAAATCTTAATGTATCTTTTCCTCTTTTAGCCATAATCTCAAGTGGCATACATCCTTCAAATATTTCACTTTTTTCGAAATCATGAAGAACTACGGTTTCAGCATTTATAAGCTCATCTACAAATCTTTCATATTCCTCTTTATTCATTGGAAGATTTATATAGCTCTCTTCTTGAGTCTTAATTCTTTCTAACCAATCTTCATAAGGTTCATCAAGCCCACGTTCTTCATCATATCTATTTCCATAAAAAGCTATATCCATATCAATAGAATCTTTTTCAATAATTGGTGCTGCAGCATCATAAAAATATAACTGTTTTTCACCAATTTTATCTAAAATTTCTTTTGAAAAATCTTCTGAAGTTAATGGTCCTGTAGCTATTATAACTATTCCCTCTTCTGGAATTTTAGTAACTTCATCATGAATTACTTCTATGTTTTCATTTTCTTTAATTAATTTTGTAACTCTTTCTGAAAAATTATCTCTATCGACTGCTAAAGCTTGTCCTGCTGGAACTTTAGTAGAATCTGCAACTTCTATAAGATAACTTCCTAAAGTTCTTAATTCTTCTTTTAGCAAGCCACATGCGTTTGTTAAAAGATTTGATTTAAATGAGTTTGAACAAACTATTTCTGCAAAATTTTCATTTGAATGTGCTGGTGAAAATTTCACAGGTTTCATCTCATATAATTTTACTTTAATTCCTCTTTTAGCAATTTGGAGAGCCGCCTCACTTCCGGCAAGCCCTCCACCAATAACTGTAATATAATCTACCATTTAAAATTCTTGTTCCTCTCTAGCAGCATCAATACTTTCAAGTTCTTGACTCATAGCATTATAATTTATTGTTTCATTAGAAAATGTAGAATAAATATAATTTCCACCTTCTAATAAAATATTTGATAATCTTTTTACAAGTTTAGCTTTATTATTTCCTCTAGCAATTTTGTCATCTGAATAATCTTTGAAAAATGCCATTACATTAGCTTTAAAAGTTTCGTTTTCATTAACTAATTCTATATCACATTCTTTCATTGCAGTAACATAAGCATCATTAGCTATAATATACTGTAAAGAATCGTCTACATCATTTTCTTGCATTCTTTTGCTTAAAATTTCAGCTCCACCTTGACTTATATATTCTGTTAAATTCATTCCAACAGTTTCTGTCATAATTCTAAACTGTTCTGATGATTCAATATATGGGTGACTTTGTAAATTTTCATTATCTAATGCATATTTTGCAATTTGATCTGCGATTCCTTCACCAAAGCCTTGTCCAACATAACTTACTATTGGATTACCACCAAATCTATTATTTCCTATTCCAAATATTTTTAAAACTGTCATTGAAGTTGAAATTTCAATTTTGTCTTTTTCAATATCTTCGTCTTTTACAGTAACTGGAATTCTCTTTATCATTTTTAATCGATCTGCTAAAGGCTCTGAATCACGTTCAAATGAGGCTTCTGATATTCCATGTCCTAAAACTTCGTGGAAAAATATAAATTTACTTGACTCTAAATCATCACCTTTTGTAAAATATGCTTTTCCTGTTTCAGGATCAAAAAGTCCAGACATTTCTTTTCCATCATTCATTTGTACTAATTCTTCTTTTGTTTTTTCTTCTAGTTGTAATCTACTTAAATTAAAGTTTAAAACTGTTAAATCTAAATCTGGAGCATTTTTAGCTAAATTTCCTAAGCCTTCTAAAATCCACTTTTTATATTTACCTGTAATATTTGGGTTTGAATTAACAGTTTCGATAAGATCATCATATGTCGGATGTGCTTTTGTTTCAATATAACTAGCAAACTCGTCAAAATTCTGACATTCAATAGTTCTAGTTTTAGTATCTACATTTATCATAATATGAATTCTATAAATTCTTTTATTGTCATAATTATATAAGCTATGAAACTCATATCCTCCATCTGTTAAGACTTTTTCAATTGGAGGAATTTCATAAGTTACCTCTGTTTTTTTACTACTTTGATTAGGATCTTCATAATCACCCGCTGGTGCTTTAACAACTGAACAGCTTGTAAGAGTTAGTGCAATTAAAACACTCGCTAATGTTTTATGTCCCATAATTACTTGTGGCACTAACTTGTATTCTTTATGAAAATCTAATTTGGCTAAAACTTGCTTTTTATTAAAGATTTCTGTGAGTTCTATAAATTCTTTTTCATTTGGATACATTATAGACCCATCACTAAGTTCTTTTATAAAGTAAATTTGGCAGTTTTTGTTTACTAATACATAAAAGAATTTATCTTTATATTTAATTTTAGCAACAACTTTATAAGTCTCCATAGAACTCCCTCTTATATTATTTTAAACCTAAAGCTTTTAATGTTTGCTCATTTTTTGGAATAGCTACAACTGGTCTTAAACCAAGTTTTTCATAATATCTTTTTTCAATTGACTTAGAATCTTCAGTACATTTAACTTTTGAATTATCTTCGATATTATCTGTTCCTCCATATAGCCAAAAGCTTCCTTTTACTGAAGTTTTTACTTTTTCAAATTGCTCAACACTCATTGCTCCTACAGTTTTTATTTGACTAAAAGTAATGTTAACTCCTTTATTTGTTAAAGCTTCAGCAATTCCAGCTGAAAAAGCTTCCCATGTTTCAGTATTTGATAAGTATTTTTCAAATTCTTCTCTTCTATCATGGTCAATTTTTTCTTTTTCTTCTTTAAGAACTTCTTCATCAGTAGTTAGTTCTTCATCTTCATCTATTTTTTCATCTAAATCTGTATATTTATAATCAGGTGCAGAATAATTTACTTTTCCATCATCTGATATTTCAATTCCTCTAGAAGTTGGTATTGCTTCTTTTTCTAGGTCTGTTTCATATATTAAATAAATTTTTGGATTTTCTACATCATCTGAATCTGTATATAAATGTTCCCAACCACTCTTTAAATTAAAGCTTTTTCCACTATTGTTAACACTTACATATGTTGTAGAATTTGCAAATTTTGTAAGCGCTCCTACATTAACTTCAACTGTATCTTTTGAATTTCCAAATGTTGCAGTAATTTTGGTTTTTCCTTCACCAATTCCTGTTATTTTTATTTTATTTGTTTCATATACTGTGACAGTAGCTACTGAATTATTATCACTTCTAACTCCAACTGAATGTTTTTGTGTACTAGAAGTAGCATTAGCTACTGGTTTTCCAAATGAAAAATCTTCTCCATCATAAATTACAGGATAATATTTTTTATTAATTTCTAAAAATAAACTAACATCTTCTTCTAAAGTTGCTATAATTTCTTTTTCTTCGCCTTGTCCAATAGATACGTTTGTCTCTTGAATCTCAATTCTAGAATCTCCATCAACTACTTTTAATCTATTTCTAAATCCATATTTATTTATTAATAAATCAGACATATCTTTTAATGTAACTGTTTTAAAATTATTTTCTGCTTGATTTTTGGTATAAAGTTCTGAATATGCTGTTTTAGCATTTTCAAGAAAATCTTGTTTTTCTGTTTCTACACTAGCTTCCATAGAGCCAAGAATTATTCCATCATTTCCAACTACTGCTGAAACTGTAACAATTGCTAAGATTATAAGAACTATTATAGTTACTACAAGTGCAACAAGAGTTATTCCTGAATTATTATTTAAAAATTTCTTCATAATATCTCCTCCTGTCTTAAATTAGTCTAAACCTAAAACACTTCTTATTTCAGTTGTATTTGGAATAGTTACAAGTGGTCTTAGTCCATATTCTTTTTCATCACAACTTACTCTAATCATATATCCATTATAATTCATTTCAATCATTTTATAAGTTTTTTTGTAATCTTTTATTATATCTTCTTTAGTTTTTTTGTTTTTACTATCCTTTATCTCATCTTGTATAAATTGATCATCTAATCCTTTAAGATACGTATCTGTCTCAGAAAAATCATAATAGAAATTAGCATTTAACCAATATCCCTTTGTAGAGTTAGTTCCACCTGTATCAACTTTTTCTTCATATGTTCCATGTGGGAATAAAATATAATCATTTTTAGCGTGGCTTCCCATTCTAAGACTATCATCAAAAGTTAATATTTTAGAATCATAATCATCTTCTTCTCTATAATAATATCCTAAGAAATTTGAACTACCTTCTTTAGAATTTTTAGGACAAGTATATAAGTGTAATTTACCACAAGTATTATATCTATAATCATCATCATTATAAGCTTTTTCAAAAAAATCTAATTTCATTGCACCAACTGTAGTAACATCATTTGCACTTAATTTTGCGCCTTTTTCTGTAATAACTCTAGCAATTGATTCTGAGAAAGGTTTCCAAATATTAGTATCTGAAAGATATTTTTGAAATTTTTTTCTTGCATCAGTTTTTTTATCAGATCCAGCATTATCATCACATTTTGCATATACATTTGAGCCATCTATTACAACATCATTTGATTCTGGAATTGCTTCATTTTCTAAATAATCTCCATATAATAAGTAAATATAGCTTTTATCTTCATAAAATACATCCCAGTCGTATTTTAGATTAAAAACTTCATTACTACTATTAACCATAGTAGTATATGCATGTACATTAGCTAAAACAGGAATGTTTGAAACTGAAACTCTAATAGTAGCTGATGAACTTCCATAAGTAATTGTTATATTTGTAGTACCTTCTTTCATTCCTTTAATAACTATATTTGATTTATTAATAGAACTTACTGTTGCTACACTAGTGTCTGCGCTTTCTGCTGAAATTTCAAATTCTTTAGTAGAAAAATCTAATTTATCTGTACTACTTCCTAATTTAATTTTTCCATTTTCTAAAATTATTGGATAATACTTATCTTTAAGTTTTACAAAAGCATTTGCATCTATAACTAAGTCTATTCCCAATTGTCTAGATTCATTTTCATCTACAATAATATTTGTATCTCTTACTGAGACTTTAGAACCGTTTTCTTCTACAAAAACTCTATCTGTATAGCCATAATCTTGAATTAAAATATCTGTAACATCTTTAAGAGTGACTTCACTTCTACTTTCTCTATCTTCTTTTTTAGAATAAACTCTCGTATAAGCTGTTTGAGCATCTTCAAGAAATTTATTTCTTTCTGATTCAAAAGTGGTTTGTTTAGCAGTATCTAATATTCCGTCTTCTTTAAACATTACAGAAATAGTAACACCAGCAAGTATTGATAATATGATTATCGTTACCATTAAAGCAATTAGAGTAACCGCAGATTGCTCTTTTAAAAACTTTCTCATAAGTATTCCTCCATTTAACTTTTGTTTATATTATAAAAATTTATTTTTTTGATTTTTTAGCAGTAGAAGTTTTTGTTTTCTTTGTTGTTGTCTTCTTTTTTGTAGTTGTAGTAGCTTTTTTAGTGTTTTTTGCTGGTTTTGATTCTACTGTTTTTACTGAATTTGGATCAAACTTTTCTCCAACTTGTGGAGCATTCCATGAAATATAGTCACATCCTTGACCAACCCCAGTATTTTTTTCGCATATATAATATTTCTTTCCTGCTTTTGATTTTCTAACTTGTACTCTAGCACCACAAACAGGACAAGGGTTTTTAGCATATTCATTAAGTGGTTTTGCATTTTTACATTCAGGGTAACCGTGGACAAGCTAAGAATTTTCCGAATCTACCATATTTTATAACCATCATTCTTCCACATTTATCACATGGAACATCTGTAACTTCATCTTCGATTTTTACTCTTTCGCTTTCTTCTTCGGCTTTTTTCAAAGCAACAGAAAATGGACCATAAAACTCTTTCATAAGTTCTCTCCAATTTTCTTTTCCGCTCAGCTACTTTATCAAATTCCTCTTCTATTTTTGCAGTAAATTCATAGTCAATAATATCAGGGAAATTTGTAATAAGATATTTATTAACACTTTTTCCAAGTTCTGTTGGAACTAAGTTTTTTCCCTCTTTTTCTATATAACGTCTAGCTAAAATTGTTGTGATTGTAGGAGCATAAGTAGATGGTCTTCCAATTCCTCTTTCTTCTAGAGCTTTAACTAAACTTGCTTCAGTATATCTTGGAGGTGGTTCTGTAAAGCTTTGTTTTCCAGTTAAATCAATCTTTTTAACTTCTTCATTTTCTTTTAATGGTGGAATTTTTGTAAATTCCTCATCTTTAGAATTGTCTACACCTTCAACATATAAAGCCATAAATCCTGGGAATTTAAGAGTTTGTCCATTTGCTCTAAAATCATAATCATTTCCATCAATATTTACTTGAAGTGTATCATAAATTGCATTCGCCATTTGACTAGCAATAAATCTATTATAAATTAGTCTATATAATTTATATTGATCTGGTGTTAAAATATCTTTAACATCATCTGGTGAAAGTTCAATATGCGCTGGTCTTATAGCTTCGTGGGCATCTTGAGCTTCAGCTTTTGTTTTATAATATCTATTTTCATAATAGTTTGCGCCATATTTTTGAGTAATAACAGATTTAGCAGCTGATCTTGCTTCTTCAGAAATTCTAGTTGAGTCTGTTCTCATATATGTTATTAAACCAGTATGTCCATGACCTGGAATATTGATTCCTTCATATAACATCTGTGCAACTTGCATAGTTCTTTTGATAGCAAAATTTAATTTTCTAGAAGCCTCTTGTTGAAGTGTACTAGTTGTAAAAGGAGGAGCTGGACTTCTCTTTTTCTCGCCTTTTTTAACTTCTTTTACAATATATTTTGTGCCTTCTAAATCTTTTAAAACTTTATCTACTTCTTCTTTAGTATGAAGTTCTATCTTCTTTCCAGATTTTCCTAAAAATTTTGCTTCAAATTCTGTTCCTGTAGCAAAATCAGCAGCAATTAATGTAATATTCCAATATTCTTCTGGAACAAAGTTATCTATTTCATCTTCTCTTTCAACAATTAATCTTACTGCAACTGATTGAACACGACCTGCTGATAAGCCTTTTGAAACTTTTCTCCATAAAATAGGGCTTATTTTATAACCAACTATTCTGTCCATAACACGTCTAGCTTGTTGTGCATCTGTAAGATTCAAATCAATTGTCCTAGGATTAGCAATTCCATGTTGAACCGCGTTTTTTGTTATCTCGTTAAAAGTAACTCTAGCAACTTTTTTTGGATCTAAACCTAAAATATAAGCTAAATGCCATGCAATAGCTTCACCTTCACGGTCAGGGTCAGTAGCAAGATATACTTTTTCTGCTTCACTTGCATCTTTTTTTAATGAGTTAATTAATGTTCCTTTTCCCCTGATATTTATATATTCTGGCTCAAAGTTGTTTTCTATATCAACACCTAATTTTGATTTTGGTAAATCTCTAATATGTCCCATTGATGCAACAACTTTGCTTTTTCCACCTAAGTACTTTTTAATTGTATTGGCCTTTGCTGGAGACTCTACGATTACTAATTTATCTATCATATATAGTTCGTATGAATTAAATTCATACTCTCCTTTCGTAAATTTAAAATTAGTCTACCAAATTATCTATTTTGGTTTTCATTTCTTTAATCTTTTCGTTTAACTTGCTTAGCTCTAGTCTTTTAGCATCTAAATCTTTTTTTACAATATTTTTTAGTTGCTCTAATTCACTAGAATCTAAATCAGATATAGCAATTTCATTATTAATTAGCTTTTCTTTCTTTTCTTTAATATTCATAATTAAATATTATCTCCTGTCTAGATATTTATCTTTCGATATTATCTGGTTTAACTTCTTCTGTCTTTTCAATAATTTTTTTAGGTTTTTTAGTATAACTATCTAATAAACCATTTATAACTTGATAAGAATGTGCTCTTCTATCAGATTCAGCTGAGACTCTAGAAAGTTCGTCTATTAATTCGCGGACTTCTGCTCTTAAACTTAAATCTGAAAGCATTGTCATTGCTTTTTCAGTTTCATATGAAACAAATTCAGCTTCAACTTGGCAAGCTAAACTAAAATCTGGATGATCTATTATTTTGGCAATAATATCTTCAACTATAACTTGAACATCTTCTGGACTTTCAGAAGAAGCATCTTTAAAGTATTTTCCATCTGAGATATGACCAATTATAGCCTTCATTCTTTCTTCTTGTTCAGAATAAATTCTAGAATATTCATCACCAACAACTTTTTTCAAACCTGAAAAAATTCTAAATGGTTTATGGCCATCTTCAGATGTATATTTTTCAACTAATCTATATAATTTTTCTTTTTGCTCAATAATTTCATCTAATCTATCATAGTCACTACATTCTAAAATATCAGCAACTGTGATCAAAGAAAATCTATGTTTTAATAAATAGTTTATCTTCTCCATTACTTCCATTCTCTTTGTAGCTTTGTGTGGATCTGTCAAAAAATCAGGCATATCATGGATTTCTGGATCTTTCATATAAGCTAATTCTCTTTGAAGAGCACTCTTTTCTGTTTTAAAGACAGATGTATCTGTGTCAAAGTATTCTTTTTTCATAGGAACACTTTGAGGAGCTGATTCTGCAATTTTAGCATTTTCTCTTAAATCATCAGCAGTAACACTAGGAGCTTGATTTTCATCAATTATTGTTTTTGAAGATTCTGCTAATTTAGCTAGTTTATTTAATCTTTTTTTCTTTTCTTCTTCTCTTTTCTGCCTAGCAGTTTTCTTTGACTTTGCCATATAATTTCCTCCAATTTAAAAGCTTATATATTTGCATTCTATGTATTGTAAACTATAACTCCTAAAAAATCAAGCAATTATTTTTCTAGAACTTTCTTTATTTCTCTATATATTTTTTCTTGAGCATCATTTACAGCTAATGTTTCAGCTAAACTTCCCATATCGTTTAGCAAAACTCTGTCATTTATTAATCTATCAATCATTTCGCTTAAGTTTTGGTAATTAACTACATCATTTAATATTATTTCTGCAGCACCTATGTTTTTCAAAACTTTAGCATTATCTTCTTGACGATTTGCCATTTTACTAGGAAGTGGAATGAATATCGCTGGTTTTCCAACAATTGAAATTTCAGTAACTGTCATTGCTCCACTTCTACAAATAACTAAGTCTGAAATATTAAGCATTTCATCCATATTATAAATATATGGAATTATTTTAGTATTTTTTAGTTCATTTATATTAAGATTTTCTTTTTCAAAATCTTCTTTTATAATATCATATTGTTTTGGACCTGTTGCCCAAACTATTTGATATTTCTTGTTTAATCCTCTTTTTATTACTTCAGAAATTGAATCATTAATTTTCTTAGCTCCTTGACTTCCGCCATAAACTAGAACAACTGGTAAATTAATATTTATTCCTAAGTTATTGAAAATTCGATTCTTTTCAGTATATGTAATATTTAGTTTTTTAACTTTTGTTGGTGTTCCAGTAACAACAACATTTTCTTTAAAATCTAAGTTTTTCTTTGTATCTTCAAATCCAACTAAAACTCTTGAAACCTTTTTAGCAAATAGTTTTACTGATCTTCCTGGATAACTATTGCTTTCATGTAAAATTGTTGGAATTTTCATTTTTATAGCAACTTTAAACACTGGAACACAGATATATCCGCCCGTTCCGATAACTAAATCTGGTTTAAATTCTTCAAAAAATTCTTTAACATCTTTTGTGCTCCTAAAAGTTTTTATAATGTTTTTAAAATTTTCAATTGAAATTTCTTTTTTAAAACCATAAGCTTCAATTGTTTTTAAACTATAACCGGCTTCTTGGAACTAAATCATTTTCTAATCCTCTGTTTGTTCCAATGAAAATTATTTCAGAACCTGGTTCTTCTTTTCTTATTTTGTTTGCTATTGCAAGAGCTGGGTTTATATGGCCACCAGTCCCGGCCGCTGAAATAACGACTTTCATAAACATCCCTTTCAATCTATTTCAATTTTGAACTCCTTGAAATATTAAGTAAAATTCCAACAGCAGCTAAATTTACTATAATAGCAGTTCCACCATAACTGAAGAATGGTAATTCCATTCCAGTAACTGGCATTGTATTTGTAACAACGGCAATATTTATAATTGCTTGTAAACCTATTAAAGACACGATTCCAATTGCAAGTAAACTTCCAAAAGTATCTCTAGCATTTATTGCAATAAGAATTCCTCTCCAGATAAAAACTATAAATAATATAATTACACCTATACAACCAACAAATCCTAATTCTTCAGCTAAAACTGAAAAAATGAAATCGTTTTGTGGCTCTGGTAAATATAAATATTTTTGTTTACTTTGACCAAGTCCTGAGCCAAATAAGCCACCTGAGCCTATTGCATATAAACTCTGAATTATCTGCCAACCATCACCTGTAGGATCACTAAATGGATCTCTCCAAGTATTTAATCTATCAAATCTAAAAGATCCACCTTTGCTAAGTACATTGTTAACATATATTCCACCAACTGGAAGTGCAAGTAGTCCTAATAAAACTAATTGTCTAATTCTAATTCCAGCAATAAGCATTTGAATTAATGTTATTGAAAATATTATAAATGTAGCACTAAAGTGATTTTGGAAAATAAAAATGGCAATACCTATTGGTACCAAAAAGAGTAATGGAACAATAACTCCATGACCCATATTTTTTATTTTTCCTTCTTCTTTTGTTTTTGATAAGTAACTTGCAAAAAATATTATTAATCCGAGTTTCGCAAGCTCTGATGGCTGAAAGTTAAAACCAGCTATATTTATCCATCTTTTAGCTCCGTCCGTGATTCCATTCCGACAAATTTAACTGCAAATAATAATCCTACAATAACGATATATATTGGAACGGCAAACCTCTTATATATTTTATAATCTATTCTTGAAAGAATTATCATTCCAACAATTCCAACAGATGCTGCTAATAATTGTTTTTTGAAATATTTATAACTATCTCCAGATTCAGCAAGAGATGTAGCACTACTTGCTGATAAAACCATAATTAGTCCTAGAGCTAAAAGCATTATAACAACTATCCAAATTATATAGTCATTTGAACCTTTAGTGAAAAAACTTATTCCTTTCTTTTTATCTTTCTTACTTTTTGCCATTTTTTCAGTCCTTTCTATTTTTGGCAAAAGCTTTTAACAAGCTAAAATTCCTATAATTGAGGCAACCAAAGTAATAGCTGAAAAAACTCCAACTACTCTATTTTCTCTCCATCCTGATAATTCAAAATGATGATGAAGTGGTGCCATTTTAAATAATAATTTTCCTCTAAAAAATCCTGATAAAACTTGTAATATAACAGATATTGTTTCAATTATTGGAATTATTGCAACAATTAATAATAACAATGGATTTTGCATCATAATTGCCATACTAGAAATAACTCCACCTAAAAGAAGTGATCCTGTATCTCCCATCATTACTTTAGCTTTATGAAAATTATAAATTAAAAATCCACAAATTGTTCCAACAACAATTATTCCAAATGTAGAAACACCTATTAAACCTGTTTTATATGATATAACAGATAAACTTCCAACAATTATCGCTGTAACACTTCCTGCTAAGCCATCTACCCCATCTGTTAAATTTATAGCATTTGTAGTTCCAAGCATTACTAAAACCATTAAAACAATATATACCCATCTAGGCAAATTCCAAACTATATCTGTAAAAGGAACTTTTATTCCAGTACCAATTTCAGTATAATTTAATAAATAAACTAAAAAACAACTTGCTATAACTAATTGTCCTAATAATTTAAGTTTCGGGCTAAGTCCATCAGTATTTTTTAAAACTACTTTTTTAAAATCATCTATAAAACCAATTAGCCCAAAGCCTAGTGAAGCTAGAGCAATCGGTAAAATTTCTAATCTAATTTTTGAATTTATGATAGCTTCAATAGCTACAAAAACCGCTATTGAAATAATCATCATAATTCCACCCATTGTAGGGGTTCCTTGCTTTTTAAGATGGCTTCTTGGTCCATCTAGTCTTTCACTTTGACCAACTTTTAACTTTTTTAAAATTGGAATTATAAATTTTCCTATAACTGCAGTAAAAACAAAAGCTAAAAGTAATGTTAATAAAAGACTTAAAACTTTATTTGATAACATAAATTTCCACCTTTAAAAGATTTTATTTTCTAGTTTCTTCTAATATTTCTTTGATTATTTCTCTTTCATCAAATGGTATTTTTTCTTTATTTATCTCTTGGTATTTTTCATGACCTTTTCCGCAAATTACAACAATATCTTTTTTGTTCATCATTGTAATAGCTTTTTTGATAGCTTCTTTTCTATCAACTATAACTTCATATTTTCCTTTTGTTTTAGAAATTCCAGCTTCAATTTCTTTTATAATTGCTTCTGGTTTTTCTGTTCTAGGATTATCTGTAGTAACAATAGAATAATCAGCAATTTTTCCAGCAACTTCGCCCATCAAAGGTCTTTTTTCTCTATCTCTATCTCCGCCACAACCAAATACACAAATAACTTTTCCTTTTGTATATGTTTTTACAGCTTTTAAAATATTTGATAAACTTGTAGCCGTATGTGCGTAATCAATCATAATTGGAAAATCTTCATTAGTTGTAACAAGCTCACTTCTACCTGGAACTTTAACTTCTAATAAAGCACTTTTAATTGTTTCAATATCAACTCCAAATTCTTGAGCTACACTAATTGCAGCTAAGCTATTATAAACACTAAATCTTCCAGGAATATTTACTCTAATTCTTTCATTTTTAGTACCTAATTTAACTTTATAGTCAACACTAACATTTGTAATTGTAACATCTTTTGCTAATAAATCACATGTGTTATCAATTCCGTAAGATTTAAATGTGCATTTTGGTGAATCTTTTTCTAATACCCATGTTTTGAAATCATCTGCATTAACAAAGCCTTTTGAGCACATTGCAAATAATTTTTCTTTTGATTTGAAATAATCATCCATATCTGTATGTTCTTTTTCACTAATGTGATCTCCACTAAAATTAGTGAAAACTCCAATATCATAATATGAACCTAAAACTCTATTTAATTTTAAACTTTGAGAAGAAACTTCCATTACAACAACATCACATTTTTCTTCTGCCATTTTATAAAACATCTCTTGAAGTTCAATACTTCCAGGTGTTGTACGGTTACTTTCTCCTAAAGATTTATCTCCTATGAAATTTTCAATTGTTCCTATCATTCCAACCTTTTTTCCAGCTTTTTCTAAGATTGCTTTAATCATATAAACTGTAGTAGTTTTTCCTTTTGTACCTGTAACACCGATTAAAGTAAATTTCTTAGAAGGGTTTCCGTAGAAATTGCAAGCACAAATTGCCAAAGCAATTCTAGAATCTTGAACAATAATAGCTGTTACTCCATCTGGAATATTGACTTTTTTCAAGTCTGCGTTCATGTCTACAATGACTGCAATTGCGCCATTTTCAACCGCTTCTTTTACAAAGTCATGACCATCAAAATCATAACCTCTAACTGCTACAAATAAGCTTCCAGGTTTAACATTTTTTGAATTATCTGTAATTGATGAAACATCAATCTCAATGTCCCCTTTTGATTTGTAGTTTTCAATTCCTTTTAAAATTTTGCTTAATTGCATATAGATTCCTCCAAACAAAATATTTTTTCAAACATATTATATATTAAAATAAAAAAACTGTCTACACTAATTTAAATTTTTTTGATATCCGTATATTTTGACTTAATATAAATATGGCAAAACTTCACTTAAAATTTGACCAGCTATTGGGGCCGCCACCCCACCTGCTTGGATAATTAAAACACAAAAAGGACACTTTCGTGTCCTTTCTAGTTTTTAAAGATTATTCTTCTACTTTTTTGAACATTTCTTTTCCAACACCGCAAAGTGGGCAAACCCAATCTGCTGGTAAATCTTCAAATTTAACTCCTTCAACTTCTTCGTCATAGATATGACCACAAACTGTACATTCGTATTTGTTCATATTTTTATTCCTCCTATAAAATATTTTTAACTAATTCTTTCATTTGTTCAACATTTTCTTTTGTCATTCTAGTTTTAATTGTAACCATTGGTTCAATAATTGTTATATCTTTCATTTGTGTTAAGGCTTCTTTTATAAGCTTTCCAGCCATTGGAGCCCATGAACCATTTTCAATAATTGCAACTTTTCTATTTTGATAATTTTTATGTTTTAAATGATTTAAAAATTTCTCTGTCATTGGGAATAGCCCTGCATCATGTGTAGGCGCAGCAATTATCATTTTATCATATCTAAAAGCATCTTCAATAACTTCAGCCATATCTTCTCTAGCTAAGTCACTTACAACTACTTTTTGATCTGTTTTTTCTTTAATAAGTTCTACAAGTTTCTCAACAGCTTTTTCAGTATTTCCATGAATTGAGTTATATGCTATTAAAATTCCCTCATTTTCAGGTTTATAGCTACTCCAAATATCATATTTATTAATATAATGTTCTAAGTTTTCTGTTAAAACTGGTCCATGTAATGGACAAATTATTTTTATATCTAAATTACTAGCTTTTTTAAGAATCGCTTGAACTTGAGCGCCATATTTTCCAACGATATTAAAATAATATCTTCTAGCTTCACAATCCCAATCTTCGTCAGTATCTAAACTTCCAAACTTTCCAAATCCATCTGCTGAAAATAGAATTTTATCAGTTGATTCATAAGTAAACATTACTTCTGGCCAATGAACCATTGGAGCCATAACAAAATGAAGTTTGTGTTCCCCTAAATCAAGTTCGTCTCCTTCTTTAACAATAACTAATCTATCTGATAAATCATTATCAATAAATTGTGGAAGCATATTTGCTGCTCTTTCACTTAAAATAATTTTTGTATCAGGATATTTTTCTGCAATTAATATAATTCCAGCTGAGTGATCTGGTTCTAAGTGAGAAACTAAAAGATAGTCAGGTTTTTTATCTCCTAAAACATCTGATAAATTTTTCTCCCACTCTAAGATTGCTCTTTTATCAACTGTATCACATACAACGATTTTTTCATCTAGTATAACATAAGAATTATATGAAACGCCATTTGGAATTACATATTGGCTTTCAAATAAATCAAGTGTTTTGTCATTAACTCCGATGTATTTAACATTTTTTGTAATTTCCATTTAAATTTCCTTTCTTAAGTTATTTTACAAATTTTCTGGCACTAATTTTATCACATTGAAAAAATAGTGTCAATAAAATTTACCTTAATATATTTTGGTTTAAAACTAGTGTGCTATAAAGGAATAACACATCTTGATTTTCAAATTTTATATAATAATCTAATATTTTTGAAGACACATATCTTAAATCAATTAATGTAATTGTTTTATAGTCTTTTAGCAAAAGTGGAGCTAGGCTACTTCCAAAAGAATCTCTAAATAATAGTAACTCTTTATCTGATTCTGAATTTGGATTTTCTACTTTAAGAAGTGCAACTGGGCCTGATAAGTAAATATCATATTTATCTGAAGAATTTGATTCTTCATAAACTTTTCCTTTTTTATTATTTTCAAAATTAAATGTAACACAATTTTCTATTTCGCTATTTGTTAAAGTATAAATCTCATCTGGTTCGACATTTACTCCTAATTGCCCAAAGTAAACTCCATAGAACTCTCCGATATTTTTGAGTTCATAATCTTGAGTTTTACTTTCGTTTAAATTCATTTTATTTTCTAAAGTATTTACAACATTACTTAAATTTTCTTGTTTCCAATGTAAATCTGTTTTATAATAATCATCTAAATCAAGAGAATCTGAAATATCTATATATTTCATGTCTTCTAAAGAATTTTCCATTATTTCTACTACTTTATCATAATCCATTTTTAAATGGTCATCATTTTCTAGATAATAGTTTTTATCAGGAATTACAGAATAATATACATTCATTCCTTTTAAATATTTATTATAAACTTCATTTATTTTATCAGCTGATTTTTGAAGAGCTTTTTCATTTATTTTATAGTCCATTTTATAAATTGATCCGTATTTTTCAAAAAGTTCATTATTATCTTTATTTTTCAAAACATTTAAACTTATAAATGATTTCAAGCTTCTAAAGCTATCTCTACCAACAAATTGATCTGCAAAATAGCTTTCAAACTTTTGTGATAAGTCTCCATTTGTTATAGTTGATTTTGTAATCTCAGGAAAGCTAGCTAATTTCCTTCTTTCAGATTCAGAAATAAGTTTATCTTCTTTAATAATATTAATCAAAAAAACTATTACTAATATTGATATAAAAGATAAAGTAACTATTGCATCTTTAACTCTATTACTCATATTCCCTCCTCCTAAAATCTAAAATATAAAAATGGATTGAATGAGCCGTCTACTATGTAACTTGTTGATATTAGTAAGATTAAAACTAAAAATATTGGCTCTAAACAATTAACAAATTTTGATAGTTTTTCTTTTTGGAAAAAGTTTTTCATAATCGGTGTTGCACCAATTATTCCTATTACTAAAACTATTAAATAACTCTTAAAGTAATATAAGCTTTCGCTTGAAATAGCTGAAATTCCACCTATTCCAAATAAGCCTGTTATATTTTTTAAGATTTCATTAACTCCATTTCCATTAAATATTATAAAACTAATCATTACAATTAATAGTAGATAAATTCTTTTTATTATATTTGGAAGCTTGTCCAAAATCTTATTTAAAAATAGTTTTTCTATTAAAAGTAAAATTCCAAAATATAATCCCCAAATCACAAAATTCCAAGAAGCTCCATGCCAAAGGCCAGTTAACATCCAAACGATAAGAATGTTTCTAATCCACTTTATTTTACTAACTCTATTTCCGCCAAGTGGAATATATATATAATCTCTAAACCAGCTACTAAGTGATATATGCCATCTTCTCCAAAAATCTGTAACCGTTGTAGCAATATATGGATAATTGAAGTTTTCTAAAAATTCAAAGCCAAACATTTTTCCAAGTCCAATTGCCATATCTGAATATCCAGAAAAATCAAAATAAATCTGTAACATACTTGAGATTCCATATAGCCAATAAAATAAAACAGTTGCATCATTTGTTCCTAAAAATTTATTTGCAAGTTCACCTAAAACATTTGCAATTAAAACCTTTTTTCCAAGACCAACTATAAATCTTCTAACACCATTTGAAAATTTTTCTAAAGTATGTGTTCTATTTTCTAATTGATCTTCGATTGTTGTATATCTAACTATTGGTCCTGCAATTAATTGTGGGAAAAGTGAAATATATGTTGCAAGTTTCAAAATATTTTTTTGAACTTTAGCATCTCCCCTATAAACATCTACTGTATAACTAATCATCTGGAATGTATAGAATGAAATTCCAATTGGCAAAGCAACATATATAAAATCAATTTTATGTTTAAGCCATAAATTAATATTTTCAATAAGGAAGTTAGTATATTTGAAATAAATTAAAATTCCAACACTTACACATATTGAAAGTATCAAAAAGAATTTAGAGTTTTCTTTATATTTATCTATTAATAATCCAAAAATATATGTAGAAATTATAGAAACTATCATTAAAACCACATAAACTGGCTCACCGAAAAAATAAAATATAAGTGAAGCAGCTAAAAGCACTAAATTCTTAAATTTTTTTGGGACTATATAATAAATAGCTAAAACTATTGGTAAAAAGAAAAATAAAAAGGTTATACTTGAAAATATCATTTTTTCTCCTTATATTAATAAATCGCCGGCAAAAATTGACGACGATTTATATTTATAAAATCTATTATTCAACTTCATTTACAGTGTTCTCTGGTGCTTCTGTTTCATTTGAAACTTCATTATCAACTTCGTTAGAAACTTCATTTTCAATTACATTTCCAAATTCATCAACTGAAGCAACTGGTGTATCTGTATCTTCTGGAATCTCAAATACTCCTGGAACTGTATCTTCTGGAAGTTCTCCATCTTCAATATCTTTTGAATATTCTTTTCCAACACTTTCAGCTATTTCTTTAAAAGCATCGTAGATTTTTTCAGTGTTTTCCTTTTCTGTCATAACTAAAAATACAACATTACCACTAGAAGTTGCACAAACCTTTTCAGCTGAAACGCAAATCCATTTTCTAGGATCTACTTTTTCAAACATTGTTTTTGCAACTTGATCTGAATTTTCTCCATCTTTAACTTTTGCAATAACAACTGAAAATGCTTGAGCATTTATTAATGGCTCTGATGCAACAAGATATTCTAATTTATCTCCATTTTCTAAACCAGTTAATGAACTAACTGACATTTCATCAGATAAATCAACTTCTCTTGTATCAAGTGAAGGAAGTTCTATATTAGCCTTTTGATAAACTTCTTCAACTAATTTTACTAAATCATCCCCTGAACTAACTTTTAAAGCTGATTTTTCTCCATTCTTTAGTGTAACAACAGCTACAATTGCTATAACTACTATAATCAAAACTAGAGCAATTATAGGTTTTAACCATCTCTTCATATATTTTTTCCTTTCTATAAGAAATTTAATATTTCAATACCATATTATATGATTTAGTTCTTATTGTCAATTTAATTTTTTAATTATTTTGTAAATTTTAAATGAACCTTAATTTTATTATTTTCAAAGACTTCAATATATTCAATAAGCTCTAATAAAACTTCTCTATCTAGTTTAGAAATATTATTATTTTTAAAATCTTCTATCCATTCAGTTTTCTTAATTTCATCAGTCTTTTTATCTTTTTCTTGTAAATTAATATTCTCAATTTCTAATTCAAGCTTTCTTATATCATTCTCATATTTTTCTTTATATTCATGATATTCTTCTTTAGAAATATCACCATTTTTCCAATCTTCATATAAAAATCTTTTTAAGTTTTTAATATTTTCAATTTTAGTTTTCTTATCATTTTTTATTTTTTGAAAATCTTGAGAAAATAAAAAATTATCTTTTTTTCTATCTTCAAAAATCCTAATTACTTTAGGAATATTAGCTAAAATCGCTATTTGATTTTTTATAACTGCTAAAATTGTTTTATTTAATTCTTCTATTTTTAAACTATGTTTTGTGCATAAAACTTTTGACTTTTTCTTATATGTTGAACAAATATAATATTCATAAATTTTTCCATTTTTGTTTTTACAAACTTTTTTATGCATTGAAAATCCACAGTCGCCACATTTTAAAAGTCCTGCCCAAATACTTAAGATCCCACTTTTTTGAACTTTTGTATCAATTTTGCTTAATTGCTTTGCTTTTTCAAAAATCTCTTTTTCTATTATTTTTTCGTGAGTGTTTTCCACTTTTATCCACTCTTCCTGTGGAATATTCTCTACTTTATGTATTTTATAACTCTTTGTTCTTCTTTTCCCTTGAACTGTATTTCCAATATAAACTTCATTTGTTAAAATTTTTCCAATTGTTGAAGGTGTCCAAAGATATTTATTATTTTTAATTCCAGAATTGTTATAATTCTGGCCAAGCTCTAGTCTTTTATGCCCAGTTGGATTTAAAATTCCTAAGTCATTTAATTTGTGTGAAATTGCAATTTTTCCCATTCCTAGATTTACGTTCCAATCAAAAATCTTTCTAACAATTATTGCTGCTGTTTCATCTATTACAAGTTTATGTTTATCTTTTTCATCTTTTAAATATCCATAACTACAAAAAGCACCTATAAACTCGCCTTTTCTCTTTTTACTATTTAAACTAGATCTTATTTTAACAGAAGTATCTCTGCAATATTCATCATTTATGAGATTTTTGAAAGGAACCAAAATTGTATTTGTGCTTGAAGGGTTTTTATAACTATCTACATTATCATTTATCGCTATAAATCTTATATTGAAAAGCGGAAATACTTGCTCTATATAGTTTCCAACTTCAATATAATTTCTTCCAAGTCTTGATAAATCTTTTACAATAATACAATTTAAAAGTCCATTTTTCACGTCCTCCAAAAGCCTTTGAAAACTAGGTCTATTAAAATCTGTTCCTGTAAATCCGTCATCAATATAAATATCATAAATTTTTAAATCTTCATTTTCATTTACAAATTCTTTAAGCAAAGTTTTCTGACCTGTAACACTATTACTTTCAAGCTTGTCTTCTTTTAAAATATCATCATCTTCTTGAGAAAGTCTAATATAAAGCCCACAATTCCAAGTTTTATTTATATTTTCTTTTACATAATATTTAGACTTTCTACCTGGCATCTATATCTCCTTTTTTGACTTCATTTCTAAAATTTCTAATAAACATTCTTCTAATGTTTTACCATTTTGAGAATAAACTATTTCCACATCCATTTATTTTTAAACCTTTCTTATGTTAAAGTTTATTAAACTAAAATTTTTTTATTACAACAAAAAAATGAGTCCTTAAACTTAAGGACTCATCTTATTATTTTGTTTATTTACGTTTTGATTTACCAATTCTAACTTTTCTTCCAACTCTTTCATATCTAATATAAGATATTACTGACCAAGCAGTTGCAAGTGATATTCCAGAAATTAAAGCAATTTTTCTACCAGTGTGTGGTAATTTTTGATCTGTTATTGAATCATCTTTCTTTCCAGTATCTGTAGATTGACTTGGTTTTTTGTTATTATCACTTGGTTTATTTGTTCCAGGTTTTTCTTCTGGATCTTGTTTTTCAGGAGTATCTGTTCCTGGTTCTTCTTTTTCGTCAGTTCCTGGAGTTTCATCATCACCTGGTTTTTGCTCTTCACTACTTCCTGGTTTTTTATCATTATCTGTTCCAGGTTTTTGTTCTTCACTAGGATTTTGTTGTTCTCCACTTCCTGGGTTTTCACCTTCGCTAGTTCCAGGGTTTTCTGTTTGTCCTGGATTGCTTGGATTATCATTATCACCAGTTCCTGGTTTATCTTCTTCTCCACCTGGATTTGATGGATTATCGTTATCTCCTGTTCCAGGGTTTTCTTGCTCACCTGGTGTTTGGCTAGGATTGTCACTATCTCCAGTTCCTGGAGTGTCTTGACCGCCTGGATTTTGTTCCTCTCCACCTGGAGTGGTTGTTCCTGGATTTTGTTCTTCTTCACCAGGAGTAGTTGTTCCAGGATCATCATCACCAGTTCCTGGTTGTTCTTGACCTGATTGATTTGGATCTAATACAGGTCCATTTTGCATTGCATTGTTTGATGATGAATTAATCCAGCTAACAGTAGCTTTAATTGGTTCACCAACATTTCCAGCAAGATCTTTATATTCAAATGTAAAGTCACCATTTTCTGTAAATGTATAAGTTTTTCCGCTCTCATTATATTCTGTATGCGGATTATTTGTAACTATAATTTCTTCGTCTGGCACTAATGTAGCAACAACTTCTCCATTAGTTAAGTCTGTTGTACTATATTTTATTGTAGCTGTTGGAGAAACTCTATCTATCCAAGTAACATTAGCTTCTGCGCTACCCTCATGACCTGTTGTTGTATTTTTAAACTTAAAAGTATATTTACCATTTTCAGTAAATGTAGCTGTCATCTTATCATCACTGATAGATATATGACTTTCACCTGTGTCACCGCTAATCATTTCAATTTCATCCATATCTGTACTGAAGTTTGTAACTGTAGCTTCAACATTTTTAGTTGTTGGCTCTGTTGTAGAGAATTCAACACTAGCTGTTGGATGTGGGTTTTTACTTAAGTTTTGGAATATATTAATCATTCTAGCAGTAAACCAATTTCCGTTTGTTCTATCTGCTACTATCTTAATATATTGAACTTCTTGTTGAATACTTTCATCAACTATAAATGTTTTGATATTTTTAGGGTCTTTTCCAAAATCTGGATCATTTATGTTAGTTCCATAAGTTTGATCTTTTAATTCTGATAATTTTACCCAATCATCTTCTTCATTTAATTTTCCATAAACTGTTCCATCAACGATTTTTCCGTTTCCACCGCCAGCTGGAACAAATTCAACAGATGATAAGTAGATTGGTCTATCAACTTTTATAACCATATATCTTTGTGTATCTTGACCATTCCAGTTTGAGTGGTATCTTGTATTATAGTTACCATCTATTGCTTTAGCTGCAGCTCCATCATGTCCTGGTTCTTCAGTTGAAACAGAATCTATTGATAAATGTGATACTGCAACATAGCTATTTGAATAATCTTTTTCACCTGCATCTGTAAAATCATATCTTACAGATTCACTAACTAATTTTGTACCTGTAGCTTTTTGTCTTATCTCTACACTAACATTTCCTCTAAGTTTTGGTTTTTCAGTTGAATATAAAGTCCATTCACTTTCTTGAGTTTCATTTGTCATAGCAACTGGAGCTATTTCACTATTAACAGTAACATAGCGCCATTCTGTGTGTTCAGTGTCAACTCCCAAAATTTGATTTTCTCTATCATTTGCATAAATATTGCTTGAAACTGTTTGTGGTAATATATCTATTTTATATAATGTGTCATCTGAATAATCAGTTCCAACAATGTGAACATATATATCATTATCTGCTGTTATTTTAGCTAATTCTTCATCAGATAATTCTATTTCATTTTTATCTGTTACTTCTTTATAATCATTTTTATTATAAGATTTTCCATCTAAAGTATAATCCCAACGAACTGTACTATCTTTAAATCTATCTGATAATTTTAAAACTCCAGCTTCAGCAGTTACTACTACTTTGTCTTCTTCTCCTTCTTTTTCAGCTTTAACAACTGTCTCAACTGTATCAAATGAGAATTTAGCAAGTTCAGTATCTGTTTGACCTAATAAGAATTTAGAAACAGCTTGAGTTATACTTGGTTGATATGTCCAGTTTGTATAATAATTTTTAATCTCTTGTTCAGTTGTTCCTTTTACAGGTCTAGTGTCTGTTGAGTTTTTCCAAGTAGTTCCTGTAGTTAATTCACTTGTTTGGAATAAAGTAAATTTAAATATTATTTTTATGTAATCTTCATCATTTTTATCGAAATCATTTTTAACTCTATTTGTTAAGTTATACATTGGTAATGGATATAATTTTAAAGCATCTCCGATTTCTTCAGCTAAATCTAAATATTGTTGATTTGTTTTAGTTCCATCTGCTTCATAAAGTTTAATAATTCCATACCAAGCATCTATATTAATAGGCATTACTTTTAAAGCTTCTCTATATAATTCCATTTGTTTAGCTGTATCATCTGAGTAAGAGTTTGCTAAATATACATATCTCATTGATGCTGTATAATCATCAAAATTGTTTATAGCATCTTGTGCAAGTGGAACATATGAAGCAAGCCAACCTTCAGCATAATCATCATCACCCCAACCTAAAGGAGATCTTAATGATAATCTTTCAGTTTTTCCTGATTGACTCCATCCACTAACATCATTATCTATATTCCAGTAACCATTTCCATCTTTATCTTGGCTATAATAAATTAAAGCAGCGTGTCCTGGTTGTGAAATAACTGATGATGGAATTCCGTTAACACCTCTTATGTTAGAACCAATTTTTGAAATACCTCCACAAACGGCTCCACCTTCAATGTTCATCCATAATTTATAAAGTCCTGGTCTCCAAGTTACATGATATTTTGTAAATACTTCATTATATTTTTTATCATATTCAGCTTTACGGCTTTCATCATGAAAATCTGGATTAGCATAGTTTGGATCAGTATATTTCATATATGGGTGTGGTGTTAAATAGCTTGAATATTTTTCTGGATTAGCATCTATTTTACTTTGAACGTATTCATTTAACCAAATTATTGATTCATCATCAATAATATTGTTTAAAACGAAACGCATTTCTTCAACTTCTAAGCTTTCAAATAATTCTGTGAAGTCAACTTTTATTTCATCGCCTTCTTTTAAGGCTATAAATGCATCGTCATCATGTAATTGTTTGAAAAGTTCATAACGTTTTAATGCTGTTGATTGATTTTCTGGTGTATCTGTTTGCATCCATAAAGAAACTTGTGCAGAGTGTGTTAATGAAACAGTTATCATCATTTTTCTATATAAATCACTATATGTAATTTTTCCTGTTCTAGTTTTTCCTTCTTTATTCAAATCTTCTTTATGAGTTTGATATACTGAGTTTAAAGCTTTCATTGATGCAATATAGTTTCCGTCAGGTTCTCCACCATAAACATATAATTTCATATTTTGTAAACTAGTCATTAACCAACTAACTGTATCTTTATATTGTTCATCACAATTTACGAAATCTACTAAAACATCATATCCAAAATTATTTACAAATTCTCTTTGTAAAAGAGTAAGCTCATATGTTTCTGTATTTGTTTGTTTATTATCAACCATAGATTTTAATTCTTCATCATATTTTTCTACTGTTTTGATGAAATCTACTGGTTTAGCTTCTTCTTCAACATAATCATTTTTTAATAATTTTGCATCAGCAAATACTGTTTCATCATACCATTCAGCCCACCAAGCATCAGAGTTGCTATGTGTAACTAATTTTAAAAATCTAGCATTATTTAATTCAACTCTAATTTGCTCAGCAACTGACCAGCCATAGAAAACATGATTTGTTATATCTTGTTTTGTCCAAGTTTGGCCGTCATTTGAAGTATATACTTCAAATCTAGCTCCAGTGTTGTAATAATTACTTTGCTCGCTGATATCTACACCAACATATGCTGTGAAGTAATCATATCCACTGTAGTTTTGTAAATCATATACAACTTCAGATGTAGCCCATGCTGTTATACCTTTAACGAAAGATTTTGTTTGATTTTCACCAATTTTTAAAGTGATTATTTTATCACTATCATTTCCATCTTTCTTTAGAATATGGCCACTAGCCATCTTAGTTCTTTCTGTATCATTGTCTATATCTGATAAATAAAGCTTTCCATTGGCAGCTAAAGATTTATTAGATATAAACCCTGTCAAAATTAACGCAAAAATAAAGCAAAAAAACAACTTAATTAAAAAGTTAAGTTTTGCTTTGTCAAGTGTTAAATTTTTTCTCCCCATAAAAACCTCCATTATTCTTAAAATATCTATATTTTCACTCGTTTGTTAGCCGAGTTTAACTTCTGGTTAACATTATAGCATAGAACCTGCAAGTTGTAAACATTTTTTTAATATTTTTTACCAATTTTTTACAAAATTTTAATATTTTAAAATTTGTTCTAAAATTATCCAAGCACCTCCTTGGTGTCCCCCTTCACCTGTCGGATTGTATAAAGTCACTAAAATAGCCACTTTTGGATCTTCTATTGTAGCAACTCCTATAAATGAAGTTACATATTTTCCAGTATTTACTCCATCTTCAGATGTACCAGTTTTTCCTCCTATTGAATAGCCTTCAACTTTCGCATTTTTTCCAGTTCCTTCTGAAACAACAGAATTCATCATACTTAAAACTGTTTCAGCTGTTTTTTCAGAAATAACCTGCTCACCAAATTTAGGCTCTATTTCTGTTTCTTTTTTAGTCTCAGAATCTGTAATTTTCTTAACAAGTCTTGGATAAACATATTTTCCTTTATTGGCAATAGTTGAAACCATTGTTATCATTTGAATTGGTGTAACTTCGAATCTTTGACCAAATGAAATTGTAGCAAGTTCTACTGGTCCAACTTTTTCCTCTTTTAAAAATATACTTCCAGCTTCACCATAAATATCAATTCCAGTTTTTCTTAAGAAGCCAAATTTTTCTAAATATTCATAATACTTTGAAACTCCTATTTTTTGTCCAAGTCCTATAAAAACTGGATTACAAGAATTCATTAGAGCTTGCCTTAAAGATTCACTTCCATGTGGTCTATAATATCTCCAACACTTTATTCTAACTCCTGCGATTTCAATTCCGCCTGAACAACAAAATTCTCCTTGATTATCAGGTCCTGAAACTATTCCTTCTTCTAATGCACTTGAAGCAGTTACTAATTTAAAACAAGAACCTGGCTCATATGTATCTGAAATTGCTTTATTTCTCCACTTTGCTTGAAGAATTTTAGTCTTTTCACTTTGATTTAAATCTTCGCTGTTTTCTATTTTATATGGCTCATTTAAATCATAATCAGGATAATTCGCCATTGCCAAAATATCGCCATTTTGAGGATTCATTAAAATTATAGATGCTCCATCTGTACATTTGTTGTCAATACAGGCTTCTTCAATATATTTTTCAACTATTGATTGAATATTCATATCTATTGTCAAAGTGAGGTTATCTCCCGAAATTGGATCAATATGCTCTTCTCCATCTGTTCCTATGTCTTCTCCTTTAGCATTTTGAGCTCTATCAATATACCCATTTTTTCCTTTCAAGATTTCATCATATTTTGCTTCTATTCCATCTAATCCTTGATTATCACTACCACAAAAACCAATAACATGTGATGCTAAGCTCCCATAAAGATAATATCTTTTAGTATCTTCATCAATATTTATTCCGTGCTAAAATATCATTTTGCTCACACCAGATTCTAAGTTTATCTGTGAGCTCTTTTGGCTGTTTTTTAGCGATATTTACAACAGACACATTTTGATTTAATTTTCCTAAAACTTTATCATATTCTAATGAAAAAATCTCTGTTAGAGCTCTTGCTACTTTTTCTTTATTTTCCTGTGAAATTTTAATTGGATTTACATTAACTGTATAAACAGTGCTACTATTTGCTAAAACATTTCCATTGCAATCATAGATAATTCCCCTATTTGCTGGAATTTTTCTACTATTATTTAATTGTTCAAGTGCTTTAGCCGAATATTCTTCTCCTTTCAAAAATTGAACATATCCAATTTTTATTGAAATTATCATAAAGCCAATGAAAAATAAAATAAGTTCTATTCTCATTTTTTTCTTCATTTTCAAATTGCTATTACCCATAAAAAATCACCTAATAAATATTATTAGGCGATTTATAGTTTATGAATTTATTTCATTATAAAGTTATTTAATAATAATTTATTGACAAAATTATGGCTAAATAATAAAATTTTATATGAAAAACAAAAGCAAAGGTATTTGATATTTATGAATGCAAGTCAATTTAATATATATGATGTAGTAGAATCTTTAATGCAAGATTTACAAAAAAACGTTCCCTTTACATACACTATTGATAATAAAGATAAAACTGCTGGTGGTTCATATGAAGATAAAGGAAATTTACAAGACGGTAGAAATCATTTGATACACATATTTATTGGAGATGAAGATGAATATGTACAAGATGGAATTGTTAATGAAAAAAAATTAGTAGGATTAATATCTACAATTCTTCATGAATACAGACATTTAGAACAAGTTGAAAGATACAAATATAATCCAGATTTTTCAAAACTTTCAGTTAATATTGCTAGACTGTTTGCAATACAAGTAAATGGTTTTGCAAATTACTATTTTGAAAATTATAGAAATGATCCAAAAGAACTAGACGCAACTAAATATGGTTTTGAAGGAGCAATAAAATATGTAAAAGAACACTATCCAGAGATTGATGTAGAAAAAGCAATAGTTGAATATGTTAATGATTATATACAAGAAGATAGAAATAACGAATATGGCTTTCATATGTTTGACGAAAATATGAGTCATACAACTGAAGAAATTATAAAACAGTTACAAGAAAGATTAGCTAACCCAACAAGAGTTCCTTTAACGCAAGTTTGTGATGGTTATGTTGAAGATGATATATTATATAAGGTCATATCAACAGATGAATTTATTAAAAAATACGAAAGTTGTAAAACTGCTGAAGAAAAAGATGCATTAATATTTGCAGAAATTTTGAGATTGCATCCAGAAATATTAAATGATTTTCCAGTTTTAGAAAATCAAATAAATAATAAAAATAAAAGCAAACCTGCCGTAGAAGTAAAAAGAGAAAAAGGTGCTGATTTTGAAAAAACTACTAGGTTTTTAAACGGCATAGAGATTAATTCTACTAAAGAATTTGAAGATGGTAGTTATTCAAACCAATCTCGAGTTTTTGTAAAACATAACAATACAGATATAACAACATCAAGTAATTTTATAAATTATACATCATATAAACAAGAATATAATGCAAAAACAAAAACTTATACAGATAAAACACAATCTCCATTAATTGATAGCAATGGAAATGTAATTGGCGAACAAGAATGTATTGAAATACTTGATTCGGAAAATGGAATTAGGCAAATAAATATATTTTCCACTATTGAAGAGTCAAATGGCAATTATTATCAATTAGAACAAAGTACTATAGCAAAAGGCGCTGAAATCTCTGAAGAAGTTTGGAGCCTAACTGTAGATAATAAATTAGCTAATAGTAAAGAAGAAATTAAATATACAAATAAAGATGGAAGAGAAACATATATTTACATGGAAAATGGTGTTATTGGAACTAAAGTAACAAAAACTGATAGAGGTACAACTATAGACATTTATAAAGATGGACAGCCTTATGAAACTTACGAATATGACAGAGATGGAAACGCACTATTGCAAATGGCTGGATTAGAAAAGCTTCCAGATAATTATGTAAAATCCTGTTTTGAAGTTGCAATTCCTGATTATGAAGTTATTCTTCATGAAGAACCAGAAGAAATTTATGCGATTGATGAAGCAGGGCAAGCTGAGCAAGAAGCTAAACCTATAGAAGTTTCCACTCAAAATTTGGGAAAAGAAACTTTAGATAAATCAAAAGATGTAAATGCAGTTGATGACGTCCAAAGTCAAATGTATAAACATATAAAAGAACATTTTACTGAAAAAGGACAACCTCAAAATTCTACTAAAGGTAAGGAATCACATACTAAGACAGCAACAGATGAATTAGTAGATGAAATTTTATATAATTTTGAAAATAATATAGATGATGATCCACCTACTCCAAAAAATTCAAAAAAAGATGATCACAAAGTCGAAAAAGGTGATAATGATTACATTGATCACATTATGTAAAAATACAAAGGAAGTGATAATATGGTAACTGCTGAATATAAATTAGCATATAGTGAGGTTTTAGAAATATTAAATTATATTTCTAAAGAGGACTTTAACAAAATACCATCATATATAATAGAAATGTTAAAAGCAAATTCTGATAACGAAAACGGTTTTAAATATAATCCTGAAAAGACATTAAAAGAACAAAATGTTTCAGAACTAGCAAGAACAATAATAGCAATTCTATTTAGAAACTATTGGGCAACACCTGAACAAAAAAATAACATTTTACTTTTCCAAAAAAACGAACGCGAAAAAATTAAACAAGAAAAATATAATCCTAATAATTTATTCAAGCAATCTCAACAGTCTCAAAGTCTTAATGAAAATCAAATTGAAAATACTGCTATGATAGAATATAAAGAATCTTTATTCAAAAAAATCTTAATAAAAATTAAAAACTTTTTTCGTAAATAGTTAATATTATTATAAAATAAAACACCTAATAAATATTATTAGGTGATTTTTAGTTTATGAATTTATTTAAAAGAAATCGACGATTTTATCAATTATTTTCTTAAATAAGCTAGTTTTTTCTTCTTTTATAATACTTTTTTGGCTAATTTCTGTATAATCTTTTGTATCTAGATTAACATATACAGTCTGACTGCTAGAAAGTTTTTGCATTCCAAGAGTTGTGGCTGCAATTTCTTCGATATTGTTCAAATTAAAGTTATTTTGAATTTGAACAGAAATCTGGCCATTCTCTTTTTCTAATGAAGAAATCTCTTTATTAAGAGTTTGAACTCCAGCATAATATTCTCTTATTTTGACACTTCTATACATTAAAAGCAAACAACTTCCTAAACCAATCACCATAATTATTAGAAAATTTCTTCTAGCTAATTTTACTTCTTTGTTTTTAACTTTTTCTTGCTGTGCTTTTGTTTTCTTAACAGTCTTAGTTTTTTTCGAATTTTTTGTAGTTTTATTTTTATTAGTTGCTTTCTTTGGTGATTTTTTAGGAGGCCTTACTTCTGGTTCAAGCTTTCTCGGGCTTGTACCATACTCATAATCATAAGATGTCATAAGGTTAAACTCCTTTTTTCTCAAATATTCTTAATTTAGCGCTTTTGCTTCTAGAATTTTCATTTTGCTCCTCATCAGTTGGAAGAATTGGCTTTTTTGTTATAACTTTTCCAAAACTAACCATTCCACACATGCAATAAGGAAGTCCTGGTGGACATGTGCAAATTCCTTCTGCTTCAGCCATAGCTTTTTTTACTGCTTTATCTTCTAATGAATGAAATGTGATAACACATAATCTTCCATTAGGATTTAAACAATCTATTGAATCTCTTATACAATTATATAAAGGTTTAATTTCATTATTAACTTCTATTCTGATAGCTTGAAATGTTCTTTTAGCAGGATGTCCGTCACCTCTTCTTGGAACAGACTTTTCTATAATTTCTACCAACTCTTTAGTAGTTTCAATTGGCTTTTTTTCTCTAGCTAAAACAATATTTCTAGCTATTTTTCTAGAGAACTTTTCTTCACCATATTCAAAAATGATATTTGCTAAATCTTCTTCTGAATATGTATTTACAACTTGCTTAGCATCAAGTTTTTGAGATTTATCCATTCTCATATCTAGACTAGCTTCTCCCATGTAGCTAAAACCTCTATTTCTTTCATCTAGTTGATATGAAGAGACACCTAAATCTAGAAGAATTCCATCTACCCCTGATATTTGTAATTCTTCTAAAATTTCTTTAATATTATCATGATTGTCATGCACAAATTTTACATTTGAAAATTCTTTTAATCGTTCACTAGCAGCTTTTAGAGCATCTTCATCTCTATCTACTCCGATTAGTAAACCATCTTTTCCTATTTTCTTTATTATTTCGCTACTATGACCTGCTCCTCCAAGAGTTCCGTCTAAATATATTCCGCCTTCTTTGATTTTCAAACCATTTATGCATTCTTCTAACATTACAGGTTTATGGGTAAATTCCAAAGTTGTCCTCCAAAAAATAAAGATAGTTTTAAGGCGGGTAACATCAGTTTAAGTCTAATATTATCCGCCACTTTTTCTTTTGTGTGTTGTAAATCTTTTGTACCTTTAAAATCTTTAGTATATATATAATTCTCTTGTAAATTATATATTTTATCTTTCGTAAATTACATCATTGGTAATTTAAAATGTGTTAAGTAAATCTGCATAAGCTTTGTCTTTTGTAAACTTTTTCTTTTGTATTTTTAAAATCTTTAGTGTATTAGCACAAATTTTCATCTGTGTGCAGTAATTACTTATTTAAGCAATCACTACAATATATAAAATTATATACCTAGCATCTCCATCTTTTCTGCAATTTCATCTGCAGAAAGGTTATTATTGCAATCTTCCCATTTTTCTTTGCTCCAGATTTCAATTCTAGAATTCATTCCAACGATAACTACGTCTTTTACGAATCCAGCAAACTCTCTTAAATTTGAAGAAATTAAAAATCTTCCTTGTTTATCAAGTTCACAATCTATTGCGCCAGCAAAGAAAAATCTAGTAAAGGCTCTTGCATCTTTATTTGAAATTGGAAGTGTTGAAAGCTTGTCTTCGAATTTTTTCCATTCATCTTTAGAAAATGCAAATAGGCAACCATCTAAACCTTTGGTAACTATGAACTTATCTCCTATATCATCTCTAAACTTTGATGGCATTATAATTCTACCCTTAACGTCTAGAGAATGCTCATATTCACCAATTAGCAAGATGTGTAACCTCCTTTCATTTTTTACCACTTCGTTCCACTTCTCTCCACTTTCAATTAAATTTTAATATATAAGTTTTTATTTTGCAACCCTTTTTTATAAAAAAATTAAAAAATTTTTTATTGTATTTATCATTAATTAATGTTAGAATATTTTTGATACTGAAAGGAGACTTATTTTTGAAGAAAGTTTTTTATTTTTTAGCAATATTAGTTTTAATAGTTTTTATAACTTCAGTAAATATATTTTTAAAAATAAAATCTGATTTTAATCACATAATAGGAATAGATATAAATTTGTTTTTATATTTGATAATAACAATAATTTGTCTTTTTACAGTTAATAGACATTTCAAAAAAGCAAACCTTGATCAATCAAAAACTTATAAAAAAGATATGAAAACAGTTTTTGCTAATTCTTTTTTTGTAAGTTCTATAATTTCAATAGTTTCAGCACTTATTATTTATGGATTTTTAGAAAAATTTTTGAACTTTCTAAATCTTAAGCAAGGACTTATAAATTACACCACATTTTCTATGAAAATATGGTTTATCTCTTCTCCTTTTATTGGATTAGAAGTTACAGTTTTCAGGTATTTTAAAGAAATAAACTATTTTAAAATCCCAATTAAATTATTAATTTTTAAATTGATAATTTTCTATATTATTAGTGCTTTGTTTTTCATTGATAAAAAAGTAAATTGCTTTATATATGCAAAACCAATTTGCGATATGATATTTTTATTGTATTATACTAAAGTATGTTTTGATGCTACATTAAAAATTTAAAATTATTGGAGGTTTAAAATGAGTAAAAAAAATATAATAATATTAATAATTTCAATACTAATGTTAGTAATGGCTTTTGGAGTTTTCTTATATAGTAAGCATATAAGGAAAAATCCAAATGCTCCAGAAAATCAACCAGCAAGCAATTCTGAAGAGCAAGCTTTTCATTTTTATGATTATGATAAAAATAGTTTAAGCTTAAATGATTTCTCAGATAAACCATCTGTAATTTTATTTTGGAAATCTGATGATTCTAATTCATATGATATAATTTCTTTATTAGAACAATATTATGAAGAATATAAAGATAAAGTTAATATTTTTGGAATTAATGTTAATGAACCTGATATAGATTATGAAATTGTTGATAATGTTAAAGCTGCTCGTTTTAAAATTCCTATGTATTTTGACACAGATTTATTAGCTAAAGATGAATTTAATTATGAAGTTCTTCCATACCTAGCTTTTATTGACACAGATGGAAATGTAGTTAACGACTTTTCAGTAACAATTACTGAAGATCAGTTTTTAGCAAATCTTGAATTATTAAAATAAATTTAAATATAAAAATAGCCCTTTGCTTTAAAAGCAAAGGGTTTCTTGATTTATATGAATTTTTATGATATAATATTTTGTGAATTCACTACCGGGAGGTGCATTATGAAAATGGTCGGAAAAAAGTGTGACCCTCAGGGTCGGATCCAGATTCCTAATGAACTGCTCAAACTGTCAAACCTTAAAGCAGGGTCAACCGTAATGCTGTGTCATCGGAAAAATGACGCATTTTACTTAAGACCTGAAGACGGTTTGAAAAAGTCTGACAAGTTGCTTTACATTAGGAACATTGATTCCAAGGGAAGACTGATTATCCCCTCTGAAATGCGTGACGAGTACGCCAAGTTTCTTGTTTCGCTGAGGGGCGAGACCATCACGATTGAGGGGAGCCATTGAGCTCCCCCGTTCTTTATTTTTTATCATCTATTTGACTTCTAATTTTATTAGCTTTTTTCTTAATTCTTTGTAAAGCTGTATCTATTGATTTAACTTTAGTATTCATCTCTTTTGCAATATCATTATAAGATTTTCCTTGTTTATAATGAATTAAAACTTTTTTCTCAAAATCACTTAAATTCTCATCTATCTTCATTTCCATTTGAGCGAAATATTCTTTGTTTGCAATAGTGTCTAATGGATCTTCTACAAGATTAACATCTAAAACATCAATTGCATCTGATTCGCCATCTTCATAAATAGGACTATTCAAAGAAAAAGCTGAATTAAGTGGAATATTTTTTTGGCGATTTGCACTTTTTACAACAGTAATTAGTTGTCTTTCAATACACATATTTGCAAAAGTCTTAAAAGAATTTTGTTTTCCACCATCATAGCTTTGAATAGCTTTATATAAACCAATCATTCCTTCTTGAACTATATCTTCTTTTTCAATTCCGGCCGCAAAAAATTTACTCGCTTTCATATTTACTATGTTGTTATATTTGTCCATAATAAAATTAAGAGCGCTCTCATCCCCAGATTTTGCTAAGTTTAAAACTGTATCATCTGTCATTGCATTATATTTGTCTAAATCCAAGAACTTTTCTTGCATGTGATTTTGATTACCTCCAGTGTTGATTTCTACGCCCATTATATTGTGAAATTCCTTATATGTCAACACTTTTAGGCAATATTTTTCGAATTTTTGTGAAATCTTAATATTTTCTTAACATTTTTGAAATCATCTTGAAATATTAAAGGCTTTAGGCTAAAATAAAATTATTAAGGAAGTGATGTTTATGAAAAAAATGAGTAAACTTAAAAAAATTATTTTAATAATTTTAACGATAATCATCATAGCCATTTTAGGAGTTGCAGGCTACACTTTTTCTAAAGGATATGCTATGTATAAGGCTTCAATAAAAGATTTTCCAATAAAAGAATGTTTTTCAGAAATTCAAGATCAAGAAAATTTTATGTCTGTTGACGAAGTTCCAGACATTTTTATAGATGCCGTCATTTCTGTCGAAGACAAAAGATTTTATAGTCATAGAGGAATTGATTTATTATCAGTTGGAAGAGCAATTCTTACAGATTTAAGAACTTTAGACTTTACTGAAGGCGGAAGCACAATAACTCAACAAATTGCTAAAAATGAATATTTTACTCAAGAAAAACATTTTTCAAGAAAAGTTGCTGAAGTCTTTGTTGCACGCGATATTGAGAAATTATATAAAAAAGATGATATTATTGAAATCTATATAAATACTAATTATTATGGTTCTGGATATTATGGAATTTATGATGCATCATGGGGATATTATGAAAAAGATCCAATAGATTTAACAGATTATGAAGCAACACTTTTAGCAGGCGTTCCAAATGCGCCAAGTGTCTACTCCCCAAAAGTAAATCTAAACCTAGCTGAAAAACGTCAAGATAAAGTTTTAGAAAAAATGGTCAACGCCAAAAAGTTAACCCAATCAGAAATGAAAGCAATCCAAGACCAACAAATAACAAAATAAAAATGAAAAGAGCAAGCTAGGCTTGCTCTTAAATCATCTATTTAGATAAATATTCACAAACTAGATTGCTTATTTCTGTTGGGTTTTCGATTTCTAACCCCTCTATTAATCTAGCTTGAGCATACAAAATCTTAGAATACTTTTTAAATTCTTCTTTATCAGTTTGATACAAAAATCTTATTTTCTTAGCAATCTCATGATTATCATTTATTTCGAGAACCATTTGAGCTTTAGCATTTTGATTGTTTTGCATTGCATTCAAAGTCTTTTCCATTCCTACAGATATGAAGCCTTCGTTAGTCAAACATACTGGATGATTTTTAAGTTTGTGAGTAAATCTAACACTTTGAACTTCATTGTTTAAAGTTTCTTTCATAAATGAAAGCAAATCTTTATTATCTTCATTTACTTTTTCAATAACTTTCTTTTCTTCTTCACTCTCTATATCTGAACTTTCTTGACTAACATTTGCAAATGACTTTCCATCATAATCCATAATAATTTGTAAAGTAAATTCATCAATATTATCAGTTAGATATAAAACTTCATATCCTTTATCTTTGAAACTTTCAACTTGTGGCAACATATCAATTTTGTCAATACTTTCACCACTTGCATAATAAATTGAAGTTTGTCCTTCTTTCATTCTAGAAACATATTCTTTAAATGTAACTAATTTTTTCTCTGTTGAAGAATAGAACAATAGTAAATCTTTTAATTTATCTTTGTTCATTCCAAAATTATTATAAGCTCCAAATTTTAATTGAACTCCAAAATTTTCAAAGAATTTCTCATAATTTTCTCTATCATTTTTCAATAAATTTTCAAGTTCTGATTTTATCTTGTTTTCAATATTTTTAGCGATTACTTTAACACCACGGTCATGTTGCAACATCTCTCTAGAAATATTTAAAGATAAATCATCACTATCAACTAAACCTCTAACAAAGCTGAAATAATCTGGCAATAAATCGCCACATTTTTCCATTATTAAAACGCCATTTGAATATAATTCTAGACCTTTTTCAAAGTCTTTATTATAAAAGTCCCAAGGTAAATTTTTAGGAATATATAAAAGTGAAATATATTTATATTGGCCTTCAACTGAGCTATGAATAACTTTTAGAGGATTTTCACTATCATAAAATTTTTCTTTATAAAAATTATTATATTCTTCTTCTGTTATATCTTTTTTATCTTTTTTCCAAAGAGGTGTCATAGAATTTATAGTTTCAATATCTTTGTAACTTTCGTATTCTTCTGTTCCCTCTTTTTTTCTTCTCTTTTCTACTTCCATCTGGATTGGATAACGAATATAATTTGAATATTTTCTAATTATTTCTTGAATCTTGTAATTGTCTAAAAATTCATCATAATCTTCCTCTTCTGTTTTTTCTTTTATGTGCAAAGTGATTTTTGTTCCAACATCTTCTTTTTCACAAGGTTCAATAGTATATCCGTCAGCACCTGAAGACTCCCATTTATAGCCTTGTTTTTCATCAAAAGTTCTTGATTCAACACTAACTTTGTCAGCTACCATGAAAGCTGAATAAAATCCAACACCAAATTGTCCGATTATATCGACATCATCTTTTTCTTCTAAATCTTCTTTAAATTTTAAAGAGCCACTTTTAGCAATTGTTCCAAGATTTTCGTCAAGCTCTTTTTCATTCATTCCGCAACCATTATCAGTAACAGTAATTATTCTATTATCTTTATCAATAGTAATATTAATTTTTAAATCTTCACGATTTACTTTTACGTTTTTATCTGTCAAAGAGCGAAAATATAATTTGTCAATTGCATCACTAGCATTTGAAATTAATTCTCTTAAAAATATCTCTTTATTTGTATAAATTGAGTTTATCATTAAATCTAGCAATCTCTTAGATTCTGCTTTAAATTCTTTATTTGCCATTAAATATTACCTTCTTTCTTTTTTAGCTCAAGGGATATTATATAACTTAAAATTAGCAAAGTCAAGTAGACTTTGCTAATTTATTAATTCTTTGATTTCATCATCTTCTAAAAGAGATTTATCAATATATTCCAAACATTTTTTACTTTGATTTAAAGCAGCAATTGCAACATCTTTGTCTTTTCTGAGCCTTTGAGAAGCATATTTTAAAATTATAGCTTTTTGGCTAACTGCTGCGATTACCATCTCTTTATCATCTCTCAGCTTTTGAGAAGCATAATATAAAATTTGTCCATCATTTTTAGCAGCTGTAATCATAACATCTTTATCATCTTTTAATCTTTCTGATGCATAGCAAGCTGTCCATCCAGCTTGTGACACAGCTTTTAGTAAGACTTCTTTATCATCTTTCAATCTATCTGATGCAAATTCTAAAGCTCCCCCATCAACTTCAACTGCCTCTAAAATAATTTCTTTATCATTTCTAATTTCATCATTTGCCCATTCTATTAGAAGTGGAGAAGTTTTAACAAGTTCTTTAAAATATTCTCTGTCATTAGTTTTTTCTCTAGCTTCAATTACTTCTTTTGGCTCTGGCATTTAAGTTCGACGTCCTTTCCATTTTGAATTTTTATCATGTTATTTACAATTAATAAAATTCCTAAAATAATTCCTGTCTTTAATTTATAGACAAATATTGAATAATGTTGATTAGAATGCTCAGATACTAATATATACCAAGCAAAGTGCAATATTGTTATAAATAAAAATAATTTATTTTCTTTCCAAAAATTTTCAAAAGATATTTTTTCTCTCTGCAATAATAGTTTTACAATTAATAGTTCTATTCCTACCCCAGCATATTTTAATATTTCTATTAAAATTAAAAATATATAGTAATATGAAATTCTATTACTTACTCTGTATTTTGTTGTTTTAATGGCATTTTCAATAATTCCTTTATCATAAATTAAATCATACATTATCCACTTACTAGCCCATGTTATTCCATAGCCTATTCCCCAAAGCAAGCAATATTTTATTAATTGTAAGAAATTTAATTTATTTTCAGTTTTTTTATCATACAAAACACAAATAAATAGTGGAATTGTTAATGTTAATAATGGAACAGTTAAAAAATCAAAAAAGCTTGTTAGACAACCAATTATGAAGAAAAACAATCCCAACTCTTTTATTTTATCTATTTTAGTAAGTAAAATTATACTTGCTATCATTATTATTAAATAACAAGGTACTCCACTTATTGAAATTGCAGTAATAAAATAATTTTGAACAATTAGGCTATATGCAAAAATCAGAGAAATTACTCTTCCAAATCTTTTTTTCATAAGATGCATAAAAATTACAAGCAAAATCAAAAATATTATTAAGAAGAATAATCTCATTTCGTTGATATTAAAGAATATTAGCAAAACTCTGTAAATCGGCATCCAACCGTGCCAATATCTAGCATATTCTGTAGCAATATCTAGCTTTCCGTCTATCATTTTACTTAATGACCAAACTTGATAATTCACATATGCTGGTTTAAAGTCTTTTAAATTATTTGCATATTCTGAATCAGTATATATTTTCTCTGTAACCTCAGGATCATAATTTTTAAGGCTTGCCATATATGAATAAACTGGATTTTTACTATCTATTGAGTATTCTTGATTTAACATTAATGCATCTGTATAATTATCAAGATAAAAATTATTTATTTCTCTGTAATCGCCCTGTTGAAGCAATATAAAAGATGAATCAATAATATTTTTCTCAATTAGATTTTTAGGAATTAATGCTCCTAAAAACATGTATACATTTATTGCTACAAAAAATATAATCCATATTAGTGAATATTTTAAAAATTTTTTAATAATTTTCATTTTTATTTTTTTACAATTTCTAATTCGTTATTACTATTTACTATAATTTCGAAAGTATCTTTCTTTTTAATTTGATCTGCGATAATTGCACGGCTGACTACTGTTTCAATTTCATCTTGAATTGTTCTCTTAAGTGGTCTTGCACCATAATTTATATCATATCCAACTTCAACTATCCAATTTATAACATCATCAGAAACAGTCATTGTAATTTCTTGATCAGCTAATCTTCCGATTAGGCCTTTTAATAGTAATCTTACTATGTCGTAAACTTGTGATTTTGCTAAAGCTTGGAAGAATATAATTTCATCTAATCTGTTTAAGAACTCTGGTCTAAATTGTGTTCTTAAATCTTGTTTAATTTCTTCTTTAACTTTTTCTTCAATTTTTCCAGTTTTTGAAATGCTATCAAGTATTTTTTGAGCACCCATATTTGATGTTAAAATAACAATTGTATTTTTAAAATCAACTGTTTTTCCTTGAGAATCAGTAAGTCTACCATCATCTAATAATTGTAAGAAAATGTTAAATACGTCTGGATGGGCTTTTTCAACCTCATCAAAAAGTAAAACTGAATATGGTCTATGACGAACTGCTTCTGTAAGTTGACCGCCTTCCTCATAACCAACATATCCTGGAGGTGCACCTAATAATCTAGTAACGCTGAATTTTTCCATATATTCAGACATATCAAATCTTATCATATTTTTTTCATCATCAAATAAGTTTCTAGCTAAAGTTTTAGCAAGCTCAGTTTTACCAACGCCAGATGAACCCAAGAATAAGAATGAACCTATTGGTCTGTTTGGGTTAGCAATTCCGGCTTTAGAACGAATAATAGCTTCTGCAACCTTTTTAACTGCCTCATCTTGTCCAACAACGCTTTCATGTAAAGTATCTTCTAAGTGAAGCAATTTTTGTTTTTCGCCTTGAGACATTCTAGTAACTGGAATTCCAGTCCATTTTGAAACTATTTGTTGAATTTCTTCTTCAGTAACTTTATTTCTTAAAAGAGTGGCTTTTCCACCTTGCTCTTTTTCTATTTCTTTTTCTTCTTGTTCTAGAACTTGTTTTAAATTTGGAAGTGTTGAATAACGTAATTCTGCAACTTTATTTAAATCATATTCACGTTCAGCTTGTTCAATTTGAGCATTGACTTCATCAATTTTTGCTTTTAATTTCTGGATTCTAGAAATATTTTTCTTCTCAACATCCCATTTAGCTTTCTTAGCTTGAAAGTCTTCTCTTTGTTTAGCTAGCTCTTCTTGAATTTTCTTTAATCTAGTTTGAGAAATTTCCTCTTCTTCACGTGAAAGCGCAGCTTCCTCAACTTCTAATTGCATAATTTTTCTAGAAATTTGGTCAAGCTCAACTGGCATTGATTCCATCTCAGTTCTTATTAAACTGCAAGCCTCATCAATTAAATCTATTGCTTTATCTGGCAAATATCTATCTGTTATATATCTACTTGAAAGTGTAACAGCTGCAACTAAGGCTTGGTCTTGAATTTTAACACCATGATATATTTCAAATTTTTCTTGTATTCCACGAAGGATTGTTATTGCATCATCAATTGTAGGCTCTGGAACATTAACTTGTTGAAAACGACGAGCTAAAGCTGGATCTTTTTCAATATATTCTCTATATTCATCAATAGTAGTAGCACCCATACAACGAAGCTCACCACGCGCTAACTTTGGTTTTAATAAGTTACTAGCATCCATAGCGCCATCTGTTTTTCCAGCGCCAACCAAGTTATGAATCTCATCTATAAATAAAATTATTTCTCCTTGTGATTTGTCTAATTCATCAACAATTCCTTTAAGTCTTTCCTCAAATTCGCCTCTATATTTAGCTCCAGCGATTAAAAGACCTAAATCAAGAGAAAAAATTGTTTTTCCTTTTAAACTTGTAGGAACATCTCCACGAATAATTCTATGTGCCAAACCTTCAACAATAGCAGTTTTTCCGAACTCCGTGGCTCACCAATTAAAACTGGGTTATTTTTAGTTTTTCTTGTTAATATTCTAATAACATTTCTAATTTCATCATCTCTACCGAATTACTGGCTCTAATTTATTTTCTTTTGCAAGTTCTGTTAAATTCTTTCCAAATTTAGAAAGAATATCTATATCACTTCCATCTTCATCTTCTGAATCTAATTTTACTCTACTATTATCATTAACATCTTTTAATGCAACTAAAAAATTATGTTTTGTAATTTGATATAATTTCATAAGTTTTTTTAGTTCATCTGGAGCATAATCTAAGATTCCTAAAAATAGGTGTTCTGGCGCAATATGACTATCTTTCATAGATTGACTAGCTTTTTCAGCATCTTCTAAAACTTGCTCAACATCTCTTGAAAATCTCATTCCACCATTTTGGCCAGTTTGAGGCAATTTATTTAATTCGTCTAAATTAAGTTGTTTAAACTTCTCAACTTCGACATCCATTTTTATAAGTAATTGATAAATAATATTATCTTTTTTCTCAAGCATAATATTAATCAAGTGATATGATGTAATTTCAGAATTTTGATTTTGAATTGCTAGTGTGCTTGAACCCGTAAGAATAGCTCTTGCAGAATCTGTAAAATTAGAAATATCCATATTTTAACCCTTTCTTTTGTAAACTCTAACAAAATAATTATATATTAAATTAAAAGTTATTACAAGGGAATTTTTTACAAAATTTTTACATAATTTATGTAATCCATTTGTTGTTTTTTAAATTTCCGTATGTTAGAATATTTTAATGGGAACAATAAAAATTGAATAAGTATTAATACTAAATTTAAGGAGGTTTTTTATGAAATTTGAGGAATGGAAAGACTTTAATGGTGGAAACTGGCAGGAAGAAATTGACGTTAGAGATTTCATACAAAAAAACTATACACCTTATGAAGGTGATGAAAGCTTTTTAACAGAGCCTACACCAAAAACAAAAAAACTTTGGAATAAAGTTTTAGACCTTTATAAAAAGGAAAAAGAAAATGGCGGAGTTTTAGATATTTCATGTGATATAGCATCAACTATTACAAGTCATGATGCTGGTTATATAGATAAAGATTTAGAAGAAATTGTTGGTCTTCAAACTGACGCTCCTTTGAAAAGAGCTATTATGCCTGAAGGCGGAATTAGAATTGTTGAGAAATCTTGTGAAGCCTATAATAGAAAGGTTTCTGAAAAACTCGAAGATATTTATCATAATTATAGAAGAACACATAATGATGGTGTTTTCACAGCATATACTCCAGAGATTAGAGCAGCTAGAAGCTCACACTTAATTACTGGACTTCCTGATGGATATGGACGTGGAAGAATTATTGGAGATTATAGAAGAGTTGCTCTTTATGGAATAGATGCTCTTATTGAAGATAAGAAAAATCAATATAATGAAGCAACTTCAGAATGTTTAACTGAAAATCTAATTCGTGAAAGAGAAGAACTTCATGACCAAATTACTGCTTTAGAAGATTTAAAGATTATGGCTGAAAAATATGGTTTTGATATTTCAAAACCTGCTAAAAATGCTAAAGAAGCTATTCAATGGTTATATTTTGGATATTTAGGAGCAATCAAGCAACAAAATGGTGCTGCAATGAGTTTAGGAAGAACTTCAACTTTTATTGATATTTACATTGAAAGAGATTTAAAAGCTGGAATCCTTACAGAAGAAAAAGCTCAAGAACTAATGGATCATTTTGTTATGAAACTTAGAATGGTTAGATTTTTAAGAACACCTGAATATGACGAATTATTTAGTGGTGATCCAGTTTGGGTTACTGAAAGCATCGGCGGTATGGGAATTGACGGAAGAACTTTAGTTACTAAAAACTCTTTTAGAGTTCTTCATACTTTAACAAATTTAGGACCAGCGCCAGAGCCAAATTTAACTGTTCTTTGGTCTACCCACTTCCCTAAAGCATTTAAAGATTTCTGTTCAAAAATGAGCATTGCTACAAGTGCTATTCAATATGAAAATGATGATTTAATGAGAGAATATTGGGGTGACGATTATGGAATCGCTTGCTGTGTTTCTGCTATGAAAATTGGAAAACAAATGCAATTTTTTGGTGCAAGAGCAAATTTAGCTAAAACTCTAACATATGCTATAAACGGCGGTCGTGATGAAGTTTCTGGAAAACAAGTTACACCTAAATTTGCACCTATCACTTCAGAATATCTTGATTATGATGAAGTTTGGGAAAGATTTGATCAAATGATGGATTATGTTGCTAGAACTTATATGAATGCTTTAAATATTATTCACTATATGCATGATAAATATGCTTATGAAAGCCTAGAAATGGCTCTTCACGACAGAAATATTGTTAGAACTATGGCTTGTGGAATTGCTGGAATCTCAGTTGTTGCAGACAGTTTCTCAGCTATGAAATATGCAAAAGTTAAAGTTATAAGAGACGAAACTGGCTTAGCTGTTGATTATAAAGTTGAAGGTGATTACCCTAAATACGGAAATGATGATGACAGAGTTGATGAAATCGCAGTTCAAATAGAAAAAACATTTATGAATAAACTAAAAAAGCTTCCAACTTATAAAAATGCTAAACCTACAATGTCAATATTAACAATCACTTCAAATGTTGTTTATGGAAAAGCTACTGGAAGTACACCAGATGGAAGAAAAGCTGGAGAACCTTTTGGACCTGGAGCTAACCCAATGCATGGAAGAGACACGCATGGTGCAATCGCAGTTTTAAACACTATGACAAAATTAAAATATAAATATGCTGAAGATGGAATTTCATATACTTTTGCAATAACACCTTCTACTTTAGGTCATTCAAAAGAAGAACAAATCAACAATTTAACAGGTTTACTTGATGGATATTTTGTTCAACTACCACATCATATAAATGTAAATGTATTTAATAGAGAACTTTTGATGGATGCAATGGATCATCCTGAAAAATACCCTCAACTTACTATTAGAGTTTCAGGTTACGCAGTTAACTTTGTTAAATTGACCAGAGAACAACAATTAGATGTTATAAATAGAACTATTCATGAAAGGTTTTAGAAAATGAACTTAAAGATTCACTCAACTGAGAGCTTGGGAACTCTTGATGGACCTGGAATTCGCTTTGTAATATTTCTACAAGGTTGTCCATTAAGATGTAAGTATTGTCATAACAGAGATACCTGGGATACAAACTCTCGGTGAAAATGTCACAATAGATGAACTAATTAAAAAAATAGAACACTCAAAGCCATTTATAAAATCTTCAAATGGCGGTGTTACTGTATCAGGCGGAGAGCCTCTTCTTCAAGCAAAAGAAGTTACTTTACTTTTTAAAAAACTTCATAAGCTTGAAATCCACACATGTTTAGATACTGCTGGAAGTCTTCCTGTAACAGATGAAATCAAAGAATTATTAGAAGTTACTGATTTAGTTTTATTAGATATAAAACATATTAATAACGAAAAATCTCTTGATTTAGTTGGAGCTTCAAATACTAATAATTTAAATTTTGCTAAATATTTAAGTGATAACAATATTCCAACGTGGATTAGGCAAGTTATAATTCCTGGATTTACAGATAATGAAGAAGATTTAAAAAAATTAAAAGAATTTATTTCTAGTCTAAAATCTGTTCAAAAAGTTGAACTTCTTCCATATCACAATTTAGGAAAATATAAATGGAATAACTTAAATCTTAAATATCCTTTAGAAAATGTTAGAACCGCTAATGATGAAGATATTGAAAAAGCTAAAAAAATTTTAGGAATATAAAAAACGAAGCAAGCTACAAAATGTAGCTTGCCTTTTATATTATAATTTTTAATTCTTATAACTTCTTTTAAACGAGTATTTTTTATATAGGAGTATTTACCTATGTGTATTTAAAATTTACATGCCAGTTTTAGGAAGTTTTACAACTTTCTCTATTATTTCTGGCTCATCCACAACAACATTTACTTGTGGATCTGGTTTTTCATGAACCGTTACAACCTCTGGTTCATCAACAACCACTTCGACTTGTGGCTCAGGCTTTTCTTCGACAACAAATACTTCTGGTTCTTTTGGTGTTTTCACGTTCTTAATATACACCTCTAAAACATTGTTATCTAATAAGGTTATTTCATGTACTTCAGAATCAAGACTATAACCATCTATAGTTTTAACTTCTTTTAAATAATATTTTTTATTTACACTTGGATAATCCTTACTGTAAGCCTCACCTTTCTCGTCGGTCTCTAAAGTTTCTAGTAGATTCATATCCTGATCATATAATTCAAATTTAACACCTTTAAGTCTTACATTTGAATTTTCAGAATCTTGTTTAATGATTTTAATTGACCCTTTTATTAAATCATTTTCAACTTCTACCTTTGTTTCTTCATTATATTTTACTTCTACTGAAAAAGTTTCTTCGCTAAGCTCATACCCTTCTAATGAACCCTTCTCCTTTAGTTCATATTTTCCAGGTAAAAGCTCATCAAATATAGCTTCTCCATTTTCATCTGTTGTTTTTTCAATAACTTCTTCTGTTCCTTCTCTTTTAAGTTCAAATGTGACTCCTTCTAGAGGATCTTTTGATTCACTATCAACTTTTACAACTTTAACTTTTCCTGTATTTACAGCTATATTAAAAGTTCCTGTTGCTAGTTCATCACCGAAATCATCAAATGTAACTATGTAATTTTGTTTATTGCTATCTTTTGCATCTCCAAAAAATACTGGATAATTTTTAACTTTTCCAACTATGTCAAAACTTCCATTTATTTCTTTTGTTAATCCACTTTTTGGTATTAAAATTCTAAAGTTTTCCCCAGCTTGAAACACATTTTGTGGTTGATTTTCTAGATTTGCAATAATTGTTCCCTCTGGAAAATCTCTTATTTCACTTTTAACTTCATAACTTCTCTCGTCTATTATAGAGTCTACTGAGAAATCTTGTGAATAATATTCTCCGTTTAAGGTAAAATCTCCAACTCTATTAACACTAATTGTTCCTGTATTTTTATTTATACTTTCATCTACTGCAACTGTATTTACTAAATAATCTAAAGCTCTATATGTGTCAACTGTTTTAGGTCTTCCTTCATCATAAGTGTATAAACTGAAAGCAGAATTTCCAGTAACACAGTATACAGCCATTTTTGTTACTAAATAAGCTTCATCTTCAGAAAGCTCTATTCCATTGAAGTTAGTTGTATATGGATAACCATGTGTTACAACTCTCCAAACTTGAACATTATCAGTGTAACTTGAGATGTCTACATTATAGTTCCCTTTTTCTGCACCATCTACTTTATAATTTAAACAATATGCTGGATAAAATTTTCCATCTTCTGTTTTATAACCTACAATTGAACATTCGACATCACTTACTGTTTTGCCTTTTTTATATAACAGACAATCTGTAATTTTTCTTCCAGTATATTCTATTGTCTTAGAACCTTCTAGCTCTAAAGCAAGTGCCAAAGGACTAAATATCTGAAGTATAGTAATTAATACTATTAAACCAGCTAAAATTTTCTTTACCATGTTTTCCTCCTGTTTATTCTAGAGATAAGCTTCCTTGAACACACAATCTATATTCAGGTCTGTCTTCAACGCATGTGATTAAAGTTATCTTATCTTCTTTCGTATTTTCTAACATAGACCAATCTGTTTCATAGATTATAAGAATTTTATCTATTTCATATTTGTATTTTTTTCCATCAACAAAATAATAGATTTTATCGCCATTTTTTAATTCTTTTAATCTAGAAAAATAATTTACACTATACCCCCTGTTATGTGCCGCCAGGCCACAATTTCCGTTTCTTCTGGAGGTATTTTCGAAATGTCCTATAGATCTATTTAAAATTTCATCACTAGTTCCTTCTTCAATTGGTGCATAAACTCCTATTTCAGGAATTTCTATATACCAATCATATTCTTCTTTAGGTTTTTCTTGATCATTTTTAGAATCACTTACTTTAGTACTTTCATCATTTTTAGGAATTTCATCTTCCATAGTCTTTTCAGCGATTACTTCTAAAGCTTTTTCTTGATTAATACTATTAAAGCTATTTTCTATAAACGAGAATATTAGGCTCATTAATAAAACCATAGTAATGCTTAAAGCCATACTAATAGTATTCAAGAATTTTCTACTAAATTTCAAATAGAACTTTTCTCACCTCCATTATTGGAATAAATAAAATTTTAAAAATGATTTTTATGGCTAGAAATTAGCCAAGAGAAATATTAAAAATATAGATAGAAAAGTATTGCTATAATTGCAATTACTTTTACTGCAAATATAATAATACTTTTCTATTAATTTGTCAAGTGTTTTTGCAATATTTTTTTCTTGCATTTAAATTTTATGCACTTTTAATCTCCAAACGTAGCTTGTCTGCTATCATTGCAATAAATTCAGAATTTGTTGGTTTTCCTTTATTTGCATTAACAGTATAACCAAAAATATTCTCAATTGTGTTTATTTCTCCTCTGTTCCAAGCAACTTCTATTGCATGACGAATTGCACGTTCAACGCGACTTGGAGTTGTTTTATGCTTTTTAGCTAGATCTGGATATAATTGTTTTGTTATCTGATTTAAAACATCCATATCTTCGATAACCATAATAATTCCATCTCTTAAGTACTGATAACCTTTTATATGTGCTGGAACTCCAACTTCGTGAATTATATTTGTTACTAAAATTTCCAAATTATCTTCTTTCGGTCTATTATTAGCAACATTTATATAATTTGATTTTGCTCCATTTTCTTTTAAAATAAAATTATTATTTACAGGGAATCTTAAAATATTTTTTAATTCTCTTATTCTTTTAACTAAAACATCTAATTCAAAAGGTTTTACCATATAATATGATGCACCTATTGATAATGCTCTTTTAGTTATTGCATCTTGGCCAACAGCAGAAAGCATTATACAAATTGGCATATCACTTAAACTTGTTAATTTTTCTAAAACCCCTATTCCATCTAAATGTGGCATTATTACATCTAATAAAACAATATCTGGCTTCATTGCTACAATTTTATCATATGCTTCTATTCCATCTTTAGCTGTAGCAATTACCTCCATATCTTCTTCATTTTCCAAAAAATTTTTAAATGTTGACACAAATTCTAAATTGTCATCAGCAATTATAATCTTAATTTTTTCCATAACCTCTCCTTTTCTATTCTATTTTATCTTTTGTGATACGTTTCGTATCTGTTAATAAAATTATAAATTTTGTGAAGTCATTTTGCAAGTATTTTTGCGTGCTATTATTCGACAAAAAAATAAAGAGATTGTTTGAATCTCTTTATGTTCTTAAGTTGAAAGCTTTATTATTTGCTCCTTTAATTTTTCTGTTGCTATTGCTTCTACTTCTTTTATATCTTTTTCTTTTAACATTTCAGAAAAATCTAATGGCTCTCCAAATGTAATTGTGATTTTATGAAAAGGTTTTGGTTCACCTTTTAAGCCTATTGGAACAATTTTTGAACCTGTTTTTAAACTCATATATGCTGCCCCATTTTTCATTTCGCCATTATTCTTTTCCATTCCATTTCTAGTTCCTTCTGGGAAGATTCCTATACATCCGCCGCTTTTTAACTCTTTTAAAGCTTCTTTTAATGGACCTATATCTTTAGAGTCTCTTTTTACATATATTGCTTCAAAAACACAACATAAATATCTAAACAATAAGTTATTTCTTAACTCTTCTTTTGCTATAAATCTCATTTTTCTAGGACTAGCAATTACCATCATAGGTGGATCTAAGTTACTCCTATGATTTCCGCAAAATAGAAGTGATCCTTCCTTTGGAACTTTTTCTTTTCCTATTACTTTATATCTATAAACTATTTTACAATATAATTGAATTACACTTCTAACAATTACTCTGTTTATAGCTTTAAAAATTTCTTTAATTTTATTCATTTTTAAACCTCTTAATTCATTTTGCTTTTTATAATATCTTCTATTTTTTCAACAACTTCTGGAATTGTTAAATTTGTTGAATCAACTAAAATCGCGTCATCTGCTTTAACAAGTGGAGAAATCTCTCTTTCAGTTTCTAGCTTATGTCTTTCTATTATACTTTTTAAAACTTCTTCATAAGTAACTTTTATTCCTTTTTCTATATCTTGTTTGTATCTTCTATTAGCTCTTTCTTCAACAGAGCAATCTAAATATATTTTTACATCTGCATCAGGAAAAATAACAGTTCCTATGTCTCTTCCTTCCATTATTATATTCTGAGTTTTTCCCATTTCTCTTTGAATTGGTGCTACTTTATCTCTTATGATTTTAACAGCAGCATATTTTGCTACAACATTATCTATTTCAAAAGTTCTAATCTCTTTACTTACATCTTTTCCATTCAAGAAAACTAGTTGATTTTCACCTTCTTTTTTAAACTTAATATCAATGTTTTCTAATATTTTTTCAATTCCAGCTAAATCAGTATAATTAACATTATTATTTAGACATTCTAAAGTAACACATCTATACATTGCTCCAGTATCAACTGTAACCAAATTTAAATCTTTAGCAACTAATTTTGTTATTGTTCCTTTACCACTTCCAGCTGGTCCATCTATTGCTACAACAAAAGCCATATTTTCCTCCTATTTTTCTTCAAAATGAATACTCTTTATCAATATTTCCATTTTTAAAACATTCATTGCAGTAAGCTTTTCTACTTCTTTTTTAATTTTAGCTTTTACACTTTCTGTAAGTTCTAAGATATTATAACCAAAATCAAGTATTAATTCTAAATAAATGTATATTCCGTCTCCATAGCCACCTTCTTGTTTTCTAATAATGGCTCTATGAAGCTTGTAAATTCCTTGAATTTTTTCTAAAGATATTTCAATTATTTGTTTTATAGCTGTATCTGAAATTGTGAAATTTCCCATATAACTAAAAGCTGGTCTTATCAAAGATTTTTCAGCAATATATGGATCATTTCCACTTCCTGTTGATTTAAAAATTTGAAGTGGATCTAATAAAAATCCTGAAAAGTCTTTTTTAATCTCAAATGTTGGAACTGGAATAACATGTTTTCCTTGCGTTACTCTAATTCTTCTAGCTGTTTCCATCTCCTCTTCTGTAGCAACATCTTTTATATAAATTGTTTCACTTATTTCAGGCAAACCTAAATTTGCAGCTATTTTTTGAACCATTCCATCAGAAGTTCCTAAAATTAATATGCTTTTTGGACGTCTTTTTCTAAAAACTTCTTGAATTTCTCTTTTCTTTGTCTCATCTTGAAATAATGCATTTTTAACAGTTTCAATTTTAGTTGGAGCCTTTTTAGCTGAAATTCCGGCAACAACCTCGTTTCCACAAATTAAAAGTCCGTCATCTATAATATATTCTATACCTCTAGAGTTAGCTACCATCTGAGCTCTATAACTTTTTCCGGTTCCAGATGGGCCAACAAATGCATATACTTTAATCTTTTCGTTGATTTTTTCATTTACTATATTTTCAATATTATTAAGTATAGACATTAAAAAACTCCTTAAAACAATTTGAAATTATTATATCACTGAGCTGTTTTATTTTCAAGATTAATATTCCACCCAAACTTTAAAATTCCAGTTAGCAACATCTGATTCAGATGGAACATCTTTATCATTTAGATTTGTATTTACTAGATAATACATCTGCATTCCAGTTCTAAATGAGAAAAGTATTGCTATTATTAAAACTATTATTAAAAATATAATATATATTCTATTTAGTATTTTTACTTTTGATTCTTTCATCTTCCTCTTCTTCTCTTTTTTTATTTTTGCTAAAAATGTTTACAATTATTATAAATACTGTAAAAATGATAAATACGAGTAACAAATATTTTCTAATAAAAATTCCCAAGATCAAAGAATGAAATACAACTTTTCCAATTATTTGATCTTCAGAAATTTTTGTATCTACTTCATTATTTTTATCACCTTTTGTAATTAAATTATTAACATCTTTTTCAATAATTCTATGTGTCACAAAATAATTTTCATTTTCTTCATATGTAATTATATCTCCAACATCATAGCTATCAGAATCTTTAATTATAACAAGTGATCCTGTATCTATCTCAGGCTCCATACTTCCTGTTAATACAACTAAAAATCCATAACCAAAAACTTTTGTAATTCTATCTTTTCTAATAAATTTTGAATATAAAACATAAAGCAAAATAGCTATTAAAAACAATATAAATATCGTTTTTAAGACTTTAAATATTTTCTTCATAAACTCCTTTCTTTTAATAGCTCTCTAGTAAAAAATCTTTTAAATTTCTTACTAGAAAGCTATTAAAGCTTTCTAGTTTTTAACATTTCTCACAGTTTCATTTGTTCTAGGTAAATAACAACTTATTCTTTAACTTATATTTTACGCGCCGTGAATTGGAATTTTTCTTAACCTAGAATGTTTTTAAAATTTTATTTTGCTTGTGTTCCTACAATATTTAATGTAAATGTGTAGTCACCTAGCTTGCTATCATTTGTGTCTTGCTCGTCTAGTTGTTCTTGCTGTTTTACGCCACTTTCATCTGTACTTTCATATGGCCATTCCCACTCTACTGTAATTTCTTTTGGTTCCTCATTTTGACTTGTAGTGATTTTTCCACTCATATTTGATCTTTGTGTTTCTTCATTTACTTTTAACATTTCAGCAAGAGAATAGAATTTTTGGCCACTTCCTTCTACTAAGTCATTGCATTTAAAATATAGATTTTTTGGTTTTTGAGATTCTTCACTAGCTAATAAAACGTCATAATCAACATCAACTTCTGAACCAGCTGCATTTACAATAATTTTGAAACTACCGCTTGTTCCCGGAGCGATTTTTCCTTTTGTAATTGAATCACTTGAATTCATGGTATCAGCTAAAGATATAGATTTTGTTGTTTTATTTTCAGTGTTAGAAATTGCACCAGAAAAACTCCATTTTGCAACACTAGCAGAACCACTAACAGGCTCCTTATAAACATATTTTGAATATGTATATCCAAAAATGATAGAAAGGAGTAATACAGCTAAACATGCAAAAACAATTAAAACCTTTTTACTTTTCCTCAAATTTTCACCTCCCTTAAAATAATTTAGCTAAGTGCTAAACAACAATATCAACGAAATTCGCGGGGGCAAAAACGTAGTCATTCCATACAGTTTAAATTGAAAACTTGGCTTTATCATATTTAATTTTTTTGGATTGTTTTTTGATTTTCTAGAATTGAAAACCAATTTAATAGACTAAAAATTGATAGCTAGCTGTAAAGCACTTAGCATGGTGATATACTAGCACGAATTTTTTTATTTGTAAAGACCTTTTTTAAAAATTTTTTTAATTTTTTCTTTTAAAAAAGTTTAAAAATGAAATTCAAAATATATAAAAATAGAGCCTTTAAATAGGCTCTTATTTTTTAAAAATTTTTTATTAAATTTTTAAATTTTTCATCAAGTTCTGGAAACTCTTTTTTCAAAATTATTGGTCTTCCTTCTCCATTTATAAAGCAATGTTTACTAGTAGCTTTTGCTACAATATCACCGGTTTTAGCATTTTTCATTACATATTCAAATATCAATCTTACACCATTAAATTCTAATATTTTGACTTCAATTTCAATTAAATCTTCAAATCTTGTAGATGTCTTATATTCACATTCTACTCCAATTACTGGTGAAATAATTCCTTCATCTTCTAATCTTTTATAGTCATATCCAACTTTTTCAAAGAAGTCTACCCTAGCTTCTTCCATCCATCTAATATAGTTAGAATGATGAGTTATTCCCATTTTATCTGTTTCATAATATTGAACTTTATGAATATATTTTTCCATTTTAGTCCTCCCAGATTTTTATCGAATCAATTTTTCCTCCAAATTCATTTATTTTTGCTTTAAGAATTTCCATATTATCGCCAAATTTTTCTTTTAATTGTTCAGTAACTTCAGTTGCTATTTCTCCCCAAATTTTGCTATCTTTAAGCTTTGTAACTTCATCAACCAGTTCTTCTACTTTTTGAACATATTCATTAACATCTTGTATATCTTGACTCATTTCATAAACTTTTAGAGATGATTTAATTATTCCTGCTACAATTTTAGCTTCTGCTCTAATTTGATCTTCTGAAAGTTTAGTAATATCAATAGTTGAATTATATCCTGAGTAAAGTTCAATGCCAATCTTATCAAATGTTGTTCCAATTCCATATTCAACTACTCCTGGAATTAATTTAGCAAAATCTTTATTTTTATATAATTTTACAAATAAATCTTCAAGAAATTTTTCATCTGACAATAAATTTAATAATTTATCTTTATCAGTTATATCATTAACTTCATTTATTCCATTATCTGCAAGCAATTCAGAAACATCAACTGTTGTTTTAATATCTTCAATTACAGAATCTTTATTCCAATCTTCTAAAATTGATAAAACATCTATATATAATTTTCCTTCTCTTCCCTCTGGAACATCATATTGGAAAGATAAAAATTCTTCTCCTTTTTTCCAATGTTCAGCACCTGTAGCAACAACATCAGGAATTATATCTGGTAAATAATGTGCTTTAGAAATGGTATCTTCAATAGCCTTTTCATTTATTTCATCAGTTTTTCCGCTTCCAATCTTTTCGACCTCAGCAGCAAATTTAAATGTTAACTTAATTTCATTACTAGTAGATATTTTTTCTCCATCATATTTAGTTTCAGTCAATTCATCAAATAATTTTTCTGAAACAAATGGCATTCTCATCATTTTTGGTACATCTTCTTCATATCCAATTTCTTCGAGCATCATTGGAATTATATTATAGAAAAATCCCATTGGCGTAATGAAAAATGTAAAAGTTATAAAAACTGTAGCAACTGTTGCAACCATACTTAAAAGCTTTTTAGAAGTTAATTTTGAATCATATTCATCTCCTGCATTTATTTTAAGCTTTGGAAACACAATAAAATTTTTTATAGCAAGCATTATTATTAACATTGCTATATGTATTAAACCAACTAAAAATGTACTTAAAATGACCGTAGCTGCGAACATAACCGCACCTTTAATTACTTCAACTTGCATTAAGTCTTTTCCAAACATATCTCCGATAAAAGAAAAAACTCTTTTCTCATTTAAAGATATAAATGTTTTAACTAAAAATCTTGTAGTTATAACCGAAAAAGCACAAGCTATAATATTAAAAAGTAGCGAAATACAAGTTTTTTCTAATCTATCATGATATCTTACAAAAATTACAAATAAGCAAGTAACAACAAATGTAACTATAAGCCCAATTGGAAATATTGAAAACATCTTATTCTCCTTTTACTTTTCTAGATTTTTCAAAATAATCGTCATAAATTTCAAAGTTTTCTTCTCCATAAACATTAAATACAACTCTTTCAATTTGATCATTTCTATCTAAAAATTCATCAACTGCTGTAACTGCGCATTCAACAGCTAGTCTTCTAGGAAATCTAAAAATTCCTGTTGAAATACATGGAAAAGCAACTTCTTTTAAATCATTTTTTACAGCTAATTTTAATGAATTTTTATAACAATTTTTTAATAATTCTTTGTCTTCTTCAGAAACATTAAAACTTATAACAGGGCCAACTGTATGGATAACATTTTTACAAGGTAAATTATATCCTTTTGTTATAAAAGCTTCACCTGTTGGCAAGCCAAAATCATATTTAGCTTTTTTCATGTATTCATAACATTCAAGTCTCATTTGAACTCCACTATAAGTTTGAACTTGATTATCAATACAATTATGCATTGGTTGGAAACAACCTAAACCTCTAGAGTTTGCGGCATTAACAATACTGTCAATTTTAAGTCTAGTTATATCTCCTCTCCAAAGTATCATTCTGTCTTTATTCTTAATTTTTGAGTTTGGATATTTTTGACCAACTGTTTTTAAAGTATTTGCAGATGTAACTCCAAGATCTTTTAGTCTTTCTTGCAAATATTCATCTTGAACTTTTAAATATTCTTCTGAAATTGGCTTTGGCTCTCTAATATTGCAAAGTCCTCTCCAAACTTTTTCTTTTTCCTCTAGAGTAATCGGCTCTTCAAAAATATTTTGCTCTACATCATTGATTAAATATTTTATTAAAAAATCCAATTTTTCTTCCATATTTGTACCCTCAAAAAAACAAATTTTTAATGATTATATCATTTAACGAATTTTTTTACAATCATATTTATCTTGAATTTTCGAACAGTTCTCTAGCCTCTTCAATATTTTTTAAAACTTGTTTTTCAAAGTTTTTACTCATATCATATTTTTTATATAAAAGTTCTGTTATTTTTTCTTTTGTTTCATCTTTAACAATTTTCCAAAATGGTTGAATTTCTTCCATTAGCTCTATCCACTTTTGATAAACATGTTTATTTCTTTTGTAAATTTTATTATTATCATTTAACCATTTATCAACTTTTATTTTTTTATTATTTTCGACAACACAAGAATTTGAATTTATAAATAAATCTTTATCTAAATCCCATGGAACAAGTGGGAAAACCAAGCATTGCATCGGCTCAACCTCATGAATTTTACATTTGAAAGTTTGTCTATCATTAAAAATGCAATATCTTTTCTCTCCAACGCCCTTTATGACACGCTCGGGTTCTTCATTTGGAGCAGTCTCAGTATATTTTTCTAAAAATTCATCTATCGAAATATTTAAATATTTAGAAATCTCTAAAACATTAATAGGGGTGATTTTTATATCTCCCCTATATTCACAACATTTATCACAAATTTTACAATTTAAATTTGATTTAGATTTTAAACCTAATAATTCTTTGTTATCCATTTTTCTCTCCAATTTTAGTAATTAAAATCTCCGATTCTTTCCCTAAAAGCCTTGAAATCATTTAACTTCCAAGACCAGTTATCTTTGCTATTTGTTCCTGGAATATTGATTCTAGCACTATCATCTAATCCTAATATATCTTGAACAGTAACTATTGCAATTTTAGCTTTACACTTCAAGCAATATTGCATAATTCCATGATTTACATTTATATTATTACATCCATTATTTGCTAAAAATCTTTTCAAATTTTCCTTGTTCTCATCACTTAAAGTTTTGTACCAACCATATATTGTCTGGCAATCGTGATTTCCTGGGAAAATTACAACATTTTCTGATTCATTATCTCTATCATAACCATTATATAAATCTAAAGCAAACTGCAAAATCTTTTGTCTTGTAAAACCATAATGACGTCTTAAAGCAACAGTCTCTTCTCTAATATCGCCTAAATCTTCAATAATTAGATCTTCTACTTTTACTTCTTCATCTTTAAGTAATTCATCAAAAAAATCATATCCAAGGCCATTTTCATAATTTCCAAGTTTTCCTGATTGTCCAAATGGAATTCTATAAAATGAATCATATCCTCTAAAATAGTCAACTCTAAGTTTATCAAAAAGTTTTAATTGATATTTATATCTATCAATCAAATATTTATATTTATCTTTTTTTAGATTATCAATATTATATACATAACTTCCCCATTTTTGGCCATTTTCGTTGAAATAATCTGGTGGGGTTCCTGCTTCAAAACTAAAATTATAATATTTAGGATTATATTCTGTTTCACTAGATGCAAAAGGTGGATATGCCGGCAAATCTCCTATTATCTCAACATTTTTAGAATTTGCGTAATTTTTAAGTTCCATCCATTGATTAAATAAAATATATTGTAAAAACATATAATAATCAGATGAATCTTTAGTTCTTTCGCTCATATATTTACAATATTTTTTTAGTTCTTTATTTTTAGCAAACTCTTTATAATCATCAGTTTTCTTAAAATTTTTATATGCTTCTTTATAATATTTATCTTTATAGTTATTATAAATTGCCCTATCTTTTGTGCTTCTTTTTCTAGGGCTTTTAATAAGTCCTTGCTCTTTTAATTTATCAAGTGAAACAAAATCTTCATCAATTGCATAATAACTAAGTGGTGAATAAGGAAGCTCAACACAAGAATTTATTGGTAAAACTTCCCAATAATTTATTCCATTTTCGCTTAAAATATCAATAAATTCAAAAGCTTCGTATCCAAAATCACCAACACCATATTTACTTGGAAGTGAAAAAACTGGAAGCAAAATTCCTCTTTCTTTCATATTTTTCTCCTTTGTATTTTATATAAATATTATAATAAAATAATATTTTTTGGTCAATATAAATTTCTTATATAAGTGATTTATCTTACAAAGTTTGTTATAGCTTTTGACTCATTTTTTGGCAAGCCAAATTTTTCTTTTCCAAGTTCAATACTTTTCATTAGAAAACTCATATTGTTTGCTAGAGTTCTCATTGTTTGTAAGCCTTCTTCATCTTGTGAAGCTTCTCCTGGAAGTCTTCCGTGAACGCTGTTCCAATAAGTACTAGATGCAACTGGCATATTTGAAATTGTAAAATATTTATTTAGTTCATCATATGTTGCTGATAATCCGCCACGTCTAGCTACAGCTACGCTAGCCCCAACTTTCATAGTTTTATCAAAATGTGAGCTATAGAAAAGTCTATCTAAAAATGAAATTAAAGTTCCATTTGCTGAAGCATAATAAACAGGGCTTGCAATAACTAAGCCATCTGCTTCTTCAAATTTAGGAGCAACTTCATTTACTAAATCGTCAAAAACACATTTTCCAGTTTTAGCACAGTTTCCGCAAGCTATACAACCTCTAATATCTTTGTTTCCAATCTGAATAATTTCAGTTTCAATTCCATTTTTTTTAAAAACCTTATCCATTTCATTTAAAGCAACTGTAGTATTTCCGTTAATTCTAGGTGACCCATTAATAATTAAAACTTTCATAATCTTCCTCCTTAAATTTTATATTTCAAAATTTTAGTTTCTTAATTTTCTATATTCTTCTAGTTTTTTATTATATGCTTCATCTCCAGAAAAGTAAGTTAAATCGTAATTTTCTTTTAGAATTTTAGCAAAATATTTTGAAAGCTTTTCCGCTCCATAAAAGTTTAAATGAAGCCCTCCATCATAAGTATCTGTAGAATAATCTAAACCAATTTCATCTTTTTTTTCTAGTAAATTATAAAAATCAATGTTGTTTTCTTTTGCAAAATTTTCTATATTTTCATTATATTCATCATACCAATGTGGATATAAACTTGGAGCTTTTATTAATACTAGTTTAATTTTATTTTCATTACAAAGTTTTACAATCTTTTCTAAAAAATCTATACATTCATCTGGAAAATCATAACTTGCAAGAGTTCTAACTGTTGGCAAATTTCCAGCTGGTTTCACATTTTTATTGACTAAAAAACCATTATATGTATTATCTTTATTTTTAAATAAATATTCAAAATCTTCTTTTGTTAATTCATCAAATCTAGAGTGATATCTTAAAATTGGAAAAACATATGAAATAAAACTTTCTTCATCTGTCATTGATTCATTTATTAAATCTATCTTTTCTTTAGACCATTTCATATTGTCTATCATAAGTCTGTTGTAGGCTTCACTAACTTCACTACTATCTTTTCCATATCTTAAAGAATTAACATTTAAAACAACTACTTTTGGAGTTTCATATTTTAGAGTCTCTTTTAAAATATAATATGATTGCCAAATCAATTGTTGTGAGGATCCTCTAACATAAGCTTTTATTCCCTCTTCTTCGTACATTTTCATCGGAGAAAAATTGGCGTAAACTTCACAATCGCCAATGAAAATAACTTCATGATCTTTTGGCTCATTATAATAACTAGAAATCATACTTCCTTCAACTAAAGTTGTAGCATATTTAGGTTTTAAAAGTCTATTTAAAAATATGAAAATCATTATAAAAATTATTAAAATTATCAAAATTTTAAAAACTCTTTTTTTCAACTATTTTTCCTCTCAAAATTAAAATTTGCTATAAATAAAATCACTAACATTAAACCCAATTCCATATATTCCAAAAACTAAAACTAATAAACTTAAACTTAAGAAAATTGTAAGCCTAGCTTCAACTGAACTATTTTTAATTTTTGTAGTAATTTTATTAGAATTTCCGTCAAATATAAATAATATAATCGTTCCAATAACCAGAACTATGTAGTCTCCAAGGCTTAATCCTAATTTTAAAATATTCTGACTAAATAAATTAAAATCAAATTTTGTAAATACACTTCCTATCATTGAAAGTGCAAGTCCCATGGACTCTGGCCAAATGAAAAATGACCATAAAAATGAAACAACTATAAAAACTATAACTCTGTTAAGCCATTTAAATTTTGTCTTAAATTTATCTCCAAATAACACGAAAATTCCATGGAATATTCCCCATAAAACGTAGTTTATTCCATGCCATAGACCTGACAATAAAAATGTAATTAAAACATTTATTGCCTTTCTAAATTTTGAACAACGATTTCCTCCGAAGTGGAATATAGACATAGTCTTTAAACCAGCTACTTAAAGAGATGTGCCATCTTCTCCAAAACTCTTGAACTGTTTCAGAATAATATGGTGACTCAAAGTTTTCTTTTAAATCAATATCAAAAATTTTTGAAGCACCCATGACGATATCTATTCCGCCACTAAAATCTGAATAGATTTCTATTGAATATAAAAGCATTGCAAATAGTGCAAAAACTCCACTATATTGATTAGCTGTTATTGAAGAAATTAAAATTGAGATTCTTCCAGCAATTATTAGCTTTTTAGCTAAGCCCCAAATTATTCTAATTGCGCCATTTGATAAATTATCTGAAGTAATCTTTTTCTTTTTTAAAATTTGAGCTTTCATATCATCATATCTAATTATTGGTCCAATAAATAGATGTGGAATATAAAAAATATATAAACAATAGTAAAATAAATTATTTTCAGCTTCATATTTTTCTTTATATACATCTATTAGATATGAAACTACTTGTAAAGTATAATAAGATATTCCAACAGCTGAAATCAAGCTAAAATAGCTATTTGGAATAAGTTTCACTGCAACTAAAATTGCTAAATTTAGAAAAACTGTTATACTTAAAACTAATTTTTTGTGTTTAGTTTTAAGAAATTTTCCTGCAATAAAACTTGAAAGCAAGCTAAATAAGATAAATATTAAATTAGTCCACCCATAGCTTAGATATATGACTAAGCTTAATATCAATAAAAATAAATTCAAAGCTCCTCCTATTCAGCGGCTGGCCAAAGACTTGTATCCCACATCTTTCCATGAAGACCAGCATCTGCAGCTTTTTGACTATCTGTTAAAAGTCCTAAAGTATGATTTGATGATGGTGTTCCATCAATATGTCTCCAAACTCCATTGTAAAAAACTAAATTCCAATAATGGCTTTCATCTGGCAACCAAATTAATCTTGATTGATAACCATTTTTTTGAAGCATTGTTTGCATAATCATAGCGTGAACATAGCAATTTCCACTACCTTGTGTTAAGCCATACCAGATTGGATCTTGTCCTCCACCATTTGAACTATATTTTATTTTATTTCTAACTTGGCTTGCGATTGAAACAGGATCTTGACCAGCACAGTAATTATAATAAAATTCATTAATTTTATTATTAACATCTTCTTGATCATGATTTACATTAATTCTTCTTGAAGTTACTGTTTTATTTCCTGATAAATCGGTAGATGTGTAAGTTGCATAATATGTTCCATAAACATCAACATTTACTTTGCTTCCATCTGAAGTAACTTCACAAGTGCCATTTTTGTCATCAATTGCATAAACGCCATTATTAAAATCTATAGATGTATGTTTATTAACTGTTAGTGTAGATAATCCATAAATTACTGGACCTGTTGTATCTTTTTTTATCGTCAATTTGCAAGTTTTTTCTTGTTTGTTTCCATTAACATCTGTAGCAGTTATAGTAATAATTTGTTCACCAAGAACTCCATATTTTATCTCTGTAGAACTCTCAGTTTTAACTTCTCCAGATACATCTGTAGCACTAACTATAAAATCTTTATAACCTCCACTTAAAGTTTGGTCATCCCAAATTTCAACATCTTTCAATTGTAAATCTGGTGGAGTCGTATCTTGAACAGTTACAATACATTTATAAGTTTTGTTTTCATCACTAGCTTGAATTTCATAAGTTCCAATCTTACTTGTATCAACTTTAGCAATTTCATTTGGATCAACTAAATTTCCAAAACGCTCACTATCAACTACGATATTAGCTACAGAAAAAGCTGAACCAAGTTCTACTGAAACTTTATCATATAGCCATGTAATAGTTAATTTAACAGTTTTTGAGGTTTTGTTTCCATATTTGTCTGAAACAATAACTTTAATCTTATATTCTCCATATTTACTAACATCTGGTTTATTTTGAACATCAACTGTCATTTCAGAAAAATCTTCTTTTGATTCAATGAAATCATTTGGATCTATTTGATAATCAACATAAGCTGAAAAGTCTTTGAATTTAACCTTTGGAGCTGTTGTATCAACAATTTTTAATTTTACTTTTTGAGGTTTATTTATAAATTTTAGTTCAACTTCTTGTTCTCCGAACTTTAGTTAAATCAAGTGAACTAATATCTGTGATTTGGCTTGCACCTTTAGAATAAATTTTACTAACTAGAAAATCATCTACTGTTATTTGTTTTGTTCCTAACTCAATTGTTATATCTTTAAATTTAGGTCTTGCAAGCAAATAAATTAACACGACTAATAGAGCAATTATTATAATAAAAATTGCTCTTCTAATTCTTTTATTTTTTATTGATATCTCTTTAACTTGTTTCTTTTTATTTTCTTTTTTTGAGGTTTTGTTTAAACTCTTATTTATTTTTTGTTTTTTTGCTGTTTCTTTTTTTGTATCTTCGATTTTTATTTCAATTTTTTCATTTATTTTTTTATTATCAATATTTCTCTTTTGTGCTTGAACTCTCTTTTTTCTTTTGCTATTTTTATTGCTTTTCTTACTCATTATTATTCTCCACAAAAAATTTTCGTTAATTATCAAGCATCAAATTAATTATTAGTTAATAATGTATATTCAATTCCAGTTATAATGTCGTTTTCTACAATAAATGAAAGTATAACATTTCCTTTAGTATATTCATACACATTAGATAAGCTATTATCATAATTTTTACCATATTTTTCTATCATTAAATCTTTTGTATCAGAAATTTTTACTCCTTCGTCTGTCGAAATATTTTCATTTATAAAATAAACTGAATAAACTGTTGGAACTTTATCAATATCTGCAACTGTAATTTCAACATTTGAATAAGTATAAACTTTATCTACGCCATCAAATGCACAACTAGGAATTTCTGAAAGATTAGCTTTTTCAGAGATTTTATTTTCTTCAAGTTTCTCTCCAGGAGTAACATCTATTCCATTGAATTTAATAGAAAATGATTTTTGGCTTTCTTCAGTAGTGCTTTTTGTAGCACTAGTAGGAATAATTTTATCTTTATTACAAACTACTAAAATAGCCAAAACTGATATAATTAAAAGTAAAATTACAATCGTTAAAGTTTTATTTTTCATAGCTTACCTCCCTTTTTTAGACTTTTAAAATATATCATATATTTTCTTAAAAAACAAGAGTTATAGCTAAACTATAACTCTAATTTATCGTAGTATCTGTAGGACCTTTTCCAACAACTTCACTTAAAAGTCTATTCCATGTATTTGGTCCAACTATTCCATCCACACTTAATCCACGAGACTGTTGATAGTTTCTTACAGCACTATTTGTCTGTGCTCCAAAAACTCCATCTAATCCACCTGTTTTATAGCCTAAAGTATTTAAACAATCTTGTAAAATACAAACATAAACTCCTCTTGAACCTTGCCTAATTTGAGGATAACCACTTAAAGTCTGTCTTTCATCAAAATGTACCCACGATGGAGTTAAATTTGCAGGTTCAACATAATTCCAAATTTTTGAGCTAATAGCTAAATTTCTCATTTGATTTCTTCCGAGATGAACTTAAATTTTGGCCGACATCAAAGGCTAAACCTGCATAGTGTTGAGATTGATTAGAATGACCGCCTTCATAAGGTCTTTTAAAAGCAAAACCCACAAATATTGGTTTTCCATATAAATATCTAAAACTATTCCAAGCCTCCATACATCTTAAATCTGTCCATAAAATATCAGATTTGCTAGAACCTCTAAATTCTTTAACTGTTAGAGTTCTTTGTGAAATATATGGCATTGCCTCTTCTAAGCCTTTATAAAAAGTTTGCATTCTATTTATGTCATTATTATATACTAAAATTTTTGCCATTGTATCTTTTCCTTTCAAAAATATTTAGTATATAATATTTTCTTCTCAAAATTTTGTTACAAAATGAAAAAAAGGGGACTGTCCCCTTATAATAAGTCGTTTTTAAAAATTTCTACTTGTTTTAGCATTACGCCAATGTTTCCTTCTCCTGCAAATTTATCGATATCATAGAAATTTTCAGTTTTATCTAGCCAGTATAATTTGTTTACTTCTTCAACAAGTTTTACATCTTTATTTAATTTTCCAGCATAAACTTCTAATTCCATATTAGACATTTCATATTGAAAATTCATAACATGCTTTAAAGTTATATCATTATCTGTAATTCCAGTCTCCTCTTGAAGTTCTCTATATGCAGCATGAAGCTCATTTTCGTTTTCTTCGACTTTTCCACCAACTAAATTAAACTTTCCTTTATATGGCTCTTTTTCTCTTTTGCACATAAGTACTTTGTTTTCATCTTTATCATAAACTAAAATTACATTTAACTTTTTCATTGTTCTAGCCTCCTAAAATTTCATTGATTCCATATGAACTGTAAGCAGGTCTTTAATAAAATCTACTTTTTTGTTTTCATCTCTTAAAACTGCTGATGGGTGCCAAGTTGGAAGATATTTTATATCTTTTTTAACAAACCATTTTCCACGACTAGCAGTAATTTTAAATTCTTTTCCTAAAATATTTTGAAGTGCGACACTTCCAAGTAAAACTATTATTTTAGGCTTTATTAAAATTACTTGATTTCTTAAATAATCTAAGCAAGCTTCAGCCTCGTCATCTTCAGGGTTTCTATTATTTGGAGGTCTACATTTAACAATATTTGCAATATAGACATCTTTTCTTTCAATTCCAATATATTCGAAAGCTTTGTTCATAAGTTGTCCAGCTTTACCGACAAAAGGTTCTCCTTGCTCATCTTCATCAGCACCAGGTCCTTCACCAATAAACATTATTTTTGCATTTCTATTTCCAACTCCAAAAACAATATTTTTTCTACCGTGAACAGAGCTTACATTTTTCACAATTAACTATACTTTTTTCAAGTTCTTCCCAATTATCATACATATTTTTCTCCATCTAGCAAAAAAGCATAGAAATTCTAAAATTCCTATACTTTTATCTTTTGCGTTTATTATTGTTCCTCTTCTTCAAGTTGTTTTAATCTTAGATAACCTAACTCTTCCCAAGTATTATAAGCTAAATTAAGTCTAAATAAAACTGTTGGTTTTGCGCCTGCACGGTTTTTATCAACAACACAGGCATAATGTCTAACATCAACATCTTTAGGTTTTTCTATATCGTGGCAAACATCAAATGTATCTGTATCTGAATATTCATATTTATTTAAACTTTGATTGCTAATTTGTTTTAATAAACAAAGTGTATCCAAAACCTCTTTTACAGTACGGCTAGCACTCATATCATTAATAGTTAAATTAACTGGTAAAGTATTACTCTCTAGTAATTGCAAAGAAGATCCAATAAATATTTTAAACTTCTGAGCAATATTTGAAAGAACTGTAGCAGTCTTTTTAACTTCGTCGCCATTACCAATATTGTCAATGTCAGTTTTTAATGTATCATAAAATACATATTCAATTTTCTCTTTATAATAATAATTCAAAATAATTTTTCTTAAATCTTCATTTGAGTGTTCTGTAACATGTATAAATGAAATTGTATTTTTTACTTGATCTGAAAGCCAATCTGTAACAGAAACAACTTTTTGAAATTCTGTAGAATCTTCATATAATCTATCAAAAAATGATTCGTCTGATTCACCTTCAGCTTGAATTAAGAATCCATCTTCATCTACTGGAGCTTTCTTAGGATCATCTGGCCTAAATTTTAACTCTAAAAGCTCTCCCTCATTTTTGCTAATTTTTTGTTTATGAAGTTTTTGAATCTCTGGATCATTTATTACAGTAGTTATTAAGCAAAGTCTCATTTTTTCTTCACTCATCTCATTTGAGATAACTAAAACTTTTTTCTTTTCAACAAAGGCTAATCTACAAATTATTTTAACTGTAAATCTACTTTTACCAGCATTTGATGGCATTGCATATGCCATAGTTTCACCTTTTCTTAAACCTTTAAAAACTTTTGTTAAAATTGGGAATGGCAAACTAGCGCCAGTAGTTAAGTTATTATCTCTAGAAAGTAAAGCATTTGTAGCATCTTCATTAAGAACTGATTGGCTTAAACCAGCAGTAACACCGATTTGATCTATAGCGCTTTGAACTTCTTCAACACTCATTTCGCCATATAGCTCATATTTAGTAATTTCTATTATTTTATCACGAATTTTTTTAGTTGCAGCAACAACATAATGTTTTTTCAAAATAAACAATTTTCTAAGTTCTGTATAAATATATTCGATATTATAGTTCTTCTGACCAACAACTTTTTTAATCTCTTGCTTTCTAGCATATGTATTTGGTCTTTCTCTAGGTATATTAAAATTTTCTTTAGCAATAGCTGGTGCATATTTTTCAGCTTCTTGAAATAGAATTGATTTATAAATATCAGCCATTTCTTCATCTGAAAAATAGAATTCATCAGCAAGAAAATAATAAGTAGATAATGCTTTAGGATTATTCATTATAATTCCTATATAAATATACTCTAAATTCTCATCTGACAATTCTTCTGGGTAATTATTACCATTGTTTTCATTTGAATTTTCATCAGCCATGATTTTATCCTCCGTATAAGATAATTTTATAACAATATAATATAAATACTAACTATTTTTGTCAAGCTTAAAAGCTATTTTAAAGTATATCATAAAAATATTTTTTTGTCTTTAATTATTTCAAAAAAGTTCTCGAAAAATTAAATATATTTATGTAAACTTTTTCCTTAAAAATCCTTGTTTTTTGTATGAATTTATGGTATAATAGTGAAAGTATATAAATTTTGAAAGGAGCAGTTATGGAAAACCTTAATTTCTTTAAAAAATTTTATTTAGATAAAGAAAAAGACATAATCGTTAATTTATATAAACATTATAAAAATACTGACGAATTAATTTATGTTATTGAAACTCCAAATCATGGAACTGGCAATCTTATTACAAATCTTGCAAAAGTTTGCGGTGTTGAAACAACTAAAAATATTAATGATATGAAAATAATAATGGGAACCATCCCTGCTTCGCTTAACGCAAATAATGAAACATTATTTGTTTTTAATTTAAATGGAAAACACATTGCTACAATTTATTCAGATGGTAGAATCGAGCAAACAGTTAAAATTCCAGCAATTATAAAAACTCTTATGAGTCAAACTAAAGATTATAGTTTAAGTATAGATCAAACTCTAATTAACAGCTATATTCTAAAAAAATCTAAATTTAGAACAGATTTACATACACATCTATATGCAAACTTGCCATCAGATTTATTAATAGCAATTGGAATTAAACATCAAATAAGATATCCCCTATATTTCATTAAGAAATTAGGATTAAGATTATCAAAATCTCAAGAAGAACTTATTCAAAAATATAGAAAAGAAATTGAATTAAAATATATAAACTTTCCTTTAGAAGGAAAACTTTTCGATAGAAAAATTGATGATGAAACATATATTAATTTTGCAGACTTAATTTTAAACAATTTAGAAAATGCAGAATATAATATCAGAAAAGTTAGAAACAGTTTGTCTCTAGTAAAAGATGGTCAAGCAGTTTTTACAAATCTTGAAAAATTATATGTTTATAGATATGTTTTTCAAAAGGGAATCTCTTCTAAAAACTTAATAGATTTAAGTTTAGATAAATTAGAAAAAGTTCCTGAACCTGATATTAAAGCTTATTTATTAAAAATGAATGAAGACTCAAATAGAGCCATTTATAGAAATAACACTATTTTACAAGATAACCTTTTATGGCTTGGTAGAGAATATCAAAAACAAGGAATTGTATATGCTGAAATTGCTTCAACAGACCTTTGCAAAAAAGGAACTGCTGGAACAGATTTCTTAAAACAAATTCATGAAATTCTTCCAAAAGTAAAATTAGAAACTGGTGTTGATTTAAGATTTTTAGTTGCAATAAGAAGAATTTGGCTTTCTCAAAAAGAACAATTTGAAGCTTTAGAAGTTTTAAAAATCATGGCTAAAAGCCCTTATGTTGTAGGAAGTGACTTCTTAGGTGAAGAAATTACTGATATTGAAGATTTAACACCAATTATAAATGAATTAGTAAAATATGCAATTTCAGTAAATAATGGTTTCACAGTTAGAATTCATGCTGGTGAAACAGACGCTTTTGCTGATAATGTTGAAAAATCTATTGATATAATTTTAAAAGCTATTGGTGATAGTGAAATTATTCCTAGAGTTCGTTTAGGACATGGTTTATATGGAATAGGCTTAAATAAAAAGAAAGATTCAGAAACTATTAAAAAGATGAAAAAATTGGGTACTATTCTAGAGTTCCAATTATCATCAAATGTTAGACTTAACAATTTAACAAAACTTGAAAATCACCCAATTAAGACATATCTTAAAAATGGTGTAAATTGTGTTCAAGGAACTGATGGATTTGGAATTTATGGAACAGACACAATTGAAGAACAAATTTCATTAAGAAATCTATTAGATATAACTGAAGATGATTTTCAAAAAATGAAAGAAGTTGAAAATAAACTTCTAACAGAAAATCAAGTTTATTTTGAAGAAAAACAAAGAACTTTTAGACATTTCTTAAATGGAAGAGATATTTCAGATGCTATAATTGATGAAGAATATGAAGTTTTGAAAAATCTAAATGTTAATTATGTTGAAAAATCAGACGATAAAATTGATTCTAGTGAAAACCTAAAATCAAAAATCAAAGAATTACCTACTGATAAAGTTCCAATAGTTATTGCAGGCGGAAGCTTTAACACAAATGGTAGAGAAACTGTTGTTACTGAAGAAGGAAAGAAAATGCTTCGTGATTTAATTCAAAAAATTGACAGTAATAAAGCTTATTTCGTAATTGGCCATAAAATGCAAGGATATGAAAAAGCTGTTATAGATATTTCAAAAGAGTTAAATAAAAAGTTTGAAATCGATGCAATAGTTCCAAAAAGAGTTAATGAAAATGTTAAAAATACATTATTAAATAGCCCTATTGATGGAATTAGAGTTTCAATAGAACCTGAAGAAGTTGGAATTTATAAAAGCTTTAACTATGAAATTTTTGAAAGAAGACCATCTGTTGTTGTAGCTTTTGATGGTAACTCACCTGTTTCAAATTTAGTTCAAGAAGCTAAAAATGGAAAAGGAAAAGCAAAAATTTTCGTTAATGGAAATTCAGAAGCTCTAAAAGAAAAAGCAAAATCTCTTGGCGGTTATGTTGAAGACTTTTCTTCAGAAGAATCAATTTCAGATAAAATAATAAACTGGAATCCAGATTTAAAACAAAAATAGTTTGTCGAAATTTGTCAATCGATTTATTTTGACAATATTCAACTTATATTTTATAATCGAACTTGCAATCATTTTTGATTGCAAGTTTTTTTGGGGAGATTTTTACAAATGATGAAATTTATTTTATTTACAACTACAGTCTTTATGACTGTAGCAATTTTGGCTTTAAAAATTACTAATTTTAAGCAAAAGTTAGAAATTAAAAACCTTACATATGTGTGTGATTCTACAAAAACTTTTAGACATGATTTTAATAATATAATGCAAGCAATAGGCGGATATATTAAAACTAATAATATGTATGATTTAAAAATTTATTATAATAATTTAGTTCCAGAATGTTTTAAGATAAATAGTCTTTATAGATTTCATTCAAAATTAATGGAAAATGCCGCAATTTACAGTATAATTTCAAATAAATATAACGTTGCTGAAAAATATAATATAAAGATGTCTTTAAATATTTTGTTAGATTTAAATTCATTAAAAATTGACACATATACAATAACTAGAATTTTAGGAATTCTTTTAGATAATGCTATTGAAGCTTCTAAAGAATGTCATCAAAAGATTATAAATATTTGCTTTCAAGAATTTAATAATAAACAATTGTTAATTATTGAAAATACTTATCTTTCAAAAGGAATTTCTGTTAAGAAAATTTATCAAAAACATTTTACAACTAAGTCAAATAACTCTGGCTTAGGCCTATGGAAACTTTCAAAAATAATTGATAAAAATAATAATTTAAAATTATATACAACCGCAGAAAAAGAATTTTTCACACAAAAATTAGAAATAATATAAAAATGCGATAACTTAATTGTTATCGCATTAAAAACCATAAATTTATTTAAATTCAAAATAACTAGTTGATGTTTCTTCTCCTGTCTCAGGATCTTTTTCTGTTTTAGTAACATATTGAACTCTATTACCTTTTCTTAAACAAACAACTGGGCAAAATCCTAAAAGTTTATCGCCTGAATTATATTGTCTAGAGCTTATCTTACCATTACATTCAACTGTCATTATATCATTACCACTTTTGGCTGAAGGTGAAACTAACCAATATCCCTCACAGTTTTCAAATTTTTCAGTATGTGGGAAATATAATAAATCTCTAGCACCTGAAGCAGAAGAAACATCTGCAGTAGTTTCAGTTGAACTACCTTCTCCTAATCCTATATAATATCCATTATCATTATAACCTAAACAAGTTAATTCTGGATATTTTTTTCTATTTGTATGTTTATTCCAGCTATCAACAAATAACTCTATTGTTGGTCCGCCGATAGCATAATTTGCATATTTATCTATAACAAGAAAATCCCAAATCTTAGGGTCTAAAAACATTAGTGCTGCAGCTTCATTTTCGCTGTTAGGATGTTCGTTTAAGATACATCCACCCTCATTTTTATATTCATTATGTTTAAATAGTGTTAAATTATTTCTAATATCAGAATAATCACCTGTATATGAAGTATAATTTGAGTTTGGTGATAAATTCCATCTAGCTGTATATTTTTGTGTTGACATTCCTATGCTTTCAAGGGCAGTTTTCATTCCTGCACAAGCATATTCTTTTTCCTCGGTTTCATCCGTTTTTTCAGCATTTATCATAACATAGTCACAAGCTTTTATATAAACATTTCCTTCACTATCACCATAAAAGATTTTCCAGTCATAATTTTCGTTTCCGTCACCATTAATATCTAATGGATAATTTATATATTTTCCATAATTTCTAGCTTCACTGGCAACATCTGATAAATAGCAAACTCCAGTAATTTCAAATTCTACATCATTATATATAGCTGTTATTGGTAAGCTTTTAATTTGATTAGTTGCGCTAATTGGAGCATACTTTCCATCATCACCTTGTCTAATCTTGATTCCACTAACATTTTTTTGCAAATTCTTATTTAACAAATCCATATTTATTATTCCAGCCTGATCATATGAACTTTGAACTTGCAAATTAATTTTTTCTTTAATTTCATTTTCAATACTTTTATCACTAGCTTTTCTGCTTTCTTCCATTACAGTTCTATCGCCAAAAGATGCAATAGCAGTAATTCCGACAAGAATAAACATTAGAACTATTGTGACAACTAAAGTAATAAGTGTAACTCCATCAGCTTCTTTTAACACTTTTTTATTAAACATATCACCTAGTATTTCCTTTCTTTTGTATATAATTCATGATATAATAAAAAGCATTAAAAGTCAATTTAATAAACATAATTTTTTAAATATTTATAGTTATAAATCTAATCTTCCTTCAAAGCAGATTTCAGTTCCACCTGTAAGTTCAACTCCATTTTCTTCATCATAATTTATATGTAATCTTCCTCCATCTAAATTAACAGTCACATTTTGATTTACCATATCTTTTTTTATTGCACAGACTCCGACAAGCGCAAGCTCCAGTTCCACATGAAATAGTTCTTCCTACTCCCCTTTCCCATACTTTAACTTTTAAATTATTTCTATCTAAAACTTGAACAAATTCTACATTTGTTCTATTTGGAAAATATTTATAATTCTCAATAAATGGCCCAATTTTATCAATCTCAATTTTATTTATATCTTCTACAAAACAGACAGCATGTGGGTTTCCCATAGAAACTAAATCGAATTTATATTTCTTATTTTCAAATTCAATTTCAGCTGTATGATATTTTTTATAATTTTCTTCTTTTGGAAGATAAACCGGAATTTTATTTGCTTCAAAATAAGGAATTCCCATATTTACTTTTACACTTACAACTGTCTTATTTTCAACCATTAACTCTATATTTTTTATTCCAGATAAAGTTTCTATTTTCAAGCTCTTTTTGGTTGTAACAGATTTTTCATATAAATATTTTCCTAAAACTCTTATTCCGTTTCCACACATTTCAGCTTCAGATCCATCTTTATTAAAAATTCTCATTTTAAAATCCGCAAAATTACTTTTAAATATATAAATTACTCCATCTGCGCCAATTCCAAAATTTCTATTACATAAAAAATTTGCTAAATTTCCTAAATTATAATTAAAGTATTGATTCAAACAATTTATTACAACAAAGTCATTTCCTGTTCCTTGCATCTTTGTAAAAAGTATCATTTTCTATTTTCCTCCTTTGTCAAATAATATGTATAAATATTATAATTATTCTTGAATATTTAGATAAAATATTATAAAATAATGATATTCAAAATAGGGGGGCGAACTTATGCCAATGAATCCAATTAAAGAACAAAGAAAAATCGCTAATAAATATATTATTGGTTGTTATTCTAAGAATAACGAATTTGGAGAAAAGTTACAAAGCTCTCTAAATTCCACTGATACACAATATGAATTAATAAATTTAAATAATTTAGATCCAGAAGTTTTATCTTTGTATTTATCAATATTAGATGAAGCTATTTTTGATGGAAAAGTTCCAGAAGATATTTCAGAAACTTTAAAAACTATGAAACTTTTTATAAGAGTTGCTAGTATTACTAATATAGAAAGTTTAGTAGGTTCTATTCAAGAAAGAAGTCAAATCATTTTAGACTTAAAAAAGGAAAAAAATTTTGAACGTGAAAAAGACTTAAAATTTATAATGCAAATTGTAAATATTCTAGAAAATAAAGATCCATATACTCGTGATCATTCAGCTAGAGTTGCTAAATATTCACTTGCAATTGGAGAAGAATTTTTCAATAATCAATATGATGAACTTTATGGAAAAAATCAAGGTCAGCCTCAATATGAAGAGATGAAACATGATTACGTTGTTCAAAAGCTTAATTTAACTATGCTTGCTGCTTGGGCACATGATATTGGAAAAAATAGTATTGCACAAAGCTTACTTGCTAAAGATTCAAAACTTACAGATAAAGAATTTGATATTATGAAAATGCATGCAGACTTTGGAGCTACTATGATTAGAAAGATTTTAGGTGATGAAGAATTTGCCGAAATCGTTGAAAACCATCATGAAAGAATTGATGGTCAAGGATATCACAATCTAGAAGAATTTTCTGACATTTCTAAAATAATAGCAATATCAGATTCATTTGACGCTATGACTACAGCTAGAAATTACACAACTAAAAGTGATGATGTTAAAGATAAACAAAAATTATTAACAATTCCAGAAGCTATAAATGAGCTTCAGGTCTCTTCACACCCACATTTTGACTTAGAAAAAAATAGAATGTCACAACAATTAGATACAACTTTGACACAAATTTTGGTTAATATGTTAAAAAGAGAATTAAGTTTAATTCAAGAAGGAAAAACCGATGAAGTTACTTTACTTTCTGGTGGTTTAGACGAAAAAGGTTTTTTAAAAGCCGGATTTTGGAATGATAAAACACAAGAATATTCTAGAGATGCTAGTGTTTGGGACAGCTCACCAAAATTAATAAAATAGTCTTAAAGGAGAATTAATGGAAAGAATAACAAAAAAAAGAAAGCTGGAATTTTCAAAACGAAGAGTTCTTGTAATTTCAGCAATATTTATTTTGCTTATAATTGGAATTATATTCTTAATTAATAGATTATTACCAATTAAAAATATTTCTGAAGATGATATATCTATAAAATTATCAACTACTAAAATTACAGGAAAATCTGTAACAGCTACAATTACTACTAAAACTAAATATGATATTTTTTATTACATAGATTCTACAACAAATGAAGAAGAATATTATGAAGGCGAGGTTCCTGAAGAAACTTCAACTACAACTGATTCTGATAAATCAGAAAAAATAGAGGTTAAAGAGATTGATAATAAAAAATATCAAAAAGTCAATAATTCTAAAATCGAAATTGAAAAAAATGGTATTGTATATTTAAAATATGGTAGATTTGGAAAACTATCTTCTATTCCATATGTTTTTGAAATTAAAAATATTGATAAAGAAGGTCCAGAAATTGGCGAAATAACTACTAAATCTACATCTACATCTATAACTGTTACAGCTAATGTTATAGATGAAACAGAAACAGATTTACAATATTATTTTAGATTAGCAGATTCAAACATCTATATATCAACTGGATATGTTAATACTTATACTTTCAAAAATTTAACAACAGATGAAAATTATATTATCTATGTTAAAGTTACAGATAAATTTGGAAATGCGTCTGAAGCTGTTACAGAAGCTACAGCCTCAGATGAAGTTACTGAAGATGAAGTTATAGTTCAAAAAGTATATCATTTTAAAGTAAATCTTGGAGCAAACACTGTTACAGTTTATGAAAAAGATGAAAACGGAGAATTTACAAAACCTGTTAAGGCATTTATTTGCTCAACAGGAAAAGCTACTCCAAAATCTGGAAAATATACAATTTCAAACAAATATAGATGGCGTTCACTTTTTGGAAATGTTTATGGACAATATGCAGTTCGTATAACTGGAAATATATTATTCCACTCTGTTCCATATGAAAAAATGTATCCAAATACTCTTGAATATGAGGAATTTGATAAGCTAGGAACTTCAGCATCTATGGGATGTATAAGACTTTGTGTTAGAGATGCAAAATGGATTTATGATAATGCAAAAGCTGGAAGTACAGTTGAATTTTACTCAAATTCTTCAAACCCTGGCCCACTCGGAAAACCTACTATTCAAAAGATTTCTAATAATAAAGCTTATAGAGATTGGGATCCAACAGATCCTGATAAGCACAACCCATGGAATGGCGGTGACGGAAAAGTTACAAAGGCTGTTATAGTTGATGAAAATCCTACTCAAAATACTGTTTCAAATAAAGTTGTAAATAAAACTTCAAATACTGTTACTAATACAGTTACAAACACTGTTTCTGATACAACTACTAATAACTATGTAGAACAACCTGTAGAAAATAAAGTTCCAGATATTCCTAGTGAAAATACTGTAACTCCACCAACAAACACTGTTGTAGAGCCGGATTCTCCAGAAGAAAATACAAATACTGTTACTACACCTCCTGAAGAAAATGACCCTACTCCACCTCCACCATCAGGACAAACAAACACAGTTACTCCACCAATATCTGTAGAAGATCATTCTGAACAATCTGTTCAAGATGCAGCTAGTGATGAAATTCAAATTGGAAATTAATTAAAATATTAAAACTCTCTACTAAAAAGTAGAGAGTTTTTTGTTATACAGATTAATTTCCTTTAGATTTTTGTTGATTATAAGCTATTCTTAAAACTAAATTTGCTGGTGCTAGTTTTGAGCCAATTACAGCACATTTAATTAGCCAACCAGGAACTATTATTCTTTTTCCTTTAAACATTTGCTCTATTCCATATTTTGCAACATATTCACTTGAAAGTCCTTTTAGAGAAAACTTCACATTTGCAACATTATTAAAATTTGTATCAACAGGACCTGGACAAAGAGCCGAAATTTTAACATTTGAACCACTTACTTTTAATTCTTCAGAAATAGCTCTTGTAAGCGAAACAGCATATGATTTTGTTGCATAATATGTAGCCATAAGTGGTCCCCCAGGTAGCAATCCAGCACTTGAGGCAACATTTAAGATATATCCTTTATCTTTTTCTTTCATTTTTTGCAAATATAGTTTAGTTAAAACATGTAACCCAACAATATTTGTATCTATCATATTTAATTCTTGATTAAGTTCAATTTTATCAAATTCACCGAATTTTCCGAATCCTGCATTATTAATTAAAATATCTATGTCTGGGTATTTTTTATATAGTTCTTCACAATTTTCTGGAACACTTATATCCATTTTTTCTACTGTAACTTCTACCCCATTTATTTGGCTCTTAAGCTCTTCTAATAAATTTTCTCGTCTTGCGACAATGATTAAATCATAGCCTAGCCCAGCTAGAACTTTCGCCATATCTCTTCCTATTCCTGAAGATGCTCCTGTAATTAAAGCTTTCATAAGACCTCCATATAAATATAGCCTAAAGCTAAGCTTCAGGCTAATTTAAAATTATTTATTTTCAAAATTTTTGACATTAACTGTTTGTGTAGGGTATGCAAGTTCAACATTTTCTTTCTTCAAAACATTTAAAAACTCACAATTTAAATCTTCTTCAACTTTTAAATATCTGTTATAATTTGTTTCTGTAACATAAACAAATATTTTTATATTATAGCAATAATCTGAAATCCCGTTAAATCCAACATAAACTGTATCTCTTTGGACATAATCTTTGCTGCATATTACAACTTTAAGTTCTTTTATAATATCTTTGATTTTATCTGGATCAACGCTATCCATACTTAAATGTAGATTAGCATCAAATCTTCTTGATTTAAGTTTATTCCAGTTTATAACATATTCTTCTGTAACTGTAGAGTTTGGAATTGTAATTACAGCATTGTTAGCAGCTCTAATTCTGGTACTTCTAAAAGAAATATCAATAACAGTTCCAGCATATTCTCCAATTTCAATCCAATCGCCTATTACAAATGGTTTTTCGCTTAAAATTGCAATACCACTGAATAAGCTTTTAACAGTATCTTGTGCGGCAAGTGAGATTATAACAGTTCCAATTCCAAGACCAGCAACAAGACCATTTATTTGTGTAAATCCTAAAATAAATACTAAAATTACATAAAGAGCAATTATCCATGCGATAGCTCTAACTATTCTAGAAATAAAGTTTGAAACTGCCTCATTTCTAGTTTTTCCTCTGCCTTTGAAAAGTTTGGAATCACCAGCAAGTAAAGTAGAATTTATAATTTTTGTAGCAAATATTACTAGAGCACTCTTGAAAAGTGATGTCATAATTATTGACAATCTTATAGGAATTGGCAAAATTCTGACAGCTAGATAAAAAGCTATAAATATATACATGTTTTTAATAGGTGCGTACATTTCACTTTCTTCAGGTTTTTCTTTTTTCTTTATGAATAAATCAAATATTTTAAGAATAACCTTTGCAACAATATTTCTTGTGAAAAACGCTAATAATATTATAACAACTGCAATTTGGACATCAAAAACTTGTATAAGATTTTTTAATTCATCTCTTGATAAATTTGCAACTAATTCATCCATTACTAGTTATATTCCTCTCTTGTATTTTTGATTTGCTACATTTAGAATTTCACATTTAAATTATATATTATAAATTTTAAAATGTACATACTAATTTTAAATTACTTTTAATTTTTCTCGATAAAATTTTGCAATTAATTCATCTAATTCTACACTAATTTTATAAATTACAGAATAATCTTGGCCTTTCTCAATACTCTTATTAAGTTTTTCTCTTAATCTACAAATTTCTTCATTTAACATAAACATTTTCCTTTCTCTTTTTACATTTTTCTTTTGTATATTTTAAAATTATCACAACTGTTTATTCAAGTCAATAAAATGTCGATTAAAACCCCATTTTTCGTATTCCATAATTCGACATTATTCTACATTTTTGTCATTTCCTTTAACAATTGAAATTGCTTTTTTCTCTTCTAAAAACAAACTATTTAAAACATCTAGCAAGTCTTCTTTTCTAATACAATCAAATTCTTCGAAAAATGAAAATGTATTTATATTATTAAAATAATCAGCTAATACGCCAGCCGCAATTACTTCAGGGTCATTAAAATCTTTTACATATTCTCCATAAAGTTTTTTCTTAACTCTTTCAAAATCCTCGTCTGTTATTCCTCTAGCCTTAAAAAATTCAATCTCATTTTTAATCTCATCAATAACTCTTTCAGGTTCTTCTGAATATCCTTGAATTAAGAAATGTGCGAAAGTTCTTCCATATTCATAGCTAAATCCCAAAGGAGTTGTAATTAATCCTTCATCATATAATCTTTTAAACAATTTTGAACTTTTTCCAATTATGATTTCTCCTAAGATTTCTAATGCTAAATCTTTTTGTACCATATTTTCACTAAAAGGTTTATCTTTGTAGCCAATCATAAAAACTGGTGCACTTATTTCCATTTGTCTTTCAGCTTTTTTATCTACTATTGAATCTGGCTCTTCTTTATAAACCCTAGTTATCTTGTTATTTGAAGGTTTTAAAGTAATTCTCCTTTTAATATTTTCTAACAACTCATTTGGTTCAAAATCTCCACAAGCAACAATTACCATATTCTCAGGAACATAAAAATTATTATAAATTGTATATAAAACATTTTCATCAATTTTAGCAATAGATTCTTTTGTTCCAGCAATATCAATATTTATCGGATTATTATGATATAAAAGTTTCATCAAATTCATATAAAGTGCTTGACCTGGCTCATCATCATACATAGAGATTTCTTGTTCAATGATTCCGCGCTCTTTTTGAATATTTTCTGAAGTATAATATGGATTTTGAACATAATCCATAAATTCATCTAAAGCTTCATAGAAATTGTCTGTGCACTCATAAAGGTATGTCGTATAAGTGTTAGTTGTGTAAGCATTTGCATCAACTCCTAAATTTGTTAGAGTATCTAAAGCATTTATTCCTGAACGTTGTTCAAACATTTTATGCTCTAGATAATGTGCAACACCATCGGGGATTTCAGTTATATCTTTACTATCACCTAAAATAAATTTATTATCAATTGATCCAAAATTAACTCCCCATGTTATATATTTTTTCGTAAGTTTCTTTTTTGGAATAATAATTATAGTTAAGCCATTAGAAAGCTTTTCAATATACATTTTTTCTTTTATTTTGCTATTTTCAATTACTTGCATTTAAAAACTTCCTTTCTAATTATTTTCTAATCCAGTCAAAAAATAGATTGTGTTCATTTGTAGACTTTTTGCGAACTCTACAATTTGCTCTTTAGTAACAGAATTAATACTTGTTATATGTTGATTAATTCCAAAATACTTGGAACTAAGCTCTTGACCCATATAAAATATAACTTCTGTATCTTGTTCTGCTTCGATATTTTTAATTCCAGAAACAATATATGTCTTAGCGTTTGTAATATCTTTATCAGAAAATTTTCCTTTTTTGATATTTTCGACTTGTTCTTTTATAAGTTCTAAAGCTTTATCATAATTTTGAATTTCTATTCCTGAGTTTATCATTATAATATTTTTTGGTTTAATAAATCCTGATTTAACAGTATAAGCAAGTCCAGCTTTTTCTCTAACATTTTGGAATAACATTGAGCTTGCACCATCTCCTAAAATACAATTACATACAATTCCAATATCTCTAGAGTTTGGTTGTTTATCTAAAATATTATATCCAATAACTAATTTTCCTTGATTTACATCTAATTTTTCTTGAATTTTCTTAGGGTTGTCCACCTTTTGTACAACTTCTGTGCTTGGATCTGCAACATTATATTCTGGTTCTCTTTCATTAAGTTTTTTCAAGATTTCGTTTTGATTTAATATTTCTTTTACATGATTTTCATCAAAATTTCCTGATATAAAAATATCAATTTTGCAAGTCTTAAGCAATTCAAAATAATACTCAGAAATTTCCTCTAAGCTAAGTTTTTCTAAGTCTTGCAAATATCCATATTTATATAAACCAAAACCTGTAAATTCATACATGTTTTCTAAACATTTGTTATAAGCATAAATATCTTTATTATCTATTTTACTATTTATTAAATCTTCTAAATGAGCTTTTTCAGTGTCTAAAGCAGTTTCTTTAAACTTTCCATTTTCCATATATGGATTAAAAGTAACATCAATTAATAAATCTATAACATCTTTAATTAAGTCTTCACCATTTAAGGTATAATTATTATCGATTGATTCAGCTACAAACTTTAAAATTTGGTTATCTCCAACTTTATCAACACCACAATTTAAGCTAGTTCCATAAAGTTCATCAGTTCTTTTAGAAATATCTTCATTTGTTGGAAAGTTTTTGCTTCCTCTTTTTAATAAAAACGGAATTAACGCATTTTTTGTGACATTTTCCCTTTTCAAAGGTGTTGTTAAAATAATTGTAATTAAATTTGTTTTAAAAATATCTGTTTTAATCAAATGTGCTTTAATTCCTTGTTTTAACTCATATCTATAATCTGCCATTTTATACATTTCTCCTTTTAAATTATAAATATTATTATGATAATTTTTATAATTTTTATTCTTAATATATAATATCTATTTTTCTAGAAATTTTCAATATTGCAAAATAAAAAACAAAAAATTCGAGCTTAAAGCAAGCTCGAATTTTAAATATATTTTATTCTCCTTCTTTTCTAGCTTTAACGATAATTCTCTTTGAACTATCATTTGTACAAGTAATTAATGTAATCTCAGTTTTTCCATCTGTCTTTTGAGATGTGCATTCTACTTGATCGTCAAATACTGTATACATATCATAAATATAATATTTAACAGTAGTATTAGTTAAGTCTGTTATTTCAATTAAATCTCCTATATCAAGATATTGAACTTTACTAAAGAATTTTTGGTTTCTATAATTGTGACCAGCTATACAGAAGTTACCTGGCTTATTAGGCTCTGCTCCATGGAAATAACATGGTGAAATTTTTAATAATTCATCTGACCAAGTATGTTCACCATTTACAGTACATAAAATTCCGTAATGACAATTAATTTCTGGAATATTGATTTCGGCAATTCTAAAGTATCTTTGTCCACTAGGTGTTGTATCAGTAGTTCTTCTAATATTATCAGCAACAATTTGATCTTGAATTCCTTGCTCTTCTGGAGTAAGAACATTTGTAGGCTCTGGTTCTTCTGTTTCAACCGCAGTATCTAAAATAATTTCTTCTGCTTCACTGTCTTCATTTAATAAAACTAATGTAGCATTTTCTTCAAATTTAATTACAGTATCATCAACTAATGTGCTATTAAATCTTACGCTTGAAAGAACTTCCTGAGCTTTTTCTTCACTCTTATTTTTATCGTATTCTGCATAGATATAATATGAAGATAAAATGAATACTAAAAAAACAGAAATAAAGAAATCTATTTTATACATTCTCTTTTTTCTTTTCAATTCTGGTGTTATATAAACTTTTTCAGAAATTAAAATTTGATTCATTCTATCCTCCTTTTCACAAAATCAACTAATTATATTATAGCATTGGAATATGTCAAAATCAATAGGTTTTAGAAAATTTACATAATTTAACTTTCCATAAGTTTTTTCAATTCTTTTTCTGCTTTTTCATATTCTTCATTTATTTTTTCAATTTCATTGTTTATCTCTTCTTTTGCTTTGTTAGTAAGGTTTTCGTCTTCTAATATTCTTTTTTTACTATATGTTTCAGAGCATTTTATATTTAAAATGATTTCCTCATTTTCATCAATAAGATTTTCATAAGTCTTTTTAGCCTTTTTCAATGTCTTCATATCTCCTATTGTTAGGCTTGAATCATTTTTTCTTTGCTCACAAATAATTTGTAATTTAGACATCATTGTTAAGTCTAGCTCTCTATAAGCTTTTTCTAAAAGTTCATAAAGCTGATTATCTAATCTTGTATTATGAAAATTAATTAAAGGGCTTAGCTTTTTAATCAAATTTTTATAGATAACGTTTACAAGTTTTAGAAACTCTGATGTTACCTCTTCTGTAATTGAATCATCATTATCATAGTAAATGTCATCTTGCATCTCATTATATTCATCTTCAATTTCAGAAAACTCTAAATCTAATTGTTCCTCAATTTCAGATTCCTTTGGAACAATATTATGCTTTTTATTTTCTTTATATAACTCAATTTTTCTATTAATTCTAAGCACTTTCAAATTAGCAGCAAATGCTTCATTTTCAAGAACTCCAATTTTCATCATATACTCATTTTCAATGTCTGGAATAATATGAAAAGCAAGCATATCACGTGCTGCAATTTTTTCAGCAACAGTATCTTTTAGTTTATTAACTTCTAAAATTAAATCTGCATACTCAGGATCTAATGTTATGTTTTCGTTCATTATCTTCTCCTTAAAAGTTTTATAATTTAATATTTTAACACAATATTGCGATATTTACAACTCTGTGGTAAAATATTTATGTTTAAAGGAAGGTTAATTATGAATTTATTTGAAGAAACAAGATTTGTAATGAATAAATATAAAGTACATGCCAAAAAAAGCTTAGGCCAGAACTTCTTAATTGATGATGACGTTGTAGATGAAATAATCGAAAACTCAGAAATTTCTAAAGAAAATTTAGTTATCGAAATAGGTCCAGGTCTTGGAACTCTAACTAAAAGGCTTCTTGATAGTGCAGGAAAAGTCATTGCAATTGAATTAGATGAAAGTGTTTTAGAAATATTAAATGACAGATTTAAGCTATATAATAATTTTGAACTTATAAATCAAGATGTTTTGAAAGTTGATTTAAATAGCTTAATTAATAGTAATTTAAATGATTCAATTAAAAAGTGCAAAATTGTAGCAAATCTGCCTTATTATATAACAACTCCAATTATAACAAAATTGTTAAAAGAAAACTTAAATCTAGACTCTATAACAGTTATGGTTCAAAAAGAGGTTGCTAATCGTTTAACAGCTATTCCTGGAATGGATAAAGATATTGGAGCTATAAGTTATTATATTTATTATTATAGTGATGCTAAAATCGTTCTAGATGTCCCAAGAGGCTGTTTTATTCCTTCACCTGATGTTGATTCAAGTGTAATTAATTTAAAGCTTTTAAAAGAGCCTAGAGTTAAATTTGATGATACTGAATTTTTATTTAAAGTAATTAAAATTGCCTTTTCTCAAAAAAGAAAAACTCTATTAAACAGTCTTATAAATAATGGGCTTTGCTCATCAAAAAAAGAATTAGAAGATATTTTATCTAGCTTAAATATTAATGTAAAAGTTAGACCTGAAGAGTTATCACTTCAAGATTTTGCAAATATAAGTAAAAAAATAAAACCTTAAGTTTCTATTAACTTAAGGTTTTTATTTGCTAAAAATATTTTTTACTATTGGATAACTATTAATTAAAAGTTCATATTTCATATTTTCTGGAAGTGTTTCACTATACATTGCGTTTGTAATTGGAATAGTGTATCCAGCAAATTTAGGTGTAAAACATCTAGCTTTAATTATATAATTAATTAAACAATCGTCATCATTTAATTTTACTTCATGTCTAGTCAAAAAGTCTTTCATCATTCCAGTATATTCATCATGGAAATAATTGAAAACTTTAATGTAATCTGAACTAGTTGTTGGCTCTTGTATTTCTTTTTTTACTAACATATATTTCCTCGTATCTTTCTATTATGTCCACATTTTATCACATAGAATTAAAAATGCAATAGATTTTTAGAAAAAAATAAAAAGCCTTTGGCTATTTGCCAAAGGCCTTATTTATTATGTTTTATAAAACATATTTCTTAATTAGAATTACACCTGTAGCTAAAATCATTAAGAATGCTGTTGGTAAGATGATATATGGTTGATCATCTAAACCTGTTGTAATACCAACCCAAACTGGTGCATCATCTTGATCATCTTCTTTTGGATTGTTATTTCCTGGTGTTGAATCAACGTCATCTGAATCATATGGGTTCCAATCTTCAGTAATTTCAGCAACGTTATCAAATTCACCTATGTTTTCAGCACTTTGTACCCAATCAAGAACTACTTCTATTTGAGCACTTTCACCTGGTTTTAATAATGTTTTTGCTAAAGCATTTGTTTTAATTACTCCATCAGAAACTTCTGTCCAATCAGGGTTTGCTTCTTTATTAAATCTTAATCCATTTGGAATTCTATCAGTAACTTCTGTAGCATATCCTTCAATCTCGCCTTGATTTGTTACTTTAACATTGTAAACGAATTGAATTGTAGTTTGATTAATGCTCTTTCTGTGAATTTCAACTTTTAATCCATCACCTGTGATTTCTTTTCTATCACCGTTTGTAGTAACAATAGCTTTGTTTAATGTTTTTTCTAATGCTAAATCAAAGTATTTAACATATACATTTTCTCTATCGATATCATCTTCATCAGGATTGTTATTTCCTGGTGTTGAGTCAGAGTCTTGAATATCTTTTCCTTCTGAATCAGTATTTTTAGTGATTTCTGCAATATTTATTAATGTTCTCTTTTCTGAAGTAATTGTTTTATCGATTGCACTTTCATCAACTTTAAATACTAATTTAACATCTTTATATAATAATGTTGTTCCATCAAATTTTCCAATTAAGTTTGAGTCAGAACTTTCTTTTGAAAGATAAGTTGTTCTAACTTCAACTGCTTGATCTGGATCTGTAGTTTTGTTTCCAGAGTTATCATACATTTCCCAACCATATTCTTTGTTTGTATCATTTTCTGGAACAAAAGTAAGTCCGTTTGGAATATTATCTCTTATTTCAGCAGCATATCCATCGATATCGCCTTCATTATATACTCTAATTGTATATGTGATTAAATCTCCATTACCAACATATAATGGTGTTGATTTTGGATGAGTATATTTAATTTGTCCGTTTGTTGAAGATACAACAGGTTCTCTGTCAGTAACTTCATCATTATTTAATCCTGAGATGAATTTTTGAAGTGCTAAGTCAAAATTTTCTTTTCCTGTCTTAACTACATCATAATCATCATCATCTTCATTTCCTGTTGTATATTTATCTGGATCAATGTCATCTCCTGGTGTAGAATCTTTTCCAGGTGTTCTATCTGTTTCAACAGGGTTTTTATCTTTATCTTTTTCAGCTGTTATAGCTGCGATATTTTTCAATGTCATTTCATCTTCAGTTACAACTATAAATGAAACTTGAACATCTTTATATGATAATGTTGTTCCATCAAAAGCTTTAATTAAGTTTGATGTACTTGTTTCAGATGAAGCAAGTGCTGATGATGTAATTTTGCTTTGTCCAAGAACTACATCAACATTATCTAAATCATCAATATCTACGAAATCAGATTTGCTTAAATTGCTTGTTCCGTTTCTTACGCTAGATAATTTAACTGATTTACTATCATTTGAAATTTTCCAACGATTATCATAATTTGTTTTATAATTTACTAGGAAGCCTAAGCCTTCTGGAATGTAATCCATAATTTCTTCGGCATATCCATCAACTTCACCTTCATTATATACTCTAAGTGTAAATGTAACTATATCACCAGTTTCAACTTGTACTGGGCTCTTTGTTGTTGTATATTCTGCATCTTCTTTTCCATTTTTTAATGGTTCTACATCTACTTTTGGAGCACGGTTTTGATCTTCTTTATTTATTGAAGAAATAAATTTTTGTAAGCTTAAATCAAATTGTTTTCCAGCGATAACTACTTTTTCAAAGTCGTCATCATCTTCTAATCCTTTGTAATGGTAATTTGTATCTGATAAATCATCTTTATTTGATTTATTTCCTTTATAACTATCTGTAATTGTACTTGGATCGATTGAGTTCTCTTTTGAATCTCTATCTGTTCCATTATCTAATAAAATTTCTGCTACATTTGTTAAAGTTAATCCTTCATCAAGGTTATCTTTTACTAAACATTCTAATTGAACTTTTTCATAAGAAATTGTTTTAGTTGTTTTATCAAATGCTTTTATTGTTTTATCTGCTAAATGTTTGTTAACAAGTTTATCATTTTCTACTTCCCAGTTAGCATTAGAGTTAATTGTACTTTGATCATTACTAATTACTTCTAAACCGTCTGGTAAGTAATCAACTATTTCTTTAACTTGTGCATCAACATTTCCTTCGTTATATATTCTAAATTCAAATACTATTTTATCACCAGGTTTAACTGTGACTGGAGATTTAGCATGGTGATAATCAGCTGTTTTAACAGTTCCATCAGCTAATTTACTTAAACTATCTTGAGTTGGAGTTGGAACTCTTCCTGATGTAGCTACACCATTAACTGAAACTATGAATTTTCTTAAAGCTAAGTCATATCCGTTTTCTTCTTCAGTTATTAAAACTACTGGTTGAAGAGTATTGTCATCATCTTCTGAGTCTTCAGCATTATCTTTTTCGCCAGTCCATAAGCTTAAATGTCTATTATTTGGATTGATGTTTTCTGTTTCATAATTTGCAGAAGTTTCAGCATCATCTATTAAATATTGGTAAAGAGTTTTTGCAAATCCTTGTCTTACTTCTTCTAAAGATTGTGCTTCTTTACTCATCTCGAACTTGCCTTCTTCATTTACAGTAGGTTCCATTTTTTTAACTTTAATATCACCTAATTCATCATATGATGTTGAACGATAATGATTTTCTTTAGTTCCTGCTTTAGTTTCTCCAGGATTTGAAGTTGTGTTTTCACTTTCAGTTGTACCTTTTAAAGATTTCTCTGAATTTGTAAAATACCAAATTGCCCATTGTTGAACAACTTCAATATCATCATCAGTTAAAACTGTTTTAATATATTCTAAAGTTGTTGGTGGTTCTGTATCTTGACTTTCTTCAATTGTATCAGCAAATACTTCTGAAAGATATGTATCTTTATAATTTGTATTTAATTTTTTAGCATATATATTATTTAATAAATACATTAAAGAATTAAATTTTTCTTCAGTTAATCCGATAGAATCAGCCCATTCTTTAACTTTCTCATCATTATAATCTGTTAAATCATCAGCAACTTTTGTATATTTGTATCCAGATGATGTAATTGAAAATGATTTTTCAGCATTTAAACAATAAAATGTATCTAAATATTCACTATCTCCTGATTGAACTATTTTTAATACATTAACATTATTAATACTGTATTCATATTTGTTTTCATCATATTGTTCACCATGTAACTGAGTTGAACCAATGTTGGTAGATTCTTTTCCTCCTTCGCGAAGTGGAATTGTTTCTAGGCTAGCTTGTGAATCACTATTTGTTAATTTAGTAACGGCTAAAACATTAGATGCCATAGGCATTAACAAAGTAATTATACATAGCCAAGCAAGTAATACTTTTCCTATTCTTTTACCAGTCATACTTTTACCATCCTTTTTCTATATCAAAATTTCTTAATCTCTAAGGGTTTGATTAATTTTCACATCCAATTAGACGGACGTTCCCTATAATAACCGATATTGATATTATAAAACATTTCTTCAAGAAAATCAACATAAAATTCAAAACTTTTTGCTTTTTTTACTATTTTTTAGCCCTTTTTCGGTTATTATTAATTTTTAATTACATTATTTTATATATTATGTAACATTCTGTTAACGTTTTGTAACAATGGTTTGCTGTCTTTTGCCTTTGCAATTTTTTATGTAAATCTTGCTTTTTTCTTGGCTTTATGCTATAATTAGAACATAGGGGCTACAAAAATAATAATTCAATATATAGATTTTATATTAATAGGAGGAAAAAAATATGCCAGATAAATTCAGAGCGCCAAGAGAAAATGCTTCACATAGAAAAATTAGAAGTAGCAAGGATCTTATAGAAGAGCAAGAATTAAAAGAAGCAGAACTTTTAGAGCATAAAAGTTTTATTGAAAATGAAGCTGATATAACAAAGGTTATAAAACTTGTCCCAGCAGAACAAATGGACTTAGCTGAACATTATGCTTCTATTCCAGGTGTTAGTATTAGCCCAGATGTTAAGCAATTCTGGGACTCACAACAACAAAAATACGATAGTCTTAATATGGATGAATCTAAAAACGAATATCTAAGTGCTGTTAGGGACATGCAACAAACTAGAGATGCTTTATTTGATAAATTGCGTAATACTCAAGGTAAAAATAATATTGAAAGAAGAAGACGTGATGCTAGAGAAGCTTATGAAAATGCTAAAAGAAGTCTTCGTAGTACTCAAAATGAAATAGGTCCATTCGAAACCATTCTTTTTGCAATGGTTGGTGAAACAGAAAAATATGAAAAATTGCAACAAGCTTATGCTGGTGTTAGAAAAGCCAAAAGAGCTATGAAAGATATAGAAGAAGATTTAGCTGTTTATCAAGAAAGAAATGATGAATATCGTGCAAAAATTACTATGTGTGAGAAAAGAATGCAATCAGCTCGTGATAATATTAAAACTAAATTAGCAAAAGCTAAAGATATTGATGAATCTTCTAAGGAAGGTGCTGCAAAACTAGAAGCTCAATATAAAGTTATTCAACAATATCAAGCAATTCAAAAATTCAAAAAAGAAATAACTGATTCTGGTAAAAAAGTTGCTGTTTACAATGTATTAGGTAGAGATTCTGAATTGGTTCAAAATTTAGAGAATTTACCAGATAATTTAACAGCTGATGCTTTAGTAGTTTCAATGGAAAACCCACTAACTTTGGATAAATTTAATATTAATAAAGAAAAAATAGAACAAGTTCATAAAGAAATTGAAGATTTAAAAGGTAAATTACCACCTGAAGCGCAAAAGAATTTACAAGATGGAATGGATATTGCAAAACTTAAAGCAGATTATTTAACTGTAGATGGCCAAAATATTACTGAAGTTGCTACTGTTGAAGCTGCAAGAGGTCTTGCTGATAAAATTAAGCAAGAAGAGGCTAAAGGAAATTTATCTCCAGATGATGCAGAAAGATTTAAAAGACAACGTGAATTTTTAGAGTTAAAAGCAAAAGATTTAGAATGTGTTGCAAAAATCAATGAAAAGCTTCAAAACTTTGATCCTAGCGATCCTCAAAAAGTTGCTGAATTACAAGCCTTAAAAGAAGCTCATCAAATGATTCAAGAACAATTACAATCAAGTGAATATCAACAAATTTTAAACACTCTTGACAGTATTGAACAAAAACAACAAGAAGAAGAAAGCTTAAAGCGTGATGCTAAAGCAGGTCAAGCATTAGCAAGTATACCTGATGTATATAAAGGATTAAGTGAATCAAGTCTTATATATGCTAATAATGAAACAATTGCTCATAAAATTCTTTCAATTGTTAAAGAAATAACTGATGATAGAAAAAAAGATTTGAAAGAAAGGAAAGATAAAAGAGCAATAGAACAAGGAAAAGATCCAGAAGGATTGCCAGAACCAAAACAAGATGATGACAAAAAAGGACATAATGGACAAGGACATGAAGAACAAGATGATGAAGAACCAGAGTTATAAAGTAAATAACTTAGAAAGAAACCCTTTTGAAAAAGGGTTTCTTTTATTTTTTAACAAAAACTTCTACAAAGATTTTTCCATAAGTAGAACTTTCAGCTATTGCTACTCCAGTAAATTCAAATTCACTATTCAAAATATTAGTTTTATGGCTTTCAGAATTTATCCAAGCTTCAACAGCTCCTTTTAAGTTTTGATTTCCAGCAATATTTTCTTGAACTTTTGTAAATTGAATATTAAAGCTTTTAAGCATATCATTTATAGTTCCATATGATGGTGATTTATGTGAAAAATATTCATTTCTCACTAAATCTTGTGCTTTAAGTCTTGCGACATTTTGAATTTCATTATCAATTTTTAACTCTGACAATCCATTATTTTTTCTATTTTCATTTATCAGATTTAAAAATTCTGTTTCTTCTTGAGTAAGTTCTATATTATCTATATATTCACTAGTTTGGTTCTCAGATCCAATCGTATCAAGAGTTTCACTAGTTTCAATATTTTCTAAAGTTTTAGTTTCTAAGTATTCTTCAAATTCTTCTTCACTATAGACAGGTTCTATATATTGACTTGAAACCGCTCCAACTAGATTTTCAAGTGTTTGAATTATATACCAGTCCCCCACTTTTGCAAAAACATTTATATAATCTCCATTACTCAGTTTTCCAACTTTATTATAATTAGTCCCAGGTCCACATCTTATATTTAAACTAGATTTTGTCTGAACTTTCCCATATTTAAAATCTAAATTTTCATAAGTGTATGCTGAAACTGTGTAAATATAAGAAAAAATCAAAATAACAATTAAAGTAAAACTTATGATAAGAAACTTATTTCTTTTCAAAAAATTTCTCATAGATAATCCTCCTAAAATAATTTGATTGGATTATTACCTAGATTTTTTACTTATATTCAATTAAATCGAGAAAAATGTTTTATATTTTTCAACAAAAACTTTTAGATAATCTTTAATTTCTGTCTTTTTAATCTCGTTTTCTAAATAAACATCAATTTCATACAAAATTTTATCATCACAAATAAGTCGAATTTTTCCAATTACAAAACCACTTTTTATAGGTGCCTCAATTTTATTAAAACAATAAATCGAAGTTTTTAAATTTTTGAATTTGTTTTTGTCTATAGGACAAATATAATTTTCTCTTTTTTTATAATTAATATTTAATTTGTCTAGGGATTTCAATACTTTGATTTTTTGAATCTTTTTATAATTATTAAATATATTTTCAATTTCTTTTTCTGTATCTACCATTTTAAAATGTGAAAAAACATATTCAATAACTTTTTTACTATCTTCTCCCCTCATAATTTTTGTGTCAGCACCTAGAACAACAACTATTATATCTAAATTTCCTCTTTTACAAGCTGAAACTAAACATCTGCCAGCATTTCCTGTAAAGCCTGTTTTTACTCCATATAATCCATTTACATTTCCTAATAATTCATTTGTTGAATTTAGAATTCTTTTATTATTTCCTACCATAACTGAAATTTCTTTTGTTCCAACTATCTTTAAAAATGTTTCATTTTTCAAAGCATAATTAGCTAAAATCGCTAAATCATAGGCTGTTGTATAATGATTATCATCATCTAATCCATGTGGAGTTACAAAATTGCTATTTTTAAGACCTATTTCTTTTGCTTTTTGATTCATAATATTGCTAAATTCTTCTACACTACCTGCAACATGTTCTGCAAGTGCCACAGCTGTATCGTTCCCAGACCTTAGTAATAAACCATATAAAAGACTTTCAACTGTTATTTTTTGATTTTCTTTTATTCCTAATGTTGATCCTCCCGTATTTGAAGCTCTTCTTGAAATTGTAACTTTGTCTTGTAGATTACATCTTTCTATTACTATTATTCCAGTAAGAATCTTTGTTGTTGAAGCCATTGCGCATTTTGTATATCCATCTTTTTCATATAAAACACTGCCTGTTGTTCGTTCTATGCAAATTATATGTTTTGAATTAGTTTCTAAATCTTCTTCAGTTTGAGCAAAACTATAATTATCATAGAAAAATAAAGAAACACAAATTATTATCATAATTAAGGAACAAAGTCTTTTCATCATTTCACCTACTTACATTTAATATCTATGATAAAATATGTGTATTTTTCTATTTTAGAACAATTTTGGGAAAAGGGTGGGAAATGGCGACTGTCCCTTTTTCTCATTTTTACATACAAAAAGCAGTAAGCTTTAATAGCTTACTGCTTAATTTGTTAATTAAAATTTTCTTTTTCTAGCGGCTTCTGACTTCTTTTTTCTTTTAACGCTTGGTTTTTCATAATGTTCTCTTTTTCTAACCTCTTGTAAAACACCGTTTCTAGCGCATTGTCTTTTAAATCTTTTTAATGCATCTTCTATATTACCGTTATTTACTTTAACCTCTGACATTATATTTTCCCCCCCTTCGAAGTACAAAACCAATTTTGTGGGATATTTCTTTCTTTAAAGATGTTTAAAATAGTAGAAACATCTCTAACTGCTACCTATTATACATTATGTTTGTACAACTTGTCAATAGCTAATTTACTGATTTATTCAAATAATTCACCAATTGAAGTAGCTTCGTTAATTCTTTTCATAGCTTCTCCAAATAGCTCTGACAACGAAACAACCACTATTTTATCTACTTTTTTATGTGAAGGTAAAGGAACTGTATTAGTCATAACAAGCTCTTTCAAGTCTGATTTTTTTATTCTATCTATTGCAGGTCCAGATAAAATTCCATGTGTACAACCAACATAAACATCTTTAGCGCCAGCTGATTTAAGGATTCTAACTGTCTCCATAATTGAGCCTGCTGTATCTACCTCATCATCAAATATTAAAGCATTTTTTTCTTTTATTTCTCCAATAACATGTGTAGCAATTGCATTGTCATCATTTCCGTCTCTTCTTTTGTCTATTAAAGCTATAGGGCAATTAAAATGTTTTGCGTATTTATAAGCTTTTTTAGAACTTCCGGCATCTGTCGCAACAACTACCTTATCATCTATATCTTTTGAATCAAAATATCTTTGAAGATGATTTTGACCTGTAATTACATCACAATTTATATTAAAATATGCCTGAATTGCAGGGTTATGTAAGTCACAAGTAAGCACTCTTGAAACTCCAGCAGCTTCTATCATTTGTGCTAATAGCTTAGCTGTAACTGGAACTCTAGGTTGATCTTTTTTGTCTGTTCTAGAATATAAGTAATATGGTAAAACTAATGTAATTCTTCTAGCTGCAGCCCTTTTTATTGCATCTACCATAATTAACATTTCCATAATTCTTTCATTTACAGGTGGCTCAGTTGTTTGAACAACGAAAACGTCTTTTTCTCTAACAGTTTCTAGTATTTGTACGAAATTGTTATCATTTTGGAATTTCTGTCTAGTAACTTTTCCTAGGTCTAATCCTAAATAATCACATATTTCCTTAGTAAATTTTTCTGCTGATTCGCTAGCTGCAAATACTATCATGTCTTTCATTTTAATACCTCCCTAAAATATTGAATTGTATCTTAGTTCGTCACCAAATTTCATTGTGACCAAAGAATTTGTTTCTAAACTCTTTTGTACATCAACTTTTCTTTGATTATATGATCCACGAAATTTCAAGTCAGTTAGCTTTTTTTCTTCAACAAACTGTCCATCAACAACTACATCTATTTTTTTCAAGAAATCTTTCGTAAAGTCAAACTTAGAAACCATGTTTCCAAGCACGTCCTTTTCAAAATCATATCCTGTGTAACACCAAATATTTTTATCTGGAAATTTCTCTTTTACCTTATTTACAAGTGGAACAAGACCTTTCTGATTAACAAGTTCTAAAGGTTCACCACCTAAAATGGAAAGTCCTGAAATATAGTCATTATCCATTAAATCAATAATATAATCTATATCTTTTTCAGTAAATTCTCTTCCATAATCGAAGTTCCAAGCTTGTGGGTTGTGGCACCCTTTACAATGAAAGTGACAGCCACTAACATAGATTGAAACTCTGGCGCCTTCGCCGTCTTGGATATCTAGTTCCTTGATATCAGCCACTTTCACAATAAAATCCTCCTACATATGTAAAACTCTACTTTTTATTTCTTTTGTCTTGCCCACGTTCCAAAAGTTTTCACCTAGATACCCGCAGGTTCTTCTAGTTACGGTTAGTTTTGCGTGGTCTTTGTTTCCGCAGTTTGGGCATTCCCATTCATTGTCTTCATTTATAATAATTTCACCATCAAAACCACATTCATGGCAATAATCTGATTTTGTGTTTACTTCTGCATATTGAATATTGTCATACATATATTTAACTAAAGATTCTAATGCAGAAATATTATTTCTCATATTTGGAATTTCAACATAAGAGATTGCACCTCCTGAAGAAATTGTTTGAAATTCACTTTCAAATCTCAATTTCTTGAAAGCTGTAATTTTCTCTCTAACATCAACATGATATGAATTTGTGTAATATCCTTTGTCTGTTACGTCTGGAATATCGCCAAATCTCTCTTTATCAACACGAGCAAATCTATAACACAAGCTTTCTGCTGGTGTTCCATAAAGAGCAAATCCAAGTCCTGTCTCCTTTTTCCATCTATCTGTTGTATCTCTCAAATAATGCATTACTCTTAATGCAAACTCTTTTCCTTCAGGAGTTGTATGACTAACACCTTTCATAAGTTTAGTCATCTCATAAACTCCTATGTATCCTAAAGAAAGTGTTGAAAATCCACAGTTTAGCAATTTATCAATTTTCTCACCTTTTTTAAGTCTTGCAATACCTCCATATTGCCAGTGTATTGGAGAAACATCTGAAACTGTACCAAGAAGTCTATTGTGTCTACACATTAAAGCTTTGAAACATAAGTCTAATCTTTCATCTAATAATTTCCAAAACTTCTCTTCATCTCCATTTGCAATAATTCCAATTTGAGGTAAATTTATACTAACAACACCTTGATTAAATCTTGATTCAAAAACATATTCACCTTTTTCATTTTTCCAAGGTGATAAGAAGCTTCTGCAACCCATAGGGCTAAACACATTGCCTTCATAGTTTTGTCTCATGATTTTAGCAGAAATATAATCAGGATACATTCTTTTTGCTGAACATTCAACAGCTAAACGTGTTATATGATCATATTTTCCACCTTTCAAGCAGTTGTTTTCATCCAAAACATAAATTAGTTTTGGGAATGCTGGAGTAACATATACGCCTTGCTCATTTTTGATTCCTCTTAATCTTTGTTTTAAAATTTCCTCAATAATTAAAGCAATTTCATCAATGTACTCATTAGTCTCATCTAAATACATAAATATTGTTACAAAAGGTGTCTGACCATTTGTAGTCATTAATGTATTTATCTGATACTGAATCATTTGTACCCCTGTTTCTAAATCTTCTTGACGTCTCTCTAAAGCATCTTCATGTGCTCTTTTCTTAGCTTCTTCGTCTGTTACTCCTTTTTCGATATATCCTAAGTATCTCTTTTTGAAAATTTTATCATAAGTTTTTCTCAAATATTTTCCTAGGTGCCTTATATCGACAGATTGTCCACCATATTGTCCGGCTCGCAATTGCAGCAATAATCTGAGTTGTAACATTACAAGCAACACTAAAACTTTTTGGTGATTCAATCAATTTTCCGTTCATAACAGTTCCGTTATCTAACATATCTTTTATATTTACTAACATACAATTATGCATTGGTTGTATGAAATAATCTTTATCGTGGAAGTGTAAAACTCCCTCATTATGAGCTTTAACAATTTCTTCTGGTAGTAAAAGCCTGTCTGCTATATCTTTTGAACACTCACCAGCTATCAAATCTCTTAGAGTTGAAACTAAAACTGCGTTTTTATTACTATTTTCTTCAGCAGTTTCTTTATTTGTATTTCCAATCAAACTTAAAATATTTTTATCTAAAGAGTTCATTTTTGTTACATCCATTGCCATAAGCCCCCAAATCTAAAGTTTCTTAAATTATCTCCTCTTTTGTACAAGCTCATTTTACCATCTCAAAATATAATGTCAACGGTATTATTTTATGTAAGCCGAACGCATCAAAGCGAGCTACTTTAGTTGTTACAAGCTTTGTTTCAATTCTGTAATTACTGGTTGCAAATCAAATTATGCTTAGACTTGAAAGCTTTACCTTTACCCGATAAAAAAACTTTTTTAATTTTTTGTAACAAAAAAATTCCCTCACACTTTTGTGAGGGAATTTTTATTAATTATTATTTGTTCATTATTTCTTCGAACTCTTCGCCATCAATCTTTTCTTTTTCTAGTAAGACATTTGCAACTGCTGTTAATTTATCCATATTGTCTGTTAATAATTTTACAGCTCTTTCATAGCCTGTATCAATTATTCTCTTAACTTCTTCATCAATTATTCCAGAAGTTTCTTCACTATAATTTCTCTCTTTAGTAAAGTCTCTTCCTAAGAATACTTCCTCTTCTCCAGAACCATAAGCAATTGCGCCTAATTTATCACTCATACCATATTTAGTAACCATTGATCTTGCAATTTTTGTAGCTCTTTCAATATCATTTGAAGCACCTGTTGAAACATCTCCTAATACAAGTTGTTCTGCAACTCTACCACCAAGAAGTGAAACGATATTTTCTTCCATTTCCATTTTGCTCATAAATGATTTATCTTCAGATGGTCTATACATAGTGTAACCACCAGCCATTCCTCTAGGAATGATTGAAATTTGATGTACATTATCTTGTGTTGGTAAAAATCTACTAACAACAGCATGGCCAGCTTCGTGGAATGCAACCAATTTTTTCTCTTTGTCACTAATAACTCTTGATTTTTTCTCAGGACCCATAGTAACTTTAACCATTGCATCCTCAACTTCAGCCATTCCAATTTCAGGTTTATTTCTTCTGGCAGCAAGTAAAGCAGCTTCATTTAAAACATTCTCTAAGTCTGCACCAGCAAATCCTGCTGTATTTCTAGCAATAACTTCTAAATCAACATCTTCTGCTAATCTCTTCTTTCTAGCATGAACTTCAAGAATTTGTTGTCTAGCTTTAACATCTGGATTTGAAACTACAATTTGTCTATCAAATCTTCCTGCTCTTAATAAAGCTTTATCTAAAACGTCAGGTCTGTTAGTAGCAGCTAAAACTATAACACCTTCGTTTTTAGTAAATCCGTCCATCTCAACTAACAATTGGTTCAAAGTTTGTTCTCTTTCATCATGGCCTCCACCAAGACCAGCACCTCTTTGACGACCAACTGCATCAATTTCATCTATAAATATAATACATGGTGCATTTTTCTTAGCTTGATCAAATAAATCTCTAACTCTTGATGCACCAACACCAACGAACATTTCAACGAAATCAGAACCACTTATAAAGAAGAATGGAACTCCAGCTTCACCAGCTACTGCTTTAGCAAGTAAAGTTTTACCTGTTCCAGGGTGACCTACTAAAAGAACACCTTTTGGAATTCTAGCTCCCATATCTGTAAATTTCTTTGGAGCTTTTAAAAATTCAACTATTTCTTCTAATTCTTCTTTTTCTTCATCAACACCAGCAACATCTTTAAATGTTACTTTATTTTTGTCATCTAACATATTTATCATTCTAGCTTTACTTTTTCCAAATGAATTTGTTTTGTTAGCATTATTTTGACCACTTGGATTCATTAATAATAACCAGAATAATAAGAAAATTATCAATATGATAAATGGTGAGAATATATCAAATATTACTGATAATATTGATGGTTCTTCTTGATTTAATTGAAAACTTTGATGATCTTCATTCATATATTCAGTTACTGTATCCATGAAGCTATCTAAGCTAGGAATTGTAACTTCTTTCTTGATACTATCTGAATCTAATTTTACCTCAGCTGTAGTTCCATCACTAGAAACAGTGATTTCTGAGACATCTCCAGCTTTGATATTATTAATTAAATCAGAATAAGTCATTTTTGTGTTTTCGTTATTAAAATTAGCATTTAATAACACAACAAATAAAACAATTCCTACTAGCCACATAGCTAATGTTTTTATTCCACTTTTCAAACCGTACCTCCTGCTTATACCCAAAAATTCAATTTCTATTAAATAATATAGCATATAGGTTATGCCTTTGCAATAGGTTTTCAAAAAAGAAATATCCGTGTAACATAGGCCATTCTAAGAGTTACTACGGATACTTTATTTTAACTTAATTATGTTTATTTGTTTATTTTTTATTACAATTTTCAAATTTTTATTTGGAGTAAGATATTTATTCCCAATATTGTTATTGCAGAGTTTTATAATATCTTCTAAATGAATTTTTTCTATCTTTTTAACTGTTCCAAAAAGTTTTTGAATTGCTAAAAGAATTATTTTTTTCTCTATTATTATCGGCAAATTGTTGAAATTCTTTAAATTTAAGACAATTATATTATACTCATCTTCATCATTTTTTATTTCACTAATTACAATATTTTTGTATTGTTTTTCAGTCTCTTCTTGAATATATTCTTCTTGTTCTCTCATTATTTCTGATAAACGTTCTAAAGAATTAACTATATTTGGATTAAATTCCTCTTTAATGTAGGGAATAACTATATTACGAACTTTGTTTCTAGTATATTCATTTTCAAAATTTGTTTTATCTATCCTTGGTTCTAGTTTCTCTTTTTCACAAAATTCTTCAATTTCACTTCTTTCAAGTTCAATCATAGGTCTTATAATATTGTTTTGTTTTGCTTCAATTCCGCAAAGCCCCTTACTTCCGCTACCTCTTAAGATGTTCATAATAACTGTTTCTGCATTATCATTTTTATTATGTGCAACAGCAATTTTATTTGCCCCAACTTCTTTTGCAACCTTATCAAAGAACTCGTATCTAACTTTTCGCCCAGTTTCTTCAACTCCAAGTTTTTCTTCTTTAGCAAGTTCTTCAACTTTTGCATGTAAAACAAAACACTTTACGCCAAATTTTTCACACCACTTTTCCACATATTGTTCATCATCTGTGGCTTCTTCTCTTATTCCGTGGTTAATATGCGCAACAAAAATTTCAAAATCAAGCTCTTTAGAAAGTTTATTTAAAATATAAAACATTGCAATAGAATCAGGCCCTCCTGAAACACCTAGAAGGACCTTATCTTTAGCTTCTATTAAATTATATTTTTTGATCGTATCTAAAACTTTTTCTTCAATCATTTTTAACCGCCTGTAACCATTTCGTCTGGTGCACAATCTAAGAATTTCGTGTAATTTGGTAACCATCTTAATTTAACAGTACCTGTTGAACCACCTCTATGTTTAGCAAAGATGATTTCAGCAATATTTTGACTTTCTGATTCTTTATTATAATAATCATCTCTATAAATAAACATAACAATATCAGCATCCTGCTCGATTGCTCCAGACTCTCTTAAGTCTGAAAGCATAGGTCTTTTTTCATCATTTCTCTTTTCTGCACTTCTTGATAATTGTGAAAGCGCAATAACTGGAACATTTAGTTCTTTTGCTAAGATTTTTAAAGATCTACTAATTTCAGATATCTCTTGTTCACGTGATGCATTTTTCTTTCCAGATGATGGTGAAATTAGCTGTAAATAGTCAATTACAACAAGTCCTATATTTTTCTCCATTTTTAATTTTCTGCATTTTGTTCGAATTTCCATAATTGAAATTCCTGGTGTATCATCAACATATATTGGAGTATCAGCTAGGATTCCTGAAGTTGAAGCGACTTTCATCCAATCTCCATCATCTAACTGACCTGTTCTTAATTTATTGCTATCAATAAGTGCTTCACTAGCTAAAATTCTGTTTACAACCTGTTCTTTATTCATTTCAAGGTTAAATATTATAACTGGAACTCCAGATTTTGCAGCATTTGTAGCAATATTAATTGCAAAAGCTGATTTACCCATGGCAGGTCTAGCAGCTAAAATTATTAAATCTGAATTGTGAAGTCCTGAAGTCATTCTGTCTATTCCCACAAAACCTGTAGTGATTCCAGAAATTTTACCCTTTTGATTATATAATTTTTCAAGTTCATCTAAAGTTGAAACTAATATATCTTTTATTGAATTATAACCTTTGTTAGAGCTATCTTGAGTTAGCTCCATAACTCTTTTCTCAGCTAAATCAACTATTTGTTCTGTATTTTCAGTATCATCATATCCTAAAGCAATAAGCTCATTTGAAGTTTGAATTAATCTTCTTCTTAAACTCTGCTCCTCAACTATTTTTATATATTTATCAACATTTGCAGTTGTTGGAACTTTTCCAGGAAGTGAAGCTAAATATTCCATTCCGCCAACACGCTCAAAATTTCCGTTTTCAGTTAATTCCTTTTTTACAGTAATTAAATCAACTGGTTCAGCCTTTGAATATAAACTTGTAATTGCTTGAAAAATAGCTTTATTATCTTCACGATAAAAATCATAATCTTTTAAAACTTCTAAGCTTTCAATTACCGCATCTTTATCTAATAGCATTGAACCAAGAACAGCTTGTTCAGCTTCAATGTCGTGTGGTGGAACTTTGTTTAAATCCATAGCTTGCTCCTTTCAAATTTGAATTAAACTATTGCTTTTACATGAACATTTATTGTTGCTGTGACTCCCTCAAGTAGTTTTAAATCAACTTTATAAATTCCTTCTTGTTTTATTGTGTCTGTTTGAATTTTTCTTTTATCTATATCTACGTTAAGCTGGTTTTTCAAAGCTTCTGAAATTTCTTTTGAAGTAACACCTCCAAAAAGTTTTCCATTACTTCCAGCTTTAACTGAAATCTCAAGTGTTTTTGTTTTTAATTCTTCTGCTAGTTTCTTAGAATTTTCTAAGTCTTTTGCTTTTTGATTTGCAACTGCAGTTTGTTTTGACTTTAATTCACTCATGTTTTTATTATCAGCAGGAACTGCTAAACCTTTTGGAAATAAGAAGTTTCTAGCATATCCATCTGCTGCATTAATTATTTGATCTTTTTTTCCAACATTTTTAATGTCTTGTTTTAAAATAACTTTCATTTTTAGTTCCTCCGCTTCTTTTTTATACGTTTAGAATTATATAACATTTTTTCCTATTTTTCAAGTAAAAATGAAAAATGGGAAATGGGGACATGTAGATTAGTCAAACATATGTCACACTTTTTTGAAAAATATATAGTTACATACCATAAATATTTGAATGCTTTTT
>CANQWQ010000002.1 GCA_947627595.1 uncultured Clostridia bacterium
ATATAGTAGTTAGTTCAACTGCTCTTAAAAGTATAATGATGATGGGAATATTTATATATGCAATATACATTTGTATAGTTTATTTTGTAGGTAATAGATTATTAAATAAAGGTGTAAATGTAGATTAAATAATTACAATTAAAAAAGCAAGTGATATTTACAATCACTTGCTTTTTTGTTATACTTTAGTCGGACAAGTAATTATTTTTTTGAAATTATGAGGAGAAAATATAAAAAATGATTTTTGTTAGTAGTTGTTTAGTTGGAATAAATTGTAAATATAGTGGTGGAAATAATTTTAATGAGAAAATATTTAATATGGTAAAAAAGGGAGAAGCAATTCCAATTTGCCCAGAACAATTAGGTGGTTTACCAACACCAAGAAAACCAGCTGAAATAAAGATAATTGATGGAAAAAGGAAAGTTATAGATAATCAAAATAATGATGTAACAGAATATTTTGAAAGAGGAGCAAAAGAAGTTTTAGAGTTTGCAAAAAAATTAAATATAACAAAAGCAATACTTCAGCCGAGAAGTCCATCTTGTGGAGTTGGGAAAATATATAATGGTAATTTCGAAGGAAAATTAATTGACGGAAACGGAATATTAGCTGAACTTCTGATAAATAATGGAATTGAAGTTATAAATTGTGATGAAATTCGGAAAATAATTGTACAAAGGAGATAAAAAATGAAAGAAAAAAATACAGTAGGAATGAAATTATTAATATTTATTTGTTTGCTTATAGTTGTTTTAATAGGCATTGTTTTATTTGAATTTGGAAATCGCAATAGTACAAATAAATCTGATGATGTAGCTGAATCAAAAAGCACGCTTGCATCTGAAAGCAAAAACGAAACTAGCGAGATATCTGAATCTGATAATGAAAATGAATCTTCATCTGATTTAGATGGTAAATTTGATAAAATACAAATTGTATACGATTATGGTAGTCTTCTAGATTTTTCTGGCACTTATGAGGATGAGGATGAAGATAATGTAATAAAAATAGATCTTAAGGGTAAGCAATTAGCTGAGTTGCAAAGCTTATTAAGTAATTATGATATTGAAAGTGATAAATACAAAATTGAAGACACTGGCCATAGTCATGGTACAATTTTTTATAGTAATATCGTAATAATGCCAGCAGAATATAAACTTATATTTAATGATGGCAGTGAGATGATGATAGATGAAAGAGATTATGAAATTCAATATAAAAAAGGAAAAAATTATTATTCAATAACTGATGCAGAAGATGTTTCTCAAAAAGTTATTGAGATAGTAGATGAAAAATTACATGAAGAACCTGTAAAGATTGATACTGATAAGATTTCTATAGAAGGTTTAACATCTGGCAATACTTTGAATATTACTGATAAAGAAACAATTTCAAAAATATTATATGAATTTAGATATGACAAAGATAACATAATAGATGAAGAATTATATGAATCATTAATTGACCAGCAAAAAGATGATTATGACGAAGATAGAGAAAATCCTCGAGAATTAGAGTATAACATAGATTTTAATAATGGAACAATAATAAAAATAGAACTAAGAAATGGAAATGTTGGATGTATATCAAATAAAAATAATAAATTTATTGAAGGCATAAAAATAAATAGCAAGTTTGTTTTCATGATACACAACATTTTTACAGAGTATTACAGAGAAGAGAATAAATTATTTGAAACCGAAGAAATTATTATTCAACATGAAGATATAGAAAGAAAATTATCAGAAGATGAAAAAAACGAATTTTTAAACAAATTGTTAATGACTGAAGTAGACGGAGATAGAATGGACGAAGAAAGAGATTTGTCAGCTAGTGATTATGTTTTAACAATAAATAATAACAGATTAATTTTGAGTGAAGATAGTTTATATATTTTATATGCAGATGGAAAAACCAGTTATATATATTCTATGGAGTTAAAAGATTATATAAAAACTTTAGTAGATTAGAATTGAAATACAGTAGGTTACCAACACCAAGAAAACCAACTGAAATAAAGGAAATTAAAACATATGAAGGAAAAAGTATATGAATTTTTGAGAACAATTCCAAAAGGAAAAGTCGTAACTTATGGACAAATTGCAGAATATTTGGGAAACAAAAGACTTGCAAAAGTTGTAGGAAATATTCTTCATAATAATCCAGATGAAGAAAAATATCCTTGCTATAAAGTTGTAAATAATAAAGGAAATTTATCAAAGAATTTTGCTTTTGGTGGAATAGAAAAGCAAAAAGAAAAATTAGAAAAAGATGGAATTACTGTTGAAAATTACAAAGTCGATTTAGAAAAATATAAGTGGTAATTGCTACAAATGTGATTTTCATTGACAATTAGTCAAAAGCCTTGTATAATACCTTTGAAACTGAATTTATTAATAAATATCGAAAATAATTTAGGGGGTATTTATATATGAGCAATATGTTGTTTGTAGTATTAATCATAATTACAATAGTCGTGGCTGTAGTGGCAGATCACATTCGGTTTAACCGGCAGATAGACAATTTTATGGATTCCGCAGAAGAATTGTCGGCAATGTATAACTTAGCAATTGAAACATTAAAACAAAAAGGGGCAGATGTCGAATTTCAAGGCGAAAATTTTTATTTATATGTAGAAGAGGGCGATTATAAATCTCTTACTTTGCAAACTGAAATTGCTATATGTGAAGTGCTTGAAAGGTATGATATGATTGACAAACGGTATTTTTCTGAGATGGATGGAGAACTTTTTTCTGAAATTGAGAGAGTGCATAAGGATGTCGAAAATATACAATACGCTATAAGAGTACTAAAATGGAGAAACGGCTGGAAGTAATTTTAACAAAATGGGAAAAGGGGACAGTCCCCCTTTTCCCATTTTTTACTTTTGGGCAATAATATGGTATAATATAATTGTAGCTTTTCACATAGATCTCCATGGGGTTCACTTCGTGGTGGTCGCAACTAAAATTTTAAAGGAGGTATGACAGATGGTAAGCTACAATACGATTCAGGAGGTCATGAAGGATTCTATCCGGATTGACCAGGGAATGACTTCGGTTTTCCCACAGTTCGGCTCAGCAGAAGAGCCCACACTCCCTACGGCCCCGAAGTTCTCTGGTGCGGTTTACTGCATGAATAACTCAACGGTGGCGTTCATCGTTGAGAGAGTCATGTACGTCACGCCGTATACCCGGGGAGCTTACAAGGCAATCAGGGAGGCCTGCCGTGAGGCCAGCTTCTTTGTCCCCTTTTCTAATGGGGACTATCCGAAGCAGGCACAGAACCGTTGGTACCAGCTGCTGGCTGCTGCTAGGCAGACCCGCGAGAGCGAGTTTGTGGACGACTGCAAGCACTGGTGCGACGAGCATGGGATTGGCGAGCTGCCGAATGAGGTGCTGAACAAGTGCTTCAAGATTCCTGCGGAGGGTGTCGATATCACCTTTCATGGTTGTGGGGATCACACGGCGCCCCTGATCAACAGTGCGTGTCTGGACAGCACAGTGGTGGATCGGCTCGGCAAGTTCTGCAAGAACAATGGTCGCGTTGTCTTTGTCTATCGGGACAGCTCGACTTACGTCTGCAAGGGCTATGGCATCATCGCTATTTTGGAGGAGAACGGCTACACCGAGGGTGGCCTGTACGTTCCTTTCTCCAACGGCGAGACCATCAACAGTCCGTGGCTTCGGTCCAAGTGGGAGAGCCTCGAGAAGTTCTGATTCGATTGTACCATCGACATCCTGTCGGCTTACACGGGATGGCAGGGGAGCAAGCGCAAGCTTGCTCCTTCTGTTTTTTATATGAAATTTTTAAAATAGCAAAAATCATAATCGTTGACTTTTTATGTTAACTGTGCTATAATAATATTGATTTGTGTCGAGAGACAGAATCATTGCCGCCATTAACTAAAACAACAAAGGAGGTACATTATGGCGAGGAAAATTCAGAAGCAACACGGCAAGCAGTTACTGGCCTACGAATTGGGCAAACGCTCCGAGATGGAGATGTGGCTCATTTCTCAGGGAAAAATTACCCGGGAGGGAGATACGTATTACCTCAGGTCAACTGAGGTAGTAAACAGTGATCCCACAGGAAAAGCCAAGGGCCAGAAGGCCAAGGTGGGTGATTTCTTCAAAGTGGACGGAGAGGAAAACCCCTATCCGAACGAGCGCGAGTGGTTCCTGGAAAATCACAGGATTGTGAATCCTGAGGCCAATATCTGGGAGCAAATGCCAAAGCCACTGGAAGCTTGGGCGGTTGGTGACGAATTCACCGACGCGATGCAGTTTGCTGTGGACAACGGTCTCATTACCCTGAACGATCAGGACCTGCAGCACTACTTCAAGGCGTTCCTTTGGGGCGAGTGGCTCACTGCCCCGTGCGACGCGACGGTGGTGTTCTACAGCGTTACCCGTGAGGATGGCGTAGTTACCAAGATTGATTTCAATTTCGTGATCAAAAGCGAGGTTGAGTCGAACTATGTCGTAATCGACGGCTGAGCTTCTTCTGAATGGCTTGCCACTAGCTTGTCGCTGAAGTGTCAGGACTAAAAGTGGCCAAGGGCCGACCCCTAAAAAGGTCGGCTCTTGAACTTTATTTTTATATTGTTAACAAAAAAATATTTTGATATAATAAATCATATTTTATTTGTGGAGAATAAAGTGAATAAACAAAGTAATCAAAGATTTAATGAGTTAATTGAATATATCGAAAAAAATATTTGTGAAGAAATTAGTTATAAAAAACTTTCTCAGATACTTGGAGTTAATGAATATACTATGCACAGAATTTTTTTGTTTGTTACTAATTATACTGTAGCTGAGTATATTAGAAAAAGAAGATTATCAATGGCTGTTATTGATTTGCTAGAAGGAAAAGAAAAAATATTAGATATTGCAATAAAATATAACTATGAGTCATCACAAGCATTTTCTAGAGCTTTTAAGTCAATGATGGGCTTCTTACCAAGTGAAATAAATAATAATAAAAATAGTCTAAAGTTTTTCCCAAAATATGAGCTTGAAAGTGAAGAAATAGTAGATGAGTTTAATTATCATATTGAAGAAAATTTGAAATTTGATTTTTATGTAATTCCATTAAAAACAACTGTTAGAGAGTGCCACATTGAAGCTCCTGAGTTTTGGAAAAAGAATTATAAATATGTAGAAGGTAAATCAGAGCTTGGACTTCTTCAGTATGACAAAAATAGCCAGTTTGGTGATGCTATTTATTATATAGCCTCTAAAGAAAAATTTGAAAAATCCAAAGAGTTGAAGTTAAGAGGAGCAAATTATTTGGTATTTGAAACAGAATATACTAATTCTACTAGATTAGATGAGTTTTGCAGAAAAATTTATAGAACAGTTATTATTACTTGCAATTATGAATTAGAGGATTTGCCAGATATTGAAGAATATTTAGAAAATGATAAAATGAAATTATATATTCCTATAAAATAGATGAGAAGTGACTTTTTTGATATTAAAAAGGTCACTTCTTTTTTTCAAAAAAGTTATAAAATAAAAATGTAAAAAATTAACAATTATCATTGGAGGGATGAGTAATGAATGAATATTTAACTCATGAAATCTGGAAAATGCGGAAGAACATAGAAATTCTTCCAGGAACGCTACTAGTTTCACTTAACAAGGTCGCAAATAAAAATTATCAGCTGCTGTTTGCCTCATGCGGATGCGAAAATGCTTGCACTTTTTGTAATTATGGGTTTGACTATCATTTGACACTAGAGAATGTAATGCCAGAACTTGCAAAAATTCATTTAGAAGATTATGACATCAATGATTTAGAACTCGAAGCAAATGGGTCATTTTTGGCCGAAAGAGAAATTCCATACGATTTGTTTATTGAAGTCTTAAAGTTTGTTTCTCATAGGGGAATCCCGAGCATAACGATGGAAACTCACTATACTACTATTACTGAAAAGAAGCTTCAAGACATTAGAGAAATTTTGGGGGATGAGCAAGTTGTGAGTTTCGAGCTTGGGTTCGAGTCTGCAGATGAAGATGTGAGAGCAATTTACAACAAAGATATTGATATTAAACGGTATATTGAAGTTTCCAAAATGTGCGAGAAATATGGAATAGGGCTGTATGTAAATATTCTTTTAGGTGCGCCGTTTTTGAGCCGTGAAGAGCAAATTAGAGATTGTCTCAATTCTTTGGATTTTGTTTATGAAAATCTGCCAAAAGGTACAAATACTGTGCTGTTCCCAATAAATATTAAGCAAAACACGATGGTAAAACACTGGCAAGATATTGGAATGTATGATCAGATTTCTTCGTGGGAATTTGTAGAATTGTTAAGCAGAATTCCTGAGAAATATCTTGATAAGCTTACAATAGCTTGGTGGGGAGAACGTGAGAATACTTTTTCGCCAGGAATAATGCAATTTCCAAAAACGTATGAAAAGTGTAGAAATCGGTTATTAGAGTTTTATCGTAAGTTTTATTGCAATTGGGATGTGAGATATCGTAAACAGATTTTGGAAGAAGTGTGGAAAAGTAGGTGTGAATGTGACAAGAAGTAGTTTTTTAAAAAGCAGAGCAGATGGGCTTCCATCTGCTTTGCTAATTTAATAATAAATCATTTAAAGTTTTTTTAATTTTAGGAGGATAATTATAAATTGGCTTTAAAAAGAAATGATTTTATTGGTATCAATTTTATCTAAATTTGAAGAGTATGAAAAAATATGTTATAATAATTAAGATATTGGCTGATTTTTCAGCTTTATCATACGTTCCTTGCTGTATGTCTTAGAACTGTAAAAAGTCTTAAGACGACTACTAATAATTTAAAGGAGGAATAAGAATGATTGTAAGCGTAGGAACAAGCGTAAAGCCTATGTGTCCAGTGAACATAGGTACCCACAACGGAATATTTCACTGCGACGAAGTTGTGGGGGTTGCAATCTTAAGCATCGTATACTCTGATTTAGAAGTCCATGTTGTACGGACAAGAGACGTAAGCGAGCTCAGTATCACAGACATCAACATTGATGTCGGCGGAGGAAGTTTTGACCATCACATGGCAGGGTTCAACCAGAGAAGACCGACCGGCGAAAAGTATGCAAGCGCAGGTCTCGTCTGGAAGTATTATGCCGAAGAAGCAATCGAGAAGGTTGTCGCAAACTACGATTCGAATGCAAGTAGCGACATACTACACGCGGTAAAAAGCCAAATTGACCGGGAAATAATTCTTCCGATTGACATGGAAGATAATGGCGAAAAGGCTGGTACTCACATGTTCAGCTTTATAACCAAATTCCTTCCGGTCTGGTTTGGAAAGTTTCCGAATTACGAGAGTGCTTTCTTCCAGGCTGAGATGGTGGCAGAAAGGGTATTAAGAGAGATTATCAAAGAGAAATACTCTGAACTGCTCGCCAAAAAGGTACTGGATACAAGCTATGCTCTGGCCAGTAATGGCATTTTGGAGATTTACAGCCAGACGATGCCGTGGGTAGACGAGGTCATCAAGTATAACGAGAAACACGACAGTAAGATCAAGTTTGTGATTTTTCCGTATCCTGCTGGTGGCTGGGCTGCTCAGTGTGTTCCACCCTCAAGTGAGAACAAATTCGGGCAGATTGTTCCTTTTCCGGAAGAGTGGGCTGGCGGAAATGAAAAGACGCTACCTGAGATCTCCGGAATACGAGATGCCTGTTTTTGCCACAACGGACGGTTCTTCGCACGTGCAGGCTCTATCGAGTCTGTCATCCGGATGTGCGAGATTGCAATGGCAAAAGCAAAAGCGTGACTATGCAACGATCAAGACAGGGAGGTGAGCTTCGCCTCTCTGTCGCCATTTTTATTGACTTTTAGCGGAAAATTTTGTATAATTATAAGTGTATTTAAAAAGGAGATTTTATTTATGGGAGATATATTAAAAGGTATATGGAAATGGATATTAGCGATTTTAATAATACTTCTTTTAGGTGGAGCAATTTTAGCTTTTAGAATTTTTGTAATAGATAAAGATTTTGATGGAAAATCAGAAGAAGCTAGAAAAAGATTAGAAGCTTCTTCATCAAGTTCTTCAGATTCAACAGATACAACAAGTTCAAAAAATGGTGGTTCATTAGGTCAAAAAATTGTAAATGGTGCAAAATCTATTGCAAATTCTACAGTTAAAGGCTATAAAGAAGATGAAGAAAATTACGATTATAACACATACAATTTTGATGAAGCCTTTTTAATGTATGAAGGTGAAAGATATCATGATTCTGTAAAAGATGTTTTACAACATTTAATAGATAATTCAAATGGAACATTTTATGCTAGAACTGCTGTAACAGCTGTAAATTTTGGAAATAATGTTACAGTTAAATATGAAGGAAATTTAGCAGAATATCAAAGTGCAATCCAAACTTTAAATGATTCAGTAGAAGAAGGACTTTATGATATATCATTTAAATATGGCGGTTTTGGAACTTATGTTAATGAGATAGTAATTACAAAAAAATAATCAAGAAAGAGAGATTGTTTTAAATGGAACTTGCAAATGATTGGAAAGATTATGAAATTTTAGATATGGCCAATCGGAGAAAAGCTTGAACGTTGGGGGGACATCGTCTTAATAAGACCTGACCCTCAAATTATTTGGAAAGAAAAATCTTTTCCTAAAAAATGGAAAAATTTTGATGCACGCTATAATAGAAGTTCTTCGGGTGGTGGAGGTTGGAAATACAATAAAAGACTTCCAGAAAATTGGCAAATAAAATATAAAGATTTGACATTTAATATAAAACCAATGGGATTTAAGCATACAGGCCTTTTTCCAGAGCAAGCTGTTAATTGGGACTGGATGATAGATAAAATTAAAAGCTCAAAAAGGGAAATTAAAGTTTTAAATTTGTTTGCATATACAGGTGGTGCTACAGTTGCTTGTAGTTATGCAGGTGCGAGTGTTGTTCATGTCGACAGTTCAAAAGGAATGGTTTCTTGGGCAAAAGAAAACATATCTTCATCAGGGCTTTCAAATAAGCCTGTTAGATTTATAATTGATGATGTTACAAAATTTGTTTCTCGTGAAATTAGACGTGGAAATAAATATGATGCAATAATTATGGATCCACCTTCATATGGAAGAGGAAAAAATGGCGAGGTTTGGCAGTTTGAAAATAATATTGCAGATCTTGTTAAACTTTGCTCAAAAGTTTTATCAGATAATCCATTGTTTTTCTTGATAAATTCTTATACAACTGGAATATCTAGCAAAGTCTTAGAAAATATCTTATATTTAGAATTTGCAACAAATCAAGAAATTGAAGGAAAACTTAAAGATAAAATTTTAAAAGGAAAATTTGCTTCAGGTGAAATTGGAATTCCTATGAAAGATTCAAAAATTGTTTTACCATGCGGAATTTACAGTCGTTGGGAGAGTAAATAATGGAATTAAACGTGATTTATGAAGATAATCATGTAATAGTTGTTGAAAAGCCGGTTAATATCCCTTCACAAGGTGATAAGACCGGCGATTTAGATATGTTGACTATTGTAAAAGATTATCTAAAGAAAAAATATAATAAACCAGGTGAAGCATATCTTGGGTTAGTTCATAGATTAGATAGACCAACTCGGGCGGAATAATGGTTTTTGCAAAAACCTCAAAAGCTGCATCAAGGCTTTCAGAGCAAGTTAGAAATAAAGATTTTCATAAAAAATATTTAGCAATAGTTGATGGAAAAATGGAATGTCAAAAAGGAACATTCAAAGATTATTTGTTAAAAAATGAAAAAACAAACACATCTAAAGTTGTTCCAGAAGGCACGAAGAACGCTAAACTTGCTGAACTTGATTATGAAGTTGTAAAATACAATGAAGAAATCAACATGAGCGTTGTAAAAGTTGATTTGCACACAGGACGCCATCACCAAATAAGAGTGCAATTTGCATCAAGAGGACACTCTTTATCAGGTGATCAAAAGTATGGAACGCGTGGAAGAGGAAAACAGCTTGCACTTTGGGCCTACAGCTTAAGCTTTTTGCATCCGATTACCAAAGAAAGACTTGAATTTGAAATTGAGCCTTCACATATAGGAAGTTGGAAAATATTAGATTAACAATAGACAATAGGACGGGGAGAGACAAAAGAACCGTCCCCTTTGTCTTATAAAAATTCTCAAAAAATGTTGAATAAAAAGCAATTTTATAATATAATATAAAAGATTTTCAAAGGAAGGAGAGATGAGAATGAAATTATCACAAACCGGCACAGGTACTACAAAGCTTTCTAATATTGATGAAATGTACCCAGGCCAAAGCATTTTACTACAAACAGGTCAACTTGTTCAATATGGTGCAGGTCTTTTTGGCTATAATACTGTTCCATTACTAGTTAGACGCAGAGTTGAACAAATAATAGTTGAGACTCTAAATAAATACGGCTGTATCGAGGTCCTTCTTCCCACACTTCAACCAGATACGCTTTGGAAAAATTCAGGTAGATTTGATCAATATGTAAATGATGGAACTATGCTTTTAACAGAATCAAATAAAGGTGTTTTCTGTTTAGCCCCAACAGGCGAAGAAGCTATGCTTGAATTTTTAAGAGAAAAGATTAAATCATATAAAAATTTACCAGTTACATATTACCAAATTGGTGAAAAATATAGAAATGAAATTAGAACTAGAGGTTATTTACTTAGAGGAAAAGCTTTTCCAATGCTTGATGCATATAGCTTTGATACAGACCCAGAAGGAATGGCAAAATCTTATGAAAATGTTAGAAATGCTTTTCTAGAAATATTTGAAAAAATTGGAATGAAAGTTATTCCTATAGTTGCTGATAATGGCGCTATGGGCGGAAAAAAGAGCGAAGAGTTTATGCTTATTTCTGACCAAGGCGAAGACAAGATTTTATATGATGAAAAAACAGGAATCGGCTTAAATACTGAGATTCTTGAAAAAGAAAATTATCAAGAATACTTAAAAGAAGAATATGGAATAAAAGATATTTCAAATTTCAAAGAAATTAGAACAATGGAATTAGGCCATATTTTCCAACTAGGAACTAGATATTCTGAAATGATGAATGGAAAATATGCTGATAAAGATGGAGAAGAAAAATATTTCTATATGGGATGCTATGGAATCGGCGTTAGTAGAACAGTTGCTGCTCTATATGAACAATGTTTAATTAATGATCCAAAATTTGGTCCATGCGGATTCTGTTTACCAGAAAATGTTGCTCCATTTAAAGTTCAAATCGTTGCAAAATCTGATGATGAAGAAAAATCAAAACTTGCTGAAGAGATTTATTTTAAATTAAAAGAAAATGGAGTTGAAGCAATTTTAGATGATAGAGATATGCAAATAGGTGCAAAAATTAGAGATGCAAAAGTCTATGGAACACCTTATGTTACTGTCATTGGAGATAGATTTGATGGAGAAAATTTTGAAATAGAATCTATAAAAACAGGCGAAAAAGAAACTTTAAAATTAGAAGAATTAATAAAAAAATTAAAATAAAGGAGAATAGAAAAAGGCTCTAAATCAGCCTTTGTGAGATTATGAATAGAAAAGATTTAGCAGATTTAATTTTCCCAGATGTTAAGGGAGCAGATTATTACGAAAAAATTTACCCACCTAGAAATTTACCAGAAGGTGCTCAAGTCGTTAGAGTTGCACCAAGTCCAACAGGTTTTATTCATGTTGGTGGAATTTTCCAAGGGTTAATTGCTAAAAAAATAGCTGATCAAACAGGTGGTGTATTTTTCGTTAGAATCGAAGATACAGATCAAAAAAGAAAAATTGAAAATGGTGTTGAAGAAATTTTAGGAGCTTATAAAGATTATGACCTTTATCCAAATGAAACTGTTGGAAAAGGTGATTATGGTCCATATATTCAGAGTGAAAGAAAAGATATTTATCAATCATATGCTAAAAAAATGATTGAAGATGGAATTGCTTATCCATGTTTCTGTTCGCCAGAGGAACTTGAGCAAATTAGAGAAAATCAAACTAAAGCTCAGGAAAGAACTGGTTATTATGGAAAATGGGCAAAATGTAGAAATATGCCAGTAGATATGGCAATCGAAAAAATTAAAAATGGTGATCCATATATTATAAGATTTAAATCACCTGGAAATCCAGATAAAAAGATTAAACATAAAGATGTTATTAAAGGCAATATTGATATGCCTGAAAATGACCAAGATATAGTTATTATAAAATCTGATGGACTTCCAACATACCATTTTGCACACGTTGTAGATGATCATTTAATGGGAACAACCTTAGTTACTCGTAGTGACGAGTGGATAGCTAGTATTCCACTTCATTTGCAATTATTCTATGTAATGGGATTCAAAACTCCAAAATATGCTCACACAGCTCCACTTGAAAAAGCTGAAGATGGTTCTAGAAGAAAGCTTAGCAAAAGAAAAGATCCTGAAGCTGCAGTTAGCTATTATACAACTGAAGGAATCCCAAAAGAAGCTTTAAAAGAGTATTTAATGAATATTGCAAATTCTAATTTTGAGTTATGGAGAAAACAAAATCCTGATAAAGATATGATGAAAGATTTTGATTTCCAAATCAACAAAATGGGAGTTAGCCGGAGCTTTATTTGATATGGTAAAACTTCTAGATGTTTCTAAAGAAGTAATTTCTAGATTTAATGCAGACGAGGTTTATGAGTTTGCTTATAATTGGGCAGAAAAATTTGATAACGAATTAAAAGAAATGCTAGAGGCTGACAAAGATTACTCTTTAAGAGTTCTAGGAATTGAAAGAGGAAACGTTAAACCTCGTAAAGATATAGCAAAATGGTCTGATGTAAAATATATTATTTCATACATGTATGACAACAAATTTTTACCAGAAAAAATTGAATATGAGTGGCAAAAAGTTACTGATAAAGCTTTAATCAAAGATTTAGTAAAAACTTATTTTGAAAAATATTATGATGAAAATGATGACAAAGAAACATGGTTTAATAAAATGAAAGATTTGGCTGAAGAAAAAGGATTTGCTAGAGAAGTTAAAATGTTTAAAGAAAATCCGGATAGCTATCCATTAGGCCATGTTGGAGATGTAAGTACTGTAATAAGAGTTGCAATTACTGGAAGATGTAATACTCCAGATCTTTGCGAAATATTAAAAGTTTTAGGAAAAGAATCTATAAATGCTAGAATTGACAAGCTAAACAAAGAGGTATAATAAATGGATTATAAAATCGGTGATATCGTTGAAACGAAAAAACCTCACCCATGTGGTTCTAATCAATGGGAGATTTTAAGAGTAGGCTTAGATTTTAAATTAAAGTGTAAAGGTTGCTCACACGTTTTAATGATTCCAAGAGAAAAAGCATTAAAAATTATAAAAATAATAAAATAATTATTGGAGATTTTAAATATGCGAAAGGTACAGAAGATTTTAATTTGTTTAGTAGTAATTTTAATTGCTACATTTCTAATCTTAGAAATTCCAACAATTGCAGATTGGGGAGATTATGATTCATATGATAGCTCTAGTAGCTATGATGATTGGGGAAGTTCTTCTAGCGACTGGGGTAGCTCATCTAGTGATTGGGGAAGTTCTTCAAGTAGCTGGGATGACGACTACTATTACAGTGGTTCCTCATCAGGTTCTTATGGTTCAGGCGGAGGATTTTACTTTATAGGTCGGTGGTTTTAAAAGCTTTGTTATGTTCTTTATTATGCTTATGATATTTGCAGTATTTATAAGTTATATAAGTAAGAAAAACAGAGATAGATTTTATGGTAGAACTAATAGCAATAGAGGCTTTAGAAACTTAAATAGCCAAAATATCGATATTCAAAGAAAGAGACAACAAAACCGTGAAGTTTTATTTGGAGTTTCTGATACAGAAATTGAAAATTCTATCCAAGCACTTGACCCATTATTTAATAAAGCAGAATTTTTATCATATGCTTCAGACACATTTGTAAAACTTCAATACGCTTGGTCTGATAGAAACCTAGAAACTATAAGATACTTTATTACACCTGAGTTATATGAACAAACAAACAACCAAGTTCAAAGATATATTACAAATAAACAAATTAATAAGATTGAAAGAGTTAGTGTTAACCTTTCTAGATTATATAGTTTTGAACAACAAGGCGATAGAGATGTTTTAAGAATTGTTCTTGAATCAAAGATGAATGACTATATTGTTGACGAAACTACAGGAAAAGTTCTAAAAGGCGATCCAAACTATAATAATGTAAATCCATACATTTTGACATTCGTTAGAAAGACTGGCGTTTTGACAAAAGAAGGCGGAACAAAACCAGGTACAATGAATTGTCCAAATTGCGGTGGTGCTACAACAGTTTTATCTTCTGGAAAATGTCCATATTGTGGAAGTATAATAATAACTAGAGATAATGATTGGACATTATCTGAAATGAAGAGATATAATCCAAATGCTTAAAAATAAAAATTAATATATAATAAGAAATTTTCAGGTTTTGAAAATTTCTTATTTTTTTATGGAATAAACTATTGTTATTTTTTTAATTAAAATATATAATATTATAGAATTGATAGATAAAAGGGGGAAGAGTTTAAAAGTGGCAAATATGATTGACGATATGCTTAATAATCAAATTCCCAAAAAGCCTAAAAAAGGCGGGGCTGCCAAAGTAATAATAGTTTTATTTATACTTTTAATTTTATTATGTGTAGCTGCAGTTGCAGTTTATATGTATTTTAAAAATCAAAATCAAGTAACACCAAAAGATTTATTTGTGCAATATGTAGGAAAAACTAATTTTTCAAATGTATTGAATTTAGAAAAAACAGATAACTTTAATACTAAATATCAAACTGATGATTCAGAATCAGAAATAAAAATAGAAGGAGAATTTTCTAATCTTCCTGAATCAGACTTTGATTTAAATGATGTTACAATAGAAGCAAAATCAAAAAATGAGCCAAGTTCAAATAAATCTTCTTCAGATATCGTAATAAAATATCAAGATAACGATATTTTAGATTTTAATATGTTAACTTCAGAAAAAGGTTTAGGACTTTACAATGAAGATTTTCTTATAAAACATGTTGGTTCTAAATATCAAGGTTTACCTAGAGTAATAAATGGATTTTTAGATGATAATGGAAATTTATCACAAATGGATTCAGAGCTTGGTTTAATTCAAAATTTAGATTTTAAATTTCCAAAATTATCTGATGAAATATTAAAAAAATATGTAGATATTATAAATCAAAAAGTTCCAGTAGAAGCTTTTACTAGTAACGGAATAACTTTAGATAGAGCTTCTGGAAAAATAGATGTTACAGAATATACAATGACTTTATCTGAACAGCAAGCAATAGAACTTGCAGATCAGTTATTACAAGCACTTCAAAATGATGATCAATTATTAGATGAAATTCTTTCAGTTTTAAATGATAAAGAAGGAACAAAAGAAACTATAAAATCTCGGAATAGCTAGTCTTATAAGCTCACTATATGAAGGAACACCAGACAACAACAGAAAATATACTTTAAAAGTTTACGGAGCAAATGATATAACATATAAAGTTGCTGTTGATTTTGCGGGTGAAAAGACTTTAGATATAGATTATGAATATGGAGAAACTGAAAATAGCGTAAATATAACTTTCTTAGATACAGAAAGCCAAAATGGATATTCTATAGAAATTGTTAAGAAAACAGCAGATGTTTCAGAAAATTTTGATATTACATTTAATATAATAACAAATTCTGAGATTGTCGGAAAAGTTGAAATTACTTCAAATTTAGTTAACTCAGGAAATTCTTATACATTACAAAACAAATTAAATGTTAATTTTAATGTTTTCTCATTTACAATTAGCTTTGATAGTGAAGTTAATTTTAAATCAGTTAGTGTTGATGATTTAACTAAAGATAATTGTGTGTTCCTAGATGAACAAGATGAAGATGTTTTTAGAGAACAAGTAAAAGCTATAAAAGATGCTACAATAGAATATGTTAATAAAAATTTAAAAAGACAAGGATATGAGACAATAGGAGAAGAACCTGAAGAGCCTGAAACAAGCGAACAACCAGTTGCACCAGCAGAACTTGAAGCAGTAAAAGAACAAGCTAAAAACAAATTAGTTGAAAGTATAAAACAAGCTATCGCTCAAGCTGAATCAGAAGGACGAGATTATACTTTAGCTGATTTAATAACTTTAGAAGTTCCAGAATCTACATTTACAGTTTCAATTGATGGTGATGAAGCTACCTTAAATATTGATGGATTTGAATTTAAAGTAAATTCACAATTTGAATTATATGAATAAAGGAGTCGAAAGATGAAAACTGAAGAAGAAAAATTAAAGAAAAAATTAAAAGTGAGTACAGTAGCGATAGTTGTTTTGCTAATAGTATTATTAATTATCTTATGTGTTGTTCTTGTGAAAATATTTAGTGTAAAAGATGGAATCGGAAACAATGACTCAAACATGGGATTAGTTACTCAAAGTGATGATGCTACATTTTATTATAATTATAATAAAGGGTTAGTTAGAAAAGAGAAAAAAGAAGAAAAGACTTTAACTAAAGATCAAGCATATTCAATAAATTATTTTGATGGAAATGTTTATTATACCACACCAAACTCTACTGGTGGAATCGATATAAAGAAAATTGGACAAGATGGAAAAAATGAACAAATTATATTATCTACAACATCAAGTTCAACAAAAATGTATTTAAATAATTCAAAGATATATTATTTAACTTCAAACCCAAATACAATTTCTAGAGTTGATATAGATGGAAAAAACCCACAAGTTCTTTTAAAAAGAGGAGTTGTTGATTTTAAAGTAGTAGATGAGACTATTTATTTTTCAGACATTATGGGATATTTATATTCAATTGATTTAGATGGAGAAAACTATAAGACTTTAATAAAAGAAAGCTCATTTGATGAGTTCCAAATTTTAGATGATTATGTTTACTATTTTGACAATGAAAAAGGTAAACTAATGAAAGTTAGCTTAAAAGATACTTCAAAGAAAAAAGAAGTTACAGACAAATTAGATTGTGATACTTATAATGTTACAACTGTTGGAATTTTCTATTTAAATAAAAAGAATTCTAAAATTTGTATGGTTTCATCAAATGGAAAAAAATCAAAAGAACTTGTTTCAGTTAATACTGACAATACAAAAATTAATATAGCTGGAAATATCTTATATTATATTGATAATGATAAGAGCTCAACAGTTACAAAAATGATTGGAACAAACGGAAAAAAAGTTAATTAATTATATTGACATTTGTTTTAAATATAAATATATTATAATTAAGTTGAAGAAAGGCGGTATTCAAAGTTATGAAACTTGGAACTATTGTCTATGAAGGAAAAATATATAATTTAGATTACATGAATACCAATGAAGTTAAAGAATTGCTTAAAAAAGTTGAGCAAGAGAAGAAAACTGATTTTTCTCAAGGAAAGAAAATTACTAAAAGATTAAGAGCTTAAATTAAATCGAAAAGAGGTGTGCAAATGGCAGAAAATACTGAAAAAGAATCCGCAAACCTAGAATTAAAAAGATTTTATGATACAGCTACAAATAATATACAGACTAGTGCGCTTGTAAATAGAGCGCTAGCAGATAAAATTTCAACAGAAACTATAAATCAAAAAGTTAATAATCAACTTCAATCAATATATGTTAGTATGAACAGAATAAATCCTAGATTTAATGAAACATCTAAAAATTATGGAGTAATTAAAAAAGATATTCTTGATGTTCTAACAGATTATGAAATTGCATTAACAGAGCTTAGCGATTATTATGATTTAAAGCTTGAAGAATTAATTCTTAAAAAAGTTGAACTTGAAACACACTTCGTTGGAAAAGTTTTTAGAGATGAGTCAATTAAACAAAATGAAGATAAAGAGATGAGATTTAAAGATTATTTAAAATCTAGACTTTCTGAAAAAAGCGAAAATATGTTAAATAAAGTTTCATCAAAAAAACAAGAGAAGAGTTCAGTAGATTTTAAAGATATTAGAGCACTTCAAGACTTAGAAGATCTTAAAGTAGAACAAGATAACAGAAGTGGAAGAAAAATTTCTAATATGCTAGAAAGCGAAAAAACAAATCAAGTTGAAATAGGTGAGATAGAAGAAGAAATTAAGAAAATTGAAAAAGAAATTAGTGATATAAATGATAAGAAAAGACTACAATTAGAAGAGGCCATGGAAACTAGAGAAAAATGGATTTCAACAACTCTAAGAAAACCTAGTGTTTGGGCTAGAACAAAAACATTTTTCTCAAATAGATTTTCTACTGCAAAAGTTATTTCAAAAACTATAATTGCACCACTTAAAATGAAAGTTAGAGAATTTAGAGTTAATGAATTAGAAGGATTAAAAGGGTAAAGTAAGATGAAAGGAAGTTTATCAGAGTTTGCACAAAAAGTAAATACTACAACTAAAGCGGTTCTTAAGAGTTATACTCCAGAAGTTGAACTTGCACTAGGACCTGCAAAAGTTACATTAAGAGCAGTTCCAGATCCTAAAAAATTAAAAGAACAATTACAACAAGAAGATAATGAAAGATAAAAAGTATTTACAAATTAAAATTATTGTGTTATAATAACTCACGTAAATAAAAAGCCGTTATAAAGAAAGTTAAGTAGAAATTAGGCAAAATATATTTAGAGAAAATGAGCCACAGGCTGAAAGCTCATTTTATATTCTAGTTTTGAAATTTCGCTTTCATAGGTTTTAACTTGAAGGCTTAAAGCTTGTAGGGTTAAACGTTTGCTACGTTATAGCTTAATTGAGGTTTTAAACTTTTGTTTTAAAATAAACTTAGGTGGTACCACGAAGGAAATTCGTCCTATATGTTCTAATAGAATATATAGGACTTTTTGTTTTAAAAAAATAGGGGGAAATTTTAATGGAAGAATTAATCAAAAAAATTCAACAAGATGCTGAAAAGAAAATCAGCGAAATCAAAGACATCAAAGAATTACAAGAATTAAAAGTTAAAATTCTTGGAAAAAAATCTGAGCTTTCAGAAGCTCTTAAAAATTTAAAAGATTTGAGTCAAGAAGAAAGACCAAAAATTGGAGCTCTAGTAAATACAGCTAGAACTAAGCTTGAAGAAAAAATAACAGAGATGGAAGAAAAATTTGCTAGAAAAAATCTAGAAGAAAAACTAGAAAAAGAAGCTATTGATATTACACTTCCTTCAAAGAAAATCAGACGTGGAAGTGAACATCCACTAAATAGAGTAATTGAAGAAATCGAAGATTTATTTACATCAATGGGTTATGATGTAGTTGAAGGTCCAGAGCTTGAAACAGACGAGTTTTGCTTTGAAAGATTAAATCTTCCAGAGGGGCATCCAGCTCGTGATATGCAAGACAGTTTCTATATCACTGATAAATATTTGCTTCGTACTCAAACATCTGCTGTTCAAGCTAGAACAATGGTTGCAAATGAAGAAAAGAGTCCAATAAGAATTATAACTCTTGGAAAAACATATAGAAGAGAAGATGATGCTACACATTCACATCAATTTAACCAAATCGAAGGTTTAGTTATTGATAGAAAAGAGACAAAAATTTCTCTTGCAGATTTAAAGGGAACTTTAGAAGTATTTATGAGAAAAATGCTTGGAGATAAGACAGAACTTCGTTTCCGTCCTAGTTATTTCCCATTTACAGAGCCATCTTATGAAGTTGATGTAACTTGCTTCAAATGTGGTGGAAAAGGTTGCTCACTATGTAAACAAACTGGTTGGATTGAAGTTTTAGGTTCTGGAATGGTTCATCCAAATGTATTAAAAATGAACGGATATGATCCTGATAAATATGCGGGATTTGCGTTTGGAACTGGAATTGATAGATTGGCGATGTTCAAATACGGAATTACTGACATGAGATATCTTTACACAAACGATATTAAATTCTTAAAACAATTTGATCGTATGGACAAGTAATTAGTGAGCCTACCATGCTCTCGCACTTGTTAATATATTATGAAGGAGAATAGAAATGAAATTAAGTTTAAATTTTGTTAAAGATTATGTCGATTTGGACGAAAGTCTAACAGTTCACCAAATCGCAGAAGATATGACTAGAGTCGGCAACGAATATGACAGTGCCGAAAAATTAATAAATGCTACAAATTTAGTAATAGGAAAAGTTTTAACTTGCGAAATGCACCCAGATTCAGACCATCTTCATGTTTGCACAGTTGATATTGGAACTGAAGTTTTACATATTGTTTGTGGTGCTCCAAATGTTGCTAAAGGTCAAAAAGTTATTGTTGCAAAAGCTGGAGCAGAACTTCCAGATGGAACAATCAAAAAGGGTATGATTCGTGGACAAGAATCAAATGGAATGATTTGTGCTTTATTTGAACTTGGAATTGATAAAAAGTTCTTATCAGAAGAAGATAAAACTGGAATCCATGTTTTACCAGATGATGCACCAGTTGGAAAAGATCCAGTTGAATATATGAAATTAAATGATGATGTTATAGATTTTGATTTAACAGCAAATAGAGGAGATTTATTAAGCATCTTAGGAATGGCTTATGAGTTAGGTGCAATCTATGATAAAAAGGTTAAAGATATAGATTTATCACATAAAGAGTCTGGAGAAGATTTAAATAAATCATTTAAATTAAATGTAAATACTCCAAATTGTTCATTATTCTTAGCAAGAAAAGTTGAGAATGTTGAAATTAAAGAAAGCCCTGAGTTTATAAGACACAGATTAATTGCTAGTGGAATAAGACCAATAAATGTTGTTGTTGATATTAGTAACTATGTAATGCTTGAATGTGGCCAACCACTTCACTTCTACGATGCAGATAGATTAAACGGAGTTTTAGAAGTTCGTCAAGCAAATAAAAACGAAAAATTAACAACACTTGATGAAAATGAAAGAACTTTAGATGAAACAGATTTAGTAATTTCAAATGGAAAAGAATCAATTGGTCTTGCTGGTGTAATGGGTGGACTTTCAACAGAAGTTGAAAATACAACTAAAAATATTATAATTGAGTCTGCAATTTTTGATTCTGTAATGGTTAGAAAGACTTCTAAAAAGATTTTAAGAAGTGAAGCATCAAACAGATTTGAAAAAGGAATTGATCCAAACAGAACATATATGGCTATTGAAAGAGCTTGCCACTTACTAGAAAAATATGCAGGTGGAACAGTTAGAACTGGTAGATGCGAATATAATAAAGCAGATTTAAGTGATAGAAAAATTTCTGTGGAATATAGCCAAATAAATGATTTATTAGGAACTGAAATTCCAAAAAACGAGGTTTTAAGCGTATTTAGAAAACTAGGATTTACAGCAAAAGACAGTGGAAAAGCAGCAGATGTTACAGTTCCTAGAAGAAGATTAGATATTTCAATTCCAGAAGATTTAATCGAAGAAGTTAGCCGTATTTATGGCGTTGATAATATCGAGGGAAAATTACCAGTTGTTCCAATGAAGAGAGGTTCTAGAAATAACACTTTAAGAGAAATTAGAAGAAAGATGGTAAACTTGGGACTTAATGAAACTCTTACTTATGTTTTGATTAATGACAAAGAAGTTCATAAATATACTTATGACGAGTTTGAAGAACTAAGATTACAAGATCCAATGACAGAAGAGAGAAATGTTTTAAGATATAGTTTAATTCCATCTTTAGTTAAAACTTATGAATATAATAAAGCACACTATAATAAAGATGTTTCAATTTTTGAAATTGGAAAAGGATTTTTCAAAAAAGGTGAAGTATATGGCGAAAACACTAAACTTTGCGCATTAATGGCAGGAGAATATTTCAATTCGTTAAATAGTGAGCAAAAGGTTGATTTCTATGTAATTAAAGGTGTTGCAGAAGAGATTTTAGATTATCTAGGATATAGCTCAAGATATAGTTTTGTAAAACCTAAGAAAGAAATTAAAGAATTTCACCCATACCAAGTTGCTGAAATATCAGTTAATAATGATGTTTGTGGAATCGTTGGAAAACTTCATCCAAATGAAATGAAAGAAGATGTTTACATTTTAGAAATTAACTTAGATAAATTATTAGATAAAAAGACTGGAAAAATGAGCTTTAAGGAGATTTCAAAATTCCCCGAAGTAAATAAAGATTTGTCTGTAGTTGTTGATAAGAGTGTAAGTTCTAGTGATTTAGAAAAAGAAATTAAAAATGCTGGAGGAAAATTATTCTTAGGATCAAGAATATTTGATGTTTATGAAGGCGAAAGACTTGGAAAAGACAAAAAGAGTATTGCAGTTTCTTTAAGTTTCGGAACTTTAGATAGAACTTTAACAGATGAAGAAGTAAATGAAATTATGAATAAAATCGTTGAAAGACTAGAAAAATCATTAAAAGCAGAATTAAGAAAATAAATTTTGGAGAATAAATAATGAGTAGTGAACCATTAGCTTTTAGAATGCGTCCAAAAACATTAGAAGAATATGTTGGTCAGGAGCATGTTATTGGTAAAGATAAATTATTATATAGAACAATAAAAGCAGATAGACTTTCAAGCCTTATTTTGTGGGGCCCTCCGGGATGTCGGAAAAACCTCACTTGCTAAGGTTATAAGTGAAACTACAAAATATAAATTTGTTAGAATAAATGCTGTTACAAGTGGTGTAGGCGATATTAAAAATGCAATTGCTGAGGCAGACAATCCACTTTTGAATCCATCTGGAAAATGTATATTATTTATCGACGAGATTCACAGATTTAATAAATTACAACAAGATGCGCTTTTGCCATATGTTGAAAATGGAACTGTAATCTTAATTGGTGCGACAACAGAAAATCCATTTTTTGAAGTAAATAAAGCCTTGATATCACGTTCAATGGTTGTAAAATTAGAGCCACTTAGCAAAGAAGATATTATTAAAGTTGTAAAAAGAGCTTTAACTTCAAAAGAAGGGCTTGGAGAATATAATATAAAAATTTCAGATGATATGATTGAAAAGATTGCAGAACTTTCAAATGGTGATGTTAGAACTGCTTTAAATGGTTTAGAAATTGCTGTTTTAACTACTAAAATGAATTCAGATGGATTTATAGAATTAACAGAAGAAGTCCTTAGTCAAAGTTTTAATAAGCCAAAGGCAATGTTTGATAAAACAGGTGATAGCCATTATGACAATATAAGTGCATTTATAAAATCAATGAGAGGCGGAGACGCAGATGCTGCTGTTTTCTATCTTGCTAGAGCTTTAAATGCAGGTGAAGATCCAGTTTTCTTAGCTAGAAGAATTGTAATTTGTAGTTCAGAAGATGTTGGAATGGCAAATCCACAAGCATTAGTTGTTGCTACTTCTGCAATGCAAGCTGTAACAATGGTTGGAATGCCAGAAGCTAGAATTATCTTAGCTGAAGCTGCAGTTTATGTTGCAAAATCTCCAAAATCAAATGCTTCATATTTAGCTATAGATAAAGCTTTAAATGACGTTTCTAAGAAAGATACAGGAACAATTCCAATGCATATAAGAAATGCTCCTGCAGAGCGGAATGTCAGAATTTGGATATGGCCAAGGTTACAAATATCCGCATGATTTTCCAGGACATTGGGTTGAACAACAGTATCTTCCAGATAAAATGAAAAATGTAAAATATTATGTTGAAGATGAAAACTGCAAAGAGATAAAATAATTGAAATAAAAATGTAACATAAAATATATGTGATTTTTATAGTATTTTGATATAAATAATGGTAAAATTTATCTGTAAATAACGAATAATAGTAGAAATGGGGATAATTTTTATGGGAATTATATCAATAGAAAATCTTAAAAATCTTGCAGATAATGGAAATAACGAAGCTAAATACGAATTAGGCTTAAGATATTATAGAGGAATTGGTGTTCCAGTTGATTACGAGCAAGCTAGAAATTATTTAGAAGATGCTGAAAAAAATGGAATTGGTGGAGCATCATATTATCTAGGAGTTATTTATTATAATGGAAAAGGAACTCCAACAAATCACGCAAAAGCTAAAGAATATTTTGAAAAATCAGAGGCTACAAATAATGTATTTTCTTCATATTATTTAGGAAAATTATATTATTGGGGTGACGGAGTTGAGAAAAACTTAGATAAAGCTAATGAATATAAAGCTAAAGTTTTAGCAAAACCATTTTTCTCAAATCAAGATACTGATATCAAGAATTTTTATAGCTTTACAGATTTTGAAGGTGCAAGCAGAACTTATGCTACAAATCTTCAAAAAAGAGTTCAAAATGAATTTGCAAATCTTTTCGGAGAAAACGAAAATAAAGATATTTAGAAAATTACCTGAAATGCAGTAGAATAGAAGGAAATGTTTAAAATGAGAATTGGGGACAGTCCCCAATTCTCATTTTTTATTCTTGTGAGAAAATTCCAAGGCTCTCAATTTTTCCGTTAGTTTCAACTTCAAAATATGAATCTTTGTAAATTTCATTCCAATGGATTTTTTCAAACTCATCTAAAGTAAGATAGTTTTTAATAAATTTGTTTTTGAAATTACAGATGTCAACATTATATTTGTGTGAAATTTGATATAAGAAATTTGAGACAATCTCTTGAATATAAGTGTTTATAGAGTTTTCTAAAAGAGAATTTCCAGAAGGAGAATCTGTGTCAATTTCGTATGTTGAGCTTAAAACGTGATATTCAAGAGAAAATTTTAAATTTATAAAAGGATAACTATTTATTAAACTACAGTCTATTTCAGGTTTTTTAGTTTGCTTAATTAAAACATCTATAAGTTTTGTAGAATCATTAGGACTTGGGATTGAAATTGTCGCACTTTCTAATCTATCAGTTATTAAAGAATAAGCTATTGAATCTAAAACAGTTAAATTTCCTAGATATTTATCTTTTTGAAAAATTGCAATACCTGTGTTTTGTAAGATTTCATCTGAAACATTTGCATATGTTGCAATTGCAGAATTTTCACTAAAATTTAAACAATAAAAAAACTCACTAAGTTCTGGGATTATTGAATATCCAGTATATTTTGCAGAGCTTTTTAAAAACTCATAAAATCTTGAAGAAAAATTTTCAGTTGAATTTGAAATCTTTTCAAGTGCATCAAGGCTTGTAGTATTAGAAATTATTATGTTACAAGTCGGTCTTATTTCAGGGTTATTTCCTAAAGAATTTATATATTCTTTAATTCCTAATCTAGCAATCTCTTCAGAGAAAATAATTGCAGAGCAATGTGATACATTTATCTTTTTACTCAAATAATTATTTAAAATACTAATTCCTGAATCAATTGAATTGCAAGGAATAGAGTAGATGTTAGATGAATTAGATTGTGATGATCCTCCATCTGAATCTTGATTTCCAGAAGAGTTTGAAGCAATTTGAATATTTAAGTTTATCTTTGTATCAGTTCCTTTATCAACTCCAATAGCCATGACATAATAATAATTTTCTAAGTTTTCTTCACTACTTACATAGCCTGTTAGCAAGAAAATTATTAGAAGTGAAAATAAAATAATCGCTTTATTTAACAGCTTTTTTCGCATTATTTAAACCTTTCTTTTTGTTTTTAAAATAACCTAAAATAAGAATTATAAAAGATATTCCAAAGGTTAAAAATATTGAAAAATATTTTAAAACAATATTTTCTAAAAATTCAATGTTTATAATTCGATCTATTAAAAGAACTCCAATTAAAATGGCCAAAACTACTGGAAATGAAAGCTTTGATTTATTCTTAAAATTGAATAGTTTGTTTAAAATATATATTATCGAATTTATTAAAAAACAGATGTAGCTTAGAATTGCAAAACTCCAGATAAATATAAAAATACTGTCTGTTTGTGATAAAAATGAGCTAATCTGGATTCTTCTTGTGACAAGAAGGATAGTGTTCATTGTGTTTATGTTTGTAAGCGAATGTGTTATTGATGTTGGATAATATAAAAGTATTGAAGTTACTGAGATTAATAGCAAAGCCAAATTTATTCCAAAAGACGAAAACACAATTTTTTTATAATCATTTTTCTTAGAAAGGTTTGGCATTAAAAAGAAATATATAAGCATGAAGTTAAATATAAAAATGTTTAAAAGTCCAGTTTTAAAAGTGGTTTCATAGTTATATCCGAAAACCGGAACAAGATTATTACTATTGAAATTTCCATTGTCGCCGAAAAATAAAGCAAAAATGGATAACCCCAAAATTCCTATTATAACAGTATCTAGTTTTTTTAATGAATAAAATCCTTTAGTCGCAGAGAAAAGAAGAGTTACCATAAAAATTGATAAAACAAAAAGTTTATTTGTGTTTTGAAAAAATATATTTCTTATTAAAAATAAAAAGTTCGAAACACCTGAAATTGCTAGTAAAAACAAGAATATTATAAATATAACTGATATTATAAATTTTAAGATTTTTCCACCAATAATTTCTGAAATATCAATAATATCATGGTTTGAAAAATTTTTAAAAATATTAGAAATTATAAAGCAAAATATAAGAGAGATTACTGCTAAAAATATTAAATTAATTAGTGTTCCTGTTCCTGTTAAATCAACTAAATATTCAGGAAAATCTAGAACTATTTGACTAATTGTGATTATTGTAATTATTGAAATTGCTTCAAAAACTGTGAGTTTATTTTTCATTATTCCTCCATTTCATTGATATATGAGGCTCTTCTAGAGGTCTTTTAGTATCTAAAATTTCAGACCTTTTTTCGTTTTGCCAAATTGGTTTAACAAAATAACTTTTAAAAGAAGTGTATGATAAAAATGGAACTCCAAAAGAGTTGTATGAAAATAATAAAATTAGGTGTGCAAAAATACCGCAGGAAATTCCGAATAAGCCGAAAAGATAGCCCAAAATAATATAAATTACTCTAAAAATTCTAGTTGAAAATGAGAAAGAATAGTCTGGCAAAGAAAACTCTGAAATGGCTGTTATAGATATAATTATAACCAAAATAGGGCTAACGATATTTGCTGAAACTGCAGCTTCACCTAAAATAAGAGCTCCAACGATTCCAATAGTTTGTCCAAATGCTGATGGAACTCTGATTCCAGCTTCTCTAATAAGCTCAAAAGAAAGCTCCATTAAAAATATTTCTAAAATAATTGGAAACGGAATTTTTTCTCTTGCACTACTAATCGCGAGAAGCAGTTCTGTCGGAAGAAATTCATCATGAAAAGTCGTTACAGAAATATAAATTCCAGGGAGAAGAACTGCAATAAAATAGGCAATTCCTCTTATTAATTTTAAAAAGTTCGCAAATGCACTATTTAAATTTATATCTTCAGGCGAAACTAGAAAATCTAACATAAATGCCGGAACAATTAGAGCAAAAGGTGATCCATCTACTAAAATTGCTACTCTTCCAGCTAAAATTAAATTGCTTGTCTTGTCAGGCCTTTCAGTCGCAAGAAGCTCTGGATAAACATTATTTAAATTGTCTTTTATTAAATTTTCAATTTCGCCGGAAGATGTAATACTATCAAGTTTTAGATTGTTTAGCCTAAATTTTACTTCAGAAACTAAATCATCATTTGTTATATTTTTCATGTAACAGATAGAAACGTTGGTTTTAGTGATCTTTCCGACCTTTGTATTTTCGATTATAAGATTTTCATTATTTATAATTTTTCTAATCTGAGAAGTGTTTGATCTTAAACTCTCTATAAATGCTGCTTGTGGGCCTCTTACAACAGTTTCAGATTGTGAAGCTGGAATAGATCTAACAGGAAGTTTTTTCGTTTCCATACAAATTGCAACATCTAGAGTATCAACAAAAAGAGCTGTAAATCCAGAGTTTATTTTTCCAAAGCAATCTTCAAAATCTTTTGAAATTTCAACAACATTTTGAGAAATAAGTTTATTAACTAGAAAATCTTGAAGATTAAATTTTTGAACATTATTTAATTTCACTTGTTTTGAAGGCGTCATTTTAATTGAATTTTTAAGCATAAGAGGAGCTAAGATATTATTGTTTATTGATTCTGAATTAGTCATACCATCAACAAAAATAAGAAGTGCTTTAAAAGATTTTCCAGCGATTAAAATCTCAAATTCTCTAGTAATAATGTCACTATTTATTAAAAGATTATATTTAACTTTTAGATACTCAAAATTTTTATCAAATTGCTCAAATATTTTTGCTTTATTTTCAGAACCCATCTAAAGCCCCTTTCTTAAAGATTTTAAGCCTTTTAATTATAATTATTATGTATTAAAATTTGGAAAATATGCAAAATATTGTAATAAAAATGTAATAGGAAAGTACTTGAAATTTTGGGGCTTTATAGTTACAATAAAATTATATATTTAGGAAAAAGAGGGTTTTGTATGAAAAATAATAGAGGTGCAATTGCACTATTTGCATTGCTTTCAATGATGTTTTTCTTAATTTTTGTTATGGTTGCATATAATAATTCTACTCAAAAGAGTAAGTTACAAGTTGAATCAGAAGAAGTTTTGACTAGATATTATCAACCTACTAGGACTTCAACAGAGATAGTGTCTTCAACTGTTGTTACAGATTCTGATGTTACATCAAGTCCAAGCAAATATTTAAAATCTGGAGAACCAGAAAAAGCGGCCGAAAATAAAACTACTCAATATGTTTATTCAAATGGAAAAGTTTATAGAGTAAAATAATTTTTAAGTAATAAAAAATTTTAACCTTAATATACATTTAGTAAAGATGTACAAAATGTGTAGGAGGGTTATTTTTTTATGGAAAATTTTGAGATATATCAAGACATTGCAGTAAGAACTGGTGGAGATATATACATTGGAGTTGTAGGACCTGTAAGAACTGGAAAGTCTACATTTATCAAGAAGTTTATGGAATTATTAGTTTTGCCTAATATAGAAAATGATTATAAAAAGGAGAGAAGTGTTGATGAACTTCCACAAAGTGCTGGTGGAAGAACAATAATGACGACAGAGCCAAAATTTGTTCCAAATGAGGCTGTAAATATAACTTTAAACGGAAATATAAAATTGAAAACAAGGTTAGTTGATTGTGTTGGATATTTAATAAATGGGGCTTTAGGATCACAAGAAGATGATATGCCAAGAATGGTTAAAACTCCATGGTCTCAAGAAGAAATTCCTTTTGAGCAAGCAGCAGAAATCGGAACAAAAAAGGTAATTACAGAACATTCAAGTTTAGGAATGGTGATTACAACAGATGGAACAATAACTGAAATTTCAAGAGAAGACTACAAGCCAGCTGAAGAGAGAGTCGTAAATGAGCTAAAAGAACTAAATAAGCCATTTGTGATGATTTTAAATTCAAGAAATCCTGAATCTTCTGAATGTCAAACTTTAGCAAAGCAATTAGAGAAAAAATATGATACACAAGTAATTCCAATGAGTTGCGAGGATATGAGTTTAGATGATTTGAACAATATTTTTGTTAAACTCTTGTACGAATTTAGTGTTGATAGAGTTAACATAAATTTGCCAAAATGGGTTAATGGTTTACCATTAGAGAACGAGCTTAAATATAGCTTATTTACAACTGTTAGAGACACTTTCAAAGATGTAAATAAAATTATAGATGTTAAAGAAAAATATAAACTTTTAAAAGAAAATAATGAAAACATAGAAAATGTTAATATTGGAGAAATAGACTTAGGAAGCGGAATCGTAAGAGTTGATATTTCTCTTAAAGATAGTTTATTTTACAACGTTTTAAGTGAGATGACAGGAGTCAAAATCAATAATGAAGAAGAGCTATTTAGCTCTATAATTGATTTTGCTAAAATTAAGAAAGAATATGATAAAATGGCTTATGCGCTTCATGAAGTATATGAAAGAGGCTATGGAATCGTAAATCCGGGAATAGATGATTTGATTTTAGAAGAACCTGAAATTGTAAAACAAGGAAATAAATATGGGGTAAAACTAAAAGCAAAAGCACCTTCAATTCACATGTTAAAAATTGATACAGAGACTGAAGTTTCGCCAATTGTTGGAAGTGAAAGACAGTCAGAAGATTTAGTGAAATATCTTCTTTCAGAGTTTGAAGAAAATCCAAAGAAAATTTGGGAGTCAAATATTTTTGGAAAAAGTCTTCATGAATTAGTAAATGAAGGACTTCAAAATAAACTTGCAAGAATGCCAGAAGATGCGCAAGGAAAACTTCGTGACACAATCGAAAGAATCGTCAACGAGGGCAGTGGTGGCCTCATCTGCATCATATTATAAAAATTGTTAAAAATCGACAATAGGCAAGAGAGCATGGTTTGTTTGCGAGTGAGAAAGTGAGGATATTGGGTAGGGTACCCAATAGGCGTAAGCCGTCCGAACGTCGAGACCGAGCAAATAAACCATGGTAGGCTTGCCAATATATACTTGACAAATTCAAAAAATTTTGTTAATATATTTTCACTTTAGATATATTAATTTAATTCTATATTTTTATAAGTCAAAAATAATGTTTAAATTCAAATTTTTTAAATTTTTTTTCACAATAACAATTTTTATAATTGTTACCTTTCTAATTATCAATTTAACCTACACAAAATTCATTCAAAATGTCGAAGTACAAGCAGATTCAACTGTTGCAAATTTTGCGCTTTCTGTAATTAGCAAAAGTGGCGAAATTGTAAAAGATACTTTAAAAGAAGATGAAGAGCTTGTTTACGAGTTTAGTGTCCAAAATTTTTCTGAAAATATTTCAAATGACGTTAAAACTAAATATAATATTATTTTAGAACTGTCTCAAGAAAATCCACCTCTTGATATTGAGCTTTATAAAGTAAAAGATGGAACAGAAGAGCTTTTAGAACTTGAAAATTATACTACAAAAAGTCCTGAAGTCTTTAATGTTGGTGACAAATCAGCAGATTATAAAGTTAAAGTTCATTATAGTAAAACTGATGAAAGCCAAGAATTAGAAGAAAATTTTAATATAAAGATGAAAGCACTATGCGTTCAAGAGGAGGCTTAATATGAAAAAGAAAATAATGATTTTGATTTTAGTTTTGATGTTTATTTTAGCTGCTCCAAAAGTTTCTGCAAAATACGTTAAAACTACTGATTCTAAGGAAATAATACGAATAGGAAAGATGGAAGAAGAAATTCCAGATTTAGTTTTTGACAATATAACTCTTTCAGCTACTGAAACAAACGACAGTGAAAGCTTTTTCACAATTAACGCAAATGACGAGCTTAGCGGAATCGATAGAATTGAACTCTATATTGATGGCGATTTATATAATACTTTTGAATATGATGGTTCAAAAAGCGAAACAAAAGAGTTTAGAGTTAGAGTTTCAAATCTTCCATTTTACGAAACTTGCTATGCAAAAGGAATTGATCTAAAAGGAAACTCTAAAAATTCAAATATAGTTACACCAAACACTTCAAGAATTAATGATTTAAGAGACTTATTAAAATTTAGAGAAATGCAAAATAATAAAACAGTTGATTTTAAAAATAAAGATTTTTATTTGTTAAATGATGTTAATTTGTCTGAAAATTGGGAACCTATCGGAAATCAAAATTTTCCATTTGAAGGAAAATTTCACGGAGAAAACCATTTGATTAAAAACTTGAAATTAACTGTTACAAAAGATAGTCAAGGTTTTTTCGGAGTAAGTAATGGAGAAATTTCTGAATTAGTAGTAGAAGGAAATATTACGTCAACTGGAAGCTATTATAATATTGGTGGAATCGTTGGAGAAAATCACGGTTTGCTTAAAAATTTAAAATCTAATGTAACTATTAACTGTCCGAAAGCAAACAGAATTGGCGGAATTGCAGGCGTTTCATCAAAAGAAAATGGTCATATTATAAATTGTGTAAATTATAAAAATATCACAGGATATGAGTGTGTTGGTGGAGTTTGCGGTTTTAATAGTGAGGCATATATCGAGTGTTGTGGAAACGAATCTAACGCAACAATTACAGCAAATTTCCAATGTGGTGGCGGAGTTTTAGGTTATCTAGAACTTAACCCAGTAAACAAAGATTGTGGTATTACAAAATCTTATAATAGAGGAAAAGTTACTGGAAATAAAGCGATAGGCGGAATTGTTGGTGCAGCTTGGAATATTTATAATAAATCAACATCAATAAAATATTGTTATAACAAAGGTGACATAACTTGTCAGCAAAGACTTTGCGGAGGAATTTTAGGTGGAACACAATATGATTTAGATGGAAATGACAGTTCTTCAAATAATGTAATTGTTGGATGTTACAATGTTTCAAGTGTCTCAGGCGGAACGACATCTGTATATAGTTATCAAATTACTCATAGTTATGCGACAGTAACAAGTTCATATTATCCTATGCAAAGCAAGAATGATAATGCTTATGGAACTGCAATGCAAACAGTTTTACTTAAAGATAAATTCGGACCAAGTTCACTACTTTACATTTTAGAATCACTTTCAAAAGGAAGCTGGACAATTAGCGATTCTAAAAATGACGGCTATCCATATTTTTTGTGGGAAAATGAGATATAAATCTATTGCAAGAAGACATAATTTTTGATATAATAAACGTGTTTTGAAGAAAGAGGGCTAACTTAATGGAAAATAAACAAGAATTAATCAGAAATTTCAGTATAATTGCACATATAGATCATGGAAAATCTACTTTAGCAGACAGAATCATTGAAATGACTGGCGCTGTTGAGAAAAGAGACATGGAAGAACAGCTTTTAGACAACATGGATATTGAACGTGAAAGAGGAATTACGATTAAGTCACAAGCTGTAAAGATGAATTATACTGCAAAAGACGGAAAAACATATACATTTAATTTAATAGATACCCCAGGACACGTTGACTTTAATTATGAAGTTTCTAGAAGTTTAGCTGCGTGTGAAGGTGCAATTCTTGTAGTTGATAGTACTCAAGGCGTTGAAGCTCAAACACTTGCTAATGTTTATCTTGCAGTTGAAAATAACTTGGAAGTTCTTCCAGTTATTAATAAAGTTGACCTTCCAAACGCTAGACCTGAAGAGGTTAAGAAAGAAATCGAAGATATTATTGGAATTCCAGCGATGGATGCGCCATGTATATCAGCCAAAACAGGTTTAAATGTTGATGAAGTTTTAGAGAGAATTGTTACAGATATTCCTGCTCCAAAAGGCGATAGAGATGGGAATTTACAAGCTTTAATATTTGATTCATATTATGATAATTATAAAGGTGCTTTAAGTTTCGTTAGAGTTAAAAACGGCAGAGTTAAGCCAAATGACGAGATTTTGTTTATGGCTACTGGAAAAAGTTTTACAGTTACAGAAGTTGGCTATTTTGGCGCTGGAACTTATATTCCTTCAGACACTTTAGAAGCTGGAGAAGTTGGATATATAGCAGCATCTGTTAAAACAATTTCGGATCTACACGTTGGTGACACGATTACATTAAGAGATAATCCAGCAAAAGATGCATTACCCGGTTATAAAAAGGCTAATTCCATGGTTTATTGTGGATTATATCCAGTAGATGGAAGCGAATATGAGCCATTAAAAGAAGCTTTAGAAAAATTAAAATTAAATGATGCAGCTCTAAATTATGAGCCTGAAACTTCTGTTGCTCTAGGATTTGGATTTAGATGCGGTTTCTTAGGCTTGCTACATTTAGAGATAATCATGGAAAGAATCGAGCGTGAGTTTGATTTAGGGTTAATTACTACAGCTCCATCAGTTATTTATAAAGTATATAAAACTTCTGGTGAAGTCTTAGACATCTACAACCCAACAGATTTGCCACCACAAACTGAGCTAAAATATATTGAAGAGCCAATTATGAAAGTTGAAATAATGATTCCAAAAGAATATGTTGGAAACGTTATGGAAGCTTGCCAAAATAGACGTGGCGAATATGTTAATATGACTTATTTAGACGAGTCTAGAGTTGCGCTTCACTATGATATGCCATTAAACGAAATTATATATGACTTTTTTGATTGCATAAAATCAAAGACAAAAGGATATGCTTCTGTTGACTATGAGTTTAAAGAATATAAAAGAGCAGATTTAGTTAAATTAGATATTCATATAAATAATGAATCTGTTGATGCGCTTTCATTTATAGTTCATAAAGATTCAGCTTATGAAAGAGGAAGAAAAATGGCTGAAAAGCTTAAAACAGTTATTCCTAGACAACTTTTTGAAATTCCAATTCAAGCTGTTGTTGGCGGAAAAATCATTGCAAGAGAAACAATCTCAGCTATGAGAAAAGACGTTTTAGCTAAATGTTATGGTGGCGATATCACTAGAAAGAAGAAACTTTTAGAGAAACAGAAAAAAGGTAAAAAGAAAATGCGTCAAATTGGAAGTGTAGAAGTTCCACAAGAAGCATTTTTATCAGTTTTAAAATTATCAGATGAAGAATAAGTTTTATAAATAAAAAGAGTTAAATTTTTATGAAAGATTTTTTAAAGAAAAACAAATTTAATATAATATATTTTTTGATAATTTCAACAATATCTTTTATAACAATTTTTTTCCATGAAGCTTGGAGAGATGAAGCTCAACAATGGCTTCTTGTAAAAAATATGAGTTTAATTGAGTTAATAAGCTTTTTAAAATATGAAGGACACTTTTTGTTGTGGTATCTAATAATTATGCCTTTCGCAAAATTAGGTTTTCCATATATAACTCAAAATATTATTAGTTGGTTTTTCAATATATTAGCTCTGTTTTTATTTATGAAATTTTTGCCATCTTCAGATAAAATCAAAAAAACAGTATTTTTTATATTGCCAATAACATATTTATTTTCAGTTGTCTCAAGGTGTTACTGTTTAATACCTTTAGCAATGGTTTTGATTACAATATTTTATAAAGAAAGATTTAAAAAACCAGTTAGATATATATTAGCTATTTTGTTGCTTGCTAATACTCATATTATAATGCTTAGTATGGTTGGCTTTTTATTGCTAGAGTTTTTCTTTGAATCAATAAAAAGAAAAAATGAAAGAGAAAAAGAAGAAAATAAGAGAATTGTAATTAGCTTTGTTATAGCTTTTATAGGATTATTAATTTCTTTTTTACCGTTATTTGCAGGGTTAGTTTCAACTAATAAACAAATTGGAATTGATCAGCCAATATTTGTAAAAATACTTTTAATGTTTTTTATGGAACCATTTGTAATAATTGAGAGACTTTTTAATCCTTTAAAAACAAATATAGTAATCACAGGTTTAATGATAATTTCTATATATTATCTAATATATTATGAAATAAGATATTATAAAATAGAAGCTCTAAAAATTGCTCTTATCGTTTTGTGGCACCTTTTTATATATGGATTTATATTTGGTTGTTCTGACCAAAGAGCATGTACTGTAATTTTTATAATAATGTTTTTTGTTTTAAATAGAGAAGAAAATAAAAATATTAAACCTTTGGATAGAAAAATTAAGAATATATCATTAGCAATATTTATTATAGTTGAAATATTGTGCACTTTTAAATATATTTATAATGATTATCACTACAATTATTCTTCAGCAAAGCAAACGGCTGAATTTATTAGTGAAAATATTGAAAAAGATAGTATAATTTTAGTTGGAAATCAAGAAGAATTTGCTTCTCCAATTATTCCATATTTAGGATATAGCGAGTTTTACCATATTCCGACTGATAAAATTATTTTATACAGTGATACAAATGATATAGTTAAAGAAAAACAATTAACAAAAGAAAAAGTTGAAAATGCTATAGAAAAATTTAGTGATAAGAATTTATATTATATTTATATGCCAATTAAAGTTAGAGAAGATTTTGATTCAGAAATAATACAAGAATTTAAAAGAGAAGGAAAATTTGAAAAGATCTTTGAGAGTAATCTACCATTTGAAAATACTTATGAACAATATATAATTTATAAAATAATTAAATAAAAATGGGAAAAAGGGACAGTCCCCATTTCCCAAAAAGGAGAAAAGTATGAGACAGAGTTACAGAGCTAAACAGTCTAGAAAAGCTCGAATTAACAGAGAAAAAGAAGAAAGAAAGAATTTCAAAAAAATGGGAAAAGGGGACAGTCCCCATTTTCCAAAAGTTCCTGAAAGGGAGTCTAGAGTAAAAGAAGAGAAAGATTATGAAGATGTTGTTAGCGGAAGAAATGCAGTTTTAGAATTGCTAAAATCTGATAAAGACATTAATAAACTTTATGTTGAACGTGGCGAAAAACACGGATCTATAAATGAAATTATCGCAAAAGCAAATGAGAAAAAAGTTGTTATTGTTGAAGTTTCAAAACAAAAATTAGATTCTATGGCAGAGTTCCATCAAGGTGTTGTAGCTGTAGTTCCACCTTTTAATTATTGCGAACCAGAAGATATTTTAGATTATGCTAAAGAAAAAGGCGAAGACCCATTTATCATAATCTTAGACGGAATCGAAGATGTTCATAATCTTGGAGCAATAATAAGAACTGCTGAAACTGCAGGTTGCCATGGAGTAATTATTCCAAAAAGAAGAACTGTTACAGTAAATAGCACTGTTTCAAAGGTTTCTGCTGGTGCTACAAGTTATGTTAAAGTAGCAAGAGTAAATAATTTAAATGAAACAATAAGAATGTTAAAAGATAACGGCCTATGGGTAATTGGAACAGATGGAGAAGCTGAAAAATATTATTATGAGCAAGATTTCAAAGGCCCAATCGCAATTGTTATTGGAAGCGAAGGATATGGGATGGGAAGACTTACAAAGGAAAATGTTGATTTGTTAGTTAAAATTCCAATGAATGGAAAAATAACTTCTTTAAATGCTTCAGTTTCTGCAGGAATCGTAATTTACGAAGCTGTAAAACAAAGAAATTAAAAAAGTGCTTGCAATTTGTCGAATAAAATGTTAAAATATTTTTGTCGAAAGAAATAAATAAAAACAGACTAAAAAAAAAACCCTTTTTTTAATCTGTTTTTTTGTTTTTTATAAAATAAAATGCTAGTTAAATGGGGAATTAAAGGAGGAAAGTATGGGAACAAAGTACATATTTGTTACTGGAGGTGTTGTATCTGGATTAGGAAAAGGAATTACTGCTGCTTCACTTGGAAGACTTTTAAAGAATAGAGGCTATAAAGTTATAAATCAAAAGTTCGATCCATATATAAATGTTGACCCAGGAACAATGAGCCCTTATGAACATGGAGAGGTTTTCGTCACAGATGACGGAGCTGAAACTGACCTAGATTTAGGCCATTACGAAAGATTTACAGATGTTAATTTAAATAAAAATTGTAGTGTTACATCTGGAAAAATTTATCAAAGTGTTATAGACAAAGAAAGAAATGGCGATTATCTAGGAAAAACTGTACAAGTAATTCCACATATTACAAACGAGATTAAAGAAAATATCTATAGTTTCGAAAATTCAGACGTAGATGTTGTAATAACTGAACTTGGTGGAACTGTCGGAGATATCGAAAGTTTAGCCTTTGTTGAATCTATTCGTCAAGTAGGCTTAGAGAAACCAGTTGAAGATGTTTTATATGTTCATGTTACACTTCTTCCATTTATTTCAGGCTCAAATGAATTAAAATCAAAGCCAACTCAACACTCTGTTAAAGAACTTCAATCTTATGGAATTAAGCCAGATATTTTGGTTTGTAGAAGTGAGATTGAGATTCCAGAAGAAACTAGAAGAAAAATTGCTTTGTTTTGTAATGTTAGACCTGAAAACGTAATTCCAAATTTAACTGCTGAAAATTTATATGAAGTTCCTTTAATGCTAGAAAATCAAGGGCTAGCAGTAGCTGCTTGCAAGCATTTACATTTAGATAAACAAGAGCCTAAAAATGAAAATTGGCAAGAGATGATTAAGAAAATAAAAGCAATTTCAGGTGAAGTTAAAATTGCGATAGTTGGAAAATATATGCAATTACACGATTCATATCTTTCTGTTAGCGAAAGCTTAAGACACGGTGGATATGAGAACGGTGTTTCAGTTGATATTGGCTATATTGATTCTGAAACAATCACACCTGAAAATGTTAAAGATGTTTTAAAAAATTATGATGGAATTTTAGTTCCTGGAGGCTTTGGAGCTAGAGGAATTCCTGGAATGATTACAGCTATAAAATATGCTAGAGAAAATAATGTTCCATTCCTTGGAATTTGTCTTGGAATGCAAATGGCTGTTGTAGAATTTGCACGTGATGTTTTAGGTTTAAAAGATGCAAATTCAGAAGAATTTGATGATAAAACTCCAAACCAAGTTATACATATAATGGAAACTCAAAAGAGTGTTACTAAAAAAGGCGGAACAATGAGACTTGGAAGTTATCCATGCCACATTGTTAGCGGAAGTTTAGCACATAAAATTTATGGACAAGATGATATAAATGAACGTCATAGACATAGATTTGAATATAATAATGATTTCAAAGAAAGATTAGAGTCAGCTGGACTTAAGGTTTCTGGAACATCACCAGATGGTTTGTTAGTTGAAATTGTTGAAATTCCAACACATAAATTCTTTATTGGAGGTCAATTCCATCCAGAGTTTAAGTCTAGACCAGACAAGCCAGCGCCTTTATTTAGAGAATTTATCAAAGCAGCAAAAAATTAAAAATATTTTTATAAATTGTATTGACAAAATTATAAAATGGGTATATTATTTTAGCAGTCTTGAAAATAGACTGCTAATTTTATTGTAACTTTTTTGAGGATTTTGAATAAAATTTTAGATATATAAAGGAGGAAAAATCATGATAAAACCATTATCAGATCGAGTTTTAATTAAAATGTGCGAAGCTGAAGAAACTACTAAAAGTGGAATCATTTTATCTTCAGGTTCACAAGAAAAACCACAAATTGCTGAAGTTATTGAAGTAGGCCCAGGTGGTGTTATTGATGGAGAAAAAGTTGAGATGCAAGTTAAAAAAGGCGACAAAGTTATAACAAGCAAATATTCTGGAACAGAAGTTAAATATGAAGGCGAAGAATATATAATTGTTCGTCAATCAGATATATTAGCTAAAGTAGAATAAGGAGGAAGTTTAAAATGGCTAAAGATATAAAATATGGCGAAGACGCTAGAAAAAGTTTATTAGAAGGTGTAAACAAATTAGCAGATACTGTTAAAGTTACACTTGGTCCAAAAGGAAGAAACGTAGTTTTAGATAAATCATATGGTGCACCATTAATTACAAACGACGGTGTTACAATTGCTAAAGAAATTGATTTAGATGATCCATTTGAAAACATGGGAGCTTCACTAGTTAAAGAAGTTTCTACAAAAACAAATGATGTTGCTGGTGATGGAACAACTACAGCTACACTTTTAGCGCAAGTTATGTTAAAAGAAGGAGTTAAAGATGTTGCTGCTGGTGGAGATGTTTTAGCGATTAAAAGAGGAATGGATAAAGCTACTGAAAAAGCAGTTTCAGAGCTTAAGAAAATAAGTTCTGAAGTTAATGGAAAAGAAGATATTGCCCGTGTTGCTACAATTTCTTCAAAAGATGAAAAAATTGGAAATTTAATTGCAGATGCAATGGAAAAAGTTTCTAAAGATGGTGTTATAACTATCGAAGAATCAAAAACTTCAAATACAGAAGTTAATGTTGTTGAAGGAATGCAATTTGATAAAGGCTATGTTTCACCATATATGGTTACAGATAGCGAAAAAATGGAAGTTGTTATGGATAATCCATACATATTAATTACTGATAAAAAGATTAGCAATATCCAAGAAATCTTACCATTACTAGAAGAACTATCACAAAATGGTGGAAAAATGGTAATTATCGCTGATGATATTGAATCAGAGCCACTTTCAACTCTTGTTTTAAATAAATTAAGAGGCGTTCTAAATGTTGCAGTTGTTAAAGCTCCAGGTTTTGGTGACAAGAGAAAAGAAATGCTAGAAGATATTGCAATTTTAACTGGTGGAGAAGTTATTACAAGCGAGTTAGGATTAGACCTTAAAAATACAACATTAGATCAACTTGGAAAAGCTAAACAAGTTAAAATAACTAAGGAAGACACAATAATCGTTGATGGCGCTGGTGATAAGAAATTATTAAATGAAAGAATTTCTAAAATCAAAAAAGAAATAAATGACACAGAAAGCTCTTATGACAAAGAAAAATTACATGAAAGACTTGCTAAACTTGCTGGTGGTGTTGCAGTTATCGAAGTTGGTGCTGCTACTGAAGTTGAAATGAAAGATAAGAAACTTAGAATCGAAGATGCTTTATCTGCTACAAAAGCAGCTGTCGAAGAAGGAATCTTAGCAGGTGGTGGAACAGCATATGTTAACGTTTTACCAGAAGTTGAAAAGTTATTAAATGAAGTTCCAGAAAACGAGAAAATCGGTGTTAAAATCATAATCAAAGCTCTAGAAGCTCCAATTAAACAAATTGCTGAAAATGCTGGATTAGAAGGAGCAGTTATTCTAAATAACGTTAGAAAAGAAAAACCTGGAATCGGATTTGATGCAGCTAAAGAAGAATATGTTGATATGAAAAAAGCAGGAATTGTTGATCCAACTAAAGTTGCAAGATCAGCTTTACAAAACGCTGAAAGTGTTGCATCAATGATTTTAACTACTGAAAGAGTTATCACAACTAAGAAAGAAAAAGAATGTGGATGCGGAGGCCATGGCGGAGCTCAAGATATGGGCACTATGGGCGGAATGTACTAAAAAAAGAGGGTTACCCCTCTTTTTTAATTTTGGGAAAAGGGGACTGTCCCCTTTTCTCATTTTTTATAAAAAGTTATTGATGTTCGCTTGTAAAAAAGAAACATATGTTATATATTTAATGTATAGTTTTTATAAGGAGATTTTTAAGATGTATTCATATATTAAAGGTGATTTAGAAGAAAAATCAAATGGTTATGTTGTTATAGATAATAACGGAATTGGATATAAAATTTTTATGTCAAATACTGCAATTGGCAGAGTTGGCGAGCTTCACTCAAAAGTTAAAGTTTATACATATTATCATGTAAGAGAAGATAATATTAGCCTTTACGGTTTTAATACAAAACAAGAATTAAGAATGTTTGAGCTTTTAATTTCAGTTAGTGGAATTGGATCAAAATCTGCAATGAATATGCTTTCAAACATTGAGCCATCTACATTTGCTGTTGCCGTAGTTTCAGGAGATATAAAAAAAATAACTGGACTTCCTGGAATTGGAAACAAAACAGCTCAAAGGCTTGTCTTAGAACTAAAAGATAAGTTAAAAGCTGAGCAAGAGTTAACAAACTCAGAAAATCTTGAAATCGAAGAACAAGAATCTAATGGTAAAACAAAGACAAAAGTTAAGCCAAAAAGTTTATCAAGTGATGCTTCTGATGCGCTTCAAATCTTGGGATATAACAAAAGAGATATTGACGCCGTTTTGGAAAAAATTGATATGAGTCAAACAACAGAAGAAATCATAAAACAAGCATTGAAAATGCTATAACTTAAGGGAAAGTAAGATTTATCCCTTTTTTTAAAAATGGGAAATGGGGACAGTCCCCTTTTCCCAAAATGAGGTAGGAGAGATTTATGGAGTTTACGCCTGAACAAAAAGATGCAATTTATAAAAAAGGTTCAAATATTCTAGTTGCAGCCGCTGCCGGTTCTCGGAAAGACGGCTGTTCTTGTTGAGCGAATTATTCAGAAGATTTTAAATGATGGCGTTGACATTGATAAATTATTAGTTGTAACTTTTACAAATGCTGCAGCTTCTGAAATGAGAGAAAAGATTTTAGATGCTATCTATAAAAAATTAGATGAACAGCCTGAAAATGACAATTTGCAAAGACAGATAAATCTTATTTCAAGAGCAAATATTTCTACAATTCACTCATTTTGCTTAAATGTTATAAAAAATAATTTCTTTGAAATTGATATATCTCCAAACTTTAGAATTGGAAATGAAGAAGAAATTATCTTAATGAAGCAAGAAGTTTTAGAAAAAGTTTTTGAAGAAAAATATGAAAATGAAGATAAAGATTTCTTGAAATTAGTTGATACTTATGGAGAATATAGTGGTGATGAAAAACTTCAAAACTTAGTTTTGAGAATCTATTCTTTTGCCAGTTCTGCTGCTTTTCCAGAAGATTGGTTAAAAGAAAAACTAGAGATGTTTGATATTGATGAGACAGAAGATTTTTCTAAAACTGAGTGGGGTAAAATTTTAATTAAAGAGTTAAAAGATACTGCACGTTCTTGCAAAGATAATATAAAAGCCGCTTTAGAAGAAACTAGAAAATATGAAGAATTAATTGATTATACTAGAAACTTAGAAGAATGTATGTCAAACTTAAGAGAGTTTAATAGTTGCTTAGATTCTTCTTGGGACAAGGCTTTCGAGTTTTTCAATAATACTGAGATTTTTCCAAAATGGAAAGTAGATAGAAAAATTACTTTAGAAGCAAAAGAAAAAGCAAATGATATTAGAAAAAATGGTAGAAATAATTTCAATAAAAAAGTTCAAAAATATCTTGCTATAGACAGTAAAACAGCGATTCAAGATATTAAATTTATGCTAGAAATTATTAAGAACTTATGTAATTTAGTTTTAGATTTTGATAAGGCTTTTAAGGAAGAGAAAAAAGAAAAAAATATAATTGATTTTAATGATATTGAACATTTTGCTTTAAATATTTTAGTTAAAAAAGATGAAGATGGAAATTACGTTCCAAGTGAAGTTGCTAAAAATTATAGCAAGCAATTCGAAGAGATTGCAATCGACGAATATCAAGATAGTAACAATGTTCAAGAGCTAATCTTAAAATCTGTTTCAAACGGAAAAAATATCTTTACTGTTGGTGATGTTAAACAGAGTATTTATAGATTTAGAAGAGCTTGTCCAGAGCTGTTTTTAGAGAAATATCACAATTATAGTTTAGACGGAAATGAAAATGGCTTAAAAATTAAGCTTTTCAAGAATTTTAGAAGTAGAGAAAATATTTTAAATGTAACAAACAAAATCTTTGAAACTATTATGAGTGAAGAACTTGGAGAGATTGAATATACTGAAGAAGAATTTTTAAATCTTGGTTCAAGTTTTGAAACAAATGAAAACACTCTAACAAAATCTGAAATCTATGTTATTGAAAATAATCTTGAAGAAACCCAAGAAAATGAAGAAGATTTTGAATCACAGGAAGATGACGAAAAGTCTGATAATAGCGTAATTGAAGAAATTAAAGAATTAGAAAAAGAAGAAATAGAAGCTAAATTTGTTTGTCAAAAAATTAAAGAATTAATAGATTCAAAAGTTCTAGTTACTGATAAAAAAATCGGCTTAAGACCTATAACATATAGAGATATCGTAATTTTATTAAGAACTACAAAAAATTCAAATATATATGAAAAAGAACTTTTGAAAAATAAAATTCCAGTTTTTACAGATGGAAGTGCAGAATATCTTGATACAGTTGAAATTCAGACAATTATGAATTTGCTAAAAATTTTAGATAATTCACTTGATGATATAGCTGTTGTTTCAATTTTAAGATCACCGATTTTTGGATTTACAGATAATGAAATCGTTGAAATAAGATTAGTAAATCGTGATACTTATTTTTGGAATTCAATTTTAGAAGCTAGTCAAAGCCTAGAAAATGAGGCTTTAAAAGAAAAAGTAAATTTGTTTTTAAATAAAATAAATGAATGGAAAGATGAAAAAGATTATCTTCCAATTAGCGAATTAATTTGGAAAATTTACGTTGAAACTGGTTTTTATAATTATGTTAATCTTATGCAAAATGGTGGAATAAGACAAGCAAATTTAAAAATGCTTTTCGAAAGAGCTAAAGAATATGAAAAAACTAGCTTTAAAGGATTGTTCAATTTTATAAGATTTATAGAAAGACTAAAAACTGGAAATTCTGATTTGTCTTCAGCTAAGATAATTGGCGAAAATGAAGATGTTGTCAGAATTATGAGTATTCACAAAAGTAAAGGTTTAGAGTTTCCGGTTGTTTTCCTTTGCAATTCTAATAAAAAGATGAATAAACAAGATTTACAAGGAGATGTTTTATTACATAAAGATCTAGGTTTCGGACCTGATTATATTGATAATGAATTGAAAATCCAATATCCTACATATGCTAAAGAAGCTATGAAAATAAAGCTAAATGATGAAGCAATTTCTGAAGAGATGAGAATCCTTTATGTCGCTTTAACTAGAGCTAAAGAGAAGTTAATTATTACAGCGATTAGAAAAAATGAGGCTGAAAATTTAGAGAAAAAGAAAAGAGAATTAGAGCTTTATTTTGACGAAAATAAAATTAGTCCAAGTTTATTAAGAGCTAAAAATTCTTATTTAGACTGGATTGAATATGTAATTTTAAACTATGAAATTCAAGGAAAAAAGTTTGAAGATTTAGATTTTAAAATAATAAGTCCAGATGAGTTTTTAAAAGAGACTGATGAAACTGAAAACGAAGCTCAAATAATAGATTTTTCTGAATATAATGATTTTGAAAAAATAGAAGAAAGCTTTAATTGGAAATATGAAAATGAATTTTTATCAAAGCTTCCAATCAAGACAACTGTTAGCGTTTTGAAAAAACTTGAAAATGAAAATGTAGATTTCTTTGATTTAACAAATAGTGATGTTGGGCTTAAAGAGACTGTTCCAGAGTTTTTGAAAGATGAAAAAATTACATCTGCTAGAATCGGAACTGTAACACACTTAATCTTGCAAAAACTTGATTTTAATAAAGTTAAAACAGAAGAAGATATTAAACAATTTGTTAATGAACTTGTTCTTAAAAACTTTTTAAGTGTGGAAGAAGCTAAAAAAGTTTCTATAAATAAAATTTTTAATTTCGTAAATTCAGATTTTGCTTTAGAAATTAAAAACTCTAAAAAGGTTTATAAAGAAAAAGCATTTTGCATGGAAATTCCAGCTTCTGAGATTTTTAAAGAAAATCAAAGTGAAGGAAAAATCTTAGTTCAAGGAATTATTGACATGTATTATGAAAATCAAAATGGAAATTTGGTTATAGTTGACTATAAAACAGATTATGTTGAAAATGATGAAACAGAGCTTGTTTCAAAATATAGAAAACAGCTAGAATTATATAAACGCGCATTAGAACTTGCTACATCTAAAAAGGTCGAAGAAACCTATATTTACTCATTATTTTTAAATAAGCCAATAAAATGCTTGTAAAGCCAAATTTTCTTGACAAAAAGGTCAGAAAAAAGATACAATATTATTAGATTTTTTAGAAAGGGGGCTAGTTTGCTTGGAAAAATTAATTGCTAAAAATCCTACAGCTAGACACAATTATACGATAGAATCAACATTTGAGGCTGGAATTGTCTTAAGTGGAACAGAAATTAAGTCAATTAGAAACGGAAAAGTTAACATAAAAGATTCATATGTAATAATTAAAAATGGTGAAGCATATATTTTAGGAATGCATGTTAGCCCATATGAACAAGGAAATATTTTCAATAAAGATCCGCTTCGCGATAGAAAGCTTTTACTTCATAAAAGAGAAATTTTTAGACTTTATGGAATGGTTAAACAAAAGGCTGTGAGCCTAGTTCCGCTTTCTCTTTACTTTAGTGGAACCAGAGTAAAGGTTGAAATCGGAGTTGGAAAAGGTAAAAAACTTTATGATAAAAGAGAAGATATGGCTAAAAAAGATGCAATGAGAAAAATTGACAGAGCCTTAAAAAATAATTTTTAAAGGAGATAAAATTTGAAAGAATATATTGATTCAAAAAGAGATGAAATTATAGAAGAACTTAAAAAGCTAGTTTCTTTTAAGAGTGTTTCAGAAGAAACTGGAAATTTAGAAGCACCTTTTGGAGAAGAGTGCAAAAAAGCTTTAGAATATACTTTAAATTTAGGTGAAAAACTTGGGTTTAGAACTAAAAATTTAGATGGATATTGTGGATATATTGAGTTTGGCGAAGGCGAAGAACTTGTTGGAATAATCGGACATTTAGACGTTGTTCCAGCAAATTTAGAAGATGGCTGGAAATCAAACCCATTTGAAGCTGAAATTAGAGATGGAAAGCTCTATGGAAGAGGAACAATTGATGATAAAGGACCTGTAATTGCTAGTCTTTACGCAATGAAAGCAGTCCAAGAAAAAATGAAAGTTAACAAAAGAGTTAGACTTATTTTAGGTTTAAATGAAGAGAAAAATTGGAAGTGCATAAATTATTATAAACAAAATGAGGAACAACCTACAATTGGCTTTAGCCCAGATGCTGATTTTCCTTGTATTTATGCTGAAAAAGGAATTATAACTGTAAAATTTGAACATGACTTTGGAATAGAAAATTGCGAGATTCTTGAGCTTTCTACTGGAAATAACGCGATAAACGTTGTTCCTAAATATGCGATGATAAGGCTAAAATTGAACAATCCAGATGATATAAATAAGTTTACAAATCGCGATGGAGTTCATGTTGAAAAAATTAGCAAAGATACAATAAGATTAGTTTCTTATGGAAAGGCTAGTCATGCTGCTTTCCCAACAATGGGAGACAATGCGATTATAAAATTATTAAGATATTTAAAACCAAATTGGTATATTGATAGACTTGATGAAGAGGGAGTTTTTGATATTGAGTCTCCAAGAGCTTTTGGAGGAAAGGAAGCCTCTGATGAAAGTGGAGTTTTAACTTCAAATATTGGAATTGTTAAATATGAAAACGGAAAATTAAAAATGTACACAAACCTTAGAGTTCCAGTAAATACAAATTTTGATGAGATTAGAAAATATTGCGAAATTCTAAAAGAAAAAATTCCTGGATTAGAATATGGAATGGAAAACAGTAATTCTAAGCTATATGTTGATAAAGAAAGCTATTTAGTAAAAACTTTAACAAATATATTTAATAAAGAAACAGGATTAAACGAAGAGCCGGTTGCGATTGGCGGTGGAACTTATGCTAGAGCTTTTAAAAATTGCGTTTCATTTGGGATGAATTTTCCAGGTGATACTGATATGTGCCACCAAGTTGATGAGTTTGTAGATATTGAAAAATTGATTTTAAGCTCAAAGATTTACGTCACAGCAATATATGAATTAGCAAAATAATTTATAATTTTTTTGTAAGGATAAATTAAATGGTTGATTTAGAGAAAAGTATTGAAAATGTTAAAGGAGTTGGCCCTAGCCGTGTCACTCTTTTGAAAAAACTTCAAATTGAAACTTTGGGAGATTTGATAACTTTTTTCCCTAGAAGTTATGAAGATAGAAGCAAGCCAAAAGCTATTGCAGAGCTAGTTGACGGAGAAGAAGCCTTAATTAGTTGTTATCCTGTTGGAAGAATGAATGAAATTAGAATTAAGAGCAATATGACACTTTGCAAACTTTTAGCACGTGACGAAACAGGCGGAATCGAAATAGTTTGGTATAATCAAACATATTTGAAAAATGTTTTTGTTCGCGGAAGAAGATATACTTTTTATGGAAAAGTCAAAATGAAAGGCTCTAGACCAACGCTTCAATCACCGATTTATGAGCTTGAGGGACTTAACCGAAAAACCGGAAAAATTATTCCAATTTATCCTTTGACATATAAATTATCTCAAAATGTTTTAAGAAAAATCATTGAAAATGGCGTAGATGATGTTTATGGAAAGTTAAACGAAACACTTCCAGACTACATTATGAAAAAATATAAATTAGAGGATATAAATACTGCGATTAAGCAAATTCACTTTCCAGACAATTTTGCAGAATTTGATAAAGCTAGAAGAAGGTTGGTTTTTGAAGAATTGTTTACAATGCAAATTGCACTTTTGAGTTTAAAAAATAAATATGATTTAAACAAAAAAGGAATTTGTTTTGACAAAAAAGCTAAAATGTCTGACGTTATAAATGATTTGCCATACAACTTAACTAGAGCCCAAGAGAGAGTTTTAGAAGAGATAAACCATGACATGGAATCACATAAGCCGATGAATAGACTTCTTCAAGGTGATGTTGGTTCTGGAAAAACAGTAGTTGCCGAAATTGCTACATATAAGTGTGTAAAAAGTGGCTATCAAGCCGTTATTATGGCACCTACAGCGATTCTTGCTGGCCAACATTTAGAATCATTTAACAAAATTTTAGGAAAATATGGAATTAAATGTGAGCTTTTAGTTAGCGGAATATCTAAAAAAGATAAAGATAATATCATTGAAAGATTGAAAAATGGAGACATTGACGTTTTAATTGGAACACATGCGGTTTTTGAAGATTATGTTGAATTTAAAAATCTTGGACTTGTTGTAACAGATGAACAACACAGATTTGGCGTTAGACAAAGAGCTAAACTTATTCAAAAAGGCGAGTCTCCAGATGTTTTAGTTATGACTGCAACGCCAATTCCTAGAACGTTAGCGATAATTCTTTATGGCGATTTAGATATTTCAATAATTGATGAGCTTCCACCAAATAGAAAGCCAATTGAAACATATACTGTTACAAAAGATTTAGAACAAAGAGTAAATGCCTTTATTGCTAAGCAAATTGAAGCAAAGAGGCAATGTTATATAGTTTGTCCATTAGTTGAAGAAAGCGAAGAAATGGACTTAAAATCAGCAACACAGCTTGCTAAAACATATCAAGAGAAAATCTTTCCAAATTATAGAGTTGAGTGCCTTCACGGAAAAATGAAGCAAAAAGATAAAGATGATATAATGGAAAGATTTAAAGACGGAAAAATTGATATTTTAGTTTCAACAACTGTTATAGAAGTTGGCGTTGACGTTCCAAACGCAAATATAATGGTTATAGAAGATGCCGAAAGATTTGGATTGGCTCAACTTCACCAGTTAAGAGGAAGAGTTGGACGTGGCGAGTATCAATCATATTGTATATTAAAATATCAAGGAAACACAGATATTATAAAAGAAAGAATGAATGTAATAAAACGTTCAAATGATGGTTTTGTAATTTCTGAGAAAGACTTAGAGCTTCGTGGATCTGGAGAATTTTTTGGAACAAAGCAACATGGTATTCCAGAATTTAAAATTGCAAATCTTTTTACAGATATTGAAATGTTAAAACAAGTTCAATCAATTGCGATTGAAATTTTGAGCAAAGATCCAAGTCTTGAAAATCCAGAAAACGAGCCTATAAAAGAATTAATTAAATCTAAATTCCAAGATAGAATCGAGATTTAAAGACTTTACAAATCATAAAAAATGATGTATTATAATATAACACGATTTTTAGTAGAAAAGGATGTTTAAATGCAAACTTTTATTTTATTTATAGGAACAATTATATTAGTAATTGGCGTAAAATTAATATATGATGCTAGAATTATTGTTAACAAATATTTTAGCGTTTCTAATAAAAACGGAGCTGTAATGTTTTTAAAAGTTTTAGGAACTTTATGTGCAATTGCAGGTGCGATACTTATTTCAAAAAATTGGGGTACAATTATTTAAGAACAGGAGAGATAGAATACTTATGAAAATTATTTGTCAAGACAAAGATTTTGAAATTAAAGAAGGAGTGGCTATAAGAGACGGTTTAGCTGAAGTCGTTCCAGATGACGCTATAGCAGCTAGATATAATAATGAAATAGCTTCATTAAATGCTCCAATAGATAAAGATGGAAAAATAGAATTTTTAAATAGAACTACAAAAGATGGTAGAGATATTTATATTAGAGGATTGCTATATCTAACTTGTATGGCAGTTGAAAGACTTTATCCGCATTCAAAATTTAATGTTGATTATCAATTATCAAACGCAATGTTCTGCGATTTCGTAGATATGGAAGTTACAGATGAAGTTGCTATAAATATTAAAACAGAAATGGATAACATCATTAGAAGCAATATTCCAATAATCAAAAAAATTATGACACCTGAAGAGGCTGAAAAATTCTATAAAGATGAGACATCAGTTAGAGGAAAACTTCAATTAAACGTTCATAAAGATAAAGTTTCTTTATATTATTGTGAAGAATACTTTAACTATTTTTATGGCACAATGCCTATTTCAACAGGGTTTGCTGAGATTTATGATATTGCAAAATATCATGATGGAATTTTAGTTAGATATCCTGATGTAGCTGAGCCAAACCATCTTCCAAAACATGTTAATTCTTTAAAACTTGCTTCAGCTTTAAATGAATATGATGAAATCTATAAAATTTTAGGTGTTAATACTGTTTATAAATTAAATAATAAGATTAGAGAAGGAAAAGAAAAAGAGCTTATTTTGTTTTCAGAGGCTTTACATGAAAAGAAAATTGCTGATATTGCCGAGAAAATTAAAGAACGTGGAAATGTTAGAATGGTTCTAATTGCTGGACCTTCTTCATCTGGAAAAACTACTTTTGCTGGAAAACTTGGAATGAGCTTAAGAGTTCATGGTTTAAAGCCTGTTACAATTTCTGTTGATAATTATTTTGTTGAAAGAGAAAATAACCCAAAAGATGAAACAGGTGCTTATGACTTTGAATGTATTGAAGCTCTAGATTTAAAATTGTTAAATGATCAATTAGTTAAATTGCTAAATGGAGAAGAAGTTGACCTTCCTACATTTAACTTTAAAACAGGTCATAAAGAATATCTTGGAAATAAAATGAAACTTGAACCAGATCAAATCATTGTTATGGAAGGAATTCATTGCTTAAACGATAAATTAACACCACTAATTCAGCCAGAAAATAAATTTAAAATTTACATTAGTGATTTAACAGTTTTAAATATTGATTATTATAATAGAATTTCAACTACAGATACTAGACTTATTAGAAGAATTGTTAGAGATAATAATTTCAGAAATTACAGCGCACTTCACACGCTTAATATGTGGTATTCTGTAAACAGAGGAGAGCAAAAATATATTTTCCCATTTCAAGAAGAGGCAGATGTTATGTTTAATTCTTCAATTGTTTATGAGATTTCAGTTTTGAAAAAATATGCTGTTCCGCTTTTACAAGAAATACCTAATACTGAGCCAGTTTATAGTGAAGCTAGAAGATTATTAGCAATGCTTCAATATTTTGACGAAATGGATGACAGCTTGATTCCTAACAATTCGTTAATTAGAGAATTTATAGGGGGAAGCATTTTTGAGTAATGTTTAAAGTAATTGACGAAGAATTTATTTGTGAAAATTGTGGCAAACAGGTTCCTAAGCTAGGTTACTCTTGCAGGAACCATTGCCCTTATTGTTTATATTCAAAACACGTTGATATTGACCCTCGGAGACCGTGCCCAAGATTGCCACGGACTTTTAGAGCCAATTGGAATTGAGACTAGCAAAAAGGGTTATATCATAATTTTTAGATGTCAAAAATGTGGAGAAATTAGAAAAAATAAAGTTGCTGAAGATGACGATATGAATAAAATTATTGAGCTTTCAGCTAAACATTAATAAATAGGAGAGATTTAGATGCTTGATTTTAAAGAAATAATTTCAGAGAAAATTTCACAAATTGTTGGTGTAGACTCTAAAGAAATCAAAGGCTATATTGAAGTTCCACCAGATAAAAATATGGGAGATTATGCTTTTCCTTGTTTTAGATTAGCTAAATCTTTGAAAAAAGCTCCTCCTGCGATAGCTGAAGAAATCAAAGAAAAATTAGAGTTTGATAAAAACTTAATTTCTAAATTTGATGTTCAGGGTGGATATTTAAATTTTTTTGTAAACTCTGAGGCTCTTGTAAAAGAAGTATTAGGTGAGATAAATAAGTTTAAAGAAAATTATGGTTCATCATATATTGGCCAAAACAAAAATATAATTGTTGAATATTCTTCACCAAACATCGCAAAACCTTTCCACATTGGACATTTAAGAAACACAATTATTGGAAATTGCTTATATAAAGTTTATAAATTTTTGGGTTATAATGTTACTGGAATTAACCATCTTGGAGATTATGGAACACAGTTTGGAAAGCTAATTGAGGGCTATAAAAGATGGGGAGATGAATATGATATTTCACGTGACCCAATTAATGAACTTACAAAAATATATATTAGAATAAATGAAGCTTGTAAAGAAGATGAAGAAGTTTTAGAAGCTTGCAGAGAAAACTTTAAAAAGCTTGAAGAAGGCGACGATTACTGTGTTGAGCTTTGGAATTGGTTCAAAAAAGAGAGTTTAAAGGAATTCCAAAGAATTTATGATTTATTAGGTGTAAAATTTGATTCTCTAAATGGCGAGTCTTTCTATTCAGATAAAATGGATGAAGTTGTAGAGATTTTAGACAAAAACAAAGTTACTAAAATGTCTCAAGGCGCAAAAATTGTTGACTTAGAAGATAAGGGATTAGGCGTTTGCATAATTAGAAAATCAGATAATTCATCAATTTATGCTACTCGTGATTTAGCAGCCATAAAATATAGAGCAAATACTTATGATTTTGATAAATGTTTATATGTTGTTGCATATGAGCAAGCACTTCATTTTAAACAAATTTTTGAAGTTGCTAAATATTTAGAGATTCCTGAAAAATGTGTTAATGGTTTAGAGCACGTTCAATATGGAATGACAAGACTTTCAACAGGAAAGATGTCTACAAGAGAGGGAACAGCGATTAAAGTCAATGATCTTCTAGAAGAGGCAATTTCTAGAACAACAAAAATTATTGAAGAAAAAAATCCTGACATGGTTGATAAAGAAGAAAATGCTAAAAAGATTGGAATTGGAGCAATCGTGTTTAACAACTTAAGTAACACAATTATCAAAGATCAAGTTTTTGATTGGGATAATGTTTTAAGTTTTCAAGGTGATACAGGACCATATATTCAATATGTTTATGTTAGAACAAAAGGTGTTTTAGAAAATGTTGGAGATATTCCAAAATTTGAAGATATTGATACATCTTGCTTATTAGATAGTAGCGCAGTTCAAGTTGCTACTACATTATATAAATTTGGTGATGTTTTAAAATCTGTTACAGACAAAAACGAGCCATCACTTTTAGCTAGATACTTGTTAGAGCTAGCTCAAGACTACACAGTTTTCTATAATGAAGACAAAGTCTTAGTTGATGATGAAAAGGTTAAAAATGCTAGAGCCTTTTTAACATACTGCGTTCAAACAGTTATAAAAATCGGATCTAGCTTATTAGGAATGGAAATGCCAACAAAAATGTAAAAAAAGGGGACGGTTCTCTTCAAGGACGGTCCCCTTTTTTCCATTTTATTGTTTTTTGATTTTGGGTTTGGAAATGAGTGAGGCAATATAGCCGAAAAAGACTGCACTTGCGATTCCAGCCGATGCTGCTTTAACTCCACCGATAAACGCTCCGATAAAGCCAGAATCTTTAACTTCACTTATTGCACCTTTTGAAAGCAAGTTTCCAAAGCCAGTTAGTGGAACTGTTGCGCCACATCCAGCAAAATCAATTAAATATTGGTAAATTCCGAGTCCACCTAAAATTGCACCAAGAGTTACAAAAGCTACTAAAATTCTAGCTGGTGTTAATTTTGTTTTATCAATTAAAATCTGCCCAATGACGCAAATCGCGCCACCTACCAAAAAGGCTTTTAAAATCATGAACCAATCCATAAATTTTCCTTTCTAAACTTCAATTGAAATCGCATGAGCAATTCCAGGAATAGTCTGGCCTTGCTGAGTTGTTAAAGCATTTGTTAAAGCTCCTGTTGCAATCAAAAGAATTTTCTTTAGCTGACCAGATTTTAGTTGATTATAAATATAACCACCAAAAACGCTAGCAACACAGCCACAACCAGATCCGCCTGAATGAGTATCTTGAGTTTTCTTATCGAAAATTAAAACTCCGCAATCATCATAATTATTTGAAATATCAAAACCGCTTTCTCTTGATAAATCAATCAAAATGTCTTTTCCGATATAACCCAAATCTCCAGTAAAAATCATGTCATAATAATCTGGCGTTCTTCCAGTATCATTAAAATGCGTGACAAGAGTATCTAAAGCTGCTCCAGCCATAGCTGCGCCCATATTTGCAGCATCTTTGATTCCCATATCAACGATTTTTCCAGGTGTAAGAGTTCTAATAAATGGGCCATTTCCGTCTTTTATAAGAACACTTGCACCTGCTGCAGTTACAGTCCATTGAGCTGAAGGTGGTCTTTGATTTCCAAGTTCTAGCGGAAATCGAAACTGCTTTTCTGCGCTACAAAAATGGCTTGAACAAGCGCATAAAACATTTTGAGCAAAACCGCCATCAATCATAGAGCTTCCTAAAAGATTTGTTTCAACAAAAGTTGAGCAAGCTCCAAAAACGCCAAAATAAGGGATATTTAAATTCATAAGGCCAAAACTAGAAGTGGTGCATTGATTTATTAAATCACCTGCAAAACAAAAATCAATCGAATTTGTGGGAAGACCTGATTTATTTATAGCAAGTTCAGCCGTCTCTTTAATAAACTTGCTTTCAGCTTTTTCCCAGGTTTCTTCGCCCCAAAATTCGTCGTCAACAGTTTGATCAAAAAATTTTGAAAGTGGGCCAGCTTTTTCTTTTGGACCGGCAATGCAGGCTGTCGACAAAATTGAGACGTCGCCGTCTATCTTATATGTTTGTTTTCCAATCTTTTTCATCTTTTCTCCTTTTTGGGAAAAGGGGACAGTCCCCTTTTCCCATTTTAAAATAACATCGAAATTAGGCCTATGATGATGCTCGTCGAGATTCCATAGACGAGTACAGGGCCGGCGACTGTAAACATTTTTGCACCAACACCCATAACATATCCTTCTGATTTATATTCCATAGCTGGTGACACAATTGAATTTGCAAAGCCTGTTATTGGAATTAAAGAGCCGAGCTCCAGCAAATTTTCCAATTCGATTGAAAATATTTAAAGCAGTAAGAAAGCTACTTAAGAAAATTAATGAGACAGAAACAATTGTGTAACAGGTTGTTTCATCAATTCCTCGTGATTTTGAATATTCAAAAATAACTTGCCCAAGTGCACAAATAAATCCACCTACTAAAAAGGCGCAAAAACAATTCTTTAAAGTAGGTGAGTTTGGCGTTTTTTCATCAACGTATTTTTGGTAAGCAACTTTACTTTCTAAAGAATCTTCCATAAATTTCCTCCATTTATTCGTCTAAATTTGAGGTAGAAGTGTCTTCTAACCCTTGAAGCCCTTTATCAATCTCAAATTCTAAATCTAAATCAGCGTAATATTCTTGGATTCTATCACCTTGAAGTTTTGCTCTTTGTTCTAAAACAACAACAGATGTTAAATTATTTAAAGTCTGACTTGCGTCTTGAATTGAGCGAAGTATCGCGTCTTTCCAAGAAATATTTGAAACTCCAGTTAATTTTATATGTTTTTTGCAATTCATAAAAATTTCCTCCATTCATTTTTTCTAATATTTTGAACGTTAACGAAAAAAATATTCAAAAAAATTTAAAAAATTGTAGAAATTAAAACAAATGTGTGATATATTGTTTACTATAATATTTCTTTATAAAACTTATGAATTGGTTATAATATTTAAGTTAAAGGAGGAAAAATATGATAAGAGAAATGAACAGTTTAGAAGATGTTGATGTTATGTCAAATGATGAAAGAGCACAATACATCGAAAGAGTAAAAAAACTTATTGAAGAACGCGAAGATGGTTTTTCTAATGGAAATACTATAAGTTTTAACGAACTTCTTGACTATGTTGATGAGCTTACAAAAGGAGGAGTAAACACTGATAAATTTAGAAAAAAACTTTAAAGATGATTTAGCAAAAATTTATTTTTATTTATCTAATAATATTTCTAAAAAATATGCTGATAAAATTATTCATAAAATTTTATCTAGAATCTATATATTAGAGTATTTTCCGTATATTCGGTAAAGTTATTCCTGAATTTAAACTATATAATTTTCGAGAACTGATATATAAAAAATATCGAATAATTTATAAAGTTTTTGAAAATGAAATTTACATATACGGAATACTCCATTGTAAACAAGATTTTCAAAAATACATAGATGATTTTAATTCAAAAAAATTTTAATTCTAATTTAGCTTTTTAAAAGCAAAATTCCCAAAAAATTAAAAAATTTTATATTTACACAACATTCATAAAACTTTCATAAAAGGAGAGTAGAATATTGATTATGTGGAGGAAATCAATGGAAAAATATTTGAAATTACTTAGTAATCAATATAAAAATATCAGTGAAGTTACTGAAGAAATAATTAATTTACAGGCGATTTGTAATCTGCCAAAAGGAACAGAATTATTTTTAAGTGATATCCACGGCGAATATGAAGCATTTTTACATCTTTTAAATAATGGCTCAGGAATTATTAAACGAAAAATAATTGATAGATATAAAAACGTTTTACCTGAAGAAACTATGAAAGAGCTTGCGACTCTAATATATTATTCTGAAGAAAAGATTGAGCTCGTTAAAAAAGAAATTAGAGAAAAAGGTGGAGATTTTAAGTCTCAGCTCGACGAATGGTATAGAATTAGTCTTTATAGATTAATCGAAATTTCTAGAGAAGTTAGCTCAAAATATACTCGTTCTAAGGTTAGAAAAGCTCTTCCAAAAGGTTTTGACTATATAATTGACGAGCTTCTTCATCTCCAAGGCGAAGGAAAAGATAAAGAGCTTTATTATAAGCAAATAATAGAGAGTATAATTGATTTAAACAGAGCTGACAGTTTTATTGTCGCACTTTCTAATTTAATAAAAAGAATGGCGATAGACCATCTTCATATTGTCGGAGATATCTATAACAGAGGTCCTGGAGCAGTTATAATAATGGATAAACTAATGGAGTTCCATAGTCTAGATATTCAATGGGGAAATCATGATGTTCTTTGGATGGGAGCTGCAAGCGGAAACGAAGCCTGTATTTGTAATGTCGTAAGGATTTGTAGCAGATATGACAACATGGCAACTCTAGAAGAAGGCTATGGAATTAACACAAGACCACTTTCGCTTTTTGCACTAGATACTTATAAAAATGATGAATGTGTTAATTTTATTCCTCGAAACCAAGAAGAAAGCCTTTATAGTAAATCAGATAAAATAGTTATGGCCAAAATTCAAAAAGCTATAAGTATAATCCAATTTAAATTAGAGGGCCAAATTATAATGTCACACTCTGAATATAAAATGGAAAATAGGCTTCTTTTAGATAAAATCAATTTCAAAAATTATACTATTAATATAGAAGGAAAAGAATATAAATTAAATGATAAAAATTTTCCAACTATAAACCCAAATAGTCCTTATGAGCTAACAGAAGCCGAAAAAGAAGTTGTAAAAAGACTTAAAGAATCGTTTATTCATAGCGAAAAACTGCAACAACACACAAGCTTTTTGTTTTCAAAAGGAAATTTATATAAAAAATATAATGAAAATATTTTATTCCATGGCTGTATTCCAATTGATGATAATGGTGAATTAGAAGAAATTGAAGTTTTTGGCGAAAAGCTAAAAGGTAAAAAGCTAATGGATAGAATCGAAAAAATTATGAATGTCGCTTATTTTGGAAGAGAATCTTCTAAAAATCAAAATGAAATAGATTATATGTGGTATTTGTGGTGTGGTGAAAAATCTCCACTTTTTGGAAGAAAGAAAATGGCGACTTTTGAAAGATATTTTATAGATGATAAAGAAACACATAGTGAAGGAAAAAACGCTTATTATAAATTTTTAGATGATGAAGAAGTTTGTAATAAAATTTTAGAAGATTTTGGCGCAAGCCTAGAAGACGGCCACATTATAAATGGCCATGTTCCAGTTAAAGTAAAAGATGGCGAAAGCCCTGTCCATTGTAATGGAAAAACTCTTTTAATTGATGGCGGAATGTCTAAAGCATACCAAAAATCTACAGGAATCGCAGGCTATAGTTTATCATATAATTCAAACGGACTTATTCTTTCTGAAAACGAGCCATTTACTTGTAAAGAAAAAGCTGTAAGAGAAGGAAGCGATATCAAAAGTCAGATAATTCTAGAAGAAAATGTAAAATCTAGAAAATATGTCGGAGACACAGATATCGGTAAAAAACTAAAAGAAGAAATCGAAGATTTAAAGCTTTTATTAAACGAATATTTAATAGGAAATATAAAAGAAAAAATATAAATTGTAAAAGAATTATGGAAACATAATTCTTTTTTAAATTTTCGAAACCCCTCATAAATGGAAGTTTTTTACAAATTGATTACAAGTAAATTACACTTTGGTAAATTATATTGACTAGCTGTTGAATTATGTATAAATTATATGTAGAAAAAAGTATAAATACGCGTAATATTTAGGCAAACTTTTGGAATACTAATATAAAAACTTGAGGAGAATGTACAGTGCCAAAGTGTTTAGGAATTTATATCGAAGATGATGTAATTAAATATTCAAAAGTTGACAGAACTAAAGATATTTTAAAAATTGAAAGTTGTCATGTCGAATTTTATGAAAGAAGTAAGATAATTCAAACTTTAGAAAAAATTATTAGAGAAACTTTTAGTGCAAAAGATGCTATTAGTATTAACATTTCTAACGAATTATACAATTATTTTGAAGTATTTGCCTCTTTAAATAAAAAAGATAAGGACAAACTAACAGGAATAGATTTTGAATATTTTTGTGGAGAAAAAGGATATAATAAAGAATCTTTAGATGCCAGAACTATCTATAGAAATAGTAGAGAAGATCCTGACAAACAAAAAGCTATTCATATTTCAACAAACAAAGAAAATATTTTTAAAACTGTTCAAGATTTTGGCAATGTAAAAATTACTAATGTAATGCCAATTTCAACAAGTATTTTTAATTTAGTAGATTTAGGTCCAAAAGATGAAAATGTTCTGATAGTAAATATAGAGAAAGATACTAAAGTAACCACCGTAATTGGTGGTGAAATTTATCATATAGATATTATCCCAGAAGGAATGGGAGAAATTCTAGATGCTATTAATGCTACAGAAAATGATTTAAAGAGATCTTATGAGTGCTGTAGAAATACAACAATTTATACTCAAGATATGCAAGACCTACAAGTCGATGAAAACGAACATTTAGAAACAATAATGCCAATATTATATAAATTAGTTACAGAAGTTAGAGAACTTGCTGAAACAGCTGTAGCGCCAATATCTAAGATTTATATCACTGGTGGTGGCGTAGCAATTAATAATATTGATTTATATTTCCAAGAATATATGCAAAACGCAAAATGCGAATTATTAAGACCATTCTTTATTGCTGATAATGCTTCACTTAAATTACCAATTAAAGAATATATGGAAGTTAACTCAGCTACAGCTTTAGCTCTTGATGGACTAGGCTATGGCGAGAAAGATTTAAACTTTAAAACAAAACAAGCTACAGGCGGAAATATTACAATTAATAGCGCTACAATTAAAGAGTTCTTTAAAGGATTTACAGATCCAAATAAAGAGATGAATGCTTTCGATAAAATGGGAGCTAGACTTGCTGCTTGTTTATGCATCGGAGTTTTAGGTTATGGTTTAGTATCAAATGGAATTATTAAACAAATAAATGAAAAATCGCTAGAGATTGATGATCAAACAGAAGCTGTTCAAGCTCAAATTGATACTATGAAATCTCAAACATCTTCAATTGATACTGGTAGAAGAGCATATGACCAAATGTATGCTACTTTAGATGCAATTAAAAATCCGGTTACAACAGATACTGATACAACTACAGAAGAACGTGTTACAATTCCAAAAGATGCAATTCCAAACTTATTAAATAGAATTGTTTATACAATACCAAAGCAAGTTAGAGTAACATCTATCAAAAATACAGAAGGAAAGACTATTGTTATAGAAGCTCAATCTGCTCTATATGAGCAACTAGGTTATTTTGGATCAGCCCTTGCTAATAATGGCTATTTATTAAATGTTAAAACATCTAGTGGTCAAAAGAGTGGAGGAACTATTTTAGTTACAATAGAAGGAGAATTACCATAATGAAGAGATTAATCGTAATTATTTCTTTAATAGTAGTGATTGCTCTTGGTTATGTCTTCGTTGCTAGAGGAATAGGAAATGAGAATGTTGGAGTTTATAGTTATGAATCAATCCAATCAGAATCAGAAGCCTTAACTAGAAAACTAGCTAATTATGATAGACTTAACCAGGATAATTTTGATGCTGCTAAATCTTCTTTAGATTCATCACTAGCTAAATATGAAAACTCTAAAAATAAATATGAAGAAATATATAAAGAAGTTTCAGATATGTTAGCTACTGAGAGCGGTGGAGACACTGTAATGTCTAGTGTTCAAGGTTATAAAATTAACTTTTTACAAGTTAGACTTGGTGGATATAGTAGACAAGAAGGAATTGACCTTCATGTTGTATTGACAACAAGCCCTGTATTAGATCCAACATTAGCTCTTTCAGATACATTTTTAGCTGACTTAACTTTCACGATTACAGGTGAATATAATAGAGTCGAAAGATTTATCGCAGACCTTGAAGATGACGCAGAACTTGGCTGGGAAATAAATGATTTCGAAATGGTTAATGGCTCAGTAAACGGATATACTGGAGTAACAGCTAAATTCGTTACAAGAAGTATTCCAGTAGATAAAATGAGTTATTTAGATTCAATGTTAAATGGACAAGCAGTTATAGATGCAAATAATAATAGTAGTACTGGTACTGGTTCTAATAATGGTACTGTTTCAAATTCAACAACTAATACAACTACAACTCCAGTAGATAATAGTACTTCAAATACAGTTTCAAATACTACTACAAATAATACAGTTAATTAGAAGAAAGGAAAAAGTAACAAATGAAAAATGCCTTTTTAGTTATAGGTCTAGGTGCAGTGGCAGTTTTATGTGTATTCTTATTTTTATATGATTATATGCCATCTGGACTAAATATTACAAAAGCAAATAGTTATGAAACAGATCCAAAAACAGCTGAAGTTTTGAGTGATTCACAAGCAATTCAAACTACACTTTCAGAGCAAAACTCAGAATCATCTGATAGCGCATCATCTGTAGGACAATCAAATGTGCTTTTCACAATGCATGATGTTACAAAAGCAGATATAGCTGCAGCTAGTAGAGCTGGAATATTAGATCAAGGTAGACCTGACCCATTTGCTGAAATCGTTCCAGAAGAACAAAATCCAGATGGAACAGGTGGTGAAACAGGAGATCCTACTAGTGGAAATACTACTGTAGATCCTAGTGGAAATACAGGTTCATCTGACGGAACATTTTACAATACAGCAAAACAAAAATAATTTTATAATTTTGTCTTTAAATTTTAAAAATAAATAATAACATATAAGGAGGAAAAATTAGATATGTTAAAACAAAACAAAGGTATAACACTTGTAGCGTTAGTAATTACAATCATAGTATTGTTAATATTAGCAGGTGTATCAATCTCATTAGTAGTAGGAGAGAATGGTGTTCTTTCTAGAGCAACAGGAGCATCAGCAAAATCAAAAAGAGGACAATTAATCGAAGCAATGGATTTAGCATTAGAAGATTGTCAAACAAAATATGTAAATGATAAATACGCAGATGAAAAAGCAGCATTAGAAGCTATAACACCAAAAGCAGTAGCAAAAGCATTACAAAAAAATAAATACAATTTATTTGATAGTACTTCTGCAACAGAAGGAACAAATGCAGAAAGCTGGGATACAAGTAATGCAGACCCAGCAGGAACTGATCAACATATATTTTATGTAGGAGCAAAAGATTCACAAGGAAAAGACAGATTAGCAGTTAAAGTTTTAGTAGTTACAGAAAATGAAGATGGAACTGAAAAAGATTATCCACAAATATATACATCATATAGTAAAGAACTAGGTGTAGCTAGTACTGATAAAACTAAATTTCCAGATGCTGCAAAACCAACTATAGAATCAGATCCTGAGTAGTGATATTAATATTACAATATTTATTAAAAATACTTAAGAATAACGAAAGGAAAAGAAGTAATGAGAAAAAACAATGGTATAACACTTGTGGCACTTGTTATAACAATTATAGTTTTATTGATTTTAGCAGGTGTATCAATCTCATTAGTAATAGGTGAAAACGGAGTTTTATCTAGAGCAACAGGAGCAGCTGAGAAAACCAAAAGAAGTCAGTTAAAAGAAGCAATGGATTTAGCATTAGAAGATTGTCAAACAGAATTTGCTGAGACTTTTATAAATGATGCTACAACAACAGTTGCAGATATTATGACTCCGAAAAAAGCATCAGAAGCTTTACAGAAAAATGATTATGGCTTATATACAGATAAGGACGGCAAAACAAAAGTAACTAGTAGTGATACTTGGATAAAAACTGGATCAGAAGAACTAAATACATTTTATATTAAAAAAAGTTCTTCAAAAGATGTTTTAGGAGTTCAGGTTGAAATTAGAAAAATTAGTGAAGATGACGATTTTGCTGGAGCATATCCAAAATATGCTAAAAATTTAGGTGAAGTTTCTGAAACTAATAAAATAGAAGAATAAAAAATGAAAGGAATTTAAATATGAAAAATAATAAAGGTATTACATTAGTAGCACTTGTTATTACAATTATAGTATTATTAATATTAGCAGGTGTATCAATTTCATTAGTAGTTGGTGAAAATGGAGTTCTTTCTAGAGCAACAGGAGCATCAGCAAAATCAAAAAGAGGACAATTAATAGAAGCAATGGATTTAGCATTAGAAGATTGCCAAACTCAATATGTAAATGATAAATACGCAGATGAAAAAGCAGCATTAGAAGCTATAACACCAAAAGCAGTAGCAAGAGCATTACAAAAGAATAAATATAATTTATTTGATGATAATAATGACACAACAACTACTGGTACAACAGATGGTTCTTGGAATGATTCAGATGAAAAACAACAAGTATTCTATGTAGGAGCAAAAGATTCACAAGGGAAAGATAGATTGGCAGTTAAAGTTTTAGTAGTTACAAAAAATGAAGATGGAACTGACAAAGATTATCCACAAATATATACATCATATAATAAGGAACTAGGTGCAGCTAGTACTGATACAACTAAATTTCCAGATGCTGCAAAACCAACTGTAGAAAAAGATCCTGATCCAGTTTAGAATTGGTAATCTTAATACTATAAATATTAATTTAAAAAATACAGGCATGTACGAAAGACTGTTAGTTAGTACATGCCTTATTTTGTAAAAAGGAATATAAATGGAAATAATATTTTTAATAATGCTTTTTTGTATGGGAACAGTTTTTGGAAGTTTTTTTACTCTAGCAGTTTATAGAATTCCATTAGGCTTAGATATAACTCATAAAAGAAGCTTTTGCCCAAATTGTAACCATAGACTAGAATTTAAAGATTTAATTCCTGTTTTAAGTTATTTATCTTTAAAAGGAAAGTGCAGATATTGTGGAAAACCTGTTAGATCTAGATATTTAATTTTAGAAGTTTTATCAGGTCTTGTTTTTGTGGTAAGTTATTTTGCTTATAAATTAACTTTTCCTTTTTTTGAAGTAGAATCAATTATTTCATTAATTGCTTTTGTAATGTTTTATGTTACAAATTGCTTAATTTTAGGAATTGATAAAGAATATATAAAAGTCGAAAAAAAAGTGTTATTATTTGGAATTATAACTAACACATTATATATGTTATATCTATATACTTTTAATAACCTAAATTTATATAGATATGGAATATATTTAGTAGTTTTACTAATATTATTCTGTTTAGATACATTTTTCTTAAAGAAATTTAAAAAGAGTTTTTATTTTCTACAAATATTAATGCTATTAACCTATGAAATTTCATTTATAAATGAAATTAATAAATTAGTTTTAGGACTAGTTATTTTCCTTGTAATTACTTTGATATACATAGTTTTAAATAGAATAAAGAAAAATAATAAAATTCCTTTTGGATTTATAATTTCATTATCATCTATTATGTGTGTTTTAATTGGAAATCTAGGTTTTAAGCTATTTTAATGGAGGAAAAGATGGGCAAAATTAGAGAGCTTTTAGGAAAATTAAGAGGAAAAAAAGGCCTAACAGGTGCAGATGTTGCAGGTGCTATTACAATTATCGTTATGGGTGTTGGAATTGCTACATCTGTTTATGTAAATAGTGTAAATAAATCAAGAGATAATATGAGATATTCTAATGCTGTTAGAATTCTTACAAGTGTTATGGAAAGTATTCAAAGACAGCCATATGAATATGTAACAGGATTATGTGATGAAGGTACTAGTAGAGATACTTATACTTTTAAAGGTTCAAATACTAATTCTACAAAACCTTTTGAAACTAAAATTCCTAATGGATATGAATTAACAGTTGTAGCTAAGAGAAACACTTCACCAGATATTGTTCGTGATGTTATTGTTAAAGTTAAATATAAATCTAGTAAAACATATAAAACAATTACAGCTAAGACTATTAAAGAAAGAGAATTATTAGATATGGGAAATTCCCCAGATTTAAGCTTAATTCCTGATTATAATCCAATAGATAATACTAAATATTATTACCCTATAAAAGAAAGCGGAAATGAGTATATTATAACAACTAGTGATGATGTAGATTGGTATGATTATAATGAATCAAAATTTCCAATAATTTGTGTAACAAACAGTGGAGAACTTTCAGTTGGAGATAAAGTTCCAAGTGGATCAAAATATTATTTGTGGATTCCTCGATATTCTTATAATGATATTGGTGCTAAAAAAGATATTTCTAATATAATGTTTTTATATGGCTCATCAGATTATGGTATAACTTGGCATACTTATGATGGAGTTTCTGGTTATGGTCTATATTATGAAGGAACTTTTACAGAAAATTCAAAACCAGTAACATATCGAGATTATAATACTGTATATAATTATAAACTTGGAAAAGGATTCTCATCAGGAGATGGACTTAGTGGAATTTGGTATGATTTAGAAGAAGAAAACGGTGGAAGTGACCTTAATAGAACAGTAGAAGAAGGATTAAAAAATTTAAATATTAAAGTTATTCCAGAAAAATTCGATAATAAAAATTAATTTATAAAAGCAAGATATTTTAAAAATGTCTTGCTTTTGTTTATGTTACAAATATATGTAGTTTTAATAACATTTGAAATATATGTTTATTTTAAAAAACGGTTGATATATAATATATTTAGGTTTATTTACAAAAGAAAGGAGCTGTTAACGGTATGGCTAAAGCACCGATAGGAGTTGAACTAGTAAAAAGGGGATTAGTTTCAGAAGAAGACATAAATCAAGCTATTGCATATCAAAAAGAGCATCCAAATAAAAAACTTGGTGATGTTTTAAATATTTTAAATCTTTGCCCACAACAAGAGTTAATAAAAGCTATGGGCGAAATTTTAGGTGAAAAAGTTGTCATTTTAAGACCAGATAATGTTGCTGTCGATATGAAGCAATATTTTTCTATGGATGTTGCTAAATCTTGTAAGGCAGTTCTATTTGAAGTAGTTGGAGGAAAAGCTAAAGTATGCTTTTCAGACACAAGTAATAAAAGAGCAATTGAACAAATAAGACTTATTTTATTAAATAAAGGATTAGTTTTAGATAAATATTTAACATTTGAATCAAATATAGAAAATGTTTTAGAATCTTTAGAAGGAAAAGCTAGAGAGAATATTCAATCATCAGATGGTGGAGATGTTACAGGGTTAGTTGATACTATTTTAAAAACCGCTATGGAAAAGAGAGCATCAGATATTCACATTGAGCCAATGGATAATTCAATTAGAGTTAGATATAGAATTGATGGTGAGCTTGTTACTGTTGCAAACCTTGATAAATCTAGACAACCACAGATTATTGGTCGTTTAAAAGCGATTTCAAATATGCATCAAGAAAAACAGGAAAACCAAGATGGTAGAATTTTACTTTACCCAGATTATAATATCCGTGTATCTTCACAGAAAAACGTTGATGGTGAGAAATTCTGTCTAAGACTTTTAAAGAAAAACGCAGGAATTAGAAATATATTTGAATTAGGTTTCCCAAATGATGAAAAACTTCTTAAAGCAAGTTTTGATAAGAGAAACTCTATAACAGTTGTTGCCGCACCTACTGGTGAGCGGAAAAACAACAACGCTTTATTCTATTTTAGATTATTTAAATAGACCAGAGATAAATATTACAACAGTTGAGGACCCAGTTGAAATTCGTGTTCAAGGAATTAACCAAATTGAGATGGACGCAAAAACTACTTTTGCTGGATCTTTAAGAACTATTTTAAGACAAGACCCTGATATTATCCTTGTTGGTGAGATTCGTGATTTAGAGACAGCTGAAATCGCTATGCAAGCTGGTCAAACTGGTCACTATGTTTTATCAACAATTCACACAATTGATGCTGTTGAGGTTATCACAAGACTTAGAAAAATGGGAATTTCAGATTATGATATTTCTTCAACTCTTGCAACAGCAGTTTCTCAAAGACTTATAAGAAGACCTTGCCCACATTGTGCTACAAAGAGAGATTTTACTGAAGAAGAAAAAGAAATTATGCAGAAATTAGTTTCAAAATATGGAGTAAAATTAGATTTTAAAGATAAATTTACTTATGATATTAATGGATGTAAAGAATGTAATCACACAGGTTTCTTAGGAAGAATCGCTGCTTTCGAGATTTTAGAGATTACAGAAGATTTAAAAGAATTGATTTCAAGTGGTGCATCAAGTATAAAAATTCGTGAAAAAGCCTTAGAGGGCGGAACTTATAAACCACTATTTGTTGATGCAATTATGAAAACTCTAAATGGAGTAATTACATTAGATGAAGCAAATAAGAAATTAGTATTATTCTAAAATAACACAAAAGAAGGGGAGAAATTAGTAATGGTTTTAATTGAAAATATTATTCAAGAAGCGATGGATAGAGGTGCATCAGATATTCACCTAATGAATGGCTTAAGGCCAATTCTAAGAATCCATAGAGATTTGGTTGAAATACCAGACATTGATATTATGGATGAATCAACACTTTATGAAGTATATGATTACATTGTTAGAGGAAATGTTGTTAAAGATGAAATATATAAAACAGAGAGAAAGCTAGATACCTCTTTAGTTTATAAAGATACTAGACTTAGAGTAAACGTTTCATTCTCAATGGACGTTCCTACATTTACAATGCGTATTATTTCAAATGAGTTACCACCATATGAATCACTTGGATTGCCAGAAGTAATTAAAACAGTTACATATCAACCACAAGGAGTTATTTTAGTTACTGGTAAAACAAACTCTGGTAAATCAACAACATTAAATGCTTTAATTGATGAAATTAATAAAAAACAAAATAAAAAGATATTAACTTTAGAGAGCCCTATCGAGTATCAACATACATCAAAAAAATCAGTTATTATTCAAAAAGAAGTTGGACCTGGAAAAGACTGTGTTACATATTTTGATGGCGTTAAGAATGCTCTTAGAGAGGACTGCGACATTCTAGTTATCCGGAGAGATTCGTGATAAAGTTACAATGGAAGCTGCAATCGATATGGCAGAGTCTCGGACACTTAGTTATTGGAACACTTCACACTAAAGGTTGCGCAGAGACAATCGACAGAATTATAAACTTCTATGAAGTTAGAGATCAAGCACAAATTAAGAACTTGCTATCATCACTTTTAAAAATCGTTGTTTCACAAAGACTTTTAAAAGAAGCTAAAGGAAATGGATTAGTTCTAGTTCCTGAAGTAATGCTTGTAGATAACACAGTTGCTGCTTGTATTAGAAAAGAAAAATTCTCAGTATCTGAAATTGAAGATGCTATTCAAGGAAGCCAAGATAAAGGAAGTATAAGCTTAATAAACAGTTTAGCTGGCCTTTATGTTGATGGAAGACTTACATTAGATTTAGTTAAAGCTCAAATAGATGAGAAAAACTATGAAACATTAAATAGAACAATTATGCAATTAAATTTAAAGAAAACAGGACTAAAAATGAGTAAATAATTTCTTGAGGAGGAAGTAAATGGCATTATTTAACTGTAGAATTCTTACTGCCCAAGGTCAAATAATAAGGTCAAAAGTTGAAGATTCATCTAGACTTGCTTGTATTAGAAAACTTAGAAAAAACGGCTTAACTCCAATTAGTGTTACACCAATAGTTACACTAAAAGGAATTGGACCTGCTAAGACACAGCAAAACAAGATGAGAAATATAAAGCCAAATGCGACTTTTGAAGCTAAGCGTAAAAATAAAAACAAAAAACCGGCTGGCAATAAATTCTTAGAACTATTAAATAGTGATGTAGGTGGAGGAGGAAAAAAGCCTACATCTAGAGATATTCGTGTATTCGCTCAAAACTTTTATCTATTGAAAAAGGCTAACTTTAATAATATTCACGCATTATCTACAGTTATTCAAACTACTGAAAACCCTAGACTAAAGGTAATTTTAGAGGACGTTTTAGCAGGTGTTGAAAGTCGGAGAATATATGTATACAACACTAGAATATTATTCAAATGTATTCCCATATATTTTTATTAATATGATTAAAGTTGGTGAGCTTTCAGGATCACTAGAAAACTCATTACAACAAGCTGTTGATTATCTTGATAATAGTGATACATTAAGAAAAAGAGTTAAAAAAATTGTTCTTCCAAACTTACTTATGTTCTTTGGATTAATAATTGGAACAATTTTAGCCGTATTCTTTGGTGTTCCAATGCTTAAAGGAATCTTTGATAGTGTTGGTTCACAAAAGGAATTACCAGCAGTTACAATGTGGCTATATAACACAACAATCTTGATGCAGAAAGTTTGGTATATCCCAGTCGGAATAATTTTAGCCATTATTGGTGGATTTTATGCTTGGGTTTCAACTCCTAAAGGAAGATATGATTTTGATTATTTCAAATATACAATGCCAATATTTGGAAAATTAATATATTTACTAGATTTCTCAAGACTTATGCAATGTGCACTTCTTAACTTACAAAATGGTATGAGAATCCAAGATGCTTTAGAGGTTAGTAAAAGTGTCGTCAAGAACACGGTTATGATGAGTATGGTTGAAACGGCAATAAACAATATCTTTATTGGACAAAGCTGGATAGAACCGTTTGAAGATGCAAAACTTCGGAGATGCAATGTGTATCGAGATGTTGAAAATTGGTATGCAGACAGACCTTCCTGAGATGATTGCAAAAATGCTTGAATATGTTGAATCAGATATTAATAATACTTTAGAGAAAATCGTAAAAGTTCTTCCAGAAATTGCTTACATGTTTGTTGGTGTAGTATTAATATTCTTCGTTTGTGCAGTATTAGTTCCTTGTATTTCACTATACATGGGCGATTGGTTATTTGATGCATATGCTGATGAATTATAAAAATAAAAGTTCAAACGGTTTTCGTTTGAACTTTTTTGTATTTTATTATAAAGGGGAAAAATATGAGAATTGGAATAGATTTAGGTGGAAGCCATATTGGTGTTGGCCTGATTTCAGAAGACAATATAATTGATACTCGTCAGAAGAATTTTGTAGATAGCGATAAAGTCGACATTAAAAATACGATTATTGAAACTTCTGTTAATATGATTCAAGATCTTTTAAACTCTATGTCAATCGGAAAAGAAGAGATTGATTTGATTGGAATTGCTTCACCTCGGGTTAACTGATTCAAAATCAATAGTAAAAGCTAGTAATTTGGGAATAGAAAATTTTCCTTTAACAGAAGAATTAGAAAAAAGATTAAATATAAGAACAAAAATCAGAAATGACGCGAAATGTTGTGCAATGGCTGAGAAAAAATATGGAAGCTTAAAAGATTATAGTGACTGCATATTTTTATGTATTGGAACAGGAATTGGCGGGGCAGCATTTTTAGATGGAAAACTTTTAGAGCCAAAAGGATTTGCAGGATTTGAATTTGGACACATGGTAATTGAAAAAGATGGCGTACCTTGCAGTTGTGGAAAAAGAGGCTGTTTTGAAAGATATGCTTCAATAAGTGCAGTAAAGAAAAAAGTTACAACAATTTTGGGCGAAAGAGGAGATGTTTCAGGACAATATTTAAGAGAAAACCTTTTAATAATTGATAATCCTGATGTTCAAAATGAAGTTGAAAATTGGTTAAAATATTTGAAAATTGGAATAGGAAATTTGATTGATATATTTGAGCCACAAGCAATTTGCCTAGGAGGAAGTTTTTCACATTATGAGGGGAACCCAATTTTAGATAGATTAATAAATAAATTAGGCGAATCTGATACTACTTTTACAATTTCAAAAAGGCCGGATATTGTGCTTGCTAAATATAAAAATGACACAGGCATGATTGGAGCAGTTATCGAATAAAGGAGATTTTTATGAAAAAGACAAAAGTATTTTTATTAATAATGATCGTTATCGTAGCGACAGTTTTAGTTGGACTTTTAGTTATGATGAATATGGGAATTATCCCAACGATTTTTGACAAAAAAGAAGGCGTAGAGCGGAAACAAGAAGCTTTCAAATGTTGAGTTAATTGATGATTGGTGTTATGATCCAGAAGAATATGAAGATGGCTTATTAGGAGGAGTAAACTCTTTAATGGGAGGAGCGGTAGAATCTGCAGCTTTTGATGCTTCTTCATCAGCAACTACCAGCGACACATTAGGCTATTCTGTAGGTGGAGCAAAAGATATAAACAATTTTAGAGAAAATATAGAGAATGGTTATTTTCCTTTAGAAACAGATATTACTTATGAAGGAATTTATTATGATTATAGCTTTAAGACAGGAAATTCAGAAGAAACAAAGCAAGACAAGATGTTTTATCCAACATATTCAACAGCTATTTCAAAAGATCCAATTTCAGAGAATGAAGAATATTTTGTTTCAGTTGGTTTAAACTCAAATATTAAACAATCAGATTTAACTAGAAAAAGATTAAATTTAGTTTTGGTTCTAGATATTTCTGGTTCAATGAGTTCTTCAATGGACGAGTATTATTACGATTTAGAAGATACTGAAGAAAATAGAGAAATGAAAACTAAAATGCAAGTTGCAGAAGAATCAATAAATGTCTTATTAGATCAGTTAAAACCAGAGGACAGTGTAGGCTTAGTTTTATTTGATAATTCAGGATATTTAGCAAAACCACTTAATTTAGTTGGAGAGACAGATATTGAAGCAATTAAAAATCACGTTTTGGAAATTAGAGCTCTAGGAGGAACTAATTTCGAGGCTGGAATCGAGCTTGCTAATAAGACTTTTGAAGAATATGGAATTAAAGATCAAAATGAATATGAAAATAGAATGATAGTTTTAACAGACGCAATGCCAAACGTTGGAGAGACTTCTAGTGACGGCTTAAGAAAAATGATGGAAGAAAATAGCAAAAAGGGAATCTACACAAGTTTTATAGGTGTTGGACTTGACTTTAATTCAGAAGTTGTTAAAAACATTACAGATGTTAGAGGAGCAAATTACTATTCTGTTTCAAGTGAAGAAGAATTTAAAACTAGAATGGGCGAAGAATTTGAATTTATGGTAACACCATTAGTTTTTGATTTAAATATGAACTTAGAGTCAGAAGGATTTGAAGTTGTTAATGTTTATGGAACAGATTCATATTCTAACGAAAACGGAAATATAATGCATGTAAATACATTGTTCCCATCAAAATCAAATGATGATGGAGAAGTTAAAGGTGGAATCATTGTTTTAAAATTAAAGAAAACTCAAGAAGATGCTAAAGACTTAAAGCTTACAGTTTCTTATGAGACAAGAAATGGAGAAAAAGACGAAGCAAGTGAGACAATAACTTTTGATAAAGATGAAGAATATTATGATAACAGTGGAATTAGAAAAGGAATTTTGCTTGCAAGATATGTAAACTTGATTAAAGATTGGACAGAATATGAAAGAAGCAAAGATGACAGATTTTTAATAACACCAGATGTTGGAATTGTTGATTATCCAATCGTATATGAGCATGAATGGGATGATGGATTTTATGTAGGATATCATTCAGAAAACGAAAGAACTTCAGTAAAATTAACTGTAAGTGAAGAATATAAAGCAATTTTTACAAAGTTTAAAGAATATATGGAAAGCGAAATTAAAGAACTTGGAGACGAAGATCTAAACCAAGAAATTGACATCTTAAACAAAATCATAAAATGAGAAAAAGTTTTTTAAAAAATTTCTAAAAAAGCTTGATTTTTGAGGAAAAAGTTAGTATAATAGTTGTGTAACAATTGAAGAATGACAAGAGAGTGGGTACCTAGCCCACTCTCAAGTTGTTTATAGAGGTCTTTTAAAGATTGAAGGAGGAAATTTAAAAATGAAACAGATTGATGTAAAAGAATTTATATCAGCTATGGACGAATTAGAAAAAGAAAGAGGAATTAGCAAAGCTTATCTTGTTGAAAGCCTAGAAGCAGCTTTAGTTACAGCTTACAAGAAAAACTTTGATTCAGTAGATAATGTTAAAGTTACGATAGATGGCCAATCTGGTGAAATTCATATTTACGCTGTAATGGATGTAGTTAAAGAAAGTGAAGACCCACTATTAGAAATTAGCTTAGCAGAAGCTAAGAAAATTAAGAAGACTGTTAAAGTTGGTGAACAAGTTGATGTTGAAATAAAACCAAAAGACTTTGGAAGAATTGCTGCTCAAACAGCAAAACAAGTTGTAGTTCAAAAAATCAGAGAAGTCGAAAGAGATATGGTTTTCAATGAATATAATGATAAAAAAGGTGAAATCGTTTCAGGCTTAGTTCAAAAAGCAGACGCTGGAACCTCAATAATCGTTGATTTAGGAAAACTTGAAGGAATTATGCCTCTAAAAGAGCAAGTTCCTACAGAAAAATATAAAGTTAATGATAAAATCAAAGCATATGTCGTTAGTGTTGAGAGAGGCTTAAAAGGAAACCCTCAAGCTATTATCTCTCGTGCACATCCAGACTTTGTTAGAAGATTATTTGAACTTGAGATTCCAGAGATTTATGAAGGACTTATTGAAGTTAAAAGCGTTTCTAGAGATCCTGGAAATAGAAGCAAAGTTGCAGTTTATTCTAAAAATGAAAATATCGACCCAGTTGGATCTTGCGTAGGTCAAAAAGGTGTAAGAATCCAAAATATTATAAATGAATTAAATGGCGAGAAAATTGATGTTATCGAATGGAGTGAAGATCCATCAACATATATCGCTGCATCACTTCTTCCAGCTCAAGTTCTAGCTGTTGATGTTAAAGAAGAAGAAAAATTTGCACAAGTCATTGTTCCAGATGATCAATTGTCATTAGCAATTGGAAAAGCTGGTCAAAACGCTAGATTAGCTGCAAGACTTACAAATTGGAAGATTGATATTAAGAGTGAATCACAATTTAGAGAAATGCTTGCAAGTGCTCAAGAGAGTGAAGAAGATGAATTAGATTTAGATGAAGATTTAGAAGAAAATTTAAATGAAAATGACGAAATCGAAGAAAACTTAGAAGAAAACGAAGACGAATAGAAGGAATTAATATGGGTAAAAAACCAATACTTAGAAGATGCATAGCTTGTAATAATCAAAAAGAAAAAAATGAGTTGGTTAGAATCGTTAAACCAAAAGATGAAGAATTACAAGTTGATTCTACTGGAAAGAAAAACGGTAGAGGTGCATATATTTGTAAAAGTGAGGAATGCTTAAATAAAGCGATAAAATCAAAGAGATTTGAAAAGACTTTTGAAGTTGAAATTAACGAAGATTTTTATGAAAGTTTAAAGAGGTACATTCTTGGATAGAATTTATGGAATACTTGGAATTGCTAGCAAAGCTGGAAAAATAATTTCTGGTTTTGATAGTATAAAAGATAATATTATGAAAAAGCTTGTAAATTTAATTATAGTCGCTAATGATACGTCTGAAAAAACAAAGAAGGAAATAAAATTTATTTGTGATGAATATGAAATTCCATTAGTTACTTTTGGAACAATAGAAGGAAATTCACATTCAATTGGAAAAATTAATAGAGCTATTATTGGAATTTGTGATGAAGGCCTTGCCAAAAAGTTTTTAGAGCTAATTAATGAGGAAATATAGATATACATAAGAAGAGGGAAAATGTTAGGTAATTTTTTAAAAGGAGTATTTAAAAAGGTATTTATGGAAAACAAGAAAGAAAGAAATGAAGAACCTGTTATTATCAGAAGAGCTGTTATTTTTAATGATGATGAGGAAAAACAAGAAAAGAAATCTAAAGAGGTAAAAAACAATATTGAAACTCAAAAACCAAATCGAAATAAAGATTACAATATTGTTTATAGAAATAAGCCAAATAAACCGCTAACTGTTAGTGAATTATTTGGAATTCCTAGTAAAGAGAAAAAGACTGAACCTGCTACAAATAGCCAAAAAGAGAGTTCAGGAAATAAAGCTCAAGAAAAGACTTCTAACTCAGAAGCTAAAAAACCAGCTACAAGTGTTGCTAATGCAACTAAAAATAACAGCCAATCTTTCTCTAAAACAGATAAAAACGGAAAGTCTAATAATAACGTAAAACCTCAAGTTAATAAAGATAAAAAGCAAATGCCAAAAGCTCAAGGCTCACAAAATTTCCAAGATAAGAAATATGATAACAGACGTCAAAATAATGGAATCGATAGAAAAATTAAAGATATTGTTGAAATGGACGTTCCAACAGATAAAGAAAATATTGCCAGAGATTATAAAACAAACAAGCTTAAAGATAAACAAAAACAAAATAGAATTGACGAATCTAGAAGTGGCGACAATAGAGGCGGTTCAGGAAATTCTAAAAGAAATAGAAGAAATCAAGATAATTATGATTCAGGTAAATTAAATAGTTTAAAGAAACATAATTCACTTTCAAATATGTTTCATGAAGATGGCGAAATGCTTGATTATTATGATTTATCAACAGAGAAAAAACGTAATAAGAAAAAACAAAAAGTACAAGAGCCACCAAAGCAAAAGCAAAAAATATTTAAACTTACAGAAATCACTATTCCTGAAACAATTACAGTTAAAGACTTAGCTATGGAAATGAAAATTACAAGTAGTGAAGTTATTAAAAAATTATTAAATTTAGGAATGATGGTTACAATAAATAATGAAATAGATTTTGATACAGCTTTCTTAGTTGCTTCAGAATTTGGAATCACAGCTAATAAAAAGGTTGTTGTAACAGACGAAGATAAGCTTATTGATGAGACTGAAGATGATGAAAAAGACTTAGTTTCTCGTCCACCAGTTATCGTTGTTATGGGACACGTTGACCATGGTAAGACATCACTTCTTGATGCTATTAGACATACAAATGTTATTCAAGGTGAGTCAGGTGGAATTACACAACATATTGGTGCATATCAAGTTAAAGTTAACGATAGAGCAATCACTTTCCTAGATACTCCGGGACATGAAGCTTTCACTAGCATGAGAGCTAGAGGTGCTCAAATTACTGATATTGCAATATTAGTTGTTGCAGCAAATGATGGTGTTATGCCTCAAACTGTTGAAGCTATTGACCATGCTAAAGCTGCTGGAATTCCAATTATTATTGCAGTTAATAAAATGGATTTACCAGATGCAAATATAGATAAAGTTAAACAAGAACTTATGAAATATGAAATAGTTCCAGAAGAATGGGGTGGAGATAATATTTTCGTTCCAATCTCTGCTAAAACTGGAATGGGAATTGACAACTTGCTTGAAATGGTACTATTACAAGCAGACGTTTTAGAGTTAAAAGTTAATCCTAAGAAACAAGCAAAAGGAACTGTTATAGAAGCCCGCTTAGATAAGCAAAAAGGACCTATTGCTACAGTTTTAGTTCAACGTGGAACTTTAGACGCTGGTGACACAGTCATTGTTGGTTCTTCAATTGGTAGAATTAGATCAATGACAAATGATAAAGGAAAGAAAGTTAAATCTGCTGGACCTTCAACACCAGTTGAAATCACAGGTTTATCAGATGTTCCAGAATCAGGTGATACTTTCTATGAAGTTAAAGATGAAAAAACTGCTAAACATTTAATTGAGAGAAGAATCCGTGAAAAACGTGAGAAAGAGCTTTCAAAGAGAACAATCGTTACATTAGATGATGTATTCTCTAAAATTGCTACAGAAAACTTAAAACAATTAAACTTAATTGTTAAAGCTGATGTTCAAGGTTCTGTTGAAGCTTTAAAACAATCATTAGTTAAACTTTCAAATGATGAAGTTAAAGTTTCAGTTATTCACTCTAGTGTTGGTGGTGTTACTGAAACAGATGTTACTTTAGCACAAGTTTCAAATGCAATCATAATTGCGTTTAACGTTAGAGCTGGCGCTTTAGCTAAGGCTCAAGCTGAAAAAGAGGGAGTTGACATCAAACAATATTCAGTAATTTATGATGCTATAAATGATGTTGAAGCCGCAATGAAAGGAATGTTAGACCCAGTTTATAAAGAAGTTGTTATTGGAACTGCTGAAGTTCGTCAAACTTTCAAAGTTTCAAATGTTGGAACTATTGCGGGTGCTTATGTTTTAACAGGAAAAGTTTCTAGAAATGCTGGAATTAGAGTAATTAGAAATGATATCGTTATTCATGACGGAAAACTTGTATCATTAAAGAGATTTAAAGATGATGTTAAAGAAGTTGATAAAGGTTATGAATGTGGACTTCAAATTGAGAAATTTGATGATATACAAGAAGGCGACCAATTAGAGGTTTATGTTATGGAGGAAGTCAAGAATTAAATAATGGGAAAAGGGGACAGTCCCTTTTTTCCAAAATCGAGCAAACGCTTGCGCCTACCATGCTCTCGCAAGCTTTCAAATTTTCAAATTGAAATCCAAGAAAAGAAAGGAAAAAGATGAAAGATAAAAATAGAATGAATCGCGTTGATGAGCAATTGCGTGAGGAAATCAGCAAGATAATTGATCAGGAGTTAAATGACCCAAATTTAACTGGAATGGTTAGTGTTAGCTCTGTTAAAACAACTCCAGATCTAAGATATGCTCGTGTTTTTGTAACAATGTATGGTTGCAAAAGTCAAAAAGAAAATTTAGCGATTTTGAAAAAATCAAGTGGATATATTCGCAGTTTAATTGCAAAAAAAGTCAATTTAAGAATAACTCCAGAATTAGTTTTTGAGTTTGATGACAGCATTGAATATGGTGCAAAAATCGACAAAATTTTAAGAGACATGAACTTAGATGGTTAAGTGAAAGGAGCTAAAGATGACTTTAGATGAAATTTTAAAAGAAATAAAAAATGCAAATTCTTTTATGATTACAGCACATGAAAATCCTGACGGAGATGCAATTGGAAGTTGTTTAGCATTTGCTACAGTTTTAAAAGAAATGGGAAAAGAAAAGATTGATGTTCTTCTTAAAGAATATCCACCAATTTTCAATACACTTCCAAATATAGATTTAATAAAATCAGAAGCAAGTTTAGATAAATACGATATGGCAATTGTTTTGGATTGCCCTGAAATAAAGAGAGTTAGCAAAGAATATCATAAATATTTTGAAGATGCTAAAATAACAGTTGAATTTGATCACCACTTGAAAAATGCAATGTTTGCTGATTTAGATGTTGTAAACCCAGCAGCTCCAGCTTGTGCAGAGATTTTAGTTTCAAGCTTTAGATATATGAAAATCGAAATATCTAAAGATGTTGCTACTTGCTTAATGGCTGGAATCATCACAGATACAGGTGGATTTAGATTTAACTCTACAACCAGAGAAACTTTTGAATTTGCTGGTTGGGCTTTAGCTAAAGGAGTAAACATTCCAAAGATTTATAAAGATTATTTAATGACTAAATCAAAATCACAATTTGAAGCTGAAAAGCTTGCACTTGACAGACTAGAATTTTTAATGGATGACAAAATAGTGTTTACATATATGACTAAAGAAGATGAAGAAAAGCTAAACATTCAGCCAGGCGAATTTGACGGAATCGTTGGAATCGGAATAACAATCAAAGGTGTTGAAGTTTCAATTTTTGCACGTGAAAGGTCAGATGGTTTCAAAGTTTCTTTCCGTTCAAATAATATAGATGTTGCAGATATTTGTATGTTATTTGGCGGAGGAGGTCACAAGCTAGCTGCAGGCTGCACAATTGATGCAAAACTAGAAGACGTTAGAAAAGCAGTTATAGAAGAAACAAAAAAACATTTAAAATGAGGTTAAAATGAACGGAATTTTAATAGTAAATAAGCCAAAAGGTTTTACATCTCAAGATGTTGTTTCAAAAGTAAAGAAAATATTAAATGTTAAAAAGGCAGGACACACTGGAACGCTAGATCCATTGGCAACAGGAGTTCTGCCTGTTTTAATTGGAGATTATACAAAACTTTCTAAATATTTAATTGAGCATGATAAAATCTATAAAGCAAAAATTAAATTTGGCGAAAGACGTGAAACAGGCGATTTAGAAGGAAAAATTGTTGAAACATCAGATGTAAAAATCAAAGATGAAAATAAAATAAAAGAAGTTTTAAAATCAATGTTGGGAAAGAGTCTTCAAGTTCCTCCGATATATTCAGCTATAAAAGTTAATGGAAAGAAACTTTATGAATATGCAAGAAGCGGGGAAACTGTAGAAATTCCAGCTCGTGAAATCGAAATTTATAAATTAGATTTTTTGAGTTTTGATGAAGAAAACCAAATTTTAGAAATAGAGGTTAGCTGTTCTAAAGGAACTTACATAAGAACTCTTTGTGAAGACATTTCAAAAAAAATAGGAACAGTTGGATTCATGTTAGAGCTTGAAAGAACTCAAGTAGATAAATTCAAAATTGAAAATTCTTTAACATTTGAAGACATCGAAAAAAATAAAGACAACATTCAAAACTTTTTAATCACAATGGAAGAGACCTTTTCAGGTCTTCCTAAAATTTCTTTACCATCAAACAGACTTAAATTATTTTTGAATGGAGTCGCACTTTCCGATTTTTCATCAAGCTCTGACGGCCTTTACAACATCTATTGTGACTCCGCCTACCTCGGCACAGGAATTATAAAAAACGGTTTCTTAAAAAGAGACCTGATTTTTTAAAAATGGGAAAAGGGGACTGTCCCCATTTCCCAAAAATCTCTTTACAATTTTGAGGTTTTTTGATACAATTATAAAAATTGTAAAGAAGGAGAAAAATAATGAAGCACCTAATCGATATTAAAGACTTGTCAGTCGAAGAAATTGATGATTTAATCAAAGTAGCTAATGACATCATCGCAAACAAAGAGAAATATTCTCATAAATGTGATGGTAAAAAATTAGCTACTTTATTTTTTGAGCCAAGCACTCGTACCCGTCTTAGCTTTGAAGCAGCTATGCTTGAACTTGGAGGATCTGTTTTAGGATTTTCTGAAAGTTCTTCGAGTTCAGTTTCAAAAGGAGAATCTGTTGCAGATACAATAAGAGTTGTAGGCTGCTACAGCGATATAATCGCAATGAGACATCCAAAAGAAGGAGCACCACTTGTTGCATGCGAAAAATCAACAGTTCCAATCATTAACGCAGGTGATGGCGGACACAATCACCCAACTCAAACACTTACAGATCTTTTAACAATTAGCCGTGAAAAAGGAAGATTAAATAATTTAACAATTGGTCTTTGCGGAGATTTAAAATTTGGAAGAACTGTTCACTCTCTAGCTACAGCAATGTCAAGATATAGCGGAATCAAGTTTGTTTTGATTTCACCTGATGAGCTAAAAATGCCAGATTACATAAAGAAAAACGTTTTAGAGAAAAATAATATTGAATATTGCGAGACAAAAAGTATAGAAGAGCATCTTCCAGAACTTGATATTTTATATATGACAAGAGTTCAAAAAGAGAGATTTTTCAACGAAGATGACTATGTAAGACTTAAAGATTACTATATTTTAAATAAAGCAAAATTAGAAAATGCTAAAAAAGATTTATCAATTTTGCATCCACTTCCAAGAGTAAACGAAATCAGCACAGATGTTGATGATGATCCAAGAGCAAAATATTTTGAACAAGCTCTATGTGGAAAATATATTAGAATGGCTTTAATTCTAAATATGTTGGGAATTAAATAATGGAGGTGCAAAGATGAATATAGATAGTATTAAAAACGGTTATGTTATAGATCATATTACAGCTGGACGAGCTATGGAGATCTACGAAACTTTAGGTTTAAAAGATCTTGATTGCCAAGTTGCAATTATAAGTAATGCTAAAAGTCAAAAAACAGGAAAAAAAGATATTATAAAGATTGACCAAAATATAGATTTAGATTTCGATAAATTAAGTTTCTTAGATCCAAATGTTACTGTAAATATTGTAAAAGATGATAAAATTATCGAGAAGAAAAAACTTACTCTACCTGAAAAAGTTGTAAATGTAGCAAAATGCAAAAACCCTAGATGTATTACATCTGTTGAAAGAGATTTAGATCAAATCTTTATTTTGACTGACAAAATTAATAATGTTTATAGATGCAAATATTGTGAGATGAGTTTAAAATAAATAAATTCCCTTAGGTAAATGTCCTAAGGGAATTTTTCTTTTTTATTTTAGCAACATCCGCCACTTCTACTATTGTTTCCGTTTCCACAACAACAGAATAAAATTAAAAGAATTAAGATTAGCCAGATACATTCGTTGTCAAAGAAACCGCAACCTCTACTCTCTTGCATAAAATTCCCTCCTTATAATAAATTTAAGTATGTTTAACTTTAAGCTCTTTAGTATGTTATATATTATTCAAATTTTTAAAATGTGTGAAAGTAAGAAAAATTTTTGGTTGAAAAATATTAGGGGGTATGATATAAGTATAAAGAGATTAAAAGAAAAGAGATGATGAAATTGCCAAAGAAAGAGAAAAAACCGATTGATTTAAAAAATTACATTAGACAAATGGAAAAATCAATGGGAAGAAAAGACAAAATTAAGGAAGTTTTAGATAATGAAGTAGCTTTTAAAAAGTATTTGGTTTCATTAGGAATGAACCCTGAATGGACTGAGCTTGCTGCGGTTATGGAGATTATCAAAAATAGATTTTCCAAAAATTTAAAAGATAGACCTAGAAATTTTAGAATAAGAGAATCAAAATTATTTATGGGTAAAACTGAACTTGCAAAAACTGGACTTACCCATAACAATATAAATTTAAATGAGTTTGAGCTTGGAGATGGTGAAGTTCTAAGATATTCACCATATACTGGAACAATAGATTATATAAAAACTAAATCAAAATCAAATTTAGAAAAAAGAGAAATTGACCCTAAAACAGGTGTCGTAATGAGACACTTAAAAAGATTTGGCGGAAATGCTAGTAATGAACTTGATGATGATTATTATTCTGCTGTTGAATATGTAAGAGATCCAAATGAGCCTAAAGTTACATATATTACGTCTTATAAAAATGCGAATCGTAAAGGTGAAGAAGTTTCTAGAAATGAGACAGTTGAATATGATTTTGGTTATCCAATTGAACTTGAAAAAAATGGAACGACACATAGAAAAACTCCAATTTACTTTATAAAGAGATATCCAAGATATGAAGCTTGGTTTAATTCAAGATTTAGAAGCCAAGATGAATATGTTAAAAATGTTTTTGCAATGCAAAAAGATGTTATGAGAGAATTGTGGAGAACTGAAAGACAGATGCTACAATCAATTGTTATAAGATACGCAAAAACTAGAGATGAGCTAGATGTATATTATAAGGGATTACAAGAAATATTTAAAACTAGCATAATTGGCCCAGTTTATAAAGCTTTTATACTTTCTCAAATTGAGTTAATTATAGATAATGACGAACTTCATATGTTTTATGAAGACGGAGCTAAAGAAGAAATGAAAGCTAGAATTTTAGCTAGATTAGAAGAAGAGGTTGAACCAAAACCACTTCAAGAAATGGTTCAAGAAACAGGTGAAAAAGTTGTTGATAGAATAACTTCAAATCCAGATTTTCAAACAGCTAAAGAGACTTTTACAGGTGAAGTAAAATCAGTTGAAGATGATGATTATTCTATAGAAGAGGCTTTATCAGATATTCATGATCAAAGCAACATGGTTGTAGAATTTAAGCAAGAGTCAAATCCTTTTAGTGTTGAAAAAGAGGGACTTGATGAAAAAATTAAAGAAATGGAAAGACAAATGAAAATCTTAAAAACCGCTTATAGAGCCTTTCCTAGAAGAAAGAAAAATATTAAATCTGCAATAAAAGAAATAGAAGATCAAAAAGTTAAAAAACCAGATATTCCTGTTAACCCAACTAACAATGATAATGAAGCAAGATAACAAAATTGTATTGAAATCAAAGCTTTTATGTGATATAATATCTAACATTAATTTGAAGATAAAAAGGTGGAAGAGATGAAGAAAATAGAATTATTAGCACCAGCTGGCTCTTTCGAAAAGGCTAAAATTGCCTTTATGTATGGAGCAGATGCTGTCTATATCGGAACTCCAAAGCTTTCTCTTCGTTCTAGAAGCGAGGCAAGTGATTCTGATATTGCTAAAACTATTGATTATGCTCATAGAAAACGGCAAACGTGTGCACGCAGCAATTAACATTTATGCCGAAGATGAGACTTATAATGAAATAATCGAACAAGCCAAAATCTTAGATGAGCTTGGTGTTGACGGAATAATTATGTCTGATGGTGGAGTAATTGACGCAGTTAAAGAAGCTGCACCACATACAGACATTCATATATCAACACAAGCAAACACTGTTAGCTATCATTCTGCAAATTTCTGGTATAAAAATGGTGCAAAACGTGTAATTCTTGGTAGAGAAATGAACAAAGAACAAATAAAAACTTTGATTGAAAATAAGCCAAAAGACTTAGAAGTTGAGATTTTCTGCCATGGTGCAATTTGTTTTGCATATTCTGGAAGATGTTTTTTAAGTGAGTTTTTAGCTGGAAGAAACGGAAATCTTGGAGATTGCGCTCAAAGTTGTAGATGGGCTTATAATGTTTATGTTGAAGAAACAAATAACCCAGGAGAACTTATGCCAGTTGAAACAGACGAAAAAGGTACATATATCTTTTCATCAAAAGATTTATGTTTAATCAAAGAAATTCCTGAAATCATTGAAATGGGCGTTGATAGTGTTAAAATTGAAGGACGTCTTAAAACAGAGTACTATTTAGCTAGTGTTGTAAACGCTTACAGAAACGCAATTGATGATTATTATAAAGATCCTAAAAATTATGATTATAGAAAATATATGGTAGAACTTGAAAAGACTAAAACTAGAGGACTAACGACATTTTTCTTTAATGATAAGAATAATAAAGATTTTCAAGATTATGGCGGACATCAATATAACAATGATTATGAGTTCGGCGGAAAAATTATAGAAGAAAAAGAAGATAAACTTCTTATAGAAATTAGAAATAAATTAAGTGTTGGGGACGAGCTAGAGCTTATTGTTCCAGGAAAGATTGAGCCTGTTAAATTTAAAATTGAAAAATTATGGAATGATGAAACTTTAGAAGAAATCCCTACAGTAAATCCAGGAAAATCTGAGCAAAAGGTTATTTTAAATAAACCAGTGGTTGATTTTAAAATAGAAAAAGACTGGATATTAAGAAGAAAAAAATAAAGGGGAATATAAATTATGAATGAAAATAATGAAAATCAAGAGGTAGAGTTAACTCAAGAAGATATAAATAAGCTTATGCAAGTAAGACTTGATAAGTTAAAGGAACTTCAAGACGCTGGACAAGATCCATATGAAGTTACAGAATATGATAGAACAAACACTGCTGGCGAAATTAAGGCAGATTATGATAATTTTGAAAATAAAGATGTTTCTATTGCAGGAAGAATTATTGCAAAAAGAATTATGGGAAAAGCTTCATTCTGCACAATTCAAGATAGTGACGAAAAAATTCAAAGTTATGTTAGTATAAATGATTTAGGCGAGGAAGCTTATAAAGCTTTTAAAACTTGGGATATTGGAGATATAATTGGAATTAAAGGTTTTGTTTTTAAGACAAAAACAGAAGAAATTTCAGTTCACGCTAAAGAAGTTAAACTTCTTTCAAAATCTTTAAGACCACTTCCAGAGAAATTCCATGGTTTAAAAGATGTTGATTTAAGATATAGACAAAGATATCTAGACTTAATAATGAACCCAGAAGTTAAAGATAGCTTTAGAGTAAGAACAGCTATTATTAAAGAGATTAGAGCAATCTTAGACGAGAAAGGTTATTTAGAAGTTGAAACACCAATATTAAACACTATTTCAGGAGGTGCTACAGCTAGACCATTTATAACTCATCATAATACTTTAGATTTAGACATGTATTTAAGAATTGCTACAGAGCTTAACTTAAAAAGACTTATTGTTGGTGGTTTTGATAAAGTTTATGAAATCGGTAGAATTTTTAGAAACGAAGGAATGGATATTCGTCATAACCCAGAGTTTACTTCAATAGAGTTCTACAGTGCTTATGAAAATTACCATGATATGATGAATTTAACTGAAGAAATCTTTTCAAGAGTTGCTATGAAAGTTAAAGGAACATATAAATTCTCATATCAAGGTCAAGAATTAGATTTAACTCCAGGCGGATGGAAGAAAATTACTATGATTGATAGTGTTAAAGAAGCTTGCGGAGTTGATTTTAACAAAATTCAAACAGACGAAGAAGCAGTTAAAATTGCTAAAGAACACAATATTGAAATTCCAAATGGAAAAGAAACTAGAGGAAATATTATAGCATTATTCTTTGACGAATATGTTGAAAAGACTTTAATTCAACCTACATTTATATATGATTATCCAATTGAAGTTTCACCTCTTGCTAAAAAGTGCAAAGATGATCCAAGATTGACACAAAGATTTGAATTCTTTATTTGTGGACGTGAATATGGAAACGCTTTTTCAGAATTAAATGATCCAATTGATCAATATGAAAGATTCAAGAAAGAAGTTGAAGCAAAAGCAAATGGTGATGATGAAGCCGGAATGATGGATGATGACTTTATAAACGCACTTCAATATGGAATGCCACCAACAGGTGGAGAGGGAATTGGAATTGATAGAATGGTAATGTTATTTACAGATGCACCATCAATCAGAGATGTTTTATTCTTCCCAACAATGAAACCAATTTAATCTCGTGGGACAGCGAAGCTGTCACTCGAGTTAAAATTGGAATAGACAGGAAGTCAATGGGAAAAGGGGACAGACCCCTTTTCTCATTTTTTTTATAATAATTAATTGAAATTTTAAAACGTATATGATATAGTATAAGAAGATTTATTAGGTGAAAAAGAGCCAAAACAAATGAAAACGAGGGTAAATATGGAAGGAAAAGGGACTGTTAAGATAGTTATAGCAGATGACTATATGGAAATTTATGCTCCATTGCCAAAAGATCCTAAAGAAGCAGATAAAAAAGTTAAAATAGGAATGCTTAAAAAAGCGGGATTAGATGAGGAGCAAATTGAAGCATTAATAGATTTAGTTGAGATAGAATTTGATGGTGGTGCAGATGGAAGATTTGATGATGGTCCATATACACCAATAAAATTAGTCATGACTATTGATAGAGAAAAACCTGAGGAGCCAATCGAAATTCCTGAAGATGAAGAAGAAAAGCCTCAAGATGTCGAAAAAAGACAAACTATGCTTAAACAGTATTATGGCGACCGTAAACTAGAAGCTAGAAGAAGAGAAATTTTTGCTAGATTCAAATCACATATTGTCCAAAAACCCGTAACAGTCTATGATAGAGACGGAAACCCTAAAGAAATGACTCTTTACACAATAGAAGATTATGACAAAAGAGAAAAAGATTCTAATGAATTATTATTAGATGGATATAAAACTAGACTTGAAAAATTATCTAGAGCTCATCAAGGTGATTTTTCACCATATGAAAGACAACTTGCTAGATTACATGCAGATGCACTTAAAGAAATCATGGAAAAATATGAAGAAATGCACAAGGTTGACCCTAAAGGTGCTGAAAAGTTTAAGAAATCTGCAATGGAAGAAGTCTCTATTTTAAGAGATGAAGAGTTTAAGAAAAAAGCTATTCAAGCTCTAATAGATCAAGATACAGAATTTATTGAAACAAATAATTATGGATATAATTCAATTCAAAATACTGCTAAAAACCTTGAAACACTTGGAAAACTTGGAGAAAAAGGTGTAAGAGCTCAAGTTTCTGACGAACAATCAAAACTTCAAAAAATGGGACTTCATACATTAAATGCAATAATTGAAATTAGAAATCATACGACAGCTCCTGTAAATAAAGCAATAGGAACTTTTGTCGCAGCTCCAATTTATAGAAGATTATTTAGTGTTTTAAGACCTAAAAGTAAAGCACCAGTTAGTGTTAATGGATATTTAATAACACCAATGGAAGATATGATTGCTACATCTCAGAAAAATGCTAAAGGAATGTTTAAAAATAAACCTTCACATAGATATCATGCTAGAAAAGATTACTTTATTGAACAAGAAAAAATGGAAATGAGTGCTAGACAATCAGAAGAAACGCCAGAAGGAAAAGATGGAAAAGGACAAGTTAAAAGAACTACAATTGGCCAAATCTTTAGATTAGCTATCGTTCCTAGACTTAAAGCAATTGTAAGCTATAAAGAAGGAAATGTCGCAGTATTAAACGCAGGTTTAGACGATTTAGTTAAATCAGCTAGTGATAGAAAACTTGAAATGAGACATAAAGACTTTAAAATTGAATCTACAAAAAGAAGAATTGATGCTCGTGATGAAGAAATTGCAGAATTAAAGTTTATTCAAAATACTTTAAAAAATAGCAAAAATGAAAAATTGAAAGAACAAGTTGAAAAAGCTTTAGAAATTAAAGAACATGAATTATTAATTTTAGAAGCTAGACTTAGTGAATTAAGAAGAACTGAAATTGACAGTATTCAAACAGATGCTGTTTCAATGTCACAACATGATAAAGCTAACAAAGCTACAATGACAGAAGTTGTAAAAGGCGTTAAAACAGCTGGAAGAATTGCAGTTGGAACATTTATTAGTAGATACTTATACAGAGAAATTGCTCATCAAGCTAGAACTCCAGACAAATATCAATATGTTCCAGGAGAATCAAAAACAATCGAAGAAGAAGTCACTCGTACTGTTACAGAAACAGTTCCTGGCCTAGATGAAAAAGGAATTGGAAATATTACTTTTGGAGAAATATACTCAAAGAGTAGTGGAGATTTATTTCATCATGTTGTTGGTGGAGACACAATCCCTGATAAAACTAGTTTCTTCAGAGGACTTGCTTTTAAATATAATGGAAGAACATTTTCTGGTTCTGATGGAAAAGGATTTGATCCTACAAAATTAACAGGTGTAAAAATAGATCAAGAACTTTCAGACAATACTTCAATGGTTGCTGTTGTTCAAGAAGTTTTAAAAGATTCTACAGGTCAAGATTTTACAGAAAGTCAAATAGAAAAATTAATAGCAAATGGCGAAATTAGTGGATTCAGTATTTGGAGATCTAGAGCTGAAGAAGGAGTTCCTAGTGGATGGCTTAATGCTTCAGAGATAGTTCCAGACTTAATTTCAACTGGTTCACATGAAGTAACAAAGGAAGTTACAGACATAGTTACAAAAATAATTGAAACACCAGGAAAATATATAAAAATTCCAGGAACTGATTATACATATACAACTACTGAATTAAACCCTGTAGTAATTGCTGCAGAAGCTGGATTAGGTGCAATGGAAGCTTTAGAACTTAGTGATTTATTAAGATATACAAGAAGTCAAGAATCACTTCAAAGAAGACAACCAAAATTATTAGAAGCAATGAAAGCTGAGAATGATAGAAGAAGAGCTGAAAAGAAAAAAGCTGAAGAGTCTAAAGAGACTGAAGAAGCTGATAAAGGTGAATCTTCTACAGATAAATCAAAAGGAAAGTCTCAAACAAAAGTTAAAAAATTAAGAGACATAGTTTCATATCAAAGAAATAATAAATCTAAAGTTAGAAGATATACATATAGTGGTAGAGAAATGCAAGAAGCCACAAAATATAGAGCAGAACATGATAAAAGAGGAACAGCTTGGGAAAGATTTTATGGAACTAAAAGAGAAGATCTTGCTAGTGGATATGATGAAAATGCTATAAATGCAAATGATAAATTTGAAGAAAGAGAATAATCTTTCTAGAAAGGGAAGTTTATGGAAACAAACGATGAAATTGTGTTGGAATTATTTGACACAAAGACAAAAGAACCACGAAAATATAAACTTTTAGATATTGTAAATTATGAAGACAAAGAATATGTTGTTTTGCTTGAAAAAGGCTCATTAGAGAAACAAGTAGAAGTGTTTAAGGTAAAGCATTCAAAAGATAAAACAGCTACTATGTATGAACCTGAAAAAGATAACTATGTTATAACACAGGTTTATGAGACTTTTAAAGAAAAATACCAACAAAATTATCCAGACAGAATTAAATTCGAAGATTAATAAGACAGTGAAACTTAAATTTTACTCATAATGTCTTATAATTAGAAAGAGAGGTATTTTTATGGAAATAAAAAGATTTTTAAAAAGATTAATTGTTTTGATTGCTTTACTATTAATGATTTCAGTGTTTACAAGTAAAGTAAATGCAATGACAATCGTAATTGATCCAGGTCATGGAGGAAATGATCCAGGGGCTTTACGTGGAGATGTTCATGAAGCAGATTTAAATCTTAAAATTGCTAGATATTTAAGAGATTATTTAAATGATTACTTAGATATGAATGTTTTATTAACACATGAAGACTCTACAATGGATTTACCTGACAGAGCTGATTTTGCTAGAAATAATAGAGCAGATTTATTAATAAGCGTTCACGTAAATAATAGTGTTTTACCATTTTCAAATGGCGCAGAAGCCTATGTTACATATAGAACAGAACTTCCAAAATATAATGAGCAAATGACAGCTCTTGGAAATAAAATTTTAAATAATATTTCAAGTTTAGGAATTGCAAATGGCGGAGTTAGAACTAGAATTGCTGCAAATGATGAAAATGAAGATGAATATAAATATTATGATGGACAAAATGGTGATTACTATGGAATAATCAGAAGGTCAATGAAAGGCGGTCATGAGACAAGCTTAGGACCAAATTTTTCTGATGGTTCAGGAATATCAACAATTCTTGTTGAACATGCATATATGAGTAATGATCATGATTATAATTTAATAAATTCTGATGATAAATTAAAAGCTTTGGCTAAAGCTGATGCAGATGCAATTGCAGAATTTTACTCACTTAAAAAAGCTCCCAGTAAAACAGATGTTGGAGGATATCTTTTCAACGCTAAATTTTATGCTGACAAATATGAAGATTTAAGAAACTCATATGGCTATAATGAAGAGCTTTTAAGAACTCATTATTATGTATTTGGAATTAGAGAAGGAAGAACAGCTTCACCTGTTTTTGATCCAGTTTATTATTTAAATAAATATAATGATTTAAGAATTGCTTTTGGAAATGACTATACAGCTTTATATAATCATTTCTTAAGCTTCGGAATTGATGAAGGAAGAGCTTCATCTGTAGTTTTTGACTCAGGCTATTATTTAGGAAAATATAGTGATTTACAAAATGCTTTTGGGAATAATAATTATAGAGATGGCTTAGTTCATTTTATAAATTTCGGAATGAAAGAAGGAAGAGTTGGAAGCACAGAGTTTGACGCAGGTTATTATTTAAATTTATATCCTGATTTACAAAAAGCTTTTGGCAACACTAATTATTATGAAGCATTAAATCATTTCTTAATATTTGGAATAAATGAAGGACGTAGTGGGATTTTAAAATAATATTTTAAGGAGACTTATTGATGTTTAATATAGACAGAAGAACCATAATTGGAATTTTACTTATATGTATTGTTATTTCACTTATATCATCTGGAGAATTAGAAGCAATTTTATATACAATTCCAGGTGTTATAATTGCGATGACATTTCACGAATATGCACATGCATGGATGGCTACAAAGCTTGGAGACACTACTCCAAGAGCACAAGGAAGACTTACTTTAAATCCGGCTGCACATATTGATCCTGTTGGAATTGTTATGCTTTTATTTGCACATATTGGTTGGGGTAGACCAGTTGAAATAAATCCAAATAATTTTACTTCGAACAAATCTAGGGGAACGTGTGAGCTTTTAGTTGCTATAGCTGGACCTATTATGAATTTTATTTTATCATTTGTGTTTATTTTGATTTATTATGCATTTATCACTTATGCACATCTTTCATGGAAATGGGAAGCAATTATAAGTTCATTACTAGCAAACACAATAGTTGTAAACATTGGACTTGGAGTTTTTAATTTAATTCCAATTCCACCATTAGATGGATCAAAAGTGTTTAGAAGATTTTTGCCATATAGTGTTAATGAATGGCTTGATAGAAATATGCAATATATCTATATTGTATTTATGATTTTATGGATTACAGGCTTACTTTCTGTTATAGTAGCACCTGTAATAAATTTCGTGATGAAATGGCTATTAATATTAGCTGCAAGAATTTTTATGATTTTTGTTTAGAAAGAAGAGGAATATGAAAGACGTTCTAATAATGGGAATTGAATCTAGCTGTGACGAGACTTCTGTTGCTATTGTCAAAAATGGCAGAGAAGTCTTATCAAACATCATAAATTCTCAAATTGACATACATACAGAATTTGGCGGAGTAGTTCCAGAAATAGCTTCAAGATGTCATACAGAAGTTATAAACCAAGTTATGAAAAAGGCTTTGAAAGAAGCAAACTGTAAATTAGAAGATATTGATGCAATAGCTGTAACTCAGGGGCCAGGCCTAGTTGGAGCTTTATTAGTTGGAGTTTCTTATGCAAAAGCACTAAGTTTTGCTTCACGGAAAGCCACTAATCGCTGTAAACCATATAAATGGACATATTGCTGGAAATTACATAACACATAAAGATTTAAAACCACCATTTTTATGTTTAATAATTTCAGGTGGACACACAAATTTAGTAAATGTTAAAGATTATAATGAAACTGAAACTCTTGGAAAAACTCGTGATGATGCGATAGGTGAAGCATTTGATAAAGTTGCAAGAGTAGTAGGTCTAGGCTATCCTCGGAGGACCAAAAATCGATAATCTTGCTAAAGAAGGAAATGAAAATATTAATTTGCCAGTTACACATTTTGACAATTTAGATTTTAGCTTTAGTGGAATAAAGACAGCTGTAATAAATTTAAATCACAAAGATCCAAATATAAATAAAGCTGATTTATGTAGGAGTTTTGAAAAAGCTGTTACAGACATGTTATTAAATAATGTTAAAAAAGCAGTTGATGAATTTCATGTAAATGAGATTGCTCTAGCAGGAGGAGTTTCTAGAAATTCATATATTAGAGCTGCTTTTGATAAATTTTCAAGTGAAAAAAATATAAAAGTTTATTATCCAGAAGGAATTTTGTGCACAGATAATGCAGCAATGATTGCTTCTTCAGGATATTATGAATATTTAAAAGAAAATTTCGCAGATTTAAATTTAAACGCAGTTCCTAATTTAAAACTTAGTTAATAATAAAATTAAGGGGAGATAAAAATTATGATGATATTAACTTTATTAGTATTTTTAGGTATAGTAGCACTAATATTTTTATATTGTGGTGCAATATGGGATTCAAAGAATAAAAGTAAAGATATAAAAGAGATTATTGTGCCAGATAAAGTTGATGCTAATGAAAGCACTTTAAAATCAACACAAAATGAAGAAGCAAAAAGATATGTCGTAGACATGAATAATACTAAAATTGAGAAGAATGTTGTTAAAAATGGACAAATAGTAAGAAAAGAAAATAACTCAATAGAATATAACGAACTTGATAATTTTATTAATGATGCAAATGATATGACAAGTGCTATTAAAGAAGATAATAACGAAAATAATGATGAAGGACCTATAAAAGAAAATAAACACTAAAATATTTAAATAAAGAGTAGGAGATATATGATTTACATAATTGGAGATTTGCATTTAGGATTTTCAGTAAGTAAGCCAATGAATATTTTTGGAAACAATTGGGAAAATCACTCTGAAAAGATAAAGCAAAATTGGTTGGAAAAAGTAAATAGTGATGATACAGTTATTCTTCCAGGTGATTTTTCATGGGCAATGACTTTAGATGAGGCAAAAGCTGATTTTGAGTTTTTAAATAGCTTGCCAGGAAAAAAGATATTGTTAAAAGGAAATCATGATTATTGGTGGACAACCATTAAGAAAATGGAGAAATTTTTAGAAGAAAATAAATTTGAAAATATCAATTTTCTTTTTAATAATAGCCTTTTGGTTGAAAATAAAGTCTTTGTAGGAACTAGAGGTTGGGTTACTTCAAATTATTCTTCACAAGAGGAATATAAAATTTTGAAAAGAGAGTGTATAAGACTTGAAATTTCAATAAAAGACGCAATCTCAAAATTCGGTGATAATAACGAATTTGTTGCAGTAATGCATTATCCACCATTTTACAAAGATGAAGTAGATGAAGAAATTGATTTTATAAAAATCTTAAAAAAATATGGAATTAAAAAGTGTTATTATGGCCATCTTCATGGAGAATCTTTTAAAGAAGCAAAAGAAGGAATTATTGATCGGAATAGAATATAAACTGATAAGTTCAGATTATTTAAATTTTGATTTGATAAAAGTTTAGGAGAAATTATGGAAAATAAGTTTGATTTAGTTAGCAAAAATTTAAAAGAAAAATTTGGTTGTTTAGCTATAATTGATTTTGAATATTTAGATAAAAATTATGTTAAAGCTTTTAAAAATTCACAATCTGGAATCGAATATAAATATTTCGAAATATTAGAAGAAAGTAATTTAAAAGAAGTTACAGATAAAGAATTATTAGAATATTTTAGAAGTCAATATGAAGAAAATTCAGATAGTGAATATTAATAAGGAGATAAGCCTAAAATGTCAAAAGATGAAAGAATTGAAAATCCAAAAGTAAGAGAATATATTTATGATTTTTTCCCAAAAAAGACAAATTCTAATCCACTTTTTGTCAAAGTTTTTGGAAAAAGTTTTTCAAGAAGACAAATTAGAAAAGAATTGCTTACGCTTTATACTGATGAGCCAATGGGACCAGAATGTTATTTAGGTTATCATACCTCTGGCGATAAATCTATAACAATTTGCAAAAGTTCATATCAAAGTAGTAAAGATTTATTAACTCCAAAAGATATAGAAACTAGTATTCATATTCAAGAGACAGTTGTTCACGAATCTGTTCATGCGATTTTAGAAAGAAATAGAAGAGAATGTAAACAACGTAACATTCAAAGTGGAACTGGAATCTTAGAAAGATACGATAACGATTCAGAACTTGGAAGAGGCCTAAATGAAGGTTTTACTGAATGGATGTGTGGACAATTTGGCTATGAAACAAAATCATATAAAGAACTAACAAATTTTGTTAGATTAATAGAAGTTTCCATTGGAACTGAAAGGACAATGGAACTTGGAAAAGGAGATATAGAAAGAAGACTACCAGAAATTTTAGGAATTAATGTTGATGAAGTACGCCTGCTTTTAGCTAAAAGTGATTCACTATATCAAGCTAACAAACAATTAACAATATATAATGGATTAAAAAATTATTTAGATAGAAAATTGCATCATTCAGCTAACTATACTCAAGAAGAATTAGACGCAGATGAAAAGAAATATGGACCATATATAGAAGGATGTATTGAATTTAAAGGATATCTAGATTATTTAAACAAAAATAATTTAGATATTTCACAAGAAACGGTTTATCAATGGTTAAAAGATTCTTACATTCCTTCTGAAGAAACTATTAAAGCAAAATCAATCATTGATTTTGAAAGCCAAATTTTAAATACATATTTCTTAAAAGATATAGAAAGAGTTTTTGAAACAGGTGAGAATCTTTCAAGAGAAGATTATTTAAGATATAAAAAAATAGTTTCTTTATTAGCTACTGATTATAAAATTCCAGATGAAATAAAGAAATCAAAAGAAAAATACACATCACTACTTGTAAAAGACGAATTGAAAAATATTACTGAAAAATGTTTAAAACGCTTTGCTTTAGAAGATACTGAAAAATATAAAAATGGTAGGCTTTCACTAAGTGAACTTATTGAATCAGCACAAGAACTTTATCTAAATGAAGGTGATCAAGTAAAACATTTTAAAGCATTTTTTGATGTTGTTTCACCAGAAAACTCTATAAAAATGACAGAACTTTGTTTGTATTTATCACAAGCTTTAAAGAGAAGCGAGGAAAAAGGAAAAGATGCTAAAACAAGTCTCCTTAAAGAAATAGATGGTTATGGAGAATCTAGAGTATATGGAATTACAGATGATACTCGTTTTCTATCAATAGCCTTAATTTGGGGAAAAGGCGGAATTTGTGATAGTCAACATGCAATACAGGACAGCTGTCTTGAATCAGAAAGCCAAGAACCATTTTTTGATTTAACTGATACTGGTCAATATCCAAAAATGTTAGCAAATTTTGATAAAATTAAAAAAGCAGCTTTTGAGAAAAATCCGAATTGCAAAATTCATATTGTATCATCAGAAATTATAATTGAAAATGGAGATAAATGCTCATTTTTCCATGTTTGTCCAAATGGAGATATTGTTCCAATGACTGTAGTAAGTCATAATGATTTACAGTTCTCAGAAAGAACTAAAGAAGAAAGAAGTCAGGAAAATCAAATGCTTGCTGTTTCAGAACCTAGTGTTGGAATATTTGCAACATTTACAAATGCTATTAAAAAAGGGTTACATAGAATTACGAGTGGAAGAAACGGTGGAAGACCAAATTATATTCAAGAAAATGGAGAAATTCCTGGAAAAATTCAGTTTTCAACTAGACCACCTAAAAGCATTAGCACAATAGATTCTTACAGAGTTGAAGATTATGATGAAAAACTTAAAACATCTAGAGAAGAAGATGAAACTAGAGCTCAAAATGGTTCAGAAACAAAAGATACTACGATTCATGAAAATGAATCAGGAAGAGATGATAATTAAATTTAAGGAGGAAGATTATGTCAAGAGAATTACCAATTACTGACATTAAAGACATGCTAAAGAAAACAGGGGAATTATATGGAGATAGACCAGCTTACAAATTTAAGACAGATGAGCCAGGAGTTTTCAAAACAATTTCTCACAAAGAAGTTAGAGATATGGCAGATTACCTAGGAACTACTCTAATTGATTTCTTAGAATTGAAAGGAAAAAGAATTGCTGTAATTGGCGAAAATAGATATGAATGGGAAGTAGCTTATATGTCAATTGTTGCTGGAACTGGAATTGTTGTTCCATTAGATAAAGCACTTCCAGAAAACGAGCTAGAAAGCTTAATTAGACGTTCAGAAGTTGAAGCAATTTTCTATTCAAAACATTATGAAGAAGTTTTAAGAAGATTGCAAAAAGACGGAACTTGTAAATTAAAACATTTAATTTGCTTTGATAATGAAGAACATGAAGATGGAGTTTATTCATTTAAAGAATTAATTCAAAAAGGAAAGAAATTAGTTGAGCAAGGCTCAAGAAGCTTCTTAGACGCTAAGATTGATCCAAATTGCATGTCAATAATGTTATTTACATCTGGAACAACTTCAGACTCAAAAGCTGTTGCTTTAAGTCATTACAATATTTGCCAAAACTTAATAGCAATGAGAGAAGTTTTATGGAACATAGATGAAACAGATACATTTCTTTCAGTTCTTCCTGTTCATCACGTTTTTGAATGTTCAGTAGGATTTATGCTTGCTATGTATTTAGGAGCTCAAACTGCATTTTGTAGTGGAATGAGACATATTGTTGAAGATTTAAGAGATTATCAAGTTACATTTTTGGTTTGTGTACCAGCTTTATATGAGCTTATGTATAAAGGAATTTTGAAAAATCTTGAAAAGGCCGGAAAACTAGAAGCTGTTATGGCTTTAGTTGAAGCTAACAAAAATAAAACAATGAAAGAAAAAGCGGAAATCTTTAAAGAGATTCATCAAGTTTTTGGTGGAAAAATTAAGCTTTTCATAAATGGTGCTGCAGCTCTTGACGTTAATGTTGAAAGAGGTTACAGAAATTTTGGAATAAATCTTGTTCAAGGTTATGGCTTAACTGAAGCAAGCCCTGTTGTTTGCGTAAATTATTTTAAAGGAAAAGATGAAGATAATCATATTTTTGGAACAATCGGAAAAGTTCTTCCAAATGGAGAAGTTAAGATTGATAACCCAGATCAAGATGGATTAGGTGAGCTTTTATATAAAGGTCCAAACGTAATGCTTGAATATTATGGAAATGAAAAAGCCACAAAAGAAACTATTGAGCCAGATGGATGGCTTCACACAGGCGACCTTTGCAGAATTGATGAAAACGGATATATCTACATTTCTGGTAGAAAGAAGAGTGTAATCGTTCTTAAAAATGGAAAAAATATTTTCCCTGAAGAAATGGAAAATCTAGTTAATAAAATTCCAGGTGTTTCAGAATCAATGATTTACCCAGTTCTTAACAATGATGCAATTGATGAAAATGACATCAAAATTGCAGCTGAAGTTGTTTATGACAAAGAAATCATGAAAGAAATGTTTAATATTGAAGATGAAAAAGAAATCTACAATTTAATCAATGAAAAAATTAAAGAAATCAACAGAACTATGCCACTTTATAAGGCAATAAGAGGACTAATAATTACTCAAACTCCAATCATTAAAACAACTACTGGAAAAATCAAACGTTATGAAGAAATGAAAAAATTACAATAGATTTTGGGAAAAGGGGACAGTCCCCTTTTCCCATTTTTGAATTTGGTGTTGACTTTTGGGAGGAAAAGTAATATAATTATATGGTTGAATTTTGAGTAAAAAGGAAGAAAGAGACGAAATGAATAACGAGAAAATTAGAAATGTAGCGATAATTGCACACGTTGATCATGGAAAAACAACCTTAGTTGATGCAATGTTAAGACAAAGCGGAATTTTTAGAAGTAATGAACAAGTTGAAGAAAGAGTTATGGATTCTAATGATTTGGAAAGAGAAAGAGGAATCACTATTCTTTCTAAGAATACAGCAGTTCATTATGGAGATTATAAAATAAATATTGTTGACACACCAGGCCACGCTGATTTCGGTGGAGAAGTTGAGCGTGTTTTAAAAATGGTTGATGGTGTTGTTCTATTAGTTGATAGTTTTGAAGGTGCAATGCCTCAAACTAGAGAAGTTTTGAAAAAATCTCTTGCTCTAAATTTAAAACCAATCGTTGTTATTAATAAAATAGATAGACCAGGTGCTAGACCTGAAAAAGTTGTTGATGAAGTTTTAGATTTATTTATAGAATTAGATGCATCTGAAGATCAATTAGATTTTCCTGTTGTTTATGCCTCTGGAAAACAAGGAACATCAACTTTAGATTTAAAAGTTCCTGGAACAGATTTAAAACCTTTATTTGAAACAATTATTAAAACAATAAATGCTCCAAAATGCGATTTAGATGGAACAGCTCAAATGTTAGTTTCAAATATTGAATATGATGATTATGTTGGAAGAATTGCTATTGGTAGAATTGAAAGAGGTTCTTTAGAACTTAATATGCCAATCGCAATTTGTAAAGCTGATAAAACAGAAAATGCTAGAGTAACAAAGCTTTATACTTATGAAGGCTTAAAGAGAATTGAAGTCGAAAAAGCTGGAGCTGGTGATATTGTAGCTTTATCAGGTGTTCCAGATATTAACATTGGTGACACAATTTGCGATTTCAATAATCCAGAAAAGATAGATTTCGTTGATATTGATGAACCTACAGTTTCTATGACATTTAGCGTTAACAATGGGCCATTTGCTGGTCGTGAAGGTGAATTTGTTACAAGTCGTCACTTAAGAGATAGATTATTTAAAGAGCTTGAAAGAAACGTTTCTCTAAGAGTTAAAGAAACAGATTCTTCTGAAAGCTTTGAAGTTTGTGGTAGAGGTGAGCTTCACTTATCAATCTTAATTGAAACAATGAGAAGAGAAGGTTATGAACTTTTAGTTTCTAGACCAAAAGTTATTTTCAAAGAAATTAACGGTGAAAAATGCGAGCCAATGGAAAGATTAGTTGTTAATGTTCCAGATGATTGCATTGGTACTGTTATCGAGAAAATCGGAAATAGAAAAGGTGAAATGTTAAACATGGAACCAGCTGAAACTGGACATACAAAAATTGAGTTTAAGATTCCATCTAGAGGTTTAATTGGCTATAGAACAGAGTTCTTAACAGATACCAAAGGAAATGGTGTTATGAGCCACATGTTCGAAGGCTATGAGCCATATAAAGGCGAAGTTTTAGCTAGAACTAGAGGAACTATAGTTGCTTTTGAACCAGGAAAATCAATTACTTACGGTTTATATAACGCTCAAGACAAAGGTGATTTATTTATAGGACCTGGTGTTGAAGTTTATGAAGGAATGATAGTTGGAATAAACTCTAGAAATGAAGATTTAGCAATTAATGTTTGCAAAGAGAAACATTTAACAAATACTAGAGCTTCAGGTTCTGATGATGCACTTCGTTTAGTTCCACCAATTCAAATGAGTCTAGAAAAAGCTATTGAATTTATACAAGATGATGAATTAGTTGAGGTTACTCCTAAATCTATCAGATTAAGAAAGAAAATTTTAAATAACAAAGATAGAGAAAGAGCAGCTAGAAGCGCAAATAAAGAATAAAATTGGAGCACCTTATAAAAGGTGCTCTTAGTTTTAAATGGAGAAAATTATGAATTTAGAAGTTTTAGAAAAAGTTAAAAAAGACGCTTTAGAAAATCATGTTCCAATTATTATGGACGAAACTTTAGATGTTATAAAAGAATATTTAGATGAGCTAAAACCTAAAAAGATTTTAGAAATTGGAACAGCTGTAGGGTATAGTGCTAGCCAGTTTGTAAGACTTTCAGGTGAAAAAGCCCAAGTAGATACTATTGAGCTTGACGAAGAAAGAGCAAAACTTGCAATTGAAAATATAAAAAATATAGGTCTAGAAAATAATATAAATGTTATGATTGGAAATGCTGTTGAGATTTTGCCAACACTAGCAGGACCTTATGATATGATTTTTATTGATGCTAACAAAGGAAAATACCCAGTTTTCTTGAATGAAGCGTTAAGAATGTCTAGGGAGGGAACAATAATTTTTGCTGACAATGTTTTATATAAAGGATATGTTTTAAGTGATTACAATAAACACAAACAAAGAACAGCTGTAAGACATCTAAGAGAATATTTAGCTGAAGCAATTTCTAACGAAAATCTAGACACACAAGTCTCAACAGTTGGAGATGGCCTAGCAATCAGCATTGTTAAAAAATAAGAAAAAGGAACAGTCCCCTTTTTCCATTTTATAAAAAAGTCTTGAAAAGAAGATGCTTTTTTTGTATAATAAAACTGATAAAAAAGTTTTTGAGGAAATGTGAGAATGAAAATAAATTTAGGAATTAGAAGGATTAAGAATAGCATAAAAAATGCTTGGACAACTTTTAAAGAAAAAGATAAAAAAGAGCTATTTACAGAGATATTTAGCTCTAGATATTTTGCGCTTTTTATTTTTATAATTATATTTTTAAAAACAATAGTATTTTTAGTTGATACTGTATTTTACAAAAATCATGGAATTTGGCCATGGCACTTAAGACAGACAGCATTTTTCATAATTATTTTAGTTGCTCCAATGCTTTTATTTAGAAAGTCAAGATGGAGATTTGGCTATGGAATAATTTTAAATTTTCTGGTAAGCTGCTTACTTTTTGCTGATGAGCTTTATTATGAATATGCTTCAAATATTATTTCAGTTATGCAAGCCGGAAATCTTCAATATAAAAACGAAATAATAGCAGCAATTCCATCTTTATTAAAAATTAGACAAATACTTTATTTTATAGATTTTCCAATAATTATATATTTCTTGGCTTCTAAGAAAGTTAAAGTCGAAAAAGTTAAGAATTTTAAATTTAAGCCAATCGCTATAATGGCTGTAACAATCACAATTTTATGTACATATTATCACTTTATTCCTGAGTCATTAGAATTAGTTACAGGCTATATTTATAATAAGAAAAATTCTGTTAGATATGGAACAATCTACGGTTTTCACATAGTCGATATAATAAATGCGATTACACATAATGACAATGTAAAATATGAAGAATATGGCGATATGATAAAAGAATATAAAAAATTTAAAGAGTTTCAAAGAGAAGAAAACGCTGAGAATTTAGCTTATTCTGGAATTGCAGAAGGAAAAAATGTTATAATTTTGCAACTTGAATCTGTTCAAAATTTTGTTACAAATAAAACAATTAACGGAAAAGAAATTACTCCAAACTTAAATAAATTCTTAAAAGAAAATATACAAATTACAAATATGCATGCTACAAGTTATACAACCACTGCAGACTCTGAACATAGTGTAATTACTTCACTTTATCCACTAGAAAACGGCGAAGCTTTTGCAAAATATTATGGAAACACTTATGATAATATTTTCCAATTATTTAAAGACAAAGGCTATTATACAATGTATGCACACGGAAATTATGCATATTTCTGGAATAGAAAAAATGTTACTTCAAAACTTCCAATAGATAAAAAGACATTTTTAGAAAACTTTAAAGATAGATCAGAATTAATTAGAACTTATCTATCTGATGAGCTTTTATATAAGCAAACTGTTGATTTATTTGAAAAAGCTATTGAAGAAAATGAAGGTCCAGTTGTTTATGATATTGTTGCATCTTCTAGCCATAAGCCATTTGAGCTTGCTGGAATTATCGACAAATATAAAAAGGTTTCAATTGATGTTGGAGATTTAGCTGGAACAGAACTTGGAAATTACTTAGAGGCTGTTAATTACGCAGATTATGCGTTTGGAATTTTTATTAATTTGCTAAAAGAGAGAGGACTTTATGATGACACAGTTATAGTGGTTTTCGGAGATCACTATGGAATGCAAATGTATGATGAGAATTTGATACAATTTTTAGGATATAACAAAAATGATTATAATGATGCGAGAATGCAATTTGAATTTTCAAATGTTCTTGCTGGAATGAGAGTTCCTGGAATCAAAAATTTAGTTATAGATGAACCAGTTAGTAAGAGCGACATAAAGCCTACTCTTGCTCAACTTTGCAATTTGAAAGATACTTTTTCTATTGGAATGAGCTTGTTTGAGAGAAAATCTTATATTGCTATAAATAATGGAAAAGTTATAACAAAAAATTATTATTATGATGGAACAGGTTGGTTTAGATTATCAGACGGTGAAGAAGTTGATTTATCTGCACTACCTGAGGAAGAAAGCAAAAAATTAAAGACTTACACTGAAAAAGCAATTGATGAAATAGATATTTCAAGTTCTGTTGTAATTAAAAACTTATTACAAAACAATTTGAAAAAACTTAAAAAAGAAAATGAAGAAGCTTTAAATGTAGAAAATCAAGTAATTGCAGAGGAGTAAAAAAGTGAAGAAAAAATTAAAATATATTATTGCAGTAATTTTATTAATTTTGTTTACATTTTCAGTTGTTCCAAAAACATTTCAAAATGACACATATTATATAATAGAGCTTGGAAGACAAATTGAGCAAAATGGGATTGACTGGAAAGACCATTATTCAATACATGAAAACTTGGAATATAGATACCCTCATTGGGCTTTTGATGTTCTAAATTATAAAGTGTTTGATTTATTTGGGTTTGACGGAACATATTTTCTTACAGTAACTTTTGCTGTAATTCTTATATTAATAGTTTTTGCGACTTTGCTAAAAAAAGATGTTAATTTTGTGTTAGCATTTGCTGGCTCACTTGTCACGGCATATCTTATGTCTGGAGCTTTTTATGCTAGAGGACAAATAGTTTCATTTTCATTGTTTTTGATAGAATATTTGATTCTTGAAAGATTTGTGGAAAGACCTACTTTGCTTAAGACTCTTGGACTTTTTGCGGTTTCATGTTTGATGGCAAATTTCCACAGTACAGCTTGGATTATGATGCTTGTATTACCACTTCCATTTATAGGTGAGCAAGTATTTTACTATTACAGTTTAACAGGAATTTGTGAAAGAAAAATCAAAAAACTTACTAAAAAGCTAGAAACAGCTAAAGAAAAGGGATTGTCACAAGAAGAAATTGAAAAGATTGAAAAAGATTTAAAAGAAAGAAAAGAATTTATTGAAGTTTCTGAAAGAGAAGCTAAGAACAAAAAAATAATTGTTAAGCCAAACAAAAATATTAAATATATAATTATCGCAATAATAGCTTTAATTGCAGGTGCATTAGTTACTCCATTAAAACTTACACCATTTTTATATTACTTAAAAATAAGCAATGGTAACACAATGAGTTATATTAATGAACATTTACCAATTGTTGTTGCAAGTAATAAAGAGTTTTTAATTTATGCAATTTTAGTAATTGCTTTAATTGGATTTACAGATGTAAAATTAAAACTTAGTGATGCATTTTTAATTTTAGGCCTAACAATACTTGCTTTAACTAGTAGAAGAAGCGTTTATTTATTAATTATATTAACAGCTTGTATTATAATAAAATTGATAGATATTTTTATAAAATCACATCAAAACGAAGAAATAGATGAAAAAACTAGAGAAAAAATAAATAATAGGATTTTCATATTTTTCGTGATTGTATCAATTTTTGCTACAGTTTATATGGTTTTATCTCAAATTAATAATAAATATGTTAATGAAAAATTATATCCTGTTAAAGCTGTAGAATATATTAAAGAGAATTTAGATTACGAAAATATCAGATTTTATAATGGCTACGACTATGGTAGTTATTTGCTTATGAATGGAATTCCAGTTTTTATAGATTCTAGATGTGATTTATATACACCTGAATTTAATAAAGATATGAAAGTTTTTGACGATTATATGGATGTGCAATCTGGAAAAACTACAATTTCAAAACTTATGGATAAATATGATTTAGAGTATGCAATTATTCCAACTGAAAGCTTTGAACATACTTATATGAAAGAAGATTCTAGATATACTGAAACTTATAAAGATAAAAATTTTGCAATTTATAAATATGATGCAAGATAAGAGGTTTTTATATGTTAGGGAAAAAGAACAAAAAAGATAAAAAGGAACCAAACCTTATAGTAGAAAGTAAAAAGCCAAAATCAAATAATAAAGATTCTAAATTACAGGAAGTGCTTTTAGAATTAGAAGATTCTGAGATTAGGGCTTTGTTCGAAGCGGGCAGAATTACTGATGAAGAATATGAATATATTATAGATTTTAGAAAAAAACAAAAAGCTAGAAAGAAAAGTCAAAAAGAGCAGTTTGAAGAGAGAATTAGATGTGATAACAATATAATAGAAAAAGTTGTAAATCTTGGAAGAAGATTTAGAGTTGAAGATTTATTAAGACATGGAAAGTTTGAAGAAGCTAGAAAAGCAGATGTTAACAAAGAATTTTTTGACACAATTGATGAACAAGAATATCAGATTGATGAAAGAGTTAGAGATAAAAGAAGAGAAGAGAGATTAAAAGAAAAATATATTGATAGAGATAGTAGAGGCAAAGGTAGAGGAAGAGAGCGTGATTCTAGATAGTGAAAGTTTTAATTATTGAAGATGATAAAATTTTGTCTAAAACAATTGAACAATGTATAAGTCGGAAAGTTTGATGTAGATAGAGCTTTTGACGGTGAAGAAGGAATTATGTATGCTGAAAATAATATTTATGATGCGATTATTTTAGATCTTATGATTCCAATTGCAGATGGATACACAGTTTTAGAGACTTTAAGAAATAAAAAAATTTATACACCTGTTTTGATTTTAACAGCAAAAGATGGGCTTGATGATAAATTAAAAGGCTTTAGATTAGGCGCAGATGATTATATGACAAAGCCTTTTAATAGAGAAGAATTAATAGCTAGAATTGATGCAATAATTAGAAGAACTAGTGGAAATTATGGCGAAAATATTCTAGAATTTGAAGATTTAAAATTAGATTTAAGTAATAGAACTGCAAAAGTAGGAGATAAAGAGATAGTCCTACAGGGAAAACAGTTTGACGTGTTAGAATATTTGATAAATTCAAAAAACACTATTATAACTAAAGAGCAAATATTTGATAAAATTTGGGGATTTGATTCAGATACAAGCACAAATGTAATCGAAGTTTACACAAGCGGTTTAAGAAAAGAACTTAAAAAAGCTGGTTATGACAAATATTTAAAAACAATAAGAGGCGTTGGTTACATCTGGAGCAAATAAAAAGGAGAGAATTTGACTCATGAACGAGCAAAAAATATTGAGAAATCAACTCTTTAAATTTATTAAATCAAATCTATTGAACTTAATTATAGTTTTCTTACTTTTTGGATTATTTATGATTTTTCTTGTAAGAAGAATTACATTTAGTTCAGCAAATATGGAATTAAGAGAAAATGTTAGATTAATTAAAAAGAATTTAAGAAATTTAGAAAGCTTAGAAATTGTTAAAGAGCAAGAAGAAGTCAACGAATTTCAGGAATATGGAATTTTATCAAGTATAAATAATCCCAAAATTCTATGCTTAATAAGAGATGAAGATGGAGAAATTTTATCTACAAATGCTAGTTATCTTTCAAATAGTGCTTTTGAAGATTTTGACTTTGATGATGAAGAAATAGATAAACCTTACAATGTTTTGATAAATGAAGACTATCTTTATAAAGGAATTACAATTGATATTTCAGATGTGACTAAAACTACAACAGGATATATTCAAGTCCTTATAAATATTGACTTTGAAGAAGAAATGACAAAAATTTATGAAAGAATCGTTATTTCTTCAATTATTTTTGGAATAGGAGTTTCAGTTATTGCTAGTATTATAATCTCTAGAAAGAGCTTATCACCTGTTGCAGAAATGCTTAAAAAACAAGAGGAGTTTGTTCAAAATGTTTCACATGAATTAAGAACTCCACTTACGATTATTCAAGCAAAACAAGAATTGTTGCTTAGTGATCCAAATGCTAAAATAGTTGATAAATTAGAAGATATATCTGTTTCATTAAATGAAACAAAGAGAATGACAAAACTTACAAAAGATTTAATGACACTATCTCGTGGAGATTCAAAACAATTAGAAATAAATAAAGAAGAGGTTGAAATCGACCAATTTATCGAAAATATTGGAAAGACTTATAAAGAAATTATAACACTTCAAGAAAAAGAGCTTATTCTTGATTTAAATTACCAAAAGATAGCTTCTATTGATACAAACAAAATTTATCAAGTAATTGTTATATTGCTTGATAATGCGATGAAATATACAGAGCCAGGAGACAAAATAACAATAAGAACATATTTAAAAGATGGAAAATGTGTTATAGAGATGGCTGATACTGGAATTGGAATAAATGATGAAGCAATGAAACATGTTTTTGAAAGATTTTATAGAGCTGAAAACAGCAGAAGCCGTGAGACTGGTGGAAGTGGACTAGGACTTTCAATTGCAGATATGATAATTTCAAAACATGGTGGAACAATCAAAGTTAGTCATAATAATCCAAAAGGAACAATATTTACAATACGTTTGCCAAGATAATTTAAAAAAAGTATTGATTTTTGGAAATTAGTGTGGTAAACTATTACTGTTGATTTCGATATGATAAATGTTACGGAGGTTTTTAGATGGAAATAGCAAGAAATATATTAGTTGGTATATATTTAGTAATATGCCTTGTTTTAATAGTTTTAGTAATGAAACAATCAAAAGAAGATAGCGGTGCTAGTGGAACAATAGTTGGTAGTTCTTCTAACAACTTCTATGAAAAAAATAAAGGCAGAACTAGAGAAGGTAGAATGAAGATGGCTACAATTATTTTAACTGTTTTATTCTTCATATTATCAATTGTTTTAGGAATTATCTATGTTTAATAAATATCAAAAGGGCTTGCTTATTTAGCAAGCCGTTTTATTTTCTGTAAAAGGAGATTTTTAAGTATGAGAAGAACTAAGAAAATTGTATTAGAAGCTTTACTTTTAGCAATGCTTATAGTTTTATCAAGATTTTTATCAATAAAAACACCTTTAATAAAAATAAGCTTTAGTTTTGTTCCTACAATGCTTTGCGCTATTTGGTTAGGTCCAAAATGGACTGTATTATTAAATGTTTTAGGAGATCTTATTGGTGCAACATTATTTCCAACAGGCCCATATTTTGTTGGATATACGATAACTACTGCTGTTGCTGGACTTATTTACGGTTTGCTTCTTTATAAAAAAGAATCAGATTCTTTTACAGAAAAACAGTTTGTGATTAGAGTTATTATTTCAGTAATTCTAGTATCAATCATTTCAAATATGTTGCTTAATACTTTGTGGATAAGCATTACAGCTGGAAAAGCTTTTATTGTTTTACTTGGAACAAGAGTTGTAAAAGAACTTATAATGATTCCAATACATGTAATTGTAATTTTATTTATTGAAAGAGCATTAAGAAAACCTTTTGATACTTATATAAGGAGTAATAATGATTAAGCTTGAGAATGTAAGTTTTAAATATAAAAATAGTGATAATATATTAAACAATTTAAACTTTGAAGTTAAAGATGGTGAGATCGTAGCTATTGTCGGAAAAAATGGATCAGGAAAATCTACAATTGGAAAACTAATTTCTGGAATTATTAAATTAAAAGAAGGAAATATTTTTATTGATGATGTAAATATTAAAGATGACATAAAATCAGTAAGAAACAAGATTGGAATAGTTTTTCAAAACCCAGAAAATCAAATAATATTCAATAATATTTATGAAGAATTATCATTTTCATTAAAAGGACTTGAAAAAGAAAAAATTGAGGAAAGAATAGATGATTCACTAAAAAAGGTTGATATGAGCGAGTTTAAAGATAGTGATTTATATTCATTATCACTAGGTCAAAAACAAAGAATCATGATTTCAGAGGTTTTAGCTAAAAAGCCTAAATATATAATTTTTGATGAGCCTACAGCTATGATAGATAGTAAAGGAAAAGAGATTATTTATAATATCATTAAAGACTTGAAAAAAGAAGGATACACCATAATTTGCATAACAAATGTAGCAGACGAGATTTTAATTGCAGATAGAACTTTGATTTTAGATGATGGAAAAATTGCTCATGAAATTAAGAAAGATGAGTTGATTGAAAAATCAAATATTTTAAAACAGTTTGATATAAAAGAACCTGTAATCTTAGAGATTTTAAGAAAACTAAAAGAAAATGGTATTGACTTAAAGTCAAAAGATTTTACGGTTGATGAACTAATAGAAAATTTGAAAGGAAAGTTGAAAAATGAAAAGCATAATTAAGTTTTTGTTATTTATTTTTTATACTACAATTGTTTTTTTCTTACCAAATAAGCTTATTTTATGCTTTTTCTTATTAAATTTATTTTTGATTATTATTGCAAAAATTTCTTTTAAAAAAGTTATTTCTAAAAGTTTAATTGTAATTCCATTTATTATTTTTACATTTATAATTAATTGTTTTTTAGACAATATTATTAATGCAATTTGGGTTGCAATAAAATTATTTTTAGTTTGCAATATAACAATTATTTATTCTGAAACTACTACTATTACTGGGTTAGCTGAAACAATAAAAACTTTGTGTTCTCCTTTGAAACTTTTTAAAATCAATACAGATGAAATTAAAATTATGGTTTCAATCTCTTTATCTATTTTTCCTATAATTAAAAAAGATTTATCTGAAATAAAAGAAGCATGCATAGCAAAAGGAATTTCTTTTAATATAAAAAATATGAAAATAATACTTTCAAAATTTTTCTTATCACTTATTTTTAAAGTAAATCAATTAGAAGAATCTCTAATTGCAAAAGGATATGAAAGTGAGTAATTCATATTGTAAAATTCATAAAAATAGGGTAAAATAATTTTGTTAAAACTTGTAAGCGGAGATAAAAATGAAGAAAAGGACAAAATTTTTAAAGCTAGAGAAAAAAAGAAAAGCTGAAGAAAAAATTTTAAATTTTATAGAAAGAGCTAAACCTGAAATTGTTGGACTTTTCCAAAAATCTAGAAATTTTGGGTTTGTTGTTCCAGATGATAAAAAGCTTGGATCAGATATTTTTATTCCAAAGAGTGGCTTTAAAAATGCAAAAAACAATGACAAAGTTGTTGTTAAAATAACTAAATATCCACAACAAAATAGAAAAGCTGAAGGAAAGATTGTTGAAGTCCTAGGAAGAGCCAATGAAGCTGGAATCGATATGTTATCATTGATTAAAGAATATGATTTACCATATGAATTTCCAGAAGAAGTCGTAAGAGAAGCTAAAGAGATTCCACAGGAAATAGATCAAAATGATATAAAATCTAGAGTTGATTTAAGAGATAAAGGCCTTCACATTTTTACTATTGATGGTGAAGATGCTAAAGATTTAGATGACGCGGTTTGTGTTAAAAAGCTAGATAACGGAAATTACATTTTAGATGTTCATATAGCAGATGTTAGCCATTATGTTAAAGAAGGAAGCGAGCTTGATAAAGAAGCAATTTTAAGGGGTACTAGTATTTACATGTTAGACAGAGTTATTCCGATGCTTCCAGTAGAGCTTTCAAACGGAATTTGCAGTCTTAATATGGGGCAAGATAGATTTGCACTTTCTTGTACAATGGAAATAAATAATGAGCGGAAAAGTAGTTGATTCAAATGTTTATAAATCAGTAATTAGAGTTAATGAAAGAATGAGTTATACTGATGTAAATAAGATTTTAAACAATTTAGATGAAGAAGTTACAAAAAGATATGAAAGCTATATTTCTGATTTTAAGCTTATGGAAGAACTTGCGCATGTCTTAAAAGATAGAAGAATAAAAGACGGATATTTAAATTTAGATATTCCTGAAAGTAAAATTACTTTAGATGAAAATGGTTTTGCGATAGATGTTAAGCCATATGAAACAACTTTTGCAAACGAAATTATTGAGCAATTTATGTTAACCGCAAATGAAACTGTTGCTGAAAAATATTATTGGTTAGAAGCTCCATTTATCTATAGAGTTCATGAAGAACCTGATTATGAGAAGATTGAGGAGACTAACAAGTTTTTATATAGCATTGGAAAAAAGATAAAAGTTACTAGAAATAATATTTATCCAAAGGCTTTTTCAGATGTTTTAGAAGAAATTAAAGGAACAGAATATGAAAAAGTTATTTCAACTTTAATTTTAAGAACTTTAAAAGTTGCTAGATATGATTCTGAAAATAAAGGACATTTTGGAATTGCTAGCAAATATTACTGTCACTTTACTTCACCAATTAGAAGATATCCAGATTTGTTCGTTCATAGAATTATAAGCAATTTAACCAATTATATAAATGACGAGAAAATCGAAGAAATGGAAGAAAAAGCTGATAACTACGCTAAAACTTCATCAGATAGAGAAAAGATTGCAACAAAAGTTGAACGAGATAGCGAAGATATTAAAAAAGCTGAGTTTATGCAAGACAAAATTGGAGAAGAATATGAAGGAATTGTTTCAAGTATAACTAGTTTTGGAATGTTTGTAGAGCTTCCATCAACGGTTGAAGGACTTGTTAGATTTGAAAACTTTGGCTCTGATGACTATTTTGATTATAATGAAGATTTAAAATTTTTAGTTGGAAAAAGAACCGGAAAAACTTATAAAATAGGCGACAAAGTCAAGGTTAGAGTTATTTTTGCAGATAAACTTTCAAGAAGAGTAAATTTTGAACTTATAAATGAAGAAGAAATTAAGAAAGATGAGGAAGAAAACGAATGAAAAAAGGAAAATTGATCACTTGTCTACTTCTATTAGGAATTATTCTAGCGATTCCGAGTTTTGTATATTTACTTCAAAACTGTGGAAATATTTCAGGTTATACTGGCGAATTTTCATATTTTCTAAATGATACAGAAAATTATTTAAATAAATATGGCGCTGTAATCTTTGCGTGGACAGTTATCTTAATGTTTATAGTTTACTTAAAATTAATAAAACATTCACACGAATTTAAAGGAATAAAAAATATATTGATAACAGCGTTTGTAGTTGGAATGGCCTTTGTTGCTATACTTCCAAACACTTCAAAAGATGTATTCTTTTATATGGGAAATGGAAGACTTATTGATAAATATGATGAAAACCCTTATATAACTTCAATTAGCGAAGTAAAAGATATAGATCCTACTGACAGTATTTTAAAAACTGTTGGAGATCAAAGTGAATATAAATTTGTATATGGCCCAGCTTTTCTTACAATTTGCGGATTGTTAAGCAAGATTTCACTTTCATCTGTTTCAATGTTTTTATATGAATTTAAAATTTTAAATTTGATTTCATATTTAATTACAACTTATTTAATTTACAAATTGACAAAAAAGAAAAAACTTACAATTGCATTTTGTTTTAATCCGCTAGTGTTATTAGAGGTTTTGGTAAATTGCCATAATGATATTTTTGTAGTGCTTTTTGCACTTATCGGAATATTGCTTGTAAAAGAAGCTGAAAAAACTAGAAAAAAGAGTTTCTTAAAATCAGAAATAACATTCATTTGTGCACTTATGTTTATAGTATTTTCAGCACTTATAAAATATATTGCAATTTTAATTTTGCCATTTGTCATTATATATAGATTAAGAAAAGAAGGATTCTGCCAGAAAATTCTTGATATAATGTTGTATTTTGTTGTGATTTTAGGAATGTTTGTTTTGCCATATATTCCATATTTACAAGATATTGATGGAATCTTTTCAGGTGTAATTGCTCAATCTGGAAAGTTAAAAGATTCAATATATATGATAGTTGCTACATTTACAGGAAATAATAATAAAATCGTTTCATATTGCTATTCTGTTGGATTTTTCGTTTTATTTTATGTCTTTATAATAAAAGTTTTAATGCAAATTTTTAGAAAAAACGATTTTAAGAAAGCAATGGAAAATACCTATATTATCCTATTTTGGACAATATTTATAGGCTTAACTAATTTAACTAGTTGGTATTTATTATGGTTATTTATTCCAGTTTTCTGGACAAGTGGAAAGAAACTTAAAAACTTCATTTGGATAGGATTTTTATATGAATTAACATATACAATTTTCTATTTTACAAAAGCAGATTATACATATTATCAAATTTGGATATTGCCATTTATAATGTTTATGATGGTTTTAAGAGGAATATTAGGTTGTTTTAAATCAAATAATAGGAAGTTAAAAGAAAATGGTTAAAAACGAAGAATTAGAAGTTAATATAATAGATAATGGCTTTGAAGGCGAAGGAATTGCTAAAGTAGATGAATTTGTAGTTTTTATTCCAGAAGCAATTATTGGTGAAAAAGTAAAAATTAAGATTTTAAAAGTAGATAAAAATATTGCTTATGGAAAAGTTTTAGAAGTTTTGAAACCATCTGAATATAGAGTAGAGCCAGATTGTGATACATATTCAAAATGTGGCGGATGCAATTTAAGACATATTGATTATAAATATTCTTTAGAAATGAAGAAAAAAGCAGTTCAAAATACTTTAAGAAAAGCTTTAAAACATGATGTTGAAATTGAAAACATAATAGGAATGGATAAGCCTTGTTATTATAGAAATAAACTTCAATTTCCAGTAGGAGATGAAGGCGGAAAGCCTGCTATGGGTGTTTTTGCAAAGAGAAGTCATAGAATTATTAAGATTAAAGATTGTAAAATTCAAAATAAAAATTGCCAAAAAGTTGCAAATGATGTTTTTGAATTTATGGAAAAAAATGGAATTTCAGGCTATAACGAAGAAAAAGGTTCAGGATTAGTTAGACATATAATTGTTAGAATTGGTGTAAAAACTAATGAGATTATGGTAATTATAGTTTTAAATTCAATGAATTTTCCACATGAAAAAGAATTTATAGATTTTATAACTACTAGAAATTCTAATGTTAAGACAATTGTTAAGAATTTGAATGATAAAAATACAAATGTTATTTTGGGAAAGAAAAATGAAACAATCTTCGGAGATGGCTATATTTTCGATTATCTAGGTGATAAGAAGTTTAAGATTTCTCCACTTTCATTTTATCAAGTAAACCCTGTTCAAACTGTAAAGCTATATTCAAAAGCTGTGGAATATGCCAATCTTACAGGAAACGAAACTATTTTTGATTTATATTGTGGGGTTGGAACAATCGGAATTTTTGCATCAAATAAAGCAAAAAAATTATATGGAATTGAAGTTATCGAAAATGCGATAAAAGATGCTAGAGAAAACGCAAAATTAAATGGAATCGATAATTCAGAGTTTTTCGTTCGGAAATGTTGAAGATGTTTTGCCAAAACTAATAGAAGAAAAAAATATAAAACCAGATGTGGTTTTCTTAGATCCTGCAAGAAAAGGATGTGAAAAAACTGCGATAGAAACTTTGCTAAAATTAGAGCCAAAGAGAATAGTTTATGTTAGCTGTAATCCAGCAAGTTTAGCTCGTGATTTAGCAATATTTGAAGAGAAATATAAAATAGAAAAAATTTCTCTTTGCGACATGTTCCCACGGAACTTCACATGTTGAAAGTGTCGTAGCACTTAGTCTTAAATAGTTTAATTTTAGTTAGACTTTTATAAAATATTAATATATAATATATAAAATTATAAATTTAGAAGGAGTAGAAAAATGAATAGAAAAGAAAAATTGTATTCAGAAACAAAACACAGAGGTTTCGGCTGTAAAACTATTACAACGAGATAATTGCTATATGGTTGTAATAGTTGAAAATTAATATAGCAGATATATCTCGTTATACTTAAAACTAAGAATAAGGAGATATAAAAAATGATAGAAATTGAATTAAATAATGTAAAGAAAAATTATGGTTTAAAAAACGTTTTAGATGGCGTAAGTTTTGAAGTCAAAACAGGAGAAAGAATCTCATTAATTGGAGAAAATGGTTCTGGTAAATCAACTATTTTTAAAATTATAAGTGGAGACGAAAAAGAAGATTCCGGAAATGTTAATATTAGAAAAGGCGCAACAATTGGATTTCTAAAACAAATATATGATAAAGAAAATGAGAATCTTATTGTAGAAGATTACTTAAAACGTAGTTTTAAACAATATGTTGAAGTTGAAAAAAGACTTAAATATTTTGAAAATTTAATGTCTGAAGCTAAAGAAGATATTAGTCAAATACTTGCAAAATATGGAAATTTGCAAGAAAAATATATTGCTATGGGCGGATATGAGTTAGAAGAAAAATTCAAAAAAATATGCTCAGGGTTTAAATTTAATAAAGATTTCTTAAACAAAAATTATAACAATTTGAGTGGCGGAGAAAAAACAATAGTAAACTTGGCATATATACTTCTTAATAATCCTAGCATATTGCTTTTAGATGAGCCGACAAATCATTTAGATATAGAAACGTTAGAATGGCTTGAAAATTTCTTAATTGACTATAAAGGAACAGTGCTTCTAATTTCACATGATAGATACTTTTTAGATAGAGTAGCTACAAAAACAGTATTACTAGAAAGTGGAAAAGTAAAAATATATTTTGGAAATTATTCATATTTCTTAGAAGAAGATGAAAGAAGAACTTTAGCAGAATATGAAATTTATAAAAGTCAGCAAAAGCAAATAGAAAAAATGAAAGAGTCTATTAAAAAGCTTAGAGCTTTTGGAAATCTTGCTGGAAATGAGATGTTCTTTAAAAGAGCAAAATCAATAGAGAAGAGATTAGAAAAACTAGAAGTAGTAGATAAAGTTAATCTAGAAAAGAGAAAACTTCCAATAAGTTTAAATGCCTCAAGCCGTTCTGGTAAAGATGTTTTAACGATTAAAAACTTAAATAAAAGTTATGGAGAAAAAATAATATTTAAAAATTTTAATACTGAGATTCATTATGGAGAAAAAGTTCATTTAAAAGGAAGTAACGGATCTGGTAAATCAACATTAATAAAAATCATTTTAGAAGAAGATAAAGATTATACTGGTGAAGTAAAATTAGGCTCTTCAGTAAAAATCGGATACATACCTCAAGAATTGAAATTTCCAAATGAAAACAATACAGTATTAGAATATTTTATGTTCGATTATAATGATAGTGAAACAAGAGCAAGAAACTATCTTGCAAAATATCTATTCTTTGGAAACAATGTGTTTAAAAGACTAAAAGAATTATCGGGTGGAGAAAGAGTAAGGCTAATACTTGCCAAATTAGTGCTTCAAGAAACAAACTTTTTAATATTAGATGAACCGACAAATCACCTAGATATTTCTACAAGAGAGATTTTAGAAGATACATTAGAAGAATATAATGGAACAGTCCTATTTGTTTCACATGATCGATATTTTGCCAAAAAATTAGCAAAGCAAGAAATTAAGTTGTAAATATACAAAATGAAAACTCTCGTAAATAATTAACTTTTTACGAGAGTTTTTAAATAAAAAGTACTATGAAAAATTAAAAATTTGTGATATAAATAAATTGGTCGAATAAAGAGAATAAAATTTGGAGGGAACAATGAGAGAAATTGCTGTAGTTGTACATAATTCAAATGAAACTGTTAGTGCTGTAGAAACAATAAATTCTATAAAAAAAGCAGGATTTAAAAATGTATTTGTTCAGTGGTATGATGAAGACTGGGAAATTAGTCAAGAAGAGCAAGTTAGACTTTGTAAAGAAAATGGACTTAATATTATTTTTGCACATTTAGGATATAGAACTATAAATCAAATTTGGGAAGACACTTTAGAAGGAGAAAGTTTAGTTGAAAAATATCAAAATGATATTAAAAACTGCTCTGAAAACGGAATTAAAATGGTAATAATGCATTTGACAACTAAAAGAACTGCTCCAATGTATAATGAAATTGGATTAAATAGAATTAGAAGAATAGTAGAATATGCGAAAAAGTTAAATGTAAAAATTGCCTTTGAAAACACTAGAATAAGAGGCTATTTAGAATATGTTTTAGGTAATATAAAAGACGAAAATGTTGGACTTTGCTTTGATGTTGGACATTACCATGTTCATTTTAATGATGATTTTAATTTTGAGTTTTTCAAAGATAGAATATTTGCTGTGCATATGCATGACAATGATAAAACAGATGACCAACATTTATTACCATTTGACGGAACTATAGATTGGCAAAGTGCTATAAATAAACTAAAAGAAGCAAATTATCAAGGACCAATTACACTTGAATTGTGTTATAGAAATGATTACTTAAAACTTGGAATAGATGAGTTTTATCAAAAGGGATATGAAGTAGGGACAAAATTATCAGAAATGTTTGAGAACAAATAAGAAAGTGTGAAAATATGGAAGAAATAGTTTTTGTGACACATAACAAAGGAAAAGCAAAATCAGCGGAAAAATATTTTGATAATATAAAATTTAGTACATATGATTTTGAACTAAATGAGCCTAGAAGTGATGATATAAAAGAGATTGCTACAGCTAAGGTAAAACAAGCTTATGAGATAGTTAAAAAACCTTGCATAGCTCTAGATACAGGATTTTTTATAGAAGAATTAAATGGTTTTCCAAGAGCATTTGTTAATTTTTCATTAGATACAATTGGGATTGATGGAATATTAAAATTGATGCAAGGAAAGGAAAACAGAAAATGTAAGTTTGAAGAGTGTTTAGCATATCATGATGGAAAAGAAATTCATTATTTTTATGGTAAACATCCTGGAAATTTAGCTACAAAAGTTCAAGGAAAAGATAGAGAAGAAAAATGGTCTGATTTATGGTATATATTTAAACCAGAACATTTTGAAAAAACGCTTGCAGAGATGGATTCACAAGAACGAGAGGACAGAAGAAAAATTGATGGTTCTGTTGAAGCTTTAAAAGTTTTCGCAGATTGGTATAAAGGTAATAATTTGTAATTTGGGAGAAAGTCTATGAAACAGATGGAACTAGAAGTTAAAGTATTAGACATAAATGAAGATGAGCTAATCAAAAAAATTGAAAGTTTAGGTGGAAAATTTGTTGACAAATATAATCAATATTTATATGTTTATGATATGCCAACAATTTATGGAAGATTTATAGATATTTTAACTACATTAAATACAAATGAGAGCAAAGTTAGATTTGAAACAGGTTTATATAAATTAAATTTACTATTTTTTGATGTTGATAATCTATTAAATTCTGAAAACAAAAAAGAGTTATTTAAAATCGTTGGAACAGAAAAATTACAAGATTTAATTGGAAAAGATAATATTCTAGAAATTTTAAACAAAAAAGAATTAAATGACTTTTTAAGAAAATTTGTAAATAATCCAAAAAAGTGGATTAGACTTAGACAAACTAAAGATACAACTACAATAGCAATTAAACATGTTCTTGCTGATGATGGAAGTGGAATACAGCAAATGCAAGAAACAGAAATAGAAGTTCCTTCAATAAAAGAAGCAAATGAATTGCTTGAAGGACTAGGGTTTGCATATAGAAGTTATCAAGAAAAAAGAAGAATTTCATATGAGCTTAATGGTTATGAAATAGATATAGATACTTGGCCAGGAATTCCTACTTATATGGAAGTTGAAGGTGAAAGTGAAGAAAAACTTGATGAGTTTTTGAAACTTCTTGGTTATAGTATCAAAAATACTGTTTCTTGCACAGCTGATGAAATATATAAAATGTATGGAATAGACAATATTCTAGAAGTAAGAGAAATTAAGTTTTAGAGATTTACATAATTTAATTGACAAATAAATTTAATTTTGCTATAATACAAACATCAATAAAAAGAGGTAAAATTATGAATACAAAAATATTTTTAAACGTTGAACTTCATCATCATCGTAGGAGCTTGTAACTATTCACTAAAAATGTGTGTAGGTACAGGCTAAGTTTCTTGTGCCTACGATAGTTTAAAAATATTTTTAAAATGGATATACAAAACTATATGTAGGAAATTAATTTCAAACATATAGTTTTTTTGTATATCTATTTTTTTACTTGTTTTTATAATTTTGGGAAAAGGGGACAGTCCCCATTTCTCATTTTAGGAGGTTAATAATTATGAGTAGTAAAATTAAAGAATTAAATGAATTAGGAGATTTTAAAAGAATTTATAGGGTTTTTTCAGGACCACCTTATAATGAAAAATATACAGATGAAGAATTAGAAGAAATATTTAGAGAATATCAAGAGAAAGGTTATATTTATGGTGTATATAAAGAGAGTCAATGCGTAGGATTAATTGCTTTAGAAAGAGGAGCAAAGTCAAATCAGCCTGTTAAATTTGAGAATGGTAAAAAAATAATGTATTTAGCTGATGTTGCAGTTTTAGAAAAATACAGAAAAAAAGGTTTAGGAAATCAGCTTATGTTATATGGAGTTATGCAGTCAAAGCTGATGGGTTATCAAAAATTATATATGAGAACATTAGAGAAAGGTTCAATGTCTAAAGGAATTGCTTTAAGATTAGGCTTTAAGCAAATTCCAGATATTTATCAAAATCTTGAAAGAGAAAGAACAAATGGAAGAATTGAAACAATGAAAAATATATTTTTAGAAATTGATTTAGATAGTTTAAGCAAAGAAACTTTAAAACAAAGTTTAGAAATAGTAAATCCAATAAAAGTAGAAGAAAGAGAGGGTTAGAATATGATTGATGTTATAGAAATTTTAGAAAATCTAGTAAAATTTAATACAATAAAAGATAAAGAAAATAAAGAAATTTTGGATTATGTTGAAAATTTATTAAAAAATCTTAATTTTAAAACCATAAAAAGAGATAAGATTCTTATTATGGAAAACAATAATGAAGCTTCATTAGGTTTTTTAGGACACACTGATACAGTAGAGTTTACAGACGGTTGGAAATATAAAAAATTTGGATTAACAAGAGAAGATGATAAATTATATGGATTAGGTGTTTGTGATATGAAATCAGGAATTGCAGGAATAATTTCAGCAATTTCACAAATTGATTTTTCTAAATTTAAAAATGGAATGAGATTATATTTTACTTATGATGAAGAGATAGGCTTTTCAGGAATAAAAGATGTTGTAAAATTTGAAAATAAATTCCCAAAAACAATGATAATTGGCGAGCCTACAAATAATGAAATTATGGTTGGAAGTAAAGGCTTAATGGAATATAAAATTTCATTTAAAGGAATAAAAACTCACTCAAGCACTCCAAATAAAGGAAAAAGTGCAATTATTAGTGCAATAGCTTTTATAAATGAGTTAAATTTGTTTTATGAAAGTGAGATTAAAAATAATTTAAATTCAAATTTTGAAATCCCTTATACAACAATGAATATTGGTGTTATAAACGGTGGAAGTGCAATAAATTCTGTTCCGGATTATTGCGAATTTTTAGTAGATTTTAGAATAATTGAAGAAAATCAAGAAGAAAAAATTATAAAAGAACTTAAAATTTTAGAAGAAAAATATGATGCACAAGTTTATGAAATGAATAGAATTTCAGCTTTTTATAATCCTTTAGAAAATTATAATAAAACTTGCAATTTCATAACAGAAGCGAGTTTTATTCAAAATAATAGAATAATTTTAGGAGCTGGACCTGTAACAGCTCACGAAATAGACGAATTTATAACTATAGATAGTTTATATAAACTTGTGGAACAGTATAAAATTTTAATTGAAAAATGTTGTGCTTAATTTATATTTTTCATTTACTTTTTTCTAAAATAATGATATAAATTATTTGTATTATTAAATAAAGAAGAGGGAAAATTATGGATAAAATTATAGTTGAAGTTGGCTCAACATGTACAAAAATAGACAAATTTGATGGAAGTAAATTAGAAAAGTTAAAATGGGTTACAATTCACTTTAAGAAAAATTATAATGAAAACAAAGCCCTAAAAGAAAGTGATGTTAAAGAGTTAATTGATAATATAAAAGAATTAACAAAAATTTCTACAGACATATATGTTTGTGGAACTAGTATTTTTAGAACTTTGACTGATAGCCAAAGAGAAGAATTTTTAACTAGGTTTAAGAACGAGACAGGCTATGATTTTAACATAATTTCTCAAGAAAAAGAAAACGAACTAACAGTTGCAGGTGCAACTAGATTTGTAAAAGAAAAAGTTTGTGTTTTCATTGGAGGCGGAGGTTCAACAGAACTTTCAATATATGACAATGGAATTAAAGAAAGCGTTAACTCTAAAATTGGTGTTATAGATGTAATGGAGAAATTTCCAGATTTAGCTGAAAATTACGCTACAACTGATTTAGAAGATGTTAAAAATTTTATAAAAGAAAGATTAAATCTTCCAAAAGAAAAAGCTGATATATTGATTTTATCTGGTGGAGGCCATGAAAAATTTGCTAGACAATCTGGAATAAAATATGAAAAAAACACTTTATATAATGATGAAAAAGCACCAATTATGATGGATATAGAGACTAGAAGAAGTGAAACTAAAAGATATTATAAATCAATTTCATTAGATGAAATAAGAGAAAAAAATGGCGATCCAGATTGGTGGTTTGGAACAAGAGCAATGTCTGCTTTTGCTTTAGTTGTAGCAGAAGCAATAGATGCAAAATACATAGTTCCAACAGATATTGTTATGTCATATGGACTTTTAAACGAAGGGAAATAAATATTTATGTCAGATTCACAAAAGGAAAAATTAAATTTAGAAAACACTAGAAAGCTTAATAAAATTAAAAGAAAAAATGCTAAATTATTCCCAATTTATAAAATGTTTTCATGGGATTTATTATTCTTTTATTCAATAGAATTTTTATTTTATACAATTGCTAAAAAGCTTACAGCTTCAGAAATTCTAATGATTAATGGTGCACTTTTATTTTTCAAAATCTTTATGCAAATTCCGGCAATCATTATTGCAGATAGAATTGGAAAAAAGAAAAGCATTGTTTTAGGAAATATTTCACTTATATTTTATATAACTATTTTGATATATATGCCAGGAGCATTAAGTGTCATAATTGCTGATATATTCTTGGCGTTTGGTTCTGCTATAAAAACAATTACAGAGCCAGGACTTTTATATGATTCTGTTTCAACAAAAGGCGGAGAAGGTTTATATTCTAAGATAGAATCTAAAGGTGGAAGCTTATATTATGTTTTAGATGGAATCGCATCATTAATGGCTGGATATTTATTTGTTATGAATAATTATATTCCAATGTATATTTGTTTTGGATTTATATTAATTTCAACAATTTTATCATTTATGTTTAAAGACATTTATAAGCCAGAAAAACCAAAAGATAAAAAGTATTTTAAAGATGTAAAAGATTCATTTAAATTTGCCTTTAGATCAAATAGAATGAAGTCAATAATTTTATTTAATGTTGTATTTTACGGATTAATAAGTTTAATTGTTGTTTATAAGAGTGATTTATTAGTAAATATAGGAGTTCCTGAGGAACAATTCTCAATCATTTTTGCTGCATTATCACTTATAGGAGGACTTTCAATTTCTCTTAAAGACTCAATTGAAAAGAGATTTAAAAATAGAACTTTAACATTTATTTCACTTACTTATGTTTTTGCATGTATTGCAATTGGAGTTATTGCAACAAAATTTATGAATAAACTTTCAATTCCATTTATAATTGGACTTTTAGCTTTGATGCAATGCTGTGAATCAATTTGGTATATATTTGAATCAAAATACACTAAAAACTTTACAACAGAAAACACAAGTAATAAAGTAACTTTTGCTTATGAATTTATTGGTGGTTGTGCTGCTAGTATTGTCTCATTTTTAGGTGGATTATTGCTTGATCATGTAGACATTAGAAATGGATTTTTAATTGTTGGATTAATAGCTTTAATGTTCACGGTTTTAGTTTTAGATTATATGAGAAAAAGATTTGGCTTAAAGCCTGAAGAATATTCAAAAAAAGACTTAGAATTTGAGGGAGAAAAGAAATGATTGAAATTATTATTGCATCAGGAAATAAAGGAAAAATCAAAGAAGTTCAAGAGATATTTGGAGATGAATTTAAAGTAATTTCAATGAAAGATGTTGGAATTAATATTGATGTAGAAGAAGACAAAGAAACTTTTGAAGGAAATGCACTTAAAAAAGCTGAAACTATTGCAAAAGAATTAAATGATGGAAGATTTGTCATTGCTGATGATTCTGGAATTGAGCTTGAAGCTTTAGACAGCTTTCCTGGAGTTAGAACTAAAAGATGGTTTCCTGGAACAGATAGAGAAAGAAATTTAGCTTTAATTTCAAAACTAGAAGAATCTGAAAATAAAGAAAATAGAAAAATTAAATTTACTACTGCAATCGCAGTTTCAAATGGAACAAAAAGTTTTTGTGAGCTAGGAATTTTAGAAGGAAATGTAGTTAAAACTCCTAGAGGTGAAAATGGTTTCGGGTTTGATGAAATATTTGAACTTATAAATGGAAAAACTTTAGCAGAACTTACAGATGAAGAAAAAAACGAAATTAGTGCTAGAAAGATTGCACTAGAAAAAGTTAGAGACAGACTTATTAAAGGAGAATAAAATGAACTATTTTGACAATTTAAGTGAATTTTTAAAAAGATATTTTAAAATTTTAGCTGGTGGAGAAGAAATTCCAGAATTTATAAAAGAATATGTAAATACTCCAGAGATGTTGAAACAAAACGAAATTGGAGTTTTAAATGGAACAATATATTCTAAAATGTATGATCAAATGTGGTATTCAAGTTTAGATCACAGCATAGGAGTTGCTCTAATTGTTTGGAACTTTACACATGATAAAAAGCAAACATTATCAGCACTTTTCCATGATATTGCAACACCAACATTTAAACATGCTATTGATTTTATGAATGGAGATTATGAAAAACAAGAATCAACAGAAGAGCTTACAACAAAAATAATTCGCGATTCAAAAGAAATAATGGCTTTACTTAATAGAGATGGAATTAAATTAGAAGAAGTTGATGATTATCATATTTATCCAATAGCTGATAATGATACACCACAGCTTGCAGCAGATAGACTAGAATATACACTTTCAAATGCTTTTGGAGTTCATCTAAAAGTTTGGAATTTAGATGAAATTGAAGAAATTTATTCTAAAATAGAAGTTTTAAAAAACGAAGATGGAATAGATGAATTAGGTTTTACTGATTTGAAATTAGCTGAAAAGTTTGTTCATTCTATGAATTTATTATCAAAAGAATATAGAGAAGAAAAAACTATTTTTTCTATGCAATTATATGCAGATATCATGAAAATAATGTCTGAAAACGGCTTAGTTACTGTTTCTGATTTATATAAATCTTCAGAAAAAGAAATGATTGAGAGAATTGAAAATTGCCAAATTGGAAAAGTAGCTGAAAACTATAAAATTTGGAAAAATTCTGAAGATGGCGCAGTTAAAGCTTCTGACGAATATCCAGGTGATGGAAAATATGTTGTTACAATTGGAAAAGTTAAAGTAAGATACATAAACCCATTAGTTAAAATTGGCAATGAAACTAAAAGAATTAAAGATGTTTCAGAATTTGCTGAAAAAGAGATTGAAGATGTATTTGCGTTTAAACCAAAGCGTTATGCATATATGGATTTTAGCTTTTAGGTCTATACAAAACAAATTTTTTGTGTTATAATATTAAAATCGAAAGTTTACTTTCGATTTTAATTTTGAAATTTTGAAAACAGGAGGAAGAGCCCATGGAAAAGAAAATTATTTTGAGTGGAATCCAAGCTACTCGGGACATTGACACTTGGAAATTATTTAGGAGCTTTAAATAATTGGACAAAAATGCAAGAAGAATATGATTGCTATTACATGATTGCAGATCTTCATACATTAACTATTAGAATGGATCCAGAGACTTTAAGAAAAAATACTCTAAATTTAATAGCTCTATATGTTGCAGCTGGCCTTGATCCAGATAAAAACACAATTTTTATTCAGTCACATATACCTACACATCCAGCTCTATCATGGGTTTTGAACTGTTACACATATATGGGTGAGTTAAACAGAATGACTCAATATAAAGATAAAGCTGCAAAACATGCTGATAACATTAACAGTGGTTTGTTTACATACCCAGTTTTAATGGCAGCTGATATTTTAGCTTATAATGCAGATTTAGTTCCAGTTGGAGCTGATCAAAAGCAACATCTAGAGATTGCTCGTGATATAGCTGATAGATTTAATTCAATTTATGGCGAGACTTTTAAGCTTCCAGATCCATATATTCCAGAATTTGGAGCTAGAATTATGGGATTGCAAAATCCATTATCAAAAATGAGCAAAAGTGCTGAAGATCCAAATGATAAGATTTTACTAACAGATACACCTGATGAAATCAGAAAAAAACTTAAAAAGGCTGTTACAGATTCTGATAATCAAGTTAGATATGACGTAGAAAACAAGCCTGGTGTTAGCAATCTTATGACAATTTATGGAACAATAGAAGATAAATCAATGGATAAGATTGAAAAAGAATTTGAAGGAAAAGGTTACGGAGATTTCAAAACAGCTGTAGCTGAATCAATAGTTGGAAGATTAGAACCACTTCAAAAAAGATATAATGAGTTAATAGAAAATCCAGAAAAATTAAAAGCAATTTACGAAAAAGGAGATAAAAAGGCTATTGAAAAAACAACTCCTTTATTAAAAGAAGTTTATAGAAAAATAGGTTTAGTGGTATAATTACTAAATCAAAAGGAGGAAAATATGGGATTTTTAAGTAATCTTTTTAATAGAAAGAAAGATGAGCCAGTTCAAGATTCTAGAAGAGAAGTAAGACAGAGTGTTAATCAATATTGGAAAAGAATTGGCCCAAGTTCATCTATTGGAATTATTATAGATAAGCAAGAAGAGATTCAAAGTGAAAATGGAACAACTACAAAAGTTATAGAAGCCAAAATTTTTGATGCTCCAGATAATCAAACTATAAATTTTAGTTATGCAGATAAAATTGCATTTGAAGTATCAGGAGAAGTAACTGAAGCAATTTTAGACGCAGTTATAAATCAATATATGAGAGAAAGAAGTCCAGAAAGAAATACATATTATGTTGGAAGAGCATATAATCTGGATGGATACATTCAACTTGGAAGTGGAAGCCAAACAGCACAAAGAATGTTTGAAAACGATATTATGCTAGAAAGACAAGAAATGGAAGCAAGAGCCCAAATGTCTGCTAGAATTAGACAAGAAAATGAAAGACAAGCTAACAAAAGAGCTAATGACCAAGCATTACAATACCAATCTGGAAAACGTGCAGAATTTCAAAAAAGAAAAGAAAATCCGTTTATGAAAACTATAACTAAACCTGGATCAGACGGAAGAATTGCTATTACTGGATATGATGGTGTAAACATTAATACAGGTGAAATTTTAAGAATAAGACATCTTCAAAGAGGACAACAAACTTCAAATGGAATGATTTTATATGTAGCTAATATTCAAAATACAGATAATGAATATGATGCAGAATATTTTGATGAAAGAGATGATTCTTCATGTAAAGTTTGCTTTGAATTACCGGATAGATTATCAGTTATTTTAAATCAACGTGGTCCAGAAGGAATAAGAAGAATATTAGAATTATTATCAGATCCAAGAAATTTTGAAAATCAAGGAAAAATGAGTTATATTGGTGGAATTGATGGAAGAGGTGTAATTCATCGTGAAGAACGCGCTTCTTCTGGAGAGATGCAAAATTTTGTTGATTCTTTAATAAATAAATATTCAGAGAATCATCCGCCAAAAAGAATACCAGATGATGATGGAAGATAAAAGGGAGCTGGCAAAATGTTTGTCGATTATGTAAAAATAATAATTAAATCAGGTGACGGTGGAAACGGAGCCAAAACATTTAGACGTGAAAAATATGTCGCAGCAGGTGGACCTGATGGTGGCGACGGCGGAAATGGTGGAAGCATCTATTTTGAAGTAGATAAAGATGCTTCTACTTTAATTGACTTTAGATATAATAAAAAATATAAGGCTGAAAATGGTGAAAATGGTTCTGGAAACAGAAAATTTGGAAAGTCAGGAAAAGATTTAGTTATTCAAGTTCCAAAAGGAACTGTAATTAAAGAATTTGAAACAGGAAAAGTAATTTGTGATTTATCAAAAGATAATCAAAAAGAACTTGTTTTAAAAGGTGGTAGAGGTGGAAAAGGCAATGTTCACTTTGCTACTTCAACAAGACAAGTTCCAGATTTTGCAATAGATGGAGAAAAAGGAAAAGAACTTGAAATAGTTTTAGAGTTAAAATCTATTGCAGATGTTGGTTTAGTTGGATTTCCAAATGCTGGAAAATCAACACTTTTGTCTAGAGTTACAGCAGCTACACCAAAAATTGCTGATTATCCATTTACAACAATTGATCCAAATCTTGGTGTTGTAAAAGCTAAAAATGGTGGTTCATTTGTAATTGCTGATATTCCTGGAATTATTGAAGGAGCAAGCGAAGGTGTTGGACTTGGTCTTAAATTTCTAAGACATGTTGAAAGAACTAGAGTTTTACTTCACATGGTTGATTGTTCTGGACTTAATGGAAGAAGTGCGGTTGACGATTTTAATAAAATTAATTCTGAGCTTGAAAAATATAGTGATAAATTAATTAATAAAAAGCAAATTGTTGTTGCTACTAAAATGGATATTGTTCAAGATGATACAAATCTTAAAGAACTTGAAAAAATTGCAAAAGAAAAGAATTTGGAATTTTTTAAGATTTCTAGCGCTACAGGTGAAGGTTTAGACGAGCTTATAAATCATTTATCAGATGTTGTAAAATCACTTCCACCAGAAGAAATATTTGAAATTGAAGACAATAAAGTATATACATTAGAAGATGAAGAAGATGAAATTGGCTTTACTGTTGAGAAAGTTAACGAAAACGAGTTTTACGTTTCAGGACCAAAAGTTGAAAAACTTATGGGAAGAGTTAATATTTCAGATACTGAATCTTTTGCATATTTACAAAGAATGCTTAAAAAACTTGGAATCGAAGATGAATTAAGACGTCAAGGTGTTTCAGAAGGAGACACTGTTCGAATTCTTGATTGGCATTTTGAATATTATTTTTAAAATCGAAAGGAATGAAAAAATTGAAAGTTGCGTTTTATACGCTTGGTTGTAAAGTTAATAGCTATGAAACAAACGGAATGATTCAGAAATTCGAAGAAAAAGGCTATGAGATTGTAGATTTTTCTGAAAAAGCTGACGTCTATATTATTAATACTTGCACAGTTACAAGTATTGCTGACAAAAAGTCTAGAATGTTTTTAAGACAAGCTAAGAAAAATAATAAAGACGGAATAGTTGTTGCAGTACGGTTGTTATGTCCAAGTTGCAAAAGACGAAGTTTCAAAAATTCCAGAAATTGATTTGTGTATTGGAACAAACGATAAAAACAAAATTGTAGAAATTGTTGAAAATCGTTTAAATGATAAAGTTATTTTAGATGATGTTTTTCAAAATTCTGAATATTCAGATTTTGGAACAGTTACATATACTGAAAAAACTAGAGCTGTAATAAAAGTTCAAGACGGATGTGACAGATTTTGCTCATATTGTCTAATTCCTTATGCTAGAGGAAGAGTTAGAAGTAGAGATCCAAAAAGTGTTATAAAAGAAGTGACAGATTTAGCTAAAAATGGAATTAAAGAAGTTGTTATTACTGGAATTCATGTTGCATCTTATGGAAAAGATTTTAAAAATGATTATAAATTAATAGATTTATTAGAAGAAATAAATAATGTTGAAGGAATTGAAAGAATTAGACTTCGGATCAATTGAGCCATTATTGATTTCAGAAGAATTTATGGATAGATTTTCTAAGCTTGAGAAAATGTGTCACCACTTTCATTTATCACTTCAAAGCGGATGTGATAAAACTTTGGAAAGAATGAACAGAAGATATACAACAAAAGAGTTTAAAGAAATTGTAGAAAGAATTAGAAATACTTATGATGATGCAATTTTAACAACAGACATAATAGTTGGTTTTCCAGGTGAAACAGAAGAAGAGTTTAATGAGACTTATGAATTTTTAAAAGAAATAAAATTTTATAAAATGCACATCTTCAAGTTTTCTGTAAGAAAAGGAACAAAAGCTGAAAAGATGGAAAATCAAGTTAGTCCTGAAATAAAAGAAAAAAGAAGCAATTTATTATTAGAACTTTCTGATAAAAATGAAATTGAATATTTAGAGAGCTATATTGGAAAAGAAATTGAAGTTTTGTTTGAAGAAAAAGAAGGAGATTTTTACAAAGGACATACTTCAAATTATATTATGGCAAAAGTTAAATCAGATGAAGACTTAGAAAATAAAATATTAAAAGTTTATGTTAATAAAAGAGATGACTTTTTGTTAGAATGTAGCAAGATCTAATTGTTACAATATTGTAAAAAAGTAACAAAAACTTAATATACAAATTTTGGAAATTATATTGATTTTAATTGATTTATATAGTATAAATATTATAAAGATGTTAATAAGTTCCAGTACTAAGGAGGAAGCTAAATGAAAGAATTTAAGTTAGACGATAATGAAACAAATCAAGCAGGAAGTGCTTTACCAACTAAAGTTGGTGTATGGGCTAAAGTTAAAGGTTTCTTATTTCAAGAAATTAATTTAAATAAACCTATTGTTCTTGAATTAACACCAAAAGAAGAAAAAGTTTTAAATGAAGTTCATGACTTTTTATTCCAAGAAATCAAATTTCCAGAATTACATGACTTTTTATTCCAAGAGATTCATTTCTTCGGTAAAAAGAATAAAGAACAATTATAATATAAATTGGTTTAATATTATTTTAGATAAAGGGAGTATAGGGTTACTATACTCTTTTTATTTTTTAAAATGGGAAAAGGGGACAGTCCCCATTTCCCATTTTTTAGAAAAAAAGATTAACAAGTATTGATAAAATTTTGTAATTATGATATAACTATAAACGTATAAAAAGATAAAAAGGAAATGATTTTTTGAGTAAAAACATAAAAGATTTTAATTTAGAAGAACTAAAAAAAGAATTTGAAACTCTAGGAGAAAAACCATATAGAGCCATTCAAGTTTATGAATGGATTTATCAAAAAAGAGTTAATTCTTTTGACGATATGACAAATTTATCTTTAGATTTAAGAAACAAGCTAAAAGAAAATTTTAATTTAGGTTTATTTAATATAGTTAAAAAGCTTGTTTCAAAAGATGGAACAAAAAAATATTTATTTGATATTAATGACGGAAAAGGTTCTCTTATTGAAACAGTTCTAATGGAATATCACCATGGTTTTACAGTTTGCGTTTCTTCAGAAATAGGCTGTCCTATGGGATGCAAATTTTGTGCATCAACTGGAATAAAATTTGAAAGAGGGTTAACTCCACGGTGAAATTATAGAACAAATTATGGCGATTGAAAGAGACGAAAATGTTACAGTTTCAAATATAGTTTTTATGGGAATTGGGGAACCGTTTGATAATTATGATAATTGCATGAGAGCAATTGGAATTTTAAATGATCCAAAAGCTCTAAATATTGGGGCTAGACATATTAGTGTTTCAACTAGTGGAATTGTTCCAATGATTTACAAATTTGCTGAGGAAAAATATCAATGTACACTTTCAATTTCACTTCACAGTGCTAAAAATGAAGTTAGAAATGAAATGATGCCTATCAATAAGAAATATCCGATAGAGGAGCTTATAAAAGCTTGCAAATATTACATAGAAAAGACAAATAAAAGAATTTCTTTTGAATATGCTTTAGCAAAAGATAATAATGATAATTTAGATGATGCTAAAGAGTTAACTAAATTATTGCACGGAATGTTGTGCCATGTTAATTTAATTCCAATAAATAAAATTGATGGTGGAAAATATTCTAAAAGTTCAAATGAAAATATTATAAAGTTTAGAGATTATTTAAATTCAAAAGGCATTGTTGCTACTATACGTCGAGAGCTTGGCTCAGATATAGAAGCAGCATGCGGACAATTAAGGAAGCAAAATTTAAAAGCTTAGGAGGAAAAATGAGGATTTTAGCTAAATCAGATGTTGGAAAGGCCCGAGAGATGAATCAGGATTCTTTCTTTGTGAGTGACCTAGAAAAAGATGAAGTTAAATTATATATTTTAGCAGATGGAATGGGTGGCTACAAAGGAGGAGAAGTTGCAAGTTCATTAGCTGTAACTTGTGTTAAAAATTATATCTTCAACAATTTTTCAAAACTTCCAAAAGAAAAAGATGAGATTTTAAGCTTAATCAATAGTAGTATAGAATATGCAAATATGGTAGTTTATGAAAAATCCCAAGAAATTGAAGAATATAAAGACATGGGAACAACTTTAGATGTTGCAATAATCTATAATAACAAAGTTTATATTGGACATGTTGGTGACAGTAGAATTTATAGAGTTAGAAAAAATATAATTAGAAAATTAACTCAAGATCATAGCTATGTTGAAAAGTTAGTTAGAGATGGAGAAATAACAAAAGAAGAAGCCTATAATCATCCAAACAAAAATATGCTGTTAAAAGCTGTTGGCTGTAATAGTTTAGTAAAACCAGATGTGTTTTATAAGGGTTTCCTAAAAGGCGATATTTTACTTATGTGTTCAGATGGTTTAACAAATATGCTTAAAGAATCTGAGATATATAATATATTACTAAATAACCCTGAAGAACCAGAAAAAGCGCTAATAGACGGAGCTAACAAAGAAGGCGGTTTAGATAATATTACAGCAATTATTGTGGATAATGTTTAATATAGAGTTAAGGAGAAAATAAAATGAATCTTATTGGAAAAATGTTAGATAACAGATATGAAATACTTGAAAAAATAGGTAATGGCCGGTATGGCTACAGTTTTCAAAGCAAAAGATAATGTTTTAAACAGATTTGTTGCAGTAAAAATTTTAAAAGATGAATTTACAACAGATAGTGATTTCATTAAAAAATTTAATAGTGAAGCTCAATCTGCTGCTAGCCTTACACATCCAAATATAGTATCTATCTTTGATGTAGGAAATGAAGATAATCTATATTATATTGTAATGGAGCTAATTCAAGGAAAAACTCTAAAAGAGATTATAAATGAGGACGGAAAACTTTCTTGGAAGTGGAGTGTAAATATTGCAATTCAAATTGCTTCAGCCCTAGAAACAGCTCATAAAAACAATATTATACATAGAGATATTAAACCACACAACATTATAATTACAGAAGAAGGTTTATCAAAAGTTACAGATTTTGGAATTGCTAAAGCAGTTTCAAACTCTACAATAACAGCTTTTGGAACAACTATTGGATCTGTTCATTATTTTTCACCAGAACATGCAAGAGGTGAATTTACAGATGCTAAATCAGACCTTTATTCTTTAGGTGTTGTTATGTATGAAATGCTTACAGGAAGAGTTCCATTTGATGCTGATACACCTGTATCTGTAGCCTTAAAACAAGTTCAAGAAGAACCTGTTGATCCAATTACTTATAACCCAAGTATTCCTGTTAGTGTAAATCGAATTATTTTAAAAGCTATGCAAAAAGATCCAAATCTTAGATATCAAAATGCTACAGAGATGATAGCAGATTTGAAAATGGCTTTAAAAAGACCAAATGAAGATTTCGTTGTTTTAGCTTATAGAGATGACGATTCTCCAACTCAAAAAGTTCCAACAATTTATGAAATTGAGATGGAAAAAAATAATGATAGAAATGCTCCAAAGCTTTCAGATAAAAAAGAAGAGCCTAAGAAAAAGAAGAAAGCTTCTAAATTTAGTGAATTTATGGCACATCATAAATTCTTGAAATTCTTATTTACTATATTCCTTTTAGGACTTTTATTTGTAATAGTTTGCGTTTCAGTAATGTTTGGAATAAGAAGTGCTAGAGTTGAAGATGCTTATATTCCAGTAGTTGTCGGAGAAACAGAAGAAACAATGCTTACTGAAGAAGATGCAATTGCAAAATTAGTTAAAGCAGGATTTGATGAAAATAATATAAAGGTTGTTAGAGAATCACATGATACAGTTCCAGCTGGTTATGTTTTTGCTCAAGAACCAAATGATGGAATCCAACATAAAGTTACAGAAAAAATTACAATCAAAGTTAGTACAGGAAAGAAAATTGTTAAATTACCAGAAATTTTAGTTGGTAGACAAATTGATGAAGTAATGGTTGAATTTAAAAAATTAGGACTTCCTAACCCAGAAATAACAGAAGTTACTGATGAAGAAAAAGAAAAAGGAATGATTTTAGCTGTTGAACCAGAAGGTTGTGAAGGCGAAGAAATCGAGCAAAATAGAGTTATTAAGTTTACAGTAAGTTCTGGAAGCCAATATCAAGATGTTGAAATGAAAAATGTCGTTGGAATGGGCGAGTCTGAAGCAATTAAACTATTAGAAGATGAATTAAAATTAGTCGTTGAAGTTAAATATGATGAAAATCTATCAAAACCAGATGGAATAGTTCTTGCTCAAACAGTTGAAGAAGGAAAAATCATTAAAGAAAATACTAAAGTTACTTTAACAGTTAATAGATGGCCTGAAAGTCATTCAGCACATTTCACAATTAATGTTGCATCATTCTACCCAGAAGTAAGCGCACCAACTCTTGATTCTTCTAACTCAACTGGAAATACTACATCATCACAAGCAAAAAATGAAAAAGTTGCAATCATAATTTATATAGATGATATCCCAGAACACACTAATTCTTCAGTTTCTAAGACTGAAACAAATTACACATATACATCTACAGAATATTCTGGATTGAAAAACGTTAAAGTTAATGTTGGTGGAAATACACGTTATAATGCAATGGTTGACTTTAGCCAAGAACAAAATATAACAATATCACAATAATAAATTCAAGGGATAGAAATATCCCTTGATTACTATGGAGGAATTATGATAGAAGTTTCAACATCTGTTCTAGATTTGTCTGAAAAAGATTTTACTCATTCTGTTTATAATTTAGAAACTGCTAGAACAGACTATTTCCATATAGATGTTATGGATGGAAAATTTGTTGAAAATGATACATCTGCTAGAATGCTTGATTATGCTACAACAATTAGTCATATTTCACAGCTTGGAGTAGATGTTCATTTGATGGTAAATAATCCAGAAGAATTTATAGATGATTATATTGCTTTAAAACCTAGAATATTAAGCTTTCAATTTGAGCCTGTGAAAAATGATAAAAATAGAATTTTAAATATGATTAATGATTTAAAAGAAAATGGAATAAGAGCTCGGAATTGCTATAAACCCAGGAACTGAGATTGATGAGATAAAAGAATACTTGCCATATATTCATATGGTTCTTGTTATGACAGTTTGGGCAGGTCTTGGTGGACAAGCTTTAATACCTGAAACACTTGAAAAAGTTAAAAAGTTAAAGCAATATCTAGACGAGAATGATTTAGATTTAGATATAGAAGTTGATGGAGGAATAAACGAAGAAACTGCTAAAAAGGCGGTTTCTGCTGGAGCTAATATTTTAGTTTCAGGAAGCTATGTTCTAAATTCAGAAGATCCAAAAATTGCTATAAATAGATTAAAAGATTGTCTTTAAGCTTTAAAATAGCTTTATATAAAATAATTTTTAGGGGAGGAATTCAAAATGAAATTAAAAAAATGGATTGTTGCTTTATTAGTTTCAATTATGATTTTAACATTTTCAACAAATGTTTTAGCAGTTAAAGCAAAAGAAGATGATGAAAGCAATGTTTCAAATTCTACTGAAAATGTAGTAGAAAATAAAGTTGAAAACAAGACTGAAAATAAAGTAGAGAACAAAACAGAAAACAAAACTAAAAATGAAGTTAAAAACGAGACAACTGTAAAAGATACAGAAAAGAAAGATACTGACAAAACTTCAGGAAAAACTTCTGATAAAAAAGCAGAAACAACTGCAAAGAAAAAATTAATTAATAAAGATATTGCAAGTGCTAAGTCAGAAGATATTGAATATAAAAATGTTCTAGTTAAAGGAAATATGTTTTTAGCTGGCGGAGAAAAAGTTAAACTTAATAATATAGAAGTTGATGGAGATGTATTCGTTTTTGCTACAGACGTAGTAGTTACAGGTTGCGAAATTCAAGGAAACTTATTTGTAGCTAGTGATAATATTAAAATTACAGATTCAGAAATTATGACTTCTTATTTAGCTGGCGAAAATATTGAAGTTGGAAAAGATGCAAAAATTTTTAGAGAATTAAGAGCTGTTGGAACAACTGTTACTTTAAATGGCGAAGTTGGAAGAGATTTTGATACATTTTGTGATGAAATAGTAATTAAAGATAATGCTAAAGTTTCTGGAACAGCAAATGTTAACTCTAGTTCAAAAGATATATCTAAAAAAGCAGATATTGATAAATTAAATTACGAAAAAGTAGAATATAACACACCAGTTGCTTCTACAAGTGAAGTAGTTACAGAATTCTTTATATCAAAAGGAACAACAATAGGAGTATTATTGTTATTAACAATATTTATTCTTGGTGGATTCCCTAAATTTACTGAAGTTAACAGTAGCCTAAGATTAAGAGATTTTGTTAGATCATTCTTTACAGGATTATTAGAATTTGTTGTTATGATTGCAATTGCAGTTGGATTATTTATTACAGGTTATGGAGCTGGATATGGTTTATTATTGTTAAATATTTTATTTATTCTTCTAATATTAGGAAAGATGATGTTTGTTATAAGCTTTGCAATTAGAATGAGCTGTAACCCTGAAAGCAAATCTAGAGTTAAAGCATTCTTTGCTACAGTTTTAGTTGGAATTGTTTTAGCATTAATTGAAATGCTTTCACTAGCAGGAGAAGTTGGAGCAGTTATTGTATTAGCTCTTGATAGTATTTTAGCTATGTCAGGATTTGGAGCAATGTTTAGAGTAATATTTACATCTAAAAAGAGATTAGCAAAACTTTCTGAAGTTAAATTAGGTGAGAAAAGCGTTAAAATAGAGGAAGTTAAAGAAACACCAGCACCAGAAAAAGAAGTTAAAGAAGATGTAAAAGAAGAAGTAGAGGAAAAGGTAGAAGAGTCTGAAAAGGAAGAACCTAAAGAAGAAAAAATTGAAGAAGAAAAGACTGTAGTAGTTCCTGAAGGAACAGTTACAGAGGAACTTACAGAAGAAATCAAAAACGAAGTTAAAGAAGAAGTTAAAGAATTAAAAGAAGAACGTAAAGAAGAAAAAAACGACAAAAAAGACGAAGATAAAAAAGAAGATAAATAATATGTTTGAGAGCTAAATTAAAATTTAGCTCTCTTTTTTGATTCCAAAAAGGAATCTTAAGATGCCCTTAAAACATTTTGGGGCTTTACGTACAACGATTGTCATAATTTCCTCCTTTTGTATATAATATTATGTTTTCCAAAAAATGTGAAAATGGGAAAAGGAGTCCCCTTTTCCCATTTTGACTTTTTTATAAATAAATAATATAATGGTCGAGATAAAAAGAAAGGATGATAAATTAATAATGAAAACTAAAAAAGAAGCAGTTGAAATACTTGAAATTTTAAAGAAAACATATCCTGAAGCTACATGTAGTTTAGATTTTGAAACTCCTTTTCAAATGATGATTGCTGTAATGCTATCTGCTCAATGCACAGATGAAAGAGTTAATAAAACAACTCCTGAATTATTTTCGAAATATGGAACAGCTAGAGAAATGGCAAAAGCAGATCTTGCAGATGTTGAAAAAATTATTCATCCATGTGGTTTTTATAAGAATAAAGCCAAAAATGCAATTGAAGCATCTAAGACAATTTTAGAAAAATATAATGGAGAAGTTCCAGATAATATAGATGAGCTTGTTACAATTCCACGGAGTTGGTAGAAAAAGCGCTAATGTAATAATGTTAGAAGCTTTTAATAAACCAGTTGGAATTGCTGTTGATACACATGCAAAAAGAATTTCAAATAAAATGGGATTTTCAAGCGAGTCTGAACCAAGTAAAATTGAGCAAGATTTAATAAAAACATTTCCAAAAGAATGTTTTTATGATGTTAATCATTTATTCGTTTTTCATGGTAGAAATTATTGTGATAGTCGCAAGCCAAAATGCTCTGAATGCCCAGTAAATAGGTATTGTGATTTTTATAAAAAATTATAAAAAAAGCTTTATATTTATTAAATATAATGATATAATACAGTAGTATTTTATTTTGATTATGAGGTAAAATTATGAGAGAAAGAAAAGAAAAAGCCAAGAGAGCTACTGAAAAAGGAGCTACTACTAGACTAAGTTCTGATGAAGTTAATAGAAGAGCTAGAAATAAAAGAAGTGACGATATGTCTAAAACTCAAGTAGTTGGAAAAGTTAACGTTAGCTCTACTACTAAAAAAAGTAAAAAAGAAGGAAAGAAGAAAAAATTAAAATTTAGAGATAAACATCCTAGAATATCTACAATTATTAGAATATTCTTGCTTTTAATTGTATTATTTATAATTATTTGTGCTGGAATTTTCTTTGGCGCATTATGGGGTGGATTTAACTTCTTTGATTTATTAAGTGATGATTTCAAAATTGACTTAAAATCATTAGTTGTAAGTTCAGAAAACTCTGTAATTTACGACTCTGAAGGAAATGAATTAGGTTCACTTAGTGGTGATCAAAAAAGAGTTAGTTTAAAACTAGAAGATATGGGAAAATATCTTCCAAAAGCTTATATTGCTATAGAAGACGAAAGATTTGAAAGTCATAGTGGAATCGACTTTAAGAGAACTGCTGCTGCTACTGTAAATTACCTTAGCCATAAACTTATGCATAAAGAAGAAGGTGCTGCTAGTTTCGGTGGAAGTTCTATTACGCAACAGGTTGTTAAAAATATAACCCAAGACAAAGAAGATACAGCTATGAGAAAAGTTAAAGAGATGATAAAAGCTTTACAAGTTGAACATTATCTTTCAAAAGACCAAATTTTAGAGTTATATCTAAACTTAATATTTGTTGGTGGAAAAGATGTTAATGGTGTTGGTTTAGGAGCTGTTTATTATTTCAATAAAGATGTTAAAGATTTAACATTAGCTGAATGTGCTTATATGGCTGCAATAAACAATTCGCCAAATGCATATGATCCATTTACAGAAGATGAAGGAAAACAAGAAAGAATTGAAAAAGGCCAAAAGAGAGCAAAAACTGTTTTAGGAAAAATGAAAGAATTAGGCTATATCAAAGATGATGAATATAAAGCAGCTATTGCTGAAATAGATGCAGGACTACCATTTTCAAATGGTAATACAAGTATAACAACTAAAGTTTCATATCAAGTTGATGCTGCAATAAATGAAATCGTAGAACAATATGCTGCTGAAAATAATTTATCTAAAGAAATGGCTAAAGTTAAGATATATGGTGGTGGATACAAGATTTATGTATCACAAAGAACTTCAGTTCAAAATGAAGTTGAAGCAGAAATGAATAAATATGATTATTATCATAGAGTTTCAGATGCTGCAGATGGCGGAAAGCCTGGTCAAAACTCAATGGCTGCTATTGCAATAGTAGATCCACAAACTGGTGAAGTTGTTGCTTGTGGAACTGGTTTTGGAGAAGAAATGTCTAAAACATATTTAGGATATTATAATTATCCTACAACTATGTTAAAACAAACTGGTTCATCAATTAAACCATTAGCTGTTTTAGCAACAGGTTTAAATAACAAGAGATTAACAGCTGCTACAGCTTTTATGGATGGTGAAACATATTTCCCAGGTAGAGCAAAACCATATAAAAATGAAGGAGCTTATACTAACCATTTAATGACGTTAAGAGATGCAATAGCACTTTCACAAAATATACCAAATATTAAAGGAATTTCAACAGCTGGTGTTGAAGATGCTGCTAAATTCTGCCAAAGTGTTGGAATAACTGATGCTACAGCAGATGCCGGTGTAGGTTTAGCATTAGGTGCTTTAAATAATGGTGCATCAGTAGTTCAAATGGCTGCAGCTTATGGAGCAATTTCAAATGGCGGAACATATATAGTTCCAACATTTTATCAAAAAGTTACTGATAAACAAGGAAATATTGTAATGCAACCAAAATCAGTTGAAGAACGTTCAACTAGAGTTTTAAGTGAGCAAAATGCATATATAGTTAAAAATGTAATGCAAGGAGTAGTTCAACCTGGTGGTACAGCAGCTGCTTATGGAAAGATTCCAAATCAAGATACAGCTTCAAAAACAGGTACAACAGATGATAATGTTGATAGATGGTATATTACTTTTACAAATTATTATGCATCTGCTACATGGTATGGATATGAATATAGAGCTGATGTTCATTGGTCTGGAAATAACCCAGCAGGTCAAATTGGTTCAAATATAATGAAGAGAGTTCATGAAAGCCTACCAGCTAGTAGTTTTACAAGACCTGATGGTCTAGTAAATAGAAGTGTTTGCAAATATTCTGGAATGTTAGCAGGTCCAGGATGTTCAGCAACTTTCTCTGAGATATTTACACCTGATAATTTACCACCAGTTTGCAATACACATGGTGGAGCGGTTAAGATTTGTAATGAAACAGGACTTTTAGCTAGTGAATATTGTACTAATTATACAGTTACAAGTAAAGCTAGTTTACCACCAAATGAAGTAAATGGAATTTGGACAACACATTATTCAAATGCAACATTTGGTAATATTCCGACAGAAGTCTGTCCACATAAAGCTCAAGATACAGAATATGAAGATTAAAAATTAAATAGAGTTTGGGAGTAATTAATTTTCTACTCCCAAACTTTGTGTTATTTATAAAGGGGAGAATATTATGAAGATATATAATACTTTGACAAGAGATAAAGAAGAATTTACACCGATTGACAAAAATGAAGTTAGAATGTATTCTTGTGGACCTACTGTCTATAATTATGCTCATATTGGAAATTTGCGTGCATATCTTTTCATGGATTCTCTAAGAAGAGTTTTAAAATACAATGGTTATAAATTAAAACATGTTATGAATATAACTGATGTTGGACACATGACATCAGATGCAGATGAAGGCGAAGATAAAATGATGAAAGCTGCTCGTAGGGAAAACAAAAGTCCTTATGAGATTGCTGATTTTTATATGAAAGCCTTTTTAGAAGATATTGATAAATTAAATATTGATAGACCTGAAATCATTGCTAGAGCTACAGAACACATTGATGTTATGGAAGAATATGTTAAAAAAATAATCGAAAATGGTTATACATATTCAACAGATGACACAGTTTATTTTGATACTTCAAAGCTTGATAAATATGGAGTTTTATCAAATAGAAAAGTAGAAGATCAAAAAGCCGGTGCTAGAGTTGAGTTTGATACAGGAAAGAAAAATATTTCAGATTTTGCTTTATGGATTAGAGCTCCTAAAGAACACATTATGCAATGGGATTCATTTTTTGGAATGAGTTATCCTGGTTGGCATTTAGAGTGCTCTGCAATGAGTTATAAATATTTAGGAGACCACTTTGATATTCACACAGGTGGAATTGATCATATTCCAATTCACCACGAAAATGAAATTGCTCAAAGTAAAGGTTTTTCTGGAAAACAACCTGTTAATTATTGGATGCATTGCAATTTCTTACTAGTAAATGGTGAGAAAATGTCTAAGAGCTTAAATAATTTATATACTTTAGATGATTTACAAGAAAAAGGTTATGAGCCTTTAGTTTATAAAATGTTTAATTTTACTTCAAATTATAGAAGTCAAATTAACTTTACTTGGGAAGCTATGGATAGTGCTAAAACAGCCCTTGCCCGTTTAAGAGAAGGTTATTTAAAACATAGCGAAGGAACTGAAAGTGTATCAAGTGACGTTATAAAAGATTATGAAAATAAATTTTTAGATGCTGTAAATGATGATTTAAATATGCCAATGGCAATGAGTGTTGTTTGGGATATTGTTAGAAATCCTATTAAATCAAAAGATTTTCAAAAATTGCTTTTAAAATTTGATGAAGTTTTAGGATTAGATTTAGAAAATTACAAACCTGAAGAAGTTAAACTTCCAGAAGAAATTCAAAAATTAGTAGATTTAAGAAATGAAGCTAGAAAAAATAAAGACTGGGCTGAGTCTGATAGATTAAGAGATGAGCTAGTTCAAAAGGGCTACACAGTTAAAGATACTAAAGAGGGGACAGTTGTTGAATAATGGTTAAATTACTTGAAAAAGGTAAAGATGAAAAAAAATATAAAGAGTTTTTAGAAAGTCATCCTAGATGCAATTTTCAACAATCTCTTGAATGGGGAAATGTTAAGACTTCATGGATAAAAGAGGTTATTCTATCTACTGACAAAAATGGAAAAATAAAAGGTAGCCTTTGCGTTTGGGTTAGAAAAATTCCTATTTTTGGAAATATTATGTATGTTGCACGTGGACCTGTTTGTGATTTACACGATAAAGAAGTTTTAAAAGACTTAAAAGAAGGCTCTGATATTTTAGCTAAGAAATATAAAGCCTTTGTTCTTAGAATGGAGCCTGATGTAGAAAAAGATGACAAAGAGTTCCGTGAAATAGTTGAAGATTTAGGCTTTAAAATAAAAGATGACAGCAAAGATTTTAAAGACGAAATTCAACCTAGATTTGTCTTTCAACTTGATTTAAGAGGAAAAGACAAAGATACAATATTTAATGAATTTCAATCAAAAACTAGATATAATGTAAGGCTTGCTATCAAAAAAGGTGTTGAAATTAAAGAAGGAAATAAAGAAGATTTAAAAGATTTCCATAAAATTATGGTTGAGACTGGAAAAAGAGATAACTTCTTGATTCGTTCACTTTCATATTTTGAAAAAATGTATGATGAGCTTGTACCTGGTGGACACATGAAAGTTTTAATGGCTTATCATGAAGGTCAGCCAATAGCTGGAATTATCCCAATTATTTATGGAAATAAAACATGGTATTTATATGGAGCTAGTAGTAATTCAAAAAGAAATCTTATGCCAAACTATTTACTTCAATGGACAATGATTCAAGAAGCAATTGACAAAGGCCATGATATGTATGACTTTAGAGGTGTAAGTGGAGTTGTTGATGAAAATCATCCACAATATGGATTATATAGATTTAAGAAAGGCTTTAATGCTAGATTTGTTGAGTTTATCGGAGAAGTTTATCTTCCATATAAACCATTAAAATATAAATTATATAAATTTGCTGAAAAGAGTTTTAGAACTTTAAGAGGACTTAAGAAAAAATTCATGAAATAATTTCTTTTTTGTAAGGAGTTTTAGTTTGAAAAAAGTTGAAATAAGCAAAGATGATTTAAGATATAATTTAAAATATATAAAAGAAAGATTAAATGGAAAGTCTGATTTAATTGTTGTTGTTAAAATTAACGGAATGGGAATGGACTTAGTCAAATATACAAAGTTTTTATCAGGCGAAGGAGTAAATTTCTTTGCAGTTGCAAATTCATATGATGCAATAACTTTAAGAAAAAATGGAATCGATAAAAAAATTTTATTGATGTCTGAAGTTATTAATAAACAAGAATTGACAGACTTAATCAAAAATGATATTATTCTAACTATTGGAAATTTAGAAGAAAAACAGCTTATTCAAGAGATTGCTAAGAGTTTAGAAAAAAGTGTAGAAGCACATATAAAAATAGATACAGGTTTTGCAAGATACGGCTTTTTATATAATGATAAAGATATATTAGAAGCTGTAAAACCTACTGAAAATCTTAAAATAACAGGTTGTTTTACACATTTTTCTGATCCTTCAGATAAAAATTGGACAAACATTCAATTTTCAAGATTTAAAAATTTAATTCCAAAAATTAAAGAAATAAACAGTGAAGTTAAATTTCACTGCTGTGCTTCAACTACTTTCTTATCATATGAAGAAATGTGGCTAGATTATGTTAGAGTTGGATCATGTATGATTGGAAGAATTTGGGTAGATGGAGTAGATTTAAGAAAAATTGGAAAATTTAAAACCGAGATTATTACAATAAAGAATGTTCCAAAAGGTTATAATATTAGTTATAATAATGAATATAAAATAAAGAAAGATTCCAAAATTGCAGTAATCGGAGTCCGGCTATATTGATGGATTTAACCTAAGAAAAGATAAAGATGTTTTTTCATTAAAAGATAAAATTTTAACTTGTTTAATGGATTTCAAAAAAATATTTATAAAAAATTCTTTAAAAGTTGAAATAAAAGGAAAAACTTATAATGTTATACGGAAAACTTGGAGCAAACCATGCAGTTATTGATATTACTGGAACAGATGATATAAATGTAGGTGATGAAGTAACAATTCTAGATTATTATCCAGCTTACATAAATTCTGATATAGAAAGGGAGTATATTTAATTGGAAACTGAAAAAATAGGATTTTTTAAAAGAGTTAAAATGGCAATTTTCAATTTAGAGAAATATGGCACATTTGCAAATGAAAAATTTTCTAAAGCTTTAAAATATTTAATCTTATTAATTGTAATAGTTACAGTTTGTCTAGCCGTTACTTCTGTTATAAAATTAGATAAACAAGTTGGAAAATTAACTAGTTTTATAAAAAGTGAAGAGTTTCCAGATTTCAAATTAAAAGATGGAAAGCTAGATGCTAAGTCAAAACTTAATTCTTATGATAGAGAATATGATGGAAAACTTATTATTGATACAACAGAAGACTTACCTGATGAAACTCTAAAAGAATATAAAAAAGAGGGAAAAGAAGTTAGCTACACAGTAATTTTCCTAAAAGATAAAATAGTTTACAGATTTGATATAAACTCTGATAATTGGTATGAAACAACATATAATAACGCTACTACAATGTTTGGAGTTAGTGAGTTAACTAAAGAAAAACTTGTTAATGATTATTTAAATGATGACGTAATCTTTCAATTAAGAGTAGTTTTATTTATATATGCGTTTATGACAATATTATTAATGAATATAGTTATTTTACTAGAAGACGTCTTAATTATAAGTATATTTGGATGGCTTTCATCTAAGATTGCCAGAGTTTCAGTAAGTTTAACAAAGTGCTTTAGTCTAGGAATATATTCACTAACATTATCAATTATTTTGAGCACAATATATTCAATTGTTAACTCATTTACAGGATTTACAATTAGATATTTCGAAATAATGTATATGATAATTGCTTATATTTATATGATTGCATCAATCATGATAATGAAAGATGGAAACAAAACAGCTGGAGAAGCAGTTACAGTTGAAGGTGAAGTTTTAAAGACTGATGAAGAAAAAGAAGAAGATCCTATAAAAGAAGATAAAAAAGACAAAAAGAAAAAAATACCTGAAAAAGAAGATAAAGATAAAGAAGAAATTCCAGAAGATACTGAAAATAAAGAAGAATCTAAAAAGGAAAAGAAAAGCAAAGGAGATAAATAATAATGGCAAAAGAAAAACCAAATAATAACAGAAATGATTCAAACAAATTTTACCTTATATTTTTTCCAATTTTAATTGTCGTAATTATTGTTAGTTTCTTAATATTTAGCTATTTCGAAGATAAATCAGAAGATGCTATGTCATATACCAAATTGCTTAACTCAATAACAGACAAAAAAGTTGAAAAAATAGAAATGACTACAGGAAGTACATCATTAAAAGTAATAATGAAAGGCGATAAAAAGGAAGAAGAAAGAACTGAAAAAGCTAATGTTCCTAGTCTTCAAGCTTTTATGGAATGGGTAAATGAAAAAATTGACAATGGTGAAATAAAAGAAAAAGAGATAAATATTGTTCAAAAGTCTCCAAATGCATTTGTTTCATTTTGCACTGATATTGTTGCATATATCCCAACAATTCTACTTGTAGTTTTAATTGTAATGGTATTTAAAATGCAAGGACTTGGCGGTGATAGTGGAAAAGTTTATGGAAATGGTGAAGACAGTAAAAAGAGCAAAGTTAAATTTGATGATGTTGCTGGCTTAGAAGAAGAAAAAAGTGAGCTTGTTGAAGTTGTTGATTTCTTGAAAAAACCAGATGAATATATTAAGATGGGTGCAAAAATTCCAAGACGGTATACTTCTTTATGGAAAACCTGGAACTGGTAAAACTCTTATAGCTAAAGCAATAGCTGGTGAAGCTGGCGTTCCATTTATATCTATGAGTGGATCTGAGTTTATTGAAATGTTTGCAGGTCTTGGTGCATCAAGAGTTAGAAAACTATTTGAAAAAGCTAAGAAAATGGCTCCTTGTATCATATTTATAGATGAGATTGATGCTATAGGCTCTAGAAGAACTGGAAACAGTGGTGCTGAGAGTGAAAATAATCAAACATTAAATCAGCTTCTTGTTGAAATGGACGGTTTTGAAACAAATGAAACTGTTATAGTTTTAGCTGCTACAAATAGACCAGAAATGCTTGATAAAGCACTTCTTCGTCCAGGAAGATTTGATAGACAAATTACAATTCCTGCACCTGATTTAAATGGAAGATATGATATTTTAAAACTTCATAGTAAAGATAAAAAATTAGCATCTGATGTTGATTTAAAAGCAATAGCTGGAGATACAGCAGGATTTACTGGTGCTGAACTTTCAAATGTTTTAAATGAAGCAGCAATTATTGCTACAAAATCTAGACATGAAGAAATTCAAAATGAAGATATTGAAAATGCAGTTAGAAAAATTACTGTTGGTTTAGAGAAACATAACAGAGTTATTTCTGAAAATGATAAAAAACTTACAGCTTATCATGAAGCTGGACATGCAGTTGTTAGTAGATTTTTACCATCACAAAAAGATGTTAAAGAAATCTCTATAATTCCTCGTGGAGTTGCTGGCGGATACACAATGTATAAAACAACTGAAGATAAATATTATATTTCAAGAAAAGAACTTCTTGAAAAAATGGTAGCTCTAATGGGTGGACGTGCTGCTGAGAAATTAGTTTTAAATGAAATTTCTACAGGCGCTAGCAATGACTTAGAAGTTGCTACTGGAATTGCTAGAGATATGCTTACAGTTTATGGAATGAGTGATTCTTTAGGACCAGTTTCTTTAAAAGTTGAACAAGCTTATGAATTAGAATTATTTGGTGAAGAAGTTGTTAATGAAGTCGGAAATCAAATTCGTTTACTTATTGATAATGCTTATGTTACAGCTCAAAAGATTTTAAATGAACATCGTGAAGAATTAGATAGAGTTGCAGAAGCTCTTATTAAACAAGAAAAAATTACAGCTGAAGAATTTGATAAATTCTTTGAAAATCCTGAAGACTAAATTCAGGATTTTCTTTTAGAGGTAAATATGAAAAAATTTATAGTAACAAGTAAATTTAATAATAAAAAACTTAGTGAAGCGGTTTTTTGGAATTTTCCAAATTTGAAACAGAATATGTTTTTTAAAGCATTAAGACAAAAGGATATTAAGGTAAATGGCTCTAGAGTAAAAGAAAATATAGTAGTAAATGAAGACGATAATATTGAAGTTTATATTTCAGATGAATTTTTATTAGGAGAAACTTTAGAGCTTGATGTCGTTTTTGAAGATGAAAACATTTTAGTAATTAATAAGCCTTCTGGAATTAGTGTTACAGAAGAAAAAGATTCTAATTCTACAACATTAACTAATATTGCTAAAGATAAGTTTGGAAAAGAGCTAGAGCCTTGTCATAGACTTGATAGAAATACATCTGGTTTAGTTTTGTTTGCTAAAAATAAAGAGGCTGAAAAAATATTATTAGAAAAATTTAAAAATCATGAGATTGAAAAACACTATAAAGCTTTAGTTTATGGTATTCCAAAAGAAAACCATAAAATTTTAAAAGATTATCTTTTTAAAGATAGCAAGAAAAATATGGTTTATATTTCTGATATTCAGAAAAAAGGATATCAAGAGATTATTACAGAATATACAGTTGTAAGTAAAAATAAAGATGAAAATACGTCATGTCTTGATGTAAATTTACATACTGGTAGAACTCATCAAATTAGGGCACATCTAGCATATCACGGCTTACCAATAATAGGTGATGGAAAATATGGTGATAATCTAATAAATAAAAAATTTGATAAGAAATTTCAAGTCCTTACAAGTTATAAATTAATTTTTAAATTCAAGACAGATTCAGGAATCTTAGAATATCTGAATGGAAAAGAAATTAGTTTATAATTTTAAAATTTCCAAAAAAATGTATGGACAAGAAATAAAATTAAGGATACAATAAATATGTAAAATTTTATTTGGGTGGAGTTTGTTTATGACTGGTCAAAATAGACAAAAATCTCTTTCCGAAGTATTTAGAGAACTTGAAAGAGATAAAAATATACAAGTTCAAAAATACCAAAAAGATCAAAAACTTAAAGAAGAATTAAGCTTTTTTTACCATGTAAAACAGAGAACAAAAAAAGATAATATAATTCTTGTTTTGATTGTTTTGGTTTTATTATTCGTGGTTTCATTGTTTTCAAGAAACTATATTTTTGCTGTAAATGTTGATGATGGACCTAAAAATGCAGTTGGAACATTTGAAAAAAACGAAGATCCTAGAGATGTTTATTCTATTTTGTCAGAGAATATGAGTAATTTACAACAAAAAGAAATTTTTGATATAGAACAAGAAATTGAATTTGAAACAGAATATATTTCAAATAAAGATATGCCAGATGGTGAGACAGTTACTATACAAGAAGGTTTCCCAGGAAGTAAAATTGTTACATATGTAACTAGTTATGAAAATGGCTCTCCTATTGAACAAAATTCAATTGGAGAAGTAATGATTGCAGAACCACAAAATGAAATTATTGAAATTGGAACTTCACAAGTTTTAAAAGAATATAATGTACATATTGGTGATAGTTTATATGCTTCTAATGAATCTAGTCTTAAGAAAACTATCAATATAAATGCAGATGAATGGCTAATTATTCCAAGATATTATGATGTTAAACTACTTGAAATCATTGATGAATCTTGGTTTAAAGTATCATATAATAATAAAAATACTGGTTATATTCCAGTTCAATATTTAACATCAGAAACTTTATCTCCAGGAATTTCTGAGATTTCTAGAAAAACTAAAATTGTTGATAAAGTAGATATTAATATGGACTTAGGTAGACCTAGTGGAATGCTTTTAAGCGATTATGAAAGAATATTATCAAATCAACCTAGTGATGTAAATAATGTGTTTAAAGATAATTATATGGCTTTTTATGATGCTGAACAAAGATATGGAATAAATGGAATATTTTTAGCATCAATCGCAATTCATGAAAGTGGATGGGGAACATCTACAATATCATTAGATAAATATAATTTATTTGGATTTGGAGCTTATGATGGCTCAGCTTATCAATCATCTGTCACATTTAGCAGTTATGCTGAAGGAATTGATACTGTTGCACATTGGCTTACTTCAAACTATTTATATCCAGCTGGAACTGTTTTAAGAAACGGTGAAGTAGCCAGTGGTAGATATTATAATGGTACAAGCTTAGGAGCTGTAAATGTCAGATATGCTTCAGATCAACAATGGGCTAATAAAGTCTTTAGAACTATGCAAAATCTTTATTCAGAACTTTAAATTTTAGGAGGATGTTTTGAAAAAGAGAACCAGAAGAAAAAGTAAAAATAAAAATAAAAATAACAAAAGAAAATTTAATTTATATAATACAAAAGTCTTGATTCTAGCTGCTGCTATACTTGCTTTAGTTGTATTGACTTTAATATACTTTAAAATAATTACTAAATATAGAAATGAAAGAATTTTTGCACTAGAAGCTTCAAAATACGCAAAAGAAATTGCTAACCCCATTTTTGAAGTTGATAAAATATTAGTTTATAGTGGAGCAAATGTAGAAGATTCCAGCGAAAATCAAGATTTAACTAGAGTTGATGTTAGCCAATATACAGATTTTGCAATTTATATAAATAATTTTCTAAAATCTGATAAATTGACAGAAGAAAATACTGTTAATAGAATATATATTAATAATATCGCAATTACTGCTAATCAAGAATTAGGAACTAGAAAGTTTTCTACAAAAAATATTGATGATTTAGGAAAATATATTTCTATCCTTGATACATCAAACGAAATAAAATATGACATTATTCATAGAAACAAAGATAAAGATAAAATAGATAATAATAAAAGTTTTTATACAGATTGTTCAGAACCATTAATTCTTTCATATGTAAATGAAAATATTGTTCAATCTGTTGATGCATCTGCTTCAGATGCTGTTGTTTCATTAGATGGATCAATTTTAAAACACCTTAATATTGGTTTAGACCAATTAAATTATAAATTAACATTTACAATAAATATTGAAAATAATTTGGGCGAGCAATTCTTGTGTAATTGTAGCTTAGATATTGACTTAGGTGATGGAGCAAATGAAGGAATTTACTCTGGCTCTGTTATACAATCTTTTGATTTATCAAAAGGTGATTATAAATTTAAGAAAGTTTAATATTCAAAAGATAATATTTGAAAGGTAAAAAAATGGGTTTAACTGTAGCGTTAATAGGTTTAATTTTTATAATAATAAGCCTGTTTGTTGTTTTTGGTTTATTAATCAAAGACATTAGAAATGGTGAATATAAAGTTAAAGATATTAGCATTTTAGGAAAAGAAGCAGAAGACAAGTTTGGAACTTTGTTTCCTGAAAATTCTATAGAAAATCTGAAAAATGAGATTCAGAAAATCACAGAATTATTAATATCTGGCGAAGAAAGTAATCGTTATACAGAAGCTTTAAGAAGAAAAGCCAAGAAAGATGAAAGAATCCAAGAAATTAGAGATGCAGTATTTGAAAGTGTTGAATTAGTTAAATTTGTTGATGATAATTTAAAAGCTAGAATTAAATATAAAGATTTTAAAAACACATATACCTTAATTTTAAGTTTTAATACAGTTACTAGTGGAAGAGTTTTCTTAAATGATTATTTTATATTTAAAAGCAAAATTGAATTTGAAAAAGTTTCTTAAAATTCTCTAGAGTTTCTAGGGAATTTTTTGTTTTTCCAATATTTGTATATTTTTTCAAAAACTAGTGAATATTATAAATATTGGAGGAAAAATATGGTTTATAAATTTACTAAAAGTGGCGAAAAAGTAATTGATTACGCAAGTGATAGTGTCATTTATTTAGGCCATAATTACATTGGAAGTGAACATATTTTATATGGTTTAGCTAAAGAGCCAAATGGCTTAGCACATAAGATTTTAGAGAGTCAAGGGATTTATCCTGAATCAATATTAAGAAAGATTGAAGAAATCATTGGAAAATCAAATATAATAATGTCAAACGGAGTAGGCTTTACACCTAGAAGTAAAAAGATTATAGAGAATGCTTATATTCAATCAAAACAAATGGGAGTTGATTTTATAAGTACAGAGCATCTTCTTATTGGGATTCTTCAAGAAGAGGAGTCAATTGCTTTTAAAATACTTCTTGAACTTAATTGTAATATGGAAAAACTCTATAAAAATATGGTTAATATTTTAAATGACTATGTTGAGGCTGATTTACAAAAGCAAGAGAAAACAACGGAAAAACTTGGAAAAACACTTTCACAGTTTGGAATAGATTTAACTTTAAAAGCAAAATCTGGAAAGCTAGATCCAGTAATTCGGAAGACAAAAAGAAACAGAAAGAGTTATTGAAATTTTATCAAGAAGAACGAAGAATAACCCCTGTTTAATAGGTGAACCGCGGAGTTGGTAAAACAGCTGTAATTGAAGGATTAGCAGAAAAAATTGCAAATGGGGATGTTCCAGATAATTTAAAAGACAAAAGAATTATTGTTTTAGATATTCCATCAATGGTAGCTGGCGCTAAATATAGAGGAGATTTTGAAGAAAGAATTAAAAAGGCGATTTCAGAAGTAAAGGAATCTGAAGATATTATTTTATTTATAGATGAAATTCATGTAATAGTTGGAGCAGGTGCAGCAGAAGGAGCAATTGATGCTGCAAATATATTAAAACCAAGTTTAGCAAGAGGCGAGATTCATGTAATTGGAGCGACAACAATTAATGAATATAGAAAATATATTGAAAAAGATTCAGCACTAGAAAGACGTTTTGCTGTTGTAAATATTGATGAACCAAGTAAAGAAGAAACTAGAGAAATTTTAATTGGCTTAAGAGACAAATATGAGGCACATCACAATATTCAGATAACAGATGAAGCGATAGATAGTGCTATTGATTTTTCTGTAAGATTTTTGACAGATAAATTTTTGCCTGATAAAGCAATAGACTTAATTGATGAAGCATCTTGTAAAGCTAAATTTAGAGGAAATAAAAAGCCAAATGATTTAATAAATTTGGAGGAAAAAATTTTACAATTAGAATCTGAAAAAGAAGAGGCTATAAATCTTCAAGACTTTGAAAAAGCTGCTAAAATTCGTGATGAGATCTCAAATAATAAAGAAAAATTTGATGAACAAAATAAAAAGTTTAATAATGGAACAAAGCCAAATTTAATAAGGCTTTTAAAAGAAGATGTTGCTGAAGTAATAGCAGATTCTACTGGAATTGATGTTAGTAAACTTCAAGAAGATGAAGAAATAAAACTGAAAAATTTAGAGAAAAACTTACATGAAAGAGTTGTTGGTCAAAATGAAGCAGTATCAAGTATTTCAAGAGCAATTAGAAGATCAAGAGTCGGTTTAAAAGATGAAAAAAGACCAATAGGTTCTTTTATGTTTTTGGGCCCAACAGGTGTTGGAAAAACAGAACTTACAAAAGCATTAGCAGAAGAATTATTTGGAGAAGAAGATAGTCTTATTAGAATCGATATGTCTGAATTTATGGAGCAAAATTCAGTATCTAAAATAATTGGTGCACCTCCTCGGATATATTGGATATGATGAAACAGGAGCTTTAACTGAAAAGGTAAGAAGAAAGCCATATTGTGTAATATTATTTGATGAAATTGAAAAAGCACATCCAGATGTTATGAATATTTTGCTTCAAATTCTTGATGATGGAAGATTAACAGATAATATGGGAAGACATATAAGCTTTAAAAATTCAGTTATTATAATGACTTCAAATATTGGTGCAAGACTGATTTTAAGCAAAAAGAAATTGGGCTTTACTGGAGAAATAACAGAAGAAATTCAAAACGAAAATTTGAAAAAAGAAGTCTTAAAAGAAGTAAAAGAGAGTTTTAGACCAGAATTTTTAAATAGAATTGATGAGATAATTGTCTTTAAAAGACTTGAAAACGAAGAGTTTAAAGAGATTACTAAAAATATGCTAAAAGGCGTCTCAAATAGACTTAAGAAACAAAATATAATATTAAATTTTGATGAAAGTGTTGAAAATAGAGTAATCTCAGAACTTAAAGAACCAGAGTTTGGAGCAAGACCAATTAGAAGATTAATTCAAAATTTGGTTGAAGATAAAATTGCTGATAAATATATTTCAGGTGAACTAAAAGAAGATATTAATTTAACAGCTTTTTTTGAAGATGAAATTTTAAAAATAAAATAGGCTTAAAAGGTAGGCAAATTCTTGCTTATCTTTTTTGTTTATTTCTTGAATTATATTGACAAAAACGGGTTACTATAATATAATGTTAGCCGTAATTAACATTGTTAGATGAGGAGAAGAAATATGGTTTCAAAGTCATTAGAAGAATATTTAAAAACTATGTATGTCTTGCAAAAACAAAATGGTCATATTAGAGTTACTGATGTTGCTGAAAAAATGAATATATCAAAACCTAGTGTTAATAAAGCTGTAAATAATTTAAAAAGTGAAGGACTAGTTAATTATCAAACATATGGCTTAATTAAACTTACAGAAACTGGAAATTCGCTTGCTTGTAAGATTTTAGAAAGATATGATATTGTTAATTTGTTTTTAAGAGAAGTTTTAAATATTGAAAAGAAAAAAGCTCAAGAAGAAGCTGAAAAAATTAAGCTTGCTATGAGTGACGAAACCATGAATGCCTTAGCTAGATACGTTCATAAAGAACTTGGCTTATATAATCTTGATTGTAATTATGATTTAAATAATGAGAAATGCAGAAATTGTGTTAGACGTAAAAAATCTAATAAAGAAAAGGAAGATAATAAAAATGAAGACAAATAATAAATTATTAGAAATTAAAGATTTATATGTAAATGCTGGAGAAAAAGAGATTTTAAAAGGTCTAAATTTAGTTATAAATAAAGGTGAAATTCATGTAATAATGGGACCAAACGGAAGTGGAAAATCTACTACTGCAAACGCAATTTTAAACAACCCTGAATATACAAAAAAAGGTGGAAAAATTGAATTTGATGGAAAAGATATTTCTAATTTAAAAACAGATGAAATTGCACGTTTAGGCATATTTATGTCATTCCAATTACCAGAAGAAGTTCCTCGGAATTACTGTTACAAATTTCTTAAAATATGCTAAAAATAAAGTAACTGGAAAACCAGTTAAAATTTTTGAGTTTAAAGAAGAATTAAAAAAATATATGGATGAATTAAATATGAATCCTAAAAATATGGATAGAAGTTTAAATGTAGGTTTTTCTGGTGGAGAGAAAAAGAAAAACGAGATTTTACAAATGCTTGTATTAAACCCTAAACTTGCGATTTTAGATGAAACAGATTCAGGACTAGATGTTGATGCAATAAAAACAGTTTCAAAAGGAATTGAAATGTTTAAAAATGATGAAAATGGAGTTTTAATTATAACACATAATACTAAAATCTTAAGAAGTTTTAAAGTAGATTATGTTCATGTTTTAGTTGATGGAAAAATAGTTACAACAGGCTCACAAGAACTTGCTACAGTTATTGAAAATGAAGGATATTCAAAATATAAAGATATGAATAATTAGAAAGGGCTTTTAAAATGGCTAAGACTAAAATTGATGATATAAATAGAAATATTTATGATTTTAAAAATAAAGATGATTATGATTATAAAATAAAAAAAGGCTTAACACGCGAAATTATCGAAGAAATTTCCAAACAAAAAAACGATCCAGATTGGATGAGAGAGTTTCGTCTAAAAGCTTTAGAAGTCTATAATAAACTAGAAATGCCAACTTGGGGACCAGATTTATCTGAACTTAATATGGATGAAATTGCGACTTATGTTAGACCAAAAGGAAAAATGGCTTCAAACTGGGAAGATGTTCCAGATGAAATTAAAAATACTTTTGATAAACTTGGAATTCCAGATGCTGAAAAAACTAGTCTTGCTGGTGTTGGAGCTCAATATGATAGTGAAGTTGTTTATCATAGTATGAAAGATGATTTGATTAAACAAGGCGTAATTTATACTGATATGGAAACAGCTGTTAGAGAATATCCAGATCTTGTTAAAGAACATTTTATGAAATGTGTTCCAGTTTATGATCATAAATTTGTTGCACTTCATGGTGCTGTTTGGTCTGGTGGATCTTTTGTATATGTTCCAAAAGGTGTAAAATTAGATTTTCCTTTACAAAGCTATTTTAGATTAAACTCACCTGAATCAGGACAATTTGAGCACACTTTAATAATTGTAGAAGAAGGAGCAAGCCTTCATTTTATCGAAGGATGTTCTGCTCCAAAATATAATAAAGTAAATCTTCACGCAGGTTGTGTTGAATTATATGTTAAAGATAATGCATATTTAAGATATTCAACAATTGAAAACTGGTCCAAAAATATGTTAAATCTTAATACAAAAAAAGCACTAATCGGGAAAAATGCTCAAGTTGATTGGGTTTCAGGCTCATTCGGATCAAAGATTTCAATGTTATATCCGATGAGTGTTTTAAATGGAGAAGGTGCTAAAACTGAATATACTGGTATCTCCTTTGCAGGTGCTGGTCAAAACTTAGACACTGGTTTTAAAGTTGTTCATAATGCGCCAAATACTTCATCAGTTGTAAATTCAAAATCAATTTCTAAAAATGGCGGAAAATGCACATATAGAAGCTTAGTTAGAATAATGGAAAATGCTAAAAATTCTAAATCTTCAGTTTCTTGTGAAAGCTTGATGCTTGATGATTTTTCAATTTCAGACACAATTCCAACAAATGATATTAGAACAGATGATGTTGAATTTTCACATGAAGCTAAAATTGGAAAGATTAGTGATAAAACAATCTTTTATTTAATGAGTAGAGGTTTATCTGAGGAGGATGCAAAAGCTATGATTGTAAGGGGATTTGCATATCCTATTTCAAAAGAACTTCCAGTTGAATATGCAGTAGAAATGAACAATCTTATTAACCTAGAATTAGAAGGATCAATCGGATAAGAAAACGGGGACAAGAAAACGGGGACAGTCCCCAATGGAAAAAAGGGGACTGTCCCCTTAAAGAAAGGATAAATAAAATGGAATTAAACAGTACTCCTGTTAGAACTTGCAAAAACTATAATATTAATGATATAGAATTTAGTGAAAAGATTCCTAATAAATTCAAAAAATTTGAAAATCTTAAAATCTTTAAAGATACTGAAAAAGATGAGGTTATAACAGATTTTAAGTTTAAAGATTTTGATATAAAATATGGAACAGGCTTAATAGATCAAATTAAAAATTCTTCAAATCAAAATATTAGAGTGAATGTAAATAGTAAAACAAATAAAGATATAAAACTAGAATTTGATTTTGATGAAAAAAATCTAGAATTAGTTGAAAATATTGAAATAAATATTGAACCAGAAACTACTTCAAATATTTATATTATTTACAGACAAAGAACTTCTGGAAAGGCTTTTCACAATGGTTTAATTAGAGTTTTATCAAAATCAAATTCAAAATCTATAATTACAATAGTTAATCTTATGAATCCTGAAAGTTCTAATGTTTTAAGTATTGATGGAAAATTAGAAGATGGTTCAAAACTAAAATATAATATAGTAGATTTTGGCGGAAAAACTAGTATTACTAATTTATATACAAATCTTTTAGGAAAAGAAAGCCAAAATTTAATCAATTCAATTTATCTAGGTTCAAATGATGAAAAGATTGATATAAACTATATTGCAGAATGTTTTGGAGAAAAAACAAAAATAGATATAGATGTTCAAGGTGCTTTAAAAGATAACGCTAAAAAAAGTTTTAAAGGTACAATTGATTTCAAAAAAGGTTGCAAAAAAGCTTATGGAAATGAAGCTGAAAATTGTATGCTTTTATCTGATAAAGCTAAATCAATTGCGCTTCCAATGCTTTTGTGCTCAGAAGAAGATGTTGAAGGAAATCACTCAAGCTCTAGTGGAAAAGCAAATGATAAAGAATTGTTTTACATTATGACAAGAGGGTTTGATAGAAAATCTGCTGAAAAATTATTAGTTAGGGCTAAATTCAACAATATATTAGAAGGAATTACTAATAAAGAAGTTAAAGGCGAGATTTTATATGAAATGGATCAAAAATTAGATTAAGGGGAAAAATATGAATATTAAAGATGATTTTCCAATTTTAAAAAATAGAGATATAGCTTATTTAGATAGTGGTGCGACAACTCAAAAACCAAAACAGGTAATTGAGGCAATAGATAAATATTATGAAAATTATAATGCAAATCCACATAGAGGAGCTTATTCTCTTAGTATTGAAGCTACAGAAGCTTATGAAGACACAAGAACTAAGATTTCAAAATTTATAAATACTAAAGCTAGAGAAGAAATAATTTTTTCTAAAAATGCTTCTGAAAGTTTAAATCTTATTGCATATTCTTATGGTTTAGAAAACTTAAAACCTGGTGATGAAATTTGTATATCAATAATGGAACATCATTCAAATCTAGTTCCATGGCAAAAAGTAGCTAAAAAAACAGGTGCAAAACTTGTTTATATGTATATAAATGAAGACTTTGAAATCTCTGAAGAAGAGTGGAAAACAAAAATTAATGATAAAACTAAAATTGTTGGAATTACACATGTATCTAACGTTTTAGGAACTATAAATGATGTAGAAAACATAGTAAAATATGCACATAAAAAAGGTGCAGTTACAATTGTTGATGCTTCACAAAGTATTCCACATATGAAAATTGATGTTCAAAAATTAGATACTGATTTTCTAGTTTTTTCAGGACACAAGATGCTTGCACCTCTTGGAATTGGCGTTTTATATGGAAAGAAAGAAATCTTAAATAAAATGATGCCTTTCTTAATGGGTGGAGATATGATTGAATATGTTTATGAGCAAGAAACAACATTTGCTCCGCTTCCAAACAAATTTGAGGCTGGAACTCAAAATGTCGAAGGCGTTATTGGCCTAGGTGCTGCAATAGATTATATTGAGAAAATTGGTTATGATGAAATTCAAAAAATAGAAGATGAAGTTATTGATTACGCAAGAACAGAACTTTCAAAGCTAGATTATTTAGATATTTACATGACTCCAAATAAAGAAAATCATTCAAGTGTTATTTCATTTAACATAAAAGGAGTTCATCCACATGATGTTGCATCAATCTTAGATTCTGAAGGCGTTTGCGTTCGCTCAGGAAATCATTGTGCACAGCCACTTTTGCGTTACTTAAACATGGACTCAACTTGCCGAGCTTCTTTTTATCTATACAACACAAAAGAAGACGTAGACAAGCTAGTTTCTGCCTTAAACAAAGCATATAATATGTTCAAAAAATATATTAAAGTTGAGGGATAATATGGAAGAGAATTTAGAACAAGTATATAATGATTTGATAATGGAGCATAGCATGAACTCCTATAACAAAAAGAAACTTTCAAGTTGCGATTTTTGCGAGATGGGACATAACCCAAATTGCGGTGACGAGATTTCTTTAGAAATGAAAATGAACGGCGATATTATAGAAGATATGGCTTTTTCTGGTCATGGATGTGCAATATCTCAAGCTTCAACTTCAATAATGATTGATACTTTAAAAGGAAAAACAGTTTCAGAAGCTAAAGAAATAATTGAAACTTTCATTAGTATGATTAAAAGAGAAACAAAATCTGAAGAAGAATTAAAAAAACTTGAAGATGCTATTGCTTTTAGAAATGTTGCAAATATGCCAGCTAGAGTTAAATGTGCACTTCTTGCTTGGCACACTGTTGAAGATATGATTAATAAAGGAGAACAAGAAGGTAAAATAAAATCTTCTTGCTGTAATTAAAATGGAAAACAAAAAGGTATTATTGGGAATGAGCGGACGGAGTTGACAGCTCTGTATCAGCAGTTCTTTTAAAAGAAAAAGGTTATGACGTAATTGGAACAACTCTAGAGTTATATAATGGCGGTAGTTGTTGCAATTCAAATACATATTTAGATGCTAAAAATGTTTGCAAACAAATTGGAATCGATCATGTTATTTTTAATTGCAAAGATGACTTTAGAAAATATGTAATTCAAGATTTCATTGATTGTTACTCAAATTGTAAAACTCCAAACCCATGTATAGAGTGTAATAAATTTATGAAGTTTGGGCTTATGTATGAAAAGGCTAAAGAGATGGGTTGCTATTATGTTGCTACAGGTCATTATGCTAAAACCGAATTTTCAGAGAAATATAATAAATGGGTTTTGAAAAAATCTAATAATGAGAAAAAAGATCAAAGCTATGTTTTGTGGAATATTCCAAAAGAATTATTAGAACATATAATTTTTCCTTTAGGTGATTTTAATGATAAAGAAGAAATTAGAGAGATTGCTAGACAAAAAGAATTAAAGGTTGCAAATAAGCCAGATAGCGAAGATATATGTTTTATTCCTGATGGAGATTATGGAAAATTTTTAGAAAATAATTCTAATATTAGACCAAAAAGCGGAAATATCGTAAATTCTAAAGGTGAGATTTTTGGAAAACATAATGGTTTATATAATTATACTATTGGTCAAAGAAAAGGATTAGGAATTTCTCATCCTACACCATTATTTGTTTTAGGATTTGATAGAGAGAAAAATGAAGTTATAGTTGGGGAAGAACAAGAGCTTTATAAAAGCGAATTTTATGTAGAAAATGTTAATTTGCTTTTATTTGATAAAATTGATAAACCACTAGAGGTAGAAGTAAAAACAAGGTATTCTGTAAAACAAGCTAAAGCTAAAATTGTTCAAGAAGGAGATAAAATAAAAGTAAGTTTAGAAGAACCTCGGAAGAGCTATAACACCAGGTCAGTCTGCAGTGTTTTATATAGATGGTAATATTGTAGTTCGGTGGCGGAAAAATTTTGTAAAAAAGCCTTGCAATTTTGCTGATAATGTGTTAAACTATCAATTAGTCAGTTTATTTTTGAAATATGGAGGTGCTTAAAATCATGGCTAAATGTGTAATTTGTGGAAAAGAAACATCTTTTGGAAATCAATTAAGTATTACTCGTTCTCACATAAGTAAAAGAACAGTTAAACCAGTTAGACCTAACTTAAGAACTGTTAAAGCTGAAATAAATGGAGAAATTAAAAAGGTTTCTGTTTGTGCAAAATGCTTAAGAGCTGGAAAAATTAAGAGAGCTAGTAAGCCAGAAAATGTTTAATAATCGACAATTTTATTTAAGATAAAATAAAGAAAATAATGATTAATAGTCATTATTTTTTTTGTTTATTTTCTATTGAAAAGGAAGTAATTTAAGTATATAATATTTAATAGAATTTTATAAAAAGGAACAAATATTATGTTTAGTAGTAAAAAAGGTTTTTCATTAACAACAATGGCTATTACAGTTATAGTAATGATTGTTATTCTTGGATCTTTGACATTTGCAACTGTTGATAGCATCAATGTTAGAAAATTAAATAAATTTTATGATGATTTAAGACAACTTAATGATGCGGTTGAAAGCTATTATTTAAAATATAATGAGCTACCAGTTTCTAGTTCAAAAGGAAAAATTACTATATCAAAAGATGATAACAAAAATCACGTTGAACTTGAAGAAATAGGTTTTGTTCTTAAATCAGGTGCTTCAAAAGTTGAATTAGATAGCTTTGTAAATCCAAATGATTATGCTTATACTGTTTCATCAGATGGAAAAGAAGAAAATGGTGATGCTACATATGCTTATTTAAATTTAAGTTTACTAAAAAATCTTTCTTTAAATTATAAAGATGATGATTATATTATTAATACTCAAAGCCATACAATATATAATAAAACTGGAATAGAAGTTGATGGAAAAACTTATAATTATTTACCATTAAAATATGTAAATACAAAACATAATGAGAAAAAAGCTGTAAGTAATATTAGATTAAATCCAATTAGTGGAGTTACAGATGGTGCTAATATCTATTTTTCACCTAGCAATCAAAAAATGAATTTAAAAGATATTTTATTATTTGATTCAGAAACTGAAGGAGACGGATTAGGAGAACCTAAAGAATTAGTTTTTAGCCTAAATTCTAATAATATTTATTATGAAGTTAATAAAACTACAGGAGAACTAACTTCTAAAAACACTGAGATTTCTAACGTTTCTAACAACTCTGGAGAATATAGTTCTATTTTGACAGTAGGTGTTATAAACTATGGTGAAACAGAACCTGATGTTTCTAAAAGTTTTACAATTTCTACAAGTTCAATTGAATTATGTTCATCAAAAGATAAAATAGCTGTTAGTGAAATAAATCTTGCTAAAAAGCAAGAAGGAGATATTTATAAATATCAAAAAAATTCTACAGGTGAGAAAGATTATCAAATTTTAAAGAGTGGAGCTTTATATACACAAAATAATTTAAATATAAAATCTACAGTAGAAGATCCTGAAATAGTTACAGCTACTTATAATGATAATTATAATAGCTCTGATAAATATATGATTTTTACTAGTGGAACAAAAGCTGGTAAATCAAACGTTACAGTTGAAGTTCAAAATTATGGACTTGCTAAAGATACAGTTACAGTCAATGTTTTTGGATTCGAAGTAGTTGAACAATCTACAAACGATTCTCAAACAAGTCTTAATAAGATTAACTTCACTGGAATGAGTGAAAAATATAACAAAAATATTGAGTTAAAAGTAGATGGACCTAGTGGATTTGATTTTAACGGAGATACAAACAAATTAGAATGGTCTATTGAAGGCGAAGATGGAATAGTAAAATTAGAAAATGATGATTTATATGATACTAGAATAAAGCTAATTCCATTAAAAATAGGACAAGTTAATTTAAAATGTGATATTACAATAAGTGGAGAAAAACTAGAAGAAATTGTTGTTCCTGTTACTGTTTCTGGAATTGAAAGAACAGATGGAAAAGAAATAGTTGATAATACAATTAAATTTTCTCAAGATGGAGAAAAAACAGTTACTTTAAAATATAGTTTTGGAGATAAATCAATTACTTCATATAGTTTTGAAACACCTACAATGGTGCCAGAAAGCAACTTCACAGTTGTAAAAAATAGTGACAACACTTTTACAATTACAGCAATTGGAAATTCAGATGTTACTGGAACATTGACAATTACTGTAAATGTAGGTGAAGAAAAATATGAAGATGTTATAAATATAACATTATCATAAATTACGAAATGTTAAAAATTGCTTGACAAATCTACAAAATGAGTATATACTTATTAGCGGTTAGATTTTTTAGAAGTTAGAGGTTAGAAAAAGATACGAATTACTAACTTTTACTATAGATTGATGTTTTATAAGGAGGGATTAAAGTGGCACAACCAAAAAGAAGATGGTCAAAAGCTAGAACTGGATCAAGAAGAAGTACATGGAAATTAGATGAAAAGGGATATTCAACATGTCCACATTGCCATGAACCAGTATTACCACATACTGTTTGCTCAAACTGTGGTTATTATGATGGAAAAGAAGTTGTTTCAGTTAAAAAGAATGAAGACTAATTATAAATTTATATAAAAAACTCTAGTATTTTACTAGAGTTTTTTAATTTTGAAAAAATATTTTTAAAAATTTTGAAAAAAAGATTTACATAATTAAAAAATTATGATAAAATAGAAATGCGGAGTTATAAAGATTTTACTAAAGATGACAGAAAAAATGTGGAGGTAATTATGAATAGTTATGATTTAGATTATAGAATTGCTTGCACTGAAGTTTTAGAAATTTTAAAACATATGCCTAAAAAACAGGTTGAAAAAATTCCTAAAAATGTTCTTATTTCTATGCAAAGATCAAAGAGATATGACTATAGATTTAAGTTCGACAAAGCAAAATCTGTAAATGAGCAAAATATTTCAAAAACCGCAAAAAAAATTTTATCTGAATTTTATAGAGACTATTGGGCAGACAGTATTATCAAAAAAATGATTTTAGCCAAAGAAAAATTTGATAAGAAAAACAGTAGTGAAAACGAAACAGTTGCCTAGTTTTTTATTCTTTTGTTATTTCAATTTTTAAAATTTTAAATTGTTATATAAATAAATAAATAAGGCCGTATAAATTCTCTAAAAGGGATTTTTGCGGCCTTTTTGTAATAAATTTTAAAATAGAAAATAAAATTTATTATGATTAATTTTGCAGTTATAAATTTAAAAACTCTAATTAAAAACATGCTAAAGCTAGGATTTATAATAGCTTTTGTAATTGGAGTAATGAATATATTTGAAATAATTTCTTTTAATTTTAAAAATTTCAATTATTTTGAAGTATTAAAGAAAAGTCTTTCTTTTGAGGAGAAAAAAGAAGCTTCTAAAGATTTTTTTAAAACAGCGATTGTAAAAGAAATTGCAATAACCGAGATAAAAGCTGAAAAACCTAAAGAAAAAAGATTAGTTCCAAATGAAATTGAAGAAAATAAACAAGAAGAGTCTCAAGAGGTTAAAGAAAATATAGAAAGTAAAGAAACTATTTCTACATCTTCAAATGAAGAGATTCCATTAAGCTTGCCAACAAAAGTTATTGAAACTAATAATTTAGCTGAAAATTACAATACTACTTATAAGACAGTTAAAATTAAGAATGAGACAAAGTTTAATTTAACTGAAGATATTTTGACTCCAAATATTGAAATTAAAGACAAAAAGAATGTAATTATCTTTCACACACATACTTGTGAAAGCTATACACAAACTAGTGAGAATAGTTATACTCCTTCTGGAAATTATAGAACAACAGATTTAAATTATTCTGTTGCTAGAGTTGGAAGTGTTTTAGAAGAGTCACTTACAAATAAAGGGTTTAACGTAATTCATGATATGAATTATCACGATTATCCAGCTTATAATGGTTCATATGACAGATCTTTTAATACTGTTAAAAATTTGCTTTCTAAAGCTCCTTCTACACAACTTGTAATTGATCTTCATAGAGATGCAATTGGAAGCATGAGTAATTATGCGCCAAGCGTTAAAATTGGAGATGAAGTTGTTTCACAGGTGATGTTTGTTATTGGGACAAATGGAGGAGGGTTAGAGCATCCTAACTGGCAGAATAATCTTAAGTTTGCGATAAAAGTTCAAGAAAAGGCAAATGAAATGTATCCGCGGTTTATTTAGACCAATAATACTCAGAAATTCTAGATATAATCAAAATTTAGCTGATTTTGCTTGTATAATTGAAGTGGGTGCTACTGGAAATACTTTGGAACAGACGACAGCTTCTATGAAATATCTAGCTGAAGTCATTTCTCAAGTTATGCAATAAAAAAGTCTTGACAATATGGGAGAATAAATATAAAATATAATTGCGTAAAAAAGCAATACAATATAAATTATTATAAATTGATAAAAGAAAAAAGTAATTTATTTGTACATTGAAAAATTAATATAGAAAGAGGTAAATTGATATGCAAGGAATTATTTATGTTGCCATCTTTCTTGTCTCAGCTGCAATATTTACACCTGTTGGAATTTTTATCAGAAAGAAAATTGCAGAATCTAAAATTAAAAGCGCAGAAGAAGAAGCTAAAAAAATAGTTAATGATGCTAGAATTGAAGCTGAAAACTTAAGGAAAGAAGAAGTTATCAAGTCTAAAGAGGAAATATTACAACTTAGAAATGATTTAGACAAAGAGATTAAAGAAAGAAGAGGCGAAATTCAACTACAAGAAAAAAGATTAATTCAAAAAGAAGAAAATCTTGAAAAACGTACATCAATTTTTGAAGGCAGAGAAAAAGACTTAGAGAGAAAATTTACTGAAAATGAACAAAAACGTCAAGAATTAGAAGAAATGTATGCAAGAGAAGCAGAAGAACTTCAAAGAATATCAGGACTTACTCAAGAACAAGCAAAACGTCAACTTTTAGATAGTTTAGAAAGTGAATTAACTAGTGAAAAAGCTCAGTTAATTAGAGACTATGAACAAAAATTCAAAGATGATGCTGTGAAAGAAGCTAGAGAAGTTATAGGTTTAGCAATTCAAAAATGTGCAGCAGACCATACTTCAGAAACTACAGTTTCAGTAGTTTCACTTCCAAGTGATGAAATGAAAGGAAGAATAATAGGTAGAGAAGGTAGAAATATCAAAACTCTTGAAACCTTAACAGGAATCGATTTAATAATTGATGACACACCTGAAGCGGTTATTATCTCAGGCTTTGATCCACTAAGAAGAGAAGTTGCTCGTTTAGCACTAGAAAAATTAATTGATGATGGAAGAATCCATCCAGCTAAAATTGAGGAAGTTGTTGAGAAAGCCAAAGAAGAAGTCCAAGAAATTATTAAATCAGAAGGTGAAAGAGCTTGTTTAGAAACAGGTGTTAATAATCTTCACCCAGATTTAGTTAAATTAATTGGAAAATTAAAATATAGGACAAGTTATGGACAAAATGTTCTTAATCACTCTATAGAAGTTTCAAACTTAGCTCGATTAATGGCGGACGAGCTAGGAATAAACTCTAAAATTGCTAAGAGAGCAGGTTTATTACATGACATTGGTAAAGCTCTAGATCATGATATGGAGGGAACTCATGTTGAAATAGGTGTAGAAATATTGAAAAAATATAAGGAAAACGACACTGTTATAAATGCCGTTGAAGCTCACCACGGCGATGTTGAACCAGTTTCAATTGAAGCCATTTTAGTACAAGCTGCAGATGCAATATCAGCATCTAGACCAGGTGCTAGAAGAGAAACTCTAGAAGCTTATATCAAGAGATTGGAAAAACTTGAAGAAATTGCAAATTCATTTGAAGGTGTTGAAACATCATTCGCAATTCAAGCTGGCCGTGAGGTTAGATTAATTGTTAAACCAGAACAAGTTTCAGATAATGAAATGGTTGTTATGGCTAGAGATGTTGCAAAACGTGTTGAGAGTGAAATGGAATATCCAGGACAAATTAAAGTTAACGTTATTAGAGAAACTAGAGCAATCGATTATGCAAAATAAAAAAATCCCCCGGTTAACCGGGGGTATTTTTTTATGAGAAAATTCCAGTTACTGCAGCAATTACTCCTAAACCTATAATTAATGCAATAATAACTAAAATAGGATCACGCCAGAAACAATAAAAGTCAAATATTTTATCAAAAACATTTCTAAATTTAATAGGTTTTTTGCTACCAACAGTTCTATTTTCAGAATAGATATCTCTGCCATATTTTTGAATTGATTCTTGACGTCTTTGCTCAGTGAAAAGATTAAGTTCTTTTTGCTTTTCTTCATCACTCATTTTGTCAAAACGCTCTAAATTTTCAATTTCTTGTTTTGCTTTTTCATAATGAAATATTTCTTCATCTTTATTTTCGTTCATTTGTTTAAAATCTCCTTAAATTTTAGCTTTGTTTTAACTCTAAAATTTTATGTGTATAATCTAAATTTGCAACAGGATCTGTTTTATATTTTAGAGTATATATATTCGTAGCTAAAATATCTTTCATTAACATATCTTGTAAATTCATATCTCTATTTGTTTCAAAAAATCTTTTTACAGAAACAACAATTTTTGCTTTTGGATTATGCTCAGCAATAGCTGAAATTATTCGTTTTCCATGGCTATTAAATCCAAGAACACGAATATATGGTGTAACTCTTTGAGAAACTTGAACATCTCTTTTTGTAATTCCAAGTAGGGCATAAACCAAAATTCTTTGAATTCTAGTTTGAGTGTATCTTTTTGATTTTATTTTATTTATTAGAGAATCTAAATCTACACAAGTATTTGCAGCTTGTTTTATTTTATTTTCTAGACCTTCTGTAACATCAGGAAGCTTAGAAATTTCTAATAAAGTCATTTTTCTTAAAGCATAGATGATTTCTTTTTCATAGAGCTTAAGAGAAGTAATAAGATTTCCTTTTTCTTGTAGCTTTTCAATGATTTCATAAGTTTCAAAAGGAACAACTTGATTAATTCTTTTTTCATTTTCAATCATTTCACGAATTCCAGTAGCACTAGTGATTCCATTTTTAACTTTAGGAGAATTATATTCACTATATTCTCTTTTAATAGTAATAGGAATAATTGAGCTATTAGTTCGTTTTAAAGCTTTTAAATATTCAACACCAAGGATATTATTTGGATTTTTAAGTGCATCCATATACATAGGTGAATTTCCAAAATACATATGAAGGGCTATTTCACGAGCTTTAGGATATGAAAGACCAGATTTTAATTGAGTTTTTAAGATATTAGAAAATTCTTTAGGTTCTTTAGCAAGAATAGAAGCAACATCATCAAGAGGTTTAATTTGACCCATTTCAGAGCCAAATGAAAGGTAATCTATTATTCCAAGTGAATTTAAAATTTTGACAGCTCCGAGTAGCAAAATTTTCAGCACTTGAACAAGCATAAACAGTAGGAAGTTCAATAACTAAGTCAATTCCTTGGCGAAGCGCCATTTCAGTTTTTGACCATTTATCAACAAGTGATGGTTCTCCGACGTTCGACAAAGCTTCCACTCATAACTGCAATCGTAAAATCGGCTTTTGTTAACTCTAAAGATTTTTTTAAATGCAGAATATGACCATTATGAAAAGGGTTATATTCTGAAACGATTCCTAAGACTCCTCCCAAATAAAATCACCTCTGGTATTGTAAATTTCTAAATTTACTGATATAATATCATAGAATTGAAATTTTGTAAATAACAACGGAAAGGAAAAATATGAATTACAAAGTTGATATCTATACAGATGGAGCTTGTTCTCGGAAACCCAGGACCTGGGCGGATGGGGAGCAATTTTAATGTATGGAGAAAATAAAAAAGAAATATCAGGTTTTAATAGCAAAACTACTAATAATATTATGGAAATAACGGCAGTTTTAGAAGCATTAAAACTCTTAAAATTTCCATGTGAAATTAAAATTTATAGTGATAGTGCATATGTAGTTAATTGCTTTAAGCAAGGTTGGATATATAATTGGCAAAAAAATAACTGGAAAGGCTCAGATAAAAAACCAGTTAAAAACAGAGAATTATGGGAAGAGCTATATAATGAGCTTCAAAAACATAAATTTGAATTTATAAAAGTTAAAGGTCATAGTGATAATGAATTTAATAATAGATGTGATTATTTAGCTACAACAGAGATTAAGAAAAATACATAAGAGAGGTAAATTTAGATGATAATTATAGGTGTTACAGGAAGATCTGGTTCAGGAAAAAGTACAGTTAGTACAATTATAAAAAATAATACAGGTGCTTTAGTTATTGATGCAGACATGATTGTTAAAGAATTAATGGCTCCTGGTGAAAAATATTATGATGATGTTGTTAAAATGTTTGGAGATGAAATTGTTAATAAAAATCCAGGCAAAAAGTTTGGAAGAATAAATAATCCTAAACTTGCTGACATCATTTTTGAAGATAGTGAAAAAAGAGAGAAATTAAATAAATTAACATTTAAATATGTTGGAGCAAAAACTAAAGAAATTATTTTAAGTAATAAAGATAAAGAAATTATCGTTTTAGATTTTCCGCTTTTATATGAAGGTGGTTTTGATAAAATTTGCAATTGCGTAATTGGAGTTTTCGCAGATGAAGAAACTATGGAATCTAGAATTAAAGAAAGAGATAGAATTACTAGAGAAAAATTTAAAGCTAGAGTTAATATTCAAATAAGTGAAGAAGATTTAAAAAATAAAGCTACTTATACAGTAGATAATTCAAATAGTATTAGATATATAAATTTAGTTAATGATGTAGTTAGATTAGTTCATAGAATTAAGAAAGATGAAGAGGAGAAAGTAAAAAATAAAAAATGAAAGTATCAGATTTTAATTATGAATTACCAGAAGAATTAATTGCTCAAACACCTTATGATAAACGTGATGAAGCAAGACTTATGGTTTTAAATAGAAAAGACGAAACAATAGAAAATAAAGTTTTTAAAGATGTTATAAATTATTTAGAACCTCGGAGATTGCTTAGTTATAAATAATACAAAGGTAATTCCTGCTAGACTTTATGGAACAAAAGACACTGGTGCTAAAATTGAATTTTTGCTTTTAAAAAGATTAGAAGGCGACTATTGGGAAGTAATGGTTAGGCCTCGGTAATAAATTAAAACCAGGAACAAAAGCAAGTTTTGGAGATGGATTATTAAAAGCTGAAATTCTAGAAGTTTTAGAAGGTGGAAATAGAAAAGTAAAATTTGAATATAAAGGAATATTTAACGAAATCTTAGATAAAATAGGTTTAATGCCACTTCCACCATATATCAAAGAAACTTTAAAAGATAATGATAAATATCAAACAGTTTATGCAAAATATGATGGTTCTGCTGCTGCTCCAACTGCTGGACTTCACTTTACTGAAGAACTTTTAGATAAAATAAAAGAAAAAGGAATAGAAGTTGCAAATGTTACTCTTCATGTTGGAATAGGAACATTTAGACCTGTAAAAGTAGAAAATGTTGAAGATCATTCAATGCACTCAGAACATTTTTATATAAAAGCTGAAGATGCTGAAAAAATAAATAAAGCTAAGAGAGAAAATCACAGAGTAATAGCTGTTGGAACTACATCTTGTAGAGTCCTAGAAAGTGTTTCAGATGAAAATGGATTTGTACATGAAATAGAAGGAGATACAAGCATTTTTATTTATCCTCGGTTATAAATTTAAATGTATAGATAGCCTAATTACTAATTTTCATTTACCAGAATCAACGTTAATTATGCTTGTTTCAAGCTTAGCTGGACGAGACTTTATAATGAAAGCTTATAATGAAGCTGTTAAAGAAAGATATAAGTTTTTCAGTTTTGGTGATGCAATGATTATTTTATAAATTTAATATAAATAGATTGACATAATATCAAAATGGTAGTAGAATAGTTAAGGCTTAGCCTTGAGAGAGGCTGGCTAATTCTCATATTCGGAGGAAACCTCAGATGCTAGAACAGAAAGATTACCAGAAGATCGTAGACGAGTGTAACGAAGAATGTGCAAGATGTATTGACGACTATCTAAAGTCTGGAATAGACTTCCAGCAGGGAAGTTGTCGGTATTGTCCAACAGGCGCGCGATTACATGAAGCTCTACTAAAGGTAAGCAAGGCCGAGAAGAAATGGGGCGACCAAGACTGGAATTCCAGTCAACTAAAACAATTTTACAACGGGTAAGAGATTCGTTAACCTGGAGTAAAAGCTACTGCTGCCGCAATGAAGCGGCAGTTCTGCTTTTTATATAAAAATTTAAGGAGATTTTATGGAAAAAAATAATGCAATAACTTATGAGTTACTACATGTAGACAAAAATAGTGGCGCTAGACGTGGAATTGTTCATACACCACATGGAGATATTCAGACACCAGTGTTTATGCCTGTTGGAACCCAAGCTACTGTTAAAGCTATGACACCAGAGGAATTAAAAGAAGAGGTAAAAGCTCAAATTATATTGGGAAATACATATCATTTATTTTTAAGACCAGGCCATGAATTAATTCGTGAAGCTGGCGGACTTCATAAATTTATGAATTGGGATAGACCAATTCTTACTGATTCTGGCGGATTTCAAGTTTTTAGTTTAGGAAAACTTAGAAAAATAACAGAAGAAGGTGTAGAATTTAGATCATATTTAGATGGAAGTAAAAATTATCTAAGTCCTGAAAAATCAATTGAAGTTCAACAAGCTTTAGGTTCAGATATAATGATGGCTTTTGATGAATGTTGCGAATATCCTTCTACATATGAATATACTAAAGCTTCAATGGAAAGAACTACTCGTTGGGCAAAAAGATGTAAAGAAGCTTGGACAAGCGAAAATCAAGGTTTATTTGGAATAGTTCAAGGCGGATTTTATAAAGATTTAAGAGATATTAGTTTAAACGATTTAAAAGAATTAGATTTTCCAGGATATGCAATAGGTGGAATAAGTGTTGGAGAGCCAAAAGATTTATTCTTAGATATATTAAATTATACAGCTCCAAAAATGCCTGAAAATAAGCCAAGATATTTAATGGGAGTTGGTTCACCAGATTATTTAATAGAAGCAGCTTTAGCTGGAATTGATATGTGTGATTGTGTTTTACCAACTAGAATTGCTAGACACGGAACAGCTATGACACATAATGGAAAAGTTGTTATAAAAAATAAAAAATATGAAAGAGATTTTACACCTTTAGATCCTGAATGTGATTGTTATACTTGCAAAAATTACACAAGGGCATATATCAGACATTTGATAAATATGAACGAAATTTTAGGAATGAGATTATTATCAATTCATAACCTTAGGTTCTTGACTAAATTAATGGATAGAGTTAGAATAGAAATAGAACGTGATAATTTAATTAACTTTAGAGATGAATTTTATGAAAAATATGGCTATTCTAAATAAATTTTATACAAGAGAGGAGAACATTTTAAATGAACGAATTTGACAAATATACGGCTCAAAGAAATGTTGCAAAAGAAAAGAAAAAGAAAACACTTTTAACTGGAATTGTTATATGTATAGTTTTAATTATAGTATTAGCAGTTATGATTTTATATTATCAAAGTGTTGATGCACATACTTTTAAACTATATATAAATGATGTTCAAGCTAGTAGTGGAGAAGGATTTTGCGTTAAAGATGAAAATGGTGAATATTATATAAGAGCCAAAGATGTTGCAAGTTATATTCAATGGTCATACCAAAATGGTGAATATGGCTCATATAACGAAGATCCAAATAGCGGATATATTCAAAACGGATATGAAATTGCTTCATTTGTTGCAGGTTCAAATACATTGAAAAAATATATACAAGTTACTGCTACAGAATATAATGATGAAGTAACAGGTGAGCTAATAAAACCTTTTGAAACTAACTCAGCTGAAGGAACTTTAGAAACATCAACATTAGCTTTACCAATAATAAGTCAAAATGGTCAAATTTATTTTCCTGTAAAATGTTTAAGCGATATTTGTAATTGTAGAATTGTTTATGAAAATGAATATAGAATGTATATATATGATCAAACATTTTTACTTAATTTAGCTCAAGTAAATGCTGCAAACTATGGTTTCCAAAGTGTTAGTGGAATTTATGAAAACATGAGAACACTTGGATATGGAATGATGGTTGTTAGCAATGGAGCTTTATATGGAGTAGTTGATATCTATAGTGGTCAAGATATAATAGGTTTAAAATATCAAGATATGGTATTTGCTCAAAATGTTAAAGAATTTTTCGTAAAGACTACAAATAGTAATGATGAGACATCTGTTGGTATTATTAATAGTCGAGGCGATTCAGTTGTAAAACCAAAGAATTATTCAAATATTCAAATTTTGAGTGATAATTTAGGATTATATTTAGTTGAAAAAGATGGTGAATATGGTGTTCTTGATAAAGAAGGAGAAGTCGTAGTTCACTGTGAATATGATAATATAGGAATTCCTGAAAATGTTTTAGAGAGTTTTGATTTTGCAGTAGAAAGTAATAAATATCTTTTATATGATGATACTATTATTGTTGAATCAAATGGAAGTTATGGAATTTGCGATACAGAAGGAAATATAAACAAAGAGCCTATATTTACAGGCTTTGGATATGTTAAAGATGCTGATGAAGATGCACCAAAAAATGCAAGTGATACATTATTAGTTGAACTTGAAGGATTAGAGTGTGTTGACGGAGTTTCTAGAGATGTAAAAGGAATTATAGTTCAACTAGAACAAAATGATACTACAGGATATGGTTTATATGATTCTGTTAGCAAAGAATGGATCGTACCTTGTATGTTTGAAAGAATATATGGAGTTACAACAAAAGGAAATACAGAATATTATGCATATTATTCAGGACAAACATATGATTTAGCAGATTTATTAGCACAAAATCCAGGTGAATATTTTAAAGAGTAAAATTTAAAGCTAATCCCTGCTATAATATTTATAGTAGGGATTTTTATATTGAAAGAATTAAGGGATATGAGTAGCAAGAAAAAAATCAAATTATTTAAAATAATATTATTTATCATAGCAATTGCACTTATAGTTGGATTAACTTTATATATGATTCCAGTAATACAAGAACTTTTAACAGATAAACGGAAAAACAGAATATAAAGATAAAGTCCAAAAAGCTGGAATTGGTGGAATCTTTATGATTGTTGGGCTAGAACTTATAAAAGTATTTTTAGCCTTTATTCCTGGTGAGCCAATTGAAATTGTTGCACGGAATGTGTTATGGAAAATTCTGGGGAACAATTATTATAATGACTTCTGCTGCTGTTGCTACGATAATAATTTATATGTTAGTAAGAATATTTGGAAGAAAATTTATATATAATTTTTTAAGTCCAGAAAAAATTGAAAAATTTGAGAACATGAAATTTCTTAAAAATGAAAAAAGACTTGAAATGGTTTTATTAATTTTATTTGTATCACCATTTGTTCCAAAAGATGTTTTAATATATTTAGCTGGACTTTTACCAATAAATCCTGTTAATTTTCTACTTATATCAATACTTGGAAGATTCCCGTCAATTTTTTCTTCAACATTTGCCGGAGAAAATTTAGCAAAAGGAAATATAAAAGAATTAGTTTGGATTTATCTAATAACTTATTTAGTAATTTTTATATTTATAATATTAGGAAAGCTACTTGTTGGCAATCATAAAAATGATGAAAAAAAGCTTGATAAAACTTCTTAAATATTATAGAATAAATTCACATTAAAGAAGCTTGGAGGTCATTTATGGAAAACGAAGAAGAAAATATTATAACCTTAATTATGGCTGCTGGTAAAGGAACTAGAATGAAATCAAAAAAATCAAAACTAGTTCAAAAAATATATGGAAAAGAGCTTGTAAAAAGAGTTGTAGAGCTTGCTGAAAAAATTGGATCAAGTGAAATAATAGCTGTTGTTGGATATTTAAGAGAACAAGTAGAAGCTGTTCTTGAAAATAGAGTAAAATATGCTTATCAAGAAGAACTTTTAGGAACAGGTCATGCTGTTATGCAAGCTGAAAGATATTTAAAAGACAAAAAAGGAAAAGCAGTTATTCTTTATGGTGATGTTCCAATTATTAGACCAGAGACTTTAAAAAATTTAATAAATAAGAGTGTTACAGGAAAAGAATATGCTACAGTTTTGACTGCAATTTATGAGAACCCTACAGGCTATGGAAGAATAATTCGTGATGAAGGTGGAAGTATAAAAGAAATCGTTGAAGAAAAAGATGCTACACCTGAGCAAAAACAAATAAAAGAGATTAATTCTGGAATATATTGTTTTGATATAGAAGCTTTATTAGACGCAATTCATAAGATTACACCAAATAATGCTCAAGGAGAATATTATTTAACAGATGTTATCAGAATTATGAATGAGCAAGGTTTAAAAACTGGTGCTATGATAGTTGAAGATAATACTGAAATCCTAGGAGTTAACGACAGAAGTCAATTAGAGCTTTTAACTAAAGTTTTAAGAAATAGAATAAACAATCTTCACATGAGAAATGGAGTTACAATTGAAGATTCTAGCACCACATATATTTATGATGATGTAGTTATTGGAATGGATACTGTTATTCATCCAAACACTACAATAAAAGGTGATGTCGTAATTGGTGAAAATTGTGAAATAGGTCCAAATGCTTATGTTCGTGAAGGTTGTAGAATTGCTGACAATGTTAAAATTGGAAACTTTGTTGAACTTAAGAAAACTATAATTGACAGTGGAACAAAAGTGCCACACTTCATATATTTAGGCGATTGTGAAGTTGGAAAAAATACAAATATAGGTTGTGGAACAATTACTTGTAATTATGATGGAATAAACAAAAACAAAACTTTAATAGGTGATAATTGTTTTGTTGGATCAAATGTAAATTTTGTTGCACCAGTAAAAATTGGAAATAACAGTAAAATCGGAGCTGGTTCAACAATTACAGAAGATGTTCCGGAAAACAGTTTAGCTATTGCAAGACAAAGGCAGATTAATAAAGAAAATTATAATAAATAAAAAAATTGGAAATGGGGACTGTCCCCATTTCTCATTTTTTATGCTTGTTCTCCAGGCATAATATATGCGATAACGCCATAAATTAAAGCACCAATAATAGCTGCAAACCAAGAAATTGAGTATCCAGCTACAAAGAATTGAGTTGCATATAAGGTAATTGCAGCTAGTACAAAGCCGACAAAGCCTTTACCAAATGCAATGGCATTTAAACCAGTAATTTTAACTATTAAGTAATCCATAACAGTTAACACTATAGCAGCTATTCCTAATGCCCATATATTACTAATGGAGAAGTTTGGAGTAAAGAAAGCAGTAATACCAAGAATTATACTGGCTACTATAAATCTTCCTAAAATTTGACCTACAGTACTCATTACACCTTGACTATTACTAACATTTGAAGTATTATTATCCATTTTTATCTCTTTCCTTTCTATAGGATAATTTCAAAAACTAGCCTACAATTTTAATTTATAAAATCTTTCTATTTTATAAATATAAGTATATTTTAAATAAATTTGCAGAAAATATACAGGAAAAATATATAAGGAGAGATTTTAGTGTTATTAAGCTTTGTAAGAGCAATTATTTTATATTTAATTGTTCTATTTGTTATGAGGTTTATGGGAAAACGTGAAATAGGTCAATTAGAGCCATTTGAACTAACTATATCAATGATGATTGCAGATCTTGCTTGCACTCCAATGGCAAACACGGGGCTTCCAATATATTTAGGAATTATTCCTATTTTTGGACTTCTAGTAATGCATTTTATAATTTCTTTTGCAAGTATAAGAAGTATAAAATTGAGAGAATTTTTTAGCGGAAAGCCTTCGATTTTAATTAAAAACGGACGAATTGATGAAAAGATTTTAGTTAAAGAAAATTTTACTGTAAATGAGCTTCAAGAAAGACTAAGAGGTCAAAGTATATTTGATATTGGTGATGTAGAATATGCGATCTTAGAGACTTCTGGCGAACTTACTGTTATTTTGAAACCAGAAAAAAGAGCACCAACTCTAGAAGATTTAGGACTTAAAGCAGAATATACAGGTTTGCCATATGACTTAGTAATTGATGGAATAATTTTAAAGGATAATTTAGAAAAAATTGGGAAAAATATTAATTGGCTAGAACATGAAGTTAGAAAATTTGGCTTTAAACCAGAAGAGGCTTTAGTTGTAACGTTAAATGGAAAAGGGGATATGTTTTGTCAGAAAAAGGAAACATAGTTTTTAATAAATATAGACATCTAATATTTGCAATTGTTATTGTTATTATAATCATAATTTTAGATATTATATTTGAAAATTATTCCAAAAGTATAATTAAAAAAGTAAATGTTAATATTGATAAAATTTATAAAGAGTTTGAAGAAAATAATTATAATGAAAATAAATTAGAGAAGCTAGCTAAAAATTCTAAAAATGAATGGGAAAAGAAAGAAAAATTTTTATCATGTTTTATAGAGCATGACGAGTTTGAGAAAATTAATATTAAACTAAATATTCTTTATATAAAAATCAAAAATAAGAATTGGGTTGATGCAAAATCAGATGTGATTGAAATTAAAAAACTTGTAGAATATTTAAAGGGAAAATATGAACTTTCAATCCAAAATTTATTTTGATTTTTTTGAAATTTAGGGTTGTATTTTTTTGCTAGGTGTAATATAATTGTAACAAATTTGTAACTGAAAATGTCTAGAACGAAAGGCGGGCGATTTTTTTAATGTTTGGACAAGATATAGGTATCGATTTAGGTACTGCCACAGTAATTGCATATGTCAAAGGAAAAGGAATTGTCTTAAGAGAACCATCTGTAGTTGCTGTAAATAATTTAACTGGTGATGTTGTTGCAATTGGCCATGAAGCTAGACGTATGCTCGGAAGAACACCAGGAAATATAGTCGCTACTAGACCTTTAAGAGATGGAGTTATTTCAGATTATACAGTTACGGAAAAAATGCTGAAATACTTTATAAATAAAGTCGGCGGAAAGTTTTTATTTTCGCCTAGAATTATGATTTGTATTCCATCTATAGTTACAGAGGTTGAAAAAAAGGCTGTAATAGATGCTGCTTCAAATGCAGGTGCTAGAAAAGTTTATTTGATTGAAGAGCCTATTGCTGCTGCAATCGGTGCTGGAATTGATATTGCAAAACCTTGTGGAAATATGATTGTTGATATTGGTGGTGGAACTACTGATATTGCTGTAATTTCACTCGGCGGGGCAGTTGTTAGTACATCAATAAAAGTTGCTGGTGATAAATTTGACGAATATATTGTTAAATATATTAAGAAAAAACATAATGTTATTATTGGTGAAAGAACAGCAGAAGAGCTGAAAGTCGAAATTGGTTGTGTATATCCTAGAATTCAAGATATGGAAATGGATGTTAGAGGAAGAGATTTAAGCTCAGGTCTTCCAAAAACAATTACAATTTATTCTAGTGAAATAATGGAGGCTTTAGAAGAGCCAGCAATGATGATTGTTGATGCTGTTCATTCAGTTTTAGAAAGAACACCACCTGAACTTGCTGCAGATATTAGTGATAAAGGAATTTATATGACAGGTGGAGGATGTTTAATAGAAGGCTTAGATAAATTATTGCAAGAAAAAATTGGAATAAATGTTATGATTGCAGAAGATGCAATTTCATGTGTCGCAATCGGAACTGGCAAAGCCCTCGACAGCTTAGATTCAATGGATAGAGCGAGTAGAGGCAAATAATAAGCAAGGGTTTGACGAAGTCAAACACTGGCTTATATTTGCGAAAAGCTCTATGAAATAGAGCGAGTAGAGGAAAGTAGGAGGAAATAAAAAATGAATTATTCAAAAGAAACGGACAAAAAATGGCAAGAAGAATGGATTAAAACAGGTTTAAATAAATATGATCCAGAAAGTAAGAAACCAAAATTTTATACAATGGAAATGTTTTCTTACCCTAGTGGAGCAAAACTACATTTAGGACATTGGTTTAACTTTGCACCAGCAGACTCTTTTGCTAGATTTAAAAAGATGCAAGGATTTAATGTTTTTCACCCAATGGGATTTGATGCTTTTGGACTTCCAGCTGAAAACTATGCAATAAAAACTGGAATCCACCCAGAAGATTCAACGCTTAAAAATATCGACACAATGAAAAGACAATTAAATGAAATGGGTGGAAGTTATGACTGGAATTATTCAGTTGAAACTTGTATGCCTAATTACTATAAATGGACACAATGGTTATTTGTTAAACTATATAAAGCAGGTTTAGCTTATAAGAAAGAAGCTCCTGTTAACTGGTGTGACAGCTGTAAAACTGTTCTTGCTAATGAGCAAGTTATAGATGGCTGTTGCGAAAGATGTGGAACAGAAGTTGTTAAGAAAAAATTAAGCCAATGGTTCTTTAAAATTACAGATTATGCGCAAGAATTATTAGATGATTTAGATAAATTAGATTGGCCAGAATCTACTAAAAAAGTTCAACAAAACTGGATAGGAAGATCAACTGGTAGTGAAATTACATTTAAAACTGAAGACGGAAAACACGATATAACTGTTTTCTCAACTAGAGTTGACACATTATGTGGTGTTACTTGTATGGTTTTAGCTCCAGAAAGCAAATTAGTTGATGAAATAGTTACACCTGATTGCAAAAAAGCTGTTGAAGAATATAGAGTTCAAACATCTAAATTATCTGAAATTGATAGATTATCAACTGAAAGACCAAAAACAGGAACATTTACAGGTGCTTATGCTATAAACCCTATAAATAATGATAAAGTTCCAATTTGGATTGCAGATTATGTATTAGAAGATTATGGAACAGGCTTTGTTATGGTTGTTCCAGCTCATGATGAAAGAGATTATGAATTTGCTAAAAAATATAATATTCCAATCAAACAAGTTGTAAGACCTAAAGAAGATGACGGAAAAGAAGAATTATTTACAGATGACGGAATTTTAATTAATAGTGGAAAATATGATGGTTTAACTTCTGAAGAAGCTAGAGACGTTATTACAGCTGATCTAGAAAAAATGGGAGTTGGTAAAAAGACAGTTAACTATAGATTAAAAGATTGGTTAGTTTCTCGTCAAAGATATTGGGGAGCTCCAATTCCAGTTATTTATTGTGATGACTGCGGTACTGTTGTTGTTCCTGAAGAAGATTTACCAGTTATGCTTCCATATGATGTTGAATTTAAACCAGATGGAATTTCACCACTTAAAAAGAGCAAAGAATTTATGAATTGTAAATGTCCTAAATGTGGAAAACCAGCTACTCGTGAGGCTGATACATTAGACACTTTCGTATGTTCTTCATGGTATCAATTAAGATATCCAGATGCTAATAATGATAAAGAAATATTTAATAAAGAAACTGTTAATAAAATGAACCCAGTTGATTGCTATGTTGGCGGAAAAGAGCATGCTGCAATGCACTTAATCTATACAAGATTTATGACAAAAGCTCTTCGTGATATGGGTTATGTTGATTTTGATGAACCATTCACAAAATTAATTCACCAAGGTTTAATTTTAGGACCTGATGGAAACAAAATGAGTAAATCTAAAGGAAATACAGTTTCACCTGATGAATATGTTGATAAATATGGTGCAGACGTATTTAGAATGTATTTAATGTTCGGTTTTGATTATAGAAAAGGCGGACCTTGGGATGACAAAGGAATTGAAGCTATGACAAAATATTTTGCTAGAGTTGAAGCTTTAGTTCAAAAAACTATTGACATTAAATGCGATACAACAGAAGTTACATTAAAAGAAGAAGATCTTTTAAGACTTAAAAATCAAACAATAAAATCAATGGCTAAAAATATTGAAGATTTCCAATTTAATACTGCTATTGCAAGATCAATGGAATTTTTAAATGGAATTAATAATTACATAAATGATGAGAAAGTTAATAAAGAAGTTTTAGTAAATTGTGTAGAAACATTACTTAAAGTTTTAGCTCCTCTTGCACCACACTTTATGGAAGAAGAGTGGAGCTTACTTGGAAAAGAAACATCAATTCACAAAGAAGCTTGGCCAGAGATTAATGAGAAAGAATTACAAGGTGGAAATATAATTATTCCAGTTCAAGTTAATGGAAAATTAAAAGCACAAGTTGAAGTTTCTTCAAGCCTTTCAAAAGAAGAAATTTTAGAAGCAGTTAAGAAAGATGAAAAAGTTGCTAGATTACTTGAAAACAATGAAGTTGTTAAAGAAATTTACGTTCCAGGAAAAATTTTAAATCTTGTAGTTAAAAAATAAAATTACTAGAAAAGAGATGGAAAAGTTGAGATTACATTTAGTTTTAGTTGAACCAGAGATTCCACAGAATACAGGAAATATTGCTAGAACATGTGCGATTATTGGTGCAAAATTACATTTAGTTCATCCTTTAGGATTTAAAGTAGATGAAAAAAGTGTTAAAAGATCTGGACTAGATTACTGGGACAAGTTAGAGATTGAAGAACATAAAAATTTTGATGAATTTTTAGAAAAATATAAACCAGAAGAAAATAATATGTTTTTTGCTACAACAAAGGGAAAACAGATTTATTCTGATATTGATTATAGTAATATGAATGAAGTATTTTTATTATTTGGAAAAGAAACAAAAGGCTTACCAGAGCCAATTTTATTAAAATATATTGATAAAACAATTAGAATTCCAATGAGAGAAACTTTGCGTTCATTAAATCTTTCAAATTCTGTTGCAATTGTTGCATATGAAGTTATGAGACAAAAGAATTTTGAGAGATTAGAAGGAATTTCATCATATTTTGATTAAAGTGGAGGAGTACATATGAAAGATATTTGGAAAATATTGATTATAATTATAGTAATAGCGTTGATAGGTGGATTAATAGCATTTTTTGTAATTCGTGGTAATGATAAGTCGGAAAAAGATGATTTAAATACAACATCATCAGCATTAGACTATGTTAAAAATAAAGGAAATTCAAATAATAAAGAAGAAGACGAGGCAAGTAAATTTATGAAAGAAATTAAAAATATTACATCTGAAGAAGCTTTAGCTAAAGCTGATAATCAGATGAAAGAACCAAATGAAGGAGATCAAATTGCGATTTTCCACATTAAAGGTTATGGAGATATAAAAGTAAAATTTTTTGAAAATGTTGCTCCAAAAGCTGTTGAAAACTTTGTTACACACGCGCAAGAAGGATATTATAATGGAGTTATTTTCCATAGAGTTATTGAAGAATTTATGATTCAAGGTGGAGATCCACAAGGTACAGGCTATGGCGGAGAAAGTATCTGGGGAGAAGGTTTTGAAGAAGAACTTTCTGTAGATGCACTTCCATATAGAGGAGCACTTTGTATGGCTAGCAGTGGAACAGGAACAAAATCTTTAGGAAGCCAATTCTATATTGTTCAAGCAAATTATAGAGATGGAATGGATAGTTATTTAGAAGGCTATGGACTTGGAAGCTTTAAAGAAGCTTATAAAAAATATGGTGGTGATTTAGCTGACCTTGTTGGATATGGCCAATATACAACTTTTGGTCAAGTAATAGAAGGAATGGATATTGTAGACAAAATTGCTAAAGTAGAGACAAATCCTTCAAATGACAAACCATTAGAAGATGTCGTAATTGAATCCATCGAGATAACAACATACTCGAAATAATAAAATTAGAAAGTTTTATTAAAATTTGTTTTGTTAAATTTAGGAGGAAATTATGATAGATATTAAATTAATTAGAGAAAATCCAGAAATGGTAAAAGAAAATATAAAAAATAAATTTCAAGATCACAAATTAGTTTTAGTTGATGAGGTTATCAAACTAGATAAAGAATCTAGAGAATTAACTGTAATGTGTGATGAATTGAGAAATAAAAGAAACAGCTTAAGTAAAGAAATTGGAAATCTTATGGCAAAAGGCGAAAAAGCTGAAGCTGAAAAAATTAAAGAAGAAGTTAAAGAAATAAATGATAAATTAGCTGAAAATGAAGGAAGAGAAGAAGAACTTAAAGAAGAAATTAAAGCTAGAATGATGAAAATTCCTAACATTATGGACAAATCAGTTCCAATAGGAAAAGATGATAGTGAAAACGTTGAAAATGAAAAATTTGGTGACCCAGTTGTTCCACCTTATGAAATTCCTTATCATGCAGATATATTAGAATCAATAAATGGCTTAGATAAAGAAAGTGCTGGAAGAACTAGTGGAAATGGTTTTTACTATTTAATGGGAAATGCTGCTCGTCTTCATGAAGCTATGCTTGCTTATGCTAGAGATTTTATGATTAATAAAGGATTTACATATTGTATTCCACCATTTATGATTCGTAGTGATGTTGTTAATGGTGTTATGAGTTTTGAAGAATTAGAAGCAATGATGTATAAAATCGAAGGTGAAGATCTTTATTTGATTGGAACTAGCGAGCACTCAATGATAGGAAAGTTTAAAGGACAAATTGTTAAAGAAGAAGAACTTCCAATTTGTATTACAGGATATTCTCCATGTTTTAGAAAAGAAGTTGGTTCACATGGATTAGAAGAAAGAGGCTTATATAGAGTTCATCAATTTGAAAAACAAGAGATGATAGTTCTTTGTAAACCAGAAGACCAAATGGATTGGTATAATAAAATGTGGAGCTATACAGTTGAATTCTTTAGAAGTTTAGATGTTCCAGTTAGAACTTTAGAATGTTGCAGTGGAGATTTAGCAGACTTAAAAGTTAAATCTTGTGATGTTGAAGCTTGGAGCCCTAGACAACAAAAGTATTTTGAAGTTGGTTCTTGTTCAACATTAGGTGATGCACAAAGTAGAAGATTATCAATAAGAGCTAAAGGTGATAAAGGAAATTACTTAGTTGCAACTTTAAATAATACAGTTGTTGCTACACCTCGTGGATTAATTGCAGTTCTAGAAAACAATTATCAAGAAGATGGAAGTGTTAGAATTCCAGAAGTCTTGAGACCATATATGGGTGGAATAGATGTTATAAAACCTAAAAAATAAAAATTGCCCTAATGGGCAATTTTATTTTTTATTATAAATAATATTATTGAAATCAAAATTAAAGTAATTCCAATTCTTAAATACCATATAGTGTAAAACGAATGAGCACCACATATTTCTAAAATTCCTTGTAATAAACTTCCAATAGTTAATGTAAACACTCCAGAATTATAGAGATTAAATGAAATTCTATTATGTTTTAGGTTTTTAAACAGACTTAAAATAAAATATAGAAAAACGCCTAATACTAAAGGAATAAGAGCTAAATATTTCATATATTTAGAAACTACTCCATAACTTAGTTTTAAATATATAACACTTGCAATATATAAAAGAATTGTTAAAAATATATATGTTACAAGTGTTTTTTTAATTGTCTTTTTACTAATATCCAAAGTAGACAACATCACTCACCGCCCTTTCTATTCCAGTATCTGAAGGACTGTTAATTACTTTACTATTAAAGCACATTGTGCTTGATCCGCCACCATCTAAATTATAAGCTAAATTACAATTTTTATTTAACATATATTCAGCAAGTTCATTAACTGTAACACCTCTGCTTGAAGGAGTTCTTCCATCAACACAAACTGCTATATAATGAAGTGGTTCAACCATTCCAATGGCTGTTCTAGGATTTACAACTATATCTGTGTCTTCAGCATCAGCAGAAGTAGAAATCTTTTTTCCATTATAAACTAGAGTTGGTCCAAAAGAAAAAGCGTGAATTATAGGATTTCCATTTTTATTAGCTTTTTCAACTTCATTTTTTAAATTACTTTGTCTTTCATAAATTATATCCATTGAGCCGTCTTCAAAAAATAATAAACAACTATCTTTTCCACTAGGACGAGCAACATCTCTATACATTACTTTGTTTCTTATAACAAATCCATAATCTCTAAAACCATAATAATCACCATTTATAGTGAAAATAGCTTTATATCTTTTAGAAATTTTAGAAGGTTCTTCTACAATATGCATTCCAAAAGTATCTGTAGCAAAAGCTGTTTTTAAATATTTAGAATTAGAAATTTTAATATCTGCAATATGTATATCAGAATCATAAGCTCTTTCTTCTGATATTGAAACAGAAATATTTTCATCTTTATATGAATTATCAGTTATTGTTTTTGTAGCACTTTCATATTCATCTTGAAAAAAACTATTTGGATTAACACTTTGAACATTCTTCTTAAGTACTAGAGCATCAAGCATAACAAAAGTTGAAAATATTGCTAATAATATTGTATAAAAAATTGCAAAAGAATATTTTCTTTTAAATATATTTTTAAGTTTCATTTTCTCCTCCGTAAACAATCTATTAAATTATAACAAAAAAATAAATAGTATGCAATTTATAATTGAAAATTTTGAAGAAAAAATAAAGATGTCTCAATATATTGAAAAATGGCATTTTCTGTGATATAATGGTTGACGTAAGTTTTTTTCTGGGTGACTTCTAACCTTGGTGCAACTTAGCAAAGAAAGGTGGTAAAATGGGCGCAACAATTATTATTGGTGGTGCCTGGGGAGATGAAGGAAAAGGCAAAGTTGCTTCGCGAGAAGCCGCAGATGCCAAACTCGTTATCCGGGCTACCGGTGGCGCCAATGCGGGGCATACTATTGTTTTTCACAACAAAGGTGAGAAGCATAAGCTTGCTCTGCACTTGGTTCCTGGGGGAATCGTTTACCCTCAAGCCACTGCACTGATTGGACAAGGGGTCGTACTTGATCCCAAAGTCCTTGTAGAAGAAATCGAGGAATTAGAGAAAGTTGGAATTCCGTATGTAAGGACCAGACTTAGAATCAGCGGACGAGCACATGTGGTCTTTCCGTACCATAAAGAACTCGACGAGCTTAAGGAACGTCTGAAAGACGATCCTATCGGCACAACCAAGCGCGGAATTGGACCCACTTATGAGGACAAGAAAGCGCGTACTGGTATTAGGGTTTATGACCTGCTCCTTCCTGTAGACAAATTGGCGAAAAAGATTGAGGTTGCTACAAGACCTCATAACCAACTGTTCAAAGCAAATGGAATGGAAGACAGAATTGTTGATCCTAAAGTGTTGGCGGCTCAATATTCCGAGTACGGGAAGATTATCAAAAACATGGTGATCAATGCGGACATCCTCACAGAGGAAGTCTGCAAAAACGGTGACAAAATCGTTGTGGAAGGTGCTCAGGCATTCCGGCTTGACATCGACTATGGCGATTATCCTGATGTGACCAGCTCAAACTGTGTTACGGCGGGAACCTTGATTGGCGCGCATCTGTCTCATAAGTGCGTTGACAAGGTTATTGTTATTGCAAAGGCTCACTGCTCGCGTGTTGGAAACGGTGTGTTTCCGACTGAGCAGCCTGCCCATATCGAGAACAATAAAGTCACTGAGTATGATGAGCCGTTTGTTGGAGATGTAATCCGTGAGACTTGCGGAGAGTATGGTGCCACTACAGGAAGACCGAGACGTTGTGGTTGGGGAGATGCAGTACTTCTCAAAAGTGCTTGCTCTCAGGCAGTTACTGGAGCAGACTACATTTGTCTGAACCACCTTGACTCCATAGGCAAAATCGGCGAAACACTTGGTTATATCAAGTTGTGTATCGCATACATGTATCAGGGAAGAAAGATTTGCTATTACCCTGACAATATGGAGCTTACTGGAGAAGTCCCAGAACCTGTGTATACAGAGTTCGAAGGCGGGTGGGAGATTCCGAGCAGCTTAAGAGATTTTAATCTTCTCCCTGCAAAGGCCAAAAAGTATGTCAAAATCATCGAGGATATCACAGGGGTTCCTGTGAAGTACATCGGCGTCGGACCTGGCAATGATGACATCATTGTCAGGGAAGATGTGTAACTATCAATCAGTCACCAAAAAGTTGTTATCCCACAAAAAACTTACAAGAGTCACCAATGAGCTCGAGTAGGATGAAATATTCCTACTTGAGCTCAAATATAAATAAAATAAGAGGAAAATATTATGATTATAAAAGATTCAAAATTTGAAATATCTGCTGTTAATCCAAAACAATATCCAAATGGAACAGAACCAGAGATTGTTTTAGTTGGAAAATCTAATGTCGGAAAATCAAGTTTTATAAATACAATGATTAATAGAAAAAATTTAGCTAGAACTTCTAATACACCAGGAAAAACTCGTCAAATTAACTTTTACAAAATTAATAATGAGTTTTATTTTGTGGATTTGCCAGGTTATGGATATAGTCAAATGTCAAAAGAAGAAAAAGTTACATCTGGAAGATTTATAGAAGAATATTTAGTTAAAGGAAACAACATTAGATTAATCATTTTATTACTTGATATAAGACACAAACCAACTGAAGATGATAAACTTATGTATAAATTTATCTTAGAGCAAAATTTACCTTTTATGATCATTGCAAATAAAGCTGATAAAATCGCAGTTACAAAAGTTGATGATGAAATTCAAAAAATCAAAGACAGCTTAGGACTTTCTTTTACAAAAGTAATTCCGTTTTCAAGCGAAAGAAAAATTTATACTGAAAATGCTTGGAATGAAATTGAAAAATTTCTTTCATAAAATTTAGAAATTTTCATAAACTATTGTTAATAATGTGCGCCTACTTGATTCGTGCAATTTGAGAAATATAATATTCTCTCAGCTCCTCCCACCTTCGAACGAACTATAAAATTTAAAGCAATCAAATTCCTTTAAATTTAATAGTCCGTACCTCGGCGGTCCCCACAGCGGTCGCTTGTTCGAATATATATTTCTCAAATTGCATAGAATTATCGCACAAATAGATAGGAGAGTTTATGAAAGAAATTTTTGAAAAGAAAGTCCTTGAGGACGAGATTGGAGAAGTGGAGATGGAGCTTTCAAATTCATACGAAAGTCTACAGTTAGTAGAAGATGAAGGTTTGCTCGACTATTACGCATATATGATAAAAGCTTATGAAGCTAAACATAAACATTTATTGAGAAAATTAAAAGAAATTTAAAAATATGTTGTTTAAAAATAATATTAAATGATATAATTTCCTTATGTTAAACAAAAGGAGAAATAAGATGTTAGATTTAGATGTACTAATTGATGAAGAAAAAATTCAAAAAAGACTTGAAGAGATGGCAAAAGAAATAGATTCTGTATATAATGGACAAAGTATAATTGCGATTTGCGTTCTAAGAGGCGCAATTTATTTTACTGTTGATTTAACTAAAAAGATGAAAACTCCAATAGAGCTAGATTTTATAAAAGCTTCAAGTTATGTTGGAACTGAGAGTACAGGAAAAATAAAAATGACTTTAGATATAAACGAAAATATTGAAGGAAGAGATGTCTTAATTATTGAAGACATAATAGATACAGGATATACTTTAAAATATTTAAGAGATTATTTACTTTCAAAAAATCCAAAAAGCTTGAGAATTGCTGTTTTAGCAGATAAAGAAGAGAGAAGAAAAGTAGAAGTGCCAATTGATTTTACAGGATTTAAAATTCCAAATAAATTTTTAGTTGGTTATGGTTTTGATTATGATAATTCTTACAGAAATATACCATATATTGGATATATGAAGGAGTAAATTATGTTTAATATAGAAGAGGAGCTAAAAAAACTTCCAGATAAGCCAGGCGTTTATATTATGCGTGACAAAAATGATAATGTAATTTATGTTGGAAAAGCTGTCGTTTTGAAAAATAGAGTTAGAAGCTATTTTAGAAAAACAAATAAAACTGACAGAATTAAAAAAATGGTTTCACTAATAGACCATTTTGAATACATAGTTGTCGGAAACGAAGATGAGGCCTTGGTTTTAGAATGTAATTTAATAAAAAAATATAGGCCAAAATATAATGTTTTATTAAAAGATGATAAAACATATCCATATATTTGTATTGATGTAAAATCAGATTATCCAAATGTATTTATGACTAGAAAAGTTTTAAATAATGGTGCAAAATATTTTGGACCATATCCATCATCAGGTTCTGCTAAAGAAATGATTAATTTTATAAAAGAAAAATTTCAAATTAGACAATGTAAAAAATTTAAATATAATGATAGACCTTGTTTAAATTATCACATAAAAAAATGTTTAGCACCTTGCCAAAACTACGTTACAAAAGAAGAATATAAAAAACAGATTGATCAAATAATAATGCTGTTATCAGGAAAAACTGAAAATATTATAAAATCAGCAAAACAAGAAATGGAAGAATATTCTAAAAACTTAGAATTTGAAAAAGCAGCTTCTGTTAGAGATAGAATCCAAGCAATTGAAAGAATTACAGAAAAGCAAAAAGTTGCTAATTTTTCTGAAAATAATATTGATGTTATTGGAATTTATAAAGATGAAGTTACAGTATGTGTTGAAATATTTTTTGTTCGTGGAAGCAGAATGCTTGGAAGAGAGCATTATTTCTTTGATGAACTTAAAGATATGGATGAAGAAGAAATTGCTTCAGGTTTTATAAAACAATATTATATAAATTGTTTAGATTTGCCTAATAAAATAATGCTTAGATATGATTTAGAGGAAAAAGAGTCAATTGAAAAATGGTTAAGTGAAAAGGCAGGGAAAAAAGTTGAACTAAAATCACCTCAAAAAGGCGAAAAATTAAGATTTGTTGAAATGGCTGAACTAAATAGTAAAATAACATTAGAAAACAAATCAAAAGATAAAACAGAGATTTTAACAGAACTTAGAGATGTTTTAGGCTTAGAAAAAATGCCTTTGAAAATTGAAAGCTTCGATATTTCAAATATTTCTGGAAGCTTTTTAGTTGCTGGAATGTGTGTTGCTGTAAATGGAGTTATTAAGAAAAATTTATCAAGAAGATTTAAAATAAAAACTGTTTTTGGACAAGATGATCCAAGATGTATGGAGGAAGTTGTAACTCGTAGAATCAAGCATTCTCTTGAAAGCCCAAATGGTGGTTTTGGAACTTTGCCAGATTTAATTTTAGCAGATGGTGGTATAACTCAAATTAAAGCAATTAAAAGAGCTTTAAAAGAAACTGGCGTAGAGATTCCAGCATTTGGAATGGTTAAAGACAATCATCATTCAACAAGAGCTTTAGAAGATGAAAACAGACACGAATTTCCAATTTCTGAAAAATTATTTTTGTTTATAACTGCTCTTCAAGACGAGGTTCACAAAACTGCTATTGAATATCATATAAAAGTAAGAGACAAGGAAATGACTAAATCTAAGCTTGACTATATTGAAGGAATCGGAGAGAAAAAGAGAACACTTTTATTAAAAGAATTTGGAAGCATTAATAAAATTAAAGAAGCAAGCATAGAAGAATTAACCAAAGTTAAAGGAATTAACGAAAATTTAGCAAAGAAAATAAAAGAAGAATTATAAAAATTATATTTGACTTATATAATTTAGTTTTATATAATAGTAGTGTATTTTTATGTAGGGAGAACTAAAAATGACAAACTTAGTTATAGGAGTCGAAGGATTAGTTGGAAGCGGAAAAACTAGTATATGCAGAGAACTTATCAAAAAAATTCCTAACACAATTCTTATTAATGGTGGAAATATATATAGATCTATTATTGGAATGATTATCAAAAACGGTGAAAGTCTTGAAAGTCTTAAAGAAAACAGCCAAAATATTGATATGAAAAAAATGATGGATCAGCTTAAAATCGAGTTTAAAATAGAAAATAATGAAACAATTATGTATTGCAATGGTGAAAGAGTTTCAGAAGAATATATTCAATCAAAAGAAATTTCACTTGCTGTTTCATCATTAGGTGGAAGAACAAACGAAAAAAGTTTATTTGTTTATGCAAAAGATTTAATTGATAATTTTAAAAAAGATTATAATATAATTCTTTCAGGAAGAGGGGTTTTAAATATTTATCCTGAATGTGATTATCATTTATTTATAACAGCTAGTCTTGATGAAAGAGTTAAAAGAAAAGCTTCACAATATAAAGATAAAACTTTAGAAGAAGTTAGAGAAAATATTATTAAAAGAGACGAACTTCAAAAAGAAGTTGGATATTATGATATATCTAAAATTACAAAAGTTATTGATGTTACAGATTGTAAATCAGTAGAAGAAAGTGTTAATAAAGTTTTGGAAGTTGTAAAATTTCCAACAGTAGTGTAGAAAGGAGAAATAATGGGTTTTGTAAATACTAAATTAGAAGAATTTAATAATTACTTAGACGGAAAACGTGTTGCTGTTATCGGCTTAGGTGTTAGTAATATTCCACTAATTGAATATTTGCATGAAGTTGGAGCCGAAACTGTAGTTTTTGATAGCAAAGAACTTGATGAAATTAATACAGATATTATGAACAAAATAATTTGCTATGATATGGAATATAGCTTAGGATCAAACTATCTAGAAAAACTTGTTGGATTTGATGTTATATTTAGATCTCCAAGTTGTCTTCCTAGTAATCCTTCACTTGCTTTAGAAGCCTCTCGTGGAGCTATTGTTACAACTGAGATTGAAATGTTTATGGAGCTTTGTCCAGGAACAATAATCGGTGTAACTGGAAGTGATGGAAAAACTACTACAACTACTTTAATTTATGAAATTTTAAAAGCAGGTGGATATAATACATATGTTGGTGGAAATATTGGAACTCCGCTTTTCACAAAAGTCTCAGAAATGAAACCAGAAGATATGGTTGTTTTAGAGCTTAGCAGTTTTCAACTTATGAATATGAAGATAAGTCCTAAAGTTAGCGTTGTTACTAATATTACTCCAAATCATTTGAATGTTCACGAAGATATGGAAGAATATATTGAAGCTAAGAAATCAATTATTGAATATCAAGATGAAAGTTGTACAGCAATTTTAAATTTTGACAATGATATAACTAAAAGTTTTGCAGATGACTGTAAAGGAAAAGTAGTTTTTTTTAGTTGTGATGCAAAGATTTCTGACGGATATATGGTTGATAGAAATGCGATTAAATATTGCAGTGGTGATACAAGAACACATATATTGGAAACTAAAAATATGCAAATTAAAGGAATTCATAATTATATGAATGCAGCTTGTGCAATTGCTGCTACACGTGATTATGTTGATTTAGAAACAGCAGTTAATACTATTTGTGAGTTTAAAGGCGTTGAACATAGATTAGAACTTGTTACTCAAACAGAAGACAGAATTAGATGGTATAATGATTCTGCTAGTTCTAGTCCTACAAGAACTATTGTTGGTTTAAATAGTTTTCCAACAAAAAATGTAATTTTGATTGCAGGCGGATATGATAAAAACTTAGATTATGAGCCTTTAGCTAGACCAATTGCAAATAGTTGTAAATCAATAATTTTAATCGGTCAAACGGCTGAAAAGATTGCTTCTTGTGTTGAAAAAGAAATTAGACATGATGTAAAAGATGTAAATATTTATAGATGTGAAACATTAGAAGAAACAGTTCTTCTTGCTAAAAAAATAGCTACAAAAGGTGATGTAGTTCTATTTTCTCCAGCTAGTGCAAGTTTTGATATGTTCAAAAATTTTGATGATAGAGGAAAGCAATTTAAAGAACTTGTTTTAAAATATGTAAATTAAAAGAATAAAAATCCTTCTTTAGAATAAAATTTTTCTAAAGGAGGATTTTTTTATGTTTTATCCAAGTTATGAAGATTACATGAGGGATATTTTTTATTATAATAGCTTACAAAATCAAAATTTTAAATATCCATATGGTGCTGGATTTAATAATCAAAACTTAAATGATTATTTTCCAAGTATTTATAAAATTGTAAATCCAGTTATTCAAAAAGTCGTAAGCGGAAATAATTACCAATATACTAATGAGGAAAGTGTAAATAATATAGTTGATGTCGTTTTAGGAATTGTTTCTTACGACATTAATAATTTGGAAAATCTTGGGAATAGCGGAGTAGATAAAAAGCAATCACAATCTCAAGTTAATTCAGGAAGTTCACAAGAAAATAAAGAAACAAATACCCTTTTAAAAGATCTAATAAAAATTCTTACAATAAAAGAGCTACAGACTAAGCAAAACGTCAGAAGATTTCCTTATAGTTATGGAAGCGAGTTTGCCCACTATATGCCCGCTTTACCATATATGGCAAACTAATTAGACTTATCTTCCAGAATAAAAATCTATTTAAAATAGATAATAAATTTATTGAAACTTAAGTGTTTTAATAAAAAATTTTGGAGGTAAAAACTATGAGAGTCAAAGATTGTATGTGTTTAAAAGATGTAGTTCAAGCAACTCCTGAAACAAATTTAAATGAGATTGCAGAGCTTATGAATCAAAATCATGTTGGATGTATTCCAGTTTGCCAAGAGGAAAAAGTAGTTGGTTTTGTTACAGATAGAGACATCGTAACTCGTGCTATTGCAAATAAATTAGACTGTAGCAATACTAAAGTGTCTGATATTATGAATACTGATGTTATAAAAACAACTCCAGATACTAATATTGAAGATGCTTTAGAAACAATGAAAAAGAACCAAATTAGAAGATTGCCTGTAATTGAAAATGATAAAATAGTCGGAATCTTATCAATGGGTGATATTGCTGTAACCCTTGATGAAGATGAAATAGGAGATACATTAAGTTGTATCTGCGAAGAAAATGACTGTAATTGTGAGTAATTATAGGCTTTATAAGGGGCGAAAAAAATTTCGCCTCTTTTTTAAAAAAACTATTGACAAACATCCGTTCATTATATATAATCTATACAAATAAAAGTTCGCTAGAACAAATATTCTTGAAAAGGAGATTTTAAAAATGGGATTATTTACTAAAACAAATCAATTTATATCAAATGTAATTTATAAGAATTTTGCTGGAAACTTAGATGTTACAGTTGTTAACAGCGTTAAAGTTTTCGGAAAAGATTATTATTTAAAAGTTTCTTATAAGCTAATTAATAATCCTGAATTAACGATAGATAATAGACTAATTTTAATAGATTTACCTTTTAAATATAGAAATATTAATACTGAAAAAGTTATTGATATGATTCTTGATAAATTTTATAGACGTCTAGCTGAAAATGAAATTGAAAACATTATGGAAAAAACTAGAATAAATTTAAAATTTGCTCCAAATGATTATAAACTTACAAAAATGGGAAAAACTTTAGGAACAATTTTAGAAGATAAAAGAGTTATATTAATAAATCCAGATATAGTTAAATATAATAAAAATATATTAGAATATGTTGTTTTACACGAATTTTGTCACTTGAAATATAAAACACATGGAAAGAATTTTTATAAATTAATTGAAAAATATATACCAAATTATAAAGAAATAGAAGTTCAAATTAAGGGAATGTTTTAATATATTTAGCTATCGTGTAAAAGTAGTGGAGGGTTAATTGCTATATTTAATTACTTTTATATCGATAGTTATTTTAATTTTTATAAATGGATTTACAGATGCTCCAAATGCAATTACTACAGTTGTTTCAACTAAAGTGATGTCATTTAAAAAATCTGCTTATATAAGTGCAATATTTAATAGTCTTGGAATTATAATAATGTGCCTTATAAATTTTAAAGTAGCAAATGGAATATCATCAATTGTTACTTTAAAAAGTGGAGAAGTTGGGCTTGTTATGCTTTTTAGTAGTATTATATCTTGTAGCATTTTTTCTGGAATAGCTAGCCTTTTTGGAATTCCAACTAGTGAAACACATGGCTTAATTGCCGGGCTTACTGGAAGTGCGATTGTTTCTAAAAATATTGAAAATATAAATTTTAATGAATGGTTAAATGTTTTAATTGGTTTAGTTTGGTCAGTAGTTGGAACGTTTATAATAGTAAAGTTACTAAATAAGTTTTTAAGTAAAAGCTTATATAGATGTAATCTAAATAAAATTAAAAAATATCAGAAATATTGCTCATATTCACTTTCTTTTATGCACGGAGCACAAGACCGGTCAAAAGTTTATTGGCCTTGTAATTTTATATATCTATATAGTTAGTGGTACATATAAAATAACTAATTTAAATAATATATGGATTGTTATATTTGTTTCTACTATTATGTTTTTTGGAGTTTCTAATGGTGGAAGAAGAATTGTCGAAAATATAGGAAATAATACAATAAAACTTGATAATGTTAAAGGAATATTAAGTGATATTTCTACAGCTTTAAATCTATTTTTAGCGAGTTTATTGGGACTTCCAGTTAGTACAACACATGTAAAAACTGCTTCAATAATAGGACTTGGAGAAAAAGATTCTAATTTTAAAAATATAAAAAATATTTTTAAGTCATGGATTTTGACTTTTCCAATTTGCTTTTTATTAAGTTATTTCTTAACGAAAATATCTTTAATTTGTTTAAAAATTAGTTAGTTAAAAATTGCCGTTTTAATATTACTAATTTATATTAAAATAATAATATGAATCAGATATTAAATACAAATAAAAAGAATAATAAAACAAAATTATTTTTTAAATTTCAATTTTTAATTTCAATAGTTTTAATAATATTTGGGATAATATATATTTTAAAAACTATTAAAGAAAAAGAAAGAGAAAATGAGATTTCAAATATAATTTCTTTAAATGCTAAAATAAATTCTGTGTTTTATGGAAAAGAAGAAGTTAATCTTAATAATATTTATTTTGGAAAAATAGTAATTGATAAAATTAATTTAGATTACTATATTTATAATGACTATACTGAACAAAATTTAAAAGTCTTGCCTTGTAAATATTCTGGGCCTAGTTCTTTAGATGATAACGGAAATATTTGTATAATAGGTCACAATTATTATGATGATAGGTTTTTTAGCAATTTAAATAAATTAGAAATTAAAGATGTTATAATTATTAAGAATTTAGAAGAAAAAACTTATAAATATGTAGTTTACAAAAAATATGAAATAGGTGAAGAAGAAAGTCAAAAGCTGATAGAACCAATATTTCAAAGAGAATTAACATTATCAACTTGTACATTTGATAAAACAAAAAGACTTGTAATAAGAGCAAAATTGGCTGAAAACTGATTTTATAAAAATTTGCCAAAAAAATAAAAATTTGGTATAATAATATCGTTGGTGCATTATTCTAGTGTATAAAGCTATTATGAGGGTAGGCCTAAAAATCTACATAAGAAGCATTGCCGCCTGAAGTTTCATAAGTTTTGCGTATTACGCCCAGTTTTGTGTGATCTTATGGAGTAAAGAATTAAGGATAATATATAATGGCATATATGTGAATCCTTTTTTCGCTGAAGACTTTAAACGGCTATACGTCTTTAAAGTAAATTTTATACAGTTTATCTTGTATAATGCAATAGCTTTGCCTTGAGTGAGTTATAGGGGATTTAAAAACTTCTCTTAATGAAACTATGCTTGCAAAAGAGGATAGTAATAGACTTTATACTCAAAGAAAATTTCTAGAATGTTTATCTTACATGATAGATGAAAAGCGGTAAGGATTAAGGTACGGACTTAAGTGGCGATTCGGCTCCTTTTCTTAAAAGGTATCTTTCTTAATCGGAAACGGCTATACAGTAATGTTATAGCGAAAGATAGAGAAATTCTGCTGGACCTAAAACGTAGAATTTACTTACTGCTTTACCAACTTTCATTTTTTTTATTTAGGAGGAATTATTTTGGCTAAAGATAAAGACAAAGATTCAAAGTCGAGTAATAAAAATAGTAACTTAAGTTGGATTATAACAGCATTTGTCTTAACATTTATTTTATCTTTAACTTTTTCATTTATTTCAAATTTTGCAATAAATGGTTTAGATATTATCCCAGCTATTTTAGTTTTAATAGCTGTTATATTTATAGGTATTTTATTTGACTTAATAGGTGTTGCTACTACTGTTGCAAAAGAAGAAGAGTTTCACTCAATGGCTGCAAAAAAAATTCATGGCTCAAAAAAAGCCATAAACTTAATTAGAAATTCACCAAAAGTTTCAAATTTCTGCGCAGATGTTGTTGGTGATATCTGTGGAGTTTTGAGTGGATCACTTAGTGCTTTAATCACATTGAAATTAACAGAAAACTTTGGAATTGATCAAAATTTTCAAATATTATTTAGTGCAATAGTTGCTGCTGTTACTGTTGGAGGAAAAGCTATAACTAAAGGAATTGCTAAGAAATATCCAACTCAAATAGTTTTCTTTGTTTCAAAATTAATTAGTAGAAACTAATAAATAAAGCGTTTCTCGTTTAAGAGAAACGCTTATTTTATTGTTCTGTTTTATTGAAATGACCACAATAATCATTTCCTTTAAATGGAACATTATTTTTTACATTTTTAATTATTTGTTTAATTTGTTCTGATGACTCATCTAAAATATTTATTCTAAAAGAATTTACATTATAATTAGAATAATCAAAAGAAGTTATTTTAGAATTAAATATTTGCGTAAGGTTAAAAACTTTATCAGGAAGAACCTTAAACTTAAAATCTAATCTATCTTTTAAATAAAAGATTTGGCTCCTCATGCAAGGCTCGAAACATTCTTTATAACATTTATTTGATCTTCCTAGTAAACAGTAATTCATAGTCATTAATGGAATATTTCCATAAGTCCATAATTCTAAAGGAAGAGAAGAGGTCTCTATAAGTCTTTGAGTATCAGTATCATTTAGCTCTGGAGTTATAGTTAAACTCTTAATTCCTAAATCTTTTAAATATTTTATTGTTTCTTTGTTATAAACATTTAAAGTATAATTTCCAATTAATTCTAAATTATATTTTTTTAATATATCAATTTGAGAGATAGAAGAAACCACAAAGCCTTTTATATTAAAGTTTGAAGTAATATCATCAAAATTAATATTTAATCTATCTCTTATAACATTAGGGTTATAGACATATGCATTAAATTTATTACATAAATTTTGAACAGTTTCTTTAAATTTAGCTATAACGAAATATTTAAGCGGAATATATAACTTGTCTATTCCATCTAAAATATCGCCGTAATTTTCATTCTCGTTTAAAATATTTAGTAATAATGTTATAGATTTAGAAGAATCATTTTTATAAATTTCATAAGAAGAAAATTCTTTTAATTTTAAATTTCTAGAGTTAACTTCTTTGTCTAAAATGAATTGTTCTAAACTCTCTAAAGCTGTTCTTCTAAGTTCATTTAAAATTTTTACAGGAACAAATAAACCATCATCTAGATTTACTTTTATATTTTCAAATTCAAAAGGCGTATTACCAGTTTTTGAAATTTGAGAGATAATAGAATCTTTAGTTATAGGTGTATTTATAGCTTTATCTGGCACGATATCTAGTTTAGAAGAAATTTTTTCGCTATTATAATTTATTTCTAAAGAAAGATTTTCATTTTCTTTAATATTTACTATGCAATCAATTTTAGTTTTTCTAAATTCTTTATTTTCTTCAAAAGTAGGAGAGATGTCGTCATTTAAAACTTTACTTTGAAGTTTATAGATATTTTGACCTTGTTTAATATTTCCTTTAATTCTTCCAATAACAACAGTTTCACCAGTTTTAGCAAATCTTAAATTATTGCTTTTCAAATCCATAAGCTCTGAAATTGTGTAATTATCTGAATTTATACTTATTTTATCACTGATTCCGATATTATGTTCAAGTTTTAAAGTTATATATCCTTTATTTGGTTTAAAGTTTTGGACTTTTCCTAAATAAAAACCAGAGTTACTAGGAAGCTCTTTATAAATAAGATTTTTATTTGCTTCGTAAGATAGATGTCCATTTGAAAAACCGCCACGATTAAAGCTTTGAGTTAATTCTTCTAAATAAGTCATAGAAGTATTTGGGTTTATTTCATTTTCTTTTTTCTTCAAAAGCTCTAATATTTCTTCATTTGATTTATCTAAATTATCATAAACTATATCAATTAAATTTCTATAATATCTTGTAACAATTCCAACATATTCGGGGTTTTTAAGACGGCCTTCAATTTTAAAACAACTAACACCAGCTTTAATTAATTCAGGAAGAAAAGAAGTACCATTTAAATCTCTAGGACTTAAAAGATAGCCTTTATCTAATTCTTTATCATTTCCATCAATTAAAGTATATGGAAGTCTACAAGGACCAGCACATAAACCGCGATTTCCAGAACGACCACCAATTATACTAGAAAACAAGCATTGACCAGAATATGAGATACAAAGGGCACCATGAAGAAAAGTCTCAATTTCAACATTTACATTTTGACAAATATTTTCAATTTCAGAGACAGAAAGCTCACGAGATAAAACAACTCTTTTAACTCCCATATTTTCTAATTGTTTAACACCAGCTAAATTGTGAGTTGTCATTTGAGTGCTAGCATGAATTGGAATTTCAGGATAATTTTCTCTTAAATATTTAATTAAACCTAAATCTTGAATTATAAAAGCATCTGCACCTAGATTATAACAATCGACTGCTAGACGAACTGCATCTTCAAATTCATCATCTTTAATTAATATATTTAAAGTGATGTGTGTTTTCACATTATGAAGTTTACAATATTTGATAGCTTGACTAAGTGTTTCCATGTCAAAATTTCTTGCTCTTGCACGAGCATTAAATTGGCTTGCACCTAAATATACGCTATCTGCGCCATTTTGAACAGCTGCTTTAAGACATTCAAAGTCTCCGACTGGAGACAATAGCTCTGGTTTCATATATTTTTCCTTTACATAAAATTACCTTATTATTATACAAGAAAATTCTTCTATTTTCAAGTCGGAAAAAATGGTTGACAGGGGGAAAAATAATGATAAAATAAAGGTGAAAATAAGTGTAAAGGAAAAATATATGAATTTTGATAAGTGTAAAGAAGAATTTGATAGATATACAAGCAGTTTTGATAAAACAATTCCTAAAATAAACAGAAAATATTATCACACATATAGAGTTGTTGAGCTTGCTGAAGAAATAGCAAAGTCAGAAAACTTAAATGAACATGATTTAGAACTTGCTAAAATTTGTGGGCTTTTACATGATATTGCTAGGTTTACTCAAGCCATTGAATATCAAACATTTAATGATTACAAATCTTTTGATCATGGCGACAAAGCTTATGAAATTTTAATTAAAGACGATTATATTTCAAAATATCTAGATAATGAAGAAGATAAACAAATTTGCTTAAAGGCGATTAAAAATCATAACAAATTTGTAGTTGAAAATGGCTTAAGTAAAAGAGAATTATATTTTACAAATTTGCTTAGAGATAGTGACAAGCTAGATATATTATATACTCAGAAAAATTTGGTAGATGATGGTCAAACAGAAATATTTAAACCAGTTTTAGAAGCTTTTAAAGAAAAAAGATTATATAAGATAGATCCTAAAGTTGTTACTCCTAATATTGTTTCAGAGATTTTACTACAAATGTGTTTTATATATGATTTTAATTTTAAGAAAAGCTATCAAATAATTAAAGAAAAGAAAATCATTGAGAATAAAATTAGATTATTAAGAGAAAATTGTGACAAAGCTACTGTAGATGAGATTGAAGAAATTGCATTAAATTATATTAATTCTAAGGTGTAGAAGAGGTATATATGGGAATATCTGTTGAAGAATACAAAGAATTGCTGAAAAAACAAGATGGTAAAGTAAATAGAGGAAAAGCTGTCCATGATCCAATGAGACAACTTCAAGGAAAAGTAAATCGTGAATATGGAAAAATCTTTGAAGAAAATGTTGATATGATTTGCAAAATTTATGAAAAAAATGGTTTAGCTAAAATTGAAAAAACACCAGAATCTATGAGAATTTTAAAATATATTGATAATGGAAAATTTGAAGCGGTTTTTGATAAAACTGCACAGCCTGATTTTAAAGGTGTTATAAAAGGTGGAAGATCAGTTGTTTTTGATGCTAAGTTTACAACTGCAGATAAAATAGTTTATAGAGCTTTAACAGATCATCAAAGAGAAGCTTTACTAGAATATTCAAAACTTGGAGCAATTTCTTTTATATTAGTTGGATTTGCTAATGGAAAAATTTATAAAATTGATATAAATGAATGGATAAATATGAAGCAAGATTTTGGAAGACATTATATTACTCAAACAGAGTTAGATGACTTAAATCCAAAAGGAATTGTAATTCCTAAAAAAGGTGTTGTAGATTTTCTTAATTTGCTTGAAAGTAAAGGCAAAAAGTAAATTTTAAAAAAAGACTTGAAAAAAAATGAATTTTGATATAGAATAGCAATGGTCAATTTTTTTGACCAATATTTTACAGATGCTTTATGTAGTATAAGGCCTGTTATTTTAAGGAGGAATATATTATGGCAGTTAGAGTAGCTATAAATGGTTTCGGACGTATTGGACGTCTTGCTTTTAGACAAATGTTTGGAGCACCTGGATATGAAATTGTTGCAATTAACGATTTAACTAGTCCAGCAATGCTTGCACATTTATTAAAATATGATTCTGCACAAAAAAGATATGATAAGGCAGATACAGTTACAGCAGGTGAAGATTCAATTACAGTAGATGGAAAGACAATCAAAATTTATGCAGAGAAAGACGCTGCAAATCTTCCTTGGGGAGAAATTGGTGTTGATGTTGTATTAGAGTGTACAGGTTTCTATACATCTAAAGAAAAGGCATCAGCTCACATCACAGCAGGAGCTAAAAAGGTAGTTATTTCTGCACCGGCAGGAAAAGATTTACCTACAATAGTTTATGGAGTTAATGAAAAAACATTAACAAAAGAAGATACTGTTATTTCAGCAGCTTCTTGTACAACAAACTGTTTAGCACCAATGGCAAAAGCATTAAATGATTTTGCACCAATTCAAGCAGGTATAATGACTACAGTTCATGCTTATACAGGTGATCAAATGGTTCTTGATGGACCACACAGAAAAGAAGATCTAAGAAGAGCTAGAGCTGCTGCAGTTAACATTGTTCCTAACTCAACAGGTGCTGCAAAAGCTATAGGTTTAGTTATTCCAGAATTAAATGGAAAATTAATTGGATCAGCTCAAAGAGTTCCAGTTCCAACTGGATCTACAACAATCTTAGTTGCTACTGTTAAATCTGATAAAGAAGTTACACCAGAAGCAATTAACGCATATATGAAATCAGTTGCTAACCAATCATATGGTTATACTGAAGAACCATTAGTTTCTTCTGATATTATCGGAATTACTTATGGATCATTATTCGATGCTACACAAACTATGGTTACAAAAGTTTGCGACGGAATGTATCAAGTACAAGTTGTTAGCTGGTATGATAATGAAAATTCTTATACTAGCCAAATGGTTCGTACTATTAAATACTTTGCTGAACTAGGATAGTTTGAACGAACAATAATCATTGAAAATACGTAATACACGAAGGAGGTTGGCAGGTGTCAATCTCCTCTTTTAAAATAAGGGGGATATAAAAAATGAATAAAAAAACAGTTAGAGATATTGACTTAAAAGAAAAAAAAGTTTTAGTTAGATGTGATTTTAATGTTCCTTATGATGAGAACAGAAAAATTACTGATAACAGAAGAATTGTAGCAGCTTTACCTACAATCAAATATTTATTAGAAAATGATTGCAAAGTTATTCTTTGCTCACATTTAGGACGTCCAAAGGGAGAAGTTAAACCAGAATTCTCTATGGATATAGTTGCAGCTGAACTTACAAGATTATTAGGACAAGAAGTTCGTTTAGCAAAAGATGTTGTAGGACCAGATGCTGTAGCAATGGCTGAAAATTTAAAATCTGGAGAAGTAATGTTACTTGAAAACGTTAGATTTGAACCAGGTGAAGAGAAAAATGATGAAGAATTATCAAAGAAATTTGCTTCTTTAGCAGAAGTATTTGTTAATGACGCATTTGGAACAGCACACAGAGCACACAGCTCAACAACTGGTGTTGCAAGTTTCTTACCAGCAGTTTCAGGATTCTTAATTGAAAAAGAATTAAACTTCTTAGGAACAGCTTTAGAGAATCCAGAAAGACCATTTATGGCTATATTAGGTGGTAGAAAAGTTTCTGATAAAATCGGTGTAATTGAAGCATTATTAGAAAAAGTTGATGTTTTAATGATTGGTGGAGCTATGGCTTACACATTCTTTAAATCAATGGGATATAATGTTGGAAATTCAGTTTGTGAATTAGATAAATTAGATTTAGCTAAAGAATTAATGGAAAAAGCTAAAGCAAAAGGTGTTAAATTCATGTTACCAGTTGATACAAAAGTTGGTAAAGAATTTGATCCAAATACTGAAAGTAAAACAGTTCCATTTACAGAAATTCCTGATGGTTGGGAAGGATTTGATATTGGTGAACAAACAATTAGATTATATGCTGAAGAATTAAAATCTGCTAAAACTGTTGTATGGAATGGACCAGTTGGCTTATTTGAATTTGATCAATTCGCAGTTGGAACAAATTCAATTGCTAAAGCATTAGCTGATATTGATGCAGTTAAAATTATAGGTGGTGGAGATTCTGCTGCAGCTGTTGAAAAAGCAGGTTTAGCTGAAAAATTCACACATATTTCTACAGGTGGCGGAGCAAGCTTAGAGTTCCTTGAAGGAAAGAAATTACCAGGAATCGAAGCACTTCAAGACAAATAAAATTGGGAGAAAATAATTTATGACACCTCATAACGAAGCAGACTTAGGTCAAATTGCTAAAACTGTTATAATGCCTGGAGATCCAAAACGAGCTCAGTTAATTGCTGAAAAATATTTAAGTAATGCTGAGCTTGTTAATGATGTCCGTGGAATGAAGGCATATACAGGTTATTATAAAGATAAAAGAATAACTGTTATGGCTAGCGGAATGGGAATGCCATCTATGGGAATTTATTCTTATGAGTTATTTAAATTTTATGATGTTGATAACATTATTAGAATAGGTTCTTGTGGCGGTTATTCAGAAGATTTAAGATTATTAGATATAGTTTTAGTTGATAAAACTTATACAGAAGGAAATTATGCTTTAACTTTAAATAATGAAAATTCTCATATTGCAGATTCTTCTGAGTTTTTAAATGAGAAAATTGAAGAAACAGCTAAAAATATGAATTGCAAATATAAAAAAGGTGCTACATTATGTAGTGAAGCATTTGATTTATATATGACAGATTCAAAAGAATTTCTTAAAAGAGTTCCAAGTGAAATTGACTATGTTGCTTGTGAAATGGAAGCATTTGCTCTTTTCTATAATGCTAATTTATTAGGAAAAAAAGCAGCTTGCTTACTTACAGTAGTTGATGACAATCTTCATGGTGGAAATGCTAGTGCTGAAGATAGAGAGAAAAACTTAAATACTATGATAGAACTTGCTTTAAACACTACTTTAAGCTTGTAATAGGAGATATTTATGGATTATAAAAGAATATTTTTAATTGTTTTAGATAGTGTTGGAATTGGTGAACAACCTGATAGTTATAAATTCGGAGATGAAGGAAGCAACACTATTAGAGCAATTTCCAAAAGCAAATTTTTTGATGTAAATCAAATGAGAAAAATAGGTGTTTTTAATATTGATGGAATTGGTTTTGAAACACCTTATGAAAGTCCAATTGGAGCTTATGGAAAATGTCAAGAAGTTTCTATGGGAAAAGATACAACAACAGGACATTGGGAAATGGCGGGTCACATTTCAAGACAAGCTTTTCCAACATATCCAAATGGTTTTCCAGATGAAATTATTGAAGAATTTAAAAGAAGAACTGGTCGTGGAGTTTTAGTTAATAAGCCATATTCAGGAACAGAAGTTATAAAAGATTATGGTGAAGAACATCTAAAAACAGGTGATTTAATTGTTTATACATCAGCAGATTCTGTTTTTCAAATAGCTGCGCATGAAGAAGTTGTGCCATTAGAACAGCTTTATGAATATTGTAAAATAGCTAGAAGTATTTTAACAGGAAAACATGCTGTTGGTAGAGTTATAGCAAGACCATTTTTAGGTGATTCTAAAGATAATTTCTATAGAACTAAAAATAGACATGATTTTTCATTAGTTCCACCTGAAACTATGTTAAATAATTTACAAGATAAAGGTTATGATGTAATTGCAGTTGGAAAAATTAAAGATATTTTTGCAGGATCTGGAATTACTGAAAGCTATCATACCAAAGATAATACTGAAGGTATGAATAAAACAATGGAATTAGTAGATAAAGATTTTACAGGTTTATGTTTTGTAAATCTTGTTGATTTTGATATGGTTTATGGACATAGAAATGATGTTGATGGATATGCAAAAGCTTATACTGCTTTTGATAAATGGCTTGAAGGCTTTTTACCAAAACTTAAAGAAGATGATGTTTTAATGATTACAGCAGATCATGGTTGTGATCCTTCAACACCTAGTACAGACCATTCAAGAGAATATGTTCCAATTTTAATTTATGGTCAAAAAATAAAACCAGTTAATCTTGGAATTCGTGATACTTACAGCGATATAGCCAAAACTATTGATGATATGTTTGGAGTATATTCAGATAAAATAGAAGGAAAAAGTTTCTTAAACGAAATCAAAAAATAGGAGTAGACTTTGCCAATGAGAATGTATGATATAATTGAAAAAAAGCGTGATGGCGGAAAACTTTCAGATGAAGAAATTGATTTTTTCATTAATGGATATGTTAAAGGAGAAATTCCAGATTATCAAGTATCTAGCTTGCTTATGGCAATATATTTTAGAGGACTTGATGATGAAGAATTAACAAAACTTACTTTAGCAATGGTAAATTCTGGTGAAACAGTTGATTTGTCAGGAATATCTGGAGTTAAAGTTGATAAACATTCAAGTGGTGGAGTTGGAGATAAAACAACCTTAATAGTTGCGCCAATTGCTGCTTCTTTAGGTTGCAAAGTTGCTAAAATGAGTGGAAAAGGGCTTGGCCACACAGGAGGAACTGCTGATAAATTAGAATCAATTGAAGGATATAAAATAAATATTCCTAAAGAAGATTTTATAAGACAAGTAAATGAAATTGGAATAAGCCTTATTTCACAAAGTGGAAATTTAACTCCAGCAGATAAAAAGTTATATGCTTTAAGAGATGTTACAGCTACTGTTGAAAGCATTCCACTTATTGCTTCAAGTATAATGAGTAAAAAGATTGCTTCTCGGAGCAGATGCAATTGTTTTAGATGTAAAGCTTCGGAAGTGGTGCTTTTATGAAAAAACTTGAAGATGCGAAAAAATTATCAGAGAAAATGGTAAATATAGGAAAATTAGCTAAGAAAGATACAATAGCTGTTATAACAAATATGGATATTCCACTTGGAAATAATGTTGGAAATTCTTTAGAAGTTATAGAAGCAGTAGATACTTTAAATGGAAAAGGTCCAAAAGATTTATTAGAGGTTTCAACTGAGCTTGCTACTTTAATGGTTATGTTATCAAAAAATATTTCTGAAGAAGAGGCTAAATCTCAAGTTATAGAAGTGATTAATAATGGTGAAGCTTTTAATAAATTCAAAGAGCTTGTTAAAGCTCAAGGTGGAAATGTTTCTTGGATAGAAGATACAAATAATTTTCCTAAAGCTAAATTTGAAGTAGAAGTAAAATCTGTTAAATCAGGCTTTATAAAATCTATGAATACTGAAAATATTGGAAAAGTTGCTTGTAATCTTGGAGCAGGAAGAGAAACCAAAGAAGATATAATTGATTATAGTGCTGGAATTAAAATTCTAAAGAAAACATCTGAATATGTTGAAAATGGCGAAACTATAGCTATTCTTTATACAAATAGAGAAGAAAAAATTCAAGAAGCTATAGATGACTATTTAAACAGTTTAGAATTTTCAAATGAAGAACAGCAAAAACCAATACTTATATATGAAATAATAAAATAGGAGGATTTTATTTATGAGAAGAAAAGTAATCGCAGGAAACTGGAAAATGAATATGCTTCCAAATGAAGCTATTGAGTACATTGAGGCATTTACACCACTTGTTAAAGATTCAAAAGCAGAAGTAATTTTATGTGTTCCTTATACAGATTTATTCTATTGCTTAATGAATGTTCAAGGAACAAATATTAAAATAGGTGCTCAAAATATGCATTTTGAAGAAAAAGGTGCATATACTGGAGAAGTTTCTGGACAAATGTTAAAATCAATTGGTGTAGAATATGTAATTATAGGTCATAGTGAAAGAAGACAATATTTCAATGAAACAGACGAATCTGTAAATAAGAAAATAAAAGCTGCTTTTGCAAATGAATTAAAACCAATAGTTTGTGTTGGTGAAAAACTAGAAGAAAGAGAAGCAGGAAAAGCTGAATCTGTAGTTACAACACAAGTAAAATTAGATTTAGAAGGCTTGACAAAAGACCAAGTAAAGAGTACAATTATTGCCTATGAACCAATCTGGGCTATAGGAACTGGAAAGACTGCTACATCTGAAGATGCTAACAATATGATTAAAACTATTAGAAAACAAGTTGCTGAACTTTTTGGAAGTGATGTAGCTGAAGAAGTTATTATTCAATATGGTGGAAGTGTTAAATCTTCAAATGCTAAAGAATTATTTACAACATCTGATATTGATGGTGGATTAGTTGGTGGAGCTAGCTTAAAACCAGATGAATTTAGCAAGATTGTTAACTATAATGATTAAGAAGAAGGTATATGTAAAAGATGGATAAAAAAGTTACAATGTTAATGATTCTAGATGGATATGGAATCAATGAGAAAACAGAAGGAAATGCAGTAAAACTTTCAAATAAACCAAATTTAGATAAGATTTTTAGTGAAAATCCTAATACAATAGTTCATACTAGTGGAACAGATGTAGGACTTCCAGAAGGACAAATGGGAAACAGTGAAGTTGGACATACAAATATTGGTGCCGGAAGAATTGTTTATCAAGATTTACAAAAAATTAATAAATCAATTGAAGATGGCGACTTTTTCAGTGTTCCTGAATTTGTAAAAGCTGTTGAAAATTGTAAAAAACACAATTCAAAATTACACTTAATAGGCTTAGTTTCTGATGGTGGCGTTCATAGTCATAACAGACATTTATATGGACTTTTGGAAATGGCTAAAAGAAGAGATTTTGAAGATGTTTATGTTCATTGTTTTATGGATGGAAGAGATACTCCACCATCTTCAGGTGAAGGATATATCTCAGATCTAGAAGCAAAAATGGCTGAAAAAGGTGTAGGAAAAATCGCTACTGTTAGCGGAAGATTCTATGCTATGGATAGAGATAAGAGATGGGAAAGAGTTGAACTTGCTTATAAAGCTTTAGTTAAAGGTGAAGGAGAAAAAGCTACTTCAGCTGCTCAAGCAATGGAAGAATCTTATCAAAGAGAAGAATTTGATGAATTTGTTAAACCTACTGTTATCTTAGATTCAAATGGAGAACCAGTAGCAAAAATAGGTGAAAATGATTCAGTTATTTTCTTTAACTTTAGACCAGATAGAGCTAGAGAGATTACTAGAACAATAGTTGATCCAAATTTTGATGGATTTGCAAGAGATAAATTTTTCAAAACATATTTTGTATGTATGACTCCTTATGATGAAACAATGCCAAATGTTGATGTTGCTTTCAAGAAAGAGGAATTAAAAAATACTTTTGGAGAATATATTTCAAAACTAGGAAAAACTCAATTAAGAATTGCTGAAACTGAAAAATATGCACATGTTACATTTTTCTTTAATGGTGGAAAAGAAGAACAATATGAAGGTGAAGATAGAATTTTAGTTCCTTCACCAAAAGTTGAAACATATGATATGAAGCCAGAAATGAGTGCAGAAGAGGTAACAGATAAAGTTGTTGAAGCAATTAATTCTAGAAAATATGATAGTATTATTTTAAATTATGCAAACCCTGATATGGTTGGACATACAGGAAGTTTAGAAGCAGTTGTAAAAGCTTTAGAATTCTTAGATACATGTATAGGAAGAGTTGTAGAAGCAATTGAAAAAAATGAAGGCACATTATTAATCGTTGCAGATCATGGAAATTGTGAGCAAATGATTGATTATAAAACTGGTGAACCACACACTGCTCATACAACAAACCCTGTTCCACTTGTAATGGTAGGTGGAAAATCAAATAGAAAATTAAGTGAAGGTTGCTTAGCTGATTTAGCACCTACAATGCTTGATATAATGGGATTAGAACAACCAGAAGAAATGACAGGTCATAGTTTATTAGTCTAAATATTACTTAGGAGGAAGAAAGGAAAATGGTAGGATTTCAAGGTGAAGAAGAATTTTATAAACAAATTCAAGACAATCTATTTGAGATGATACCTGAGAGTTGGAAAACTATTTTCCTTCATACTTCATTTTTAGATATTCCAAATCAGATTCCAAAAGGTGAGTTTTTTGTTTATTATGTTCCAAAAGGAATTTTAAAAAGAAAACCTGTTAATTGTTATGAAATTCCAAGTCTTTTTGATATTGATGAAGAAGATTATTCTAGACTTATAATGAGCTTATATAATGCAATAAAACTTCTTCGAGATAGTTATAGAAAATTTAGAAAACTTAAATTCACAACAATTGATATAGTAGTTTCAAATAAAAAATTTACTGTAAAATATGGATTTGAAGATTTACTTAATTCAGCATATTCATCTGAAGAAAGACACTTAATTTGGAGATATAATAATTTACATATAGATTTAGATTCTTTAAATAAAAAAGATAGAGAAATCTTAGAATATTACATACAAGAGGCTAGAGTTAGTCTTCCTAAAAAAGAAGAAATAGTTGAAACTGAAATTTATGAAAGACCAGCAAAAGCTGTTGTAGACTATGAAAGTAGTCTAACTTTAGATGAAATTGTTGAAAGAGACAAAGAACAAAGACGTATTGAGGAAAAGAAGAGAAGAAAAGAAGAAAAACGTAAAAGAAAAAAACAATTAGATCTTCTAGAACGAGATGATACTGAAGCAATAATTAAAAATGAAATTTTAAGAAATAGAGATATAAAATAACTTCTAATTTTTAGAAGTTATTTTTTTCTAAAAAATCAATAAAAATCACTAAAAACTATTGACAAACTACTTAAAATGTTGTAAAGTATAATAGCATTACAAAATATGAGGTGAAATTTGAATGGAAGATAGTGTTAAATTCAGTATTTTGCTTGAATTGTATGGAAAACTTTTAACAGAAAAACAATATGAATTATTAGATTATTATTATAACCAAGATATAGGACTTTCAGAAATAGCTGAAAATCTTGGAATAACTAGACAAGCAGTTAGAGATAACTTAAAAAAAGGCGAAAATAATCTAATAGATTTTGAAGAAAAACTTCACCTTTGGCAAAAGAAAGAAACAATTTTGAAAATCTGTGAACAAATCAAAAACACAGAAATTAAAAAGAAATTAGAAAATATATTATAAGAAGGTATATAAATATGGCATTTGAAGGCTTAGCTGATAGATTGCAAGCAATAACTCGTAAACTAACTGGAAAAGCTAGAATTAGTGAATCAGATTTAAAAGAAGTTTTAAGAGAAGTTAAACTTGCACTTTTAGAAGCTGATGTTAATTATAAAATAGTAAAAGATTTTACAAAAACAATAGAAGAAAAAGCACTTGGTCAAGATGTTTTAAAATCTTTAACACCAGGTCAACAAGTTGTAAAAATAGTTAGAGATGAATTAACAAGTTTACTTGGAGGAACAGAAAGTAAAATTAACTTTACACCAAATCCTCCAACAGTAATAATGTTAGTTGGTTTACAAGGTTCTGGTAAAACAACCACTGCTGGAAAACTTGCAAACAGAATTAGAAAACAAGGGAAAAAACCATTACTTGTTGCATGTGATGTTTACAGACCAGCCGCTATTAAGCAATTACAAGTTGTCGGAAAACAATTAGATATTCCTGTTTATGCTAATGAAACAAGTAAAGATGTTAATTTAATTGCTAAACAAGCTTTAAATGTTGCAATGTCTAAATTAAATGATGTTGTAATTATAGATACTGCAGGACGTCTTCAAATAGACGAAGTTCTAATGAATGAACTTAAAGAACTAAAGAAAAATATTAAACCACATGAAATCATGCTTGTTGTAGATTCAATGACAGGTCAAGATGCTGTTAATATAGCAGATACATTTAACCAAGAACTTGGAATAGATGGAATTGTTTTAACAAAACTTGATGGTGATACTAGAGGTGGTGCTGCATTATCAGTAAAATCAATTACAGGAAAACCAATTAAATATATAGGTGTTGGTGAAAAATTAAGTGATTTTGAAGAATTTTATCCAGATAGAATGGCTTCAAGAATTTTAGGAATGGGTGATATTCTTTCAATAATAGATAAAGCTGAAGAAAACTTCGATTTAGAACAAGCTGAAGCTTTAGAAAAAAGATTAAAGAAAAACAAATTTGATTTAGATGATTATTTAACTCAACTAAGACAAATGAAAAAAATGGGTTCTTTTTCTTCAATTTTAAAGATGATTCCAGGAATTGGAAGCAAACTAAAAGATGTTCAAATTGATGATAAAGAGTTTTTAAGAATAGAAGCTATGATTTGCTCAATGACAAAAGAAGAAAGAAGAAATCCAAATATTTTAAATGGAAGCAGAAGATTAAGAATTGCAAATGGAAGTGGAACATCTGTCCCAGAGTTAAACAAATTTATGAAATCATTTGAAATGACTCAAAAAATGATGAAAGAAATGAACTCTCCTAAAAAAATGAGAGATATGATGAAAAAAATGAATATTAATCCTGATGATTTTGATGGATTACAATAATTTGTATATTAAGAATTAAATTTTAAGAAAATTTAATTTTAAATATAGATAAATAAATTTGGAGGTGAAATTTAATGGTAAAAATTAGATTACAAAGACAAGGAAAGAAAAAAGCACCTTTCTATCACATAGTAGTTGCTGATTCTAGAAGCCCAAGAGATGGAAAAATCATTGAAAAAATTGGAACTTATGATCCAATGACAGATCCAGCTACAATTAACTTAGACAAAGAAAAAGTAGAAGCTTGGATTAAAAACGGTGCAAGACCAACTGATTCAGTTAAATTTTTAATTGAAAAAAGTGCAAAATAATTAGAGGAGGCTATTTAAATGAAAGAAGTATTAGAAACAATTATTAAAAATTTGGTTGATAATCCAGATGAAGTTGTTGTCGAAGAAATCACAAATGCCAAATCTATAACTTGCTATGAAGTAAAAGTTGCAAAAGACGATATGGGAAAAGTAATTGGAAAGCAAGGAAGAATGGCTAAGGCTATCAGAAGTGTTATGAAAGCAGTTTCTGCACATGAACACAAAAAGGTTACTGTTGAATTTTTAGATTAGGATTTTTAAAATATGAATGATAAAGATGTTTTAGAAATTGGTCAAATTGTTAATACTAGAGGTTTAAGAGGAGAAGTTAAGTTAAATTCTTTTTCAGAAGATCCTGAAAGATTTGAAAAACTTAAATCTATTTTAGTTAAAGAAAAAAATGAATATAAAGAATATGAAATTCAAAAAGTGGCATATTCAAAAAATCAAGTAATTCTTAAACTAAAAGGAATAGACCATATTGATTATGCTGAAAAGCTAAGACGGTTTATATGTTTATATTCCTCGTTCAGAACTTGGTGAATTACCAAAAGGAAAATATTATATAGCAGATTTAATTGGACTAGAAGTTTATGAAGATAATGGAAAGCTTTTAGGAACAGTTGATGATGTATTTAATACAAAAAGTAATTCAGTATATGTTGTAAGAACTGAAAAAGGCGAACTTAAATATTTGCCAGGAATTCCAGATGTTATAAAAGATGTAGATTTGACTAATAAAAAAATTACAGTGACTTTAATTCCAGGACTTTAAAATGAAATTTGATGTTTTAACACTTTTTCCAGAAATGTTTATTCCAGTAACAGAAAGTATTATTGGAAGAGCAACAAAGTCTAAGATTTTAGAAATTAATCTAATAAACATTAGAGATTTTTCTGAAGATAAGCATGGCCATGTAGATGATACACCTTATGGTGGCGGAAAGGGAATGTTAATAAAACCTGACGTTGTTTACAGAGCTTATAAATCTATAGAAAAATCTGATAATGCAAAAGTAATTTATTTATCTCCACAAGGAAAAAAGCTAGATCAAGCTAAAGTGGAGGAATTATCAAAAGCTGATCAAATAATTTTATTATGTGGACATTATGAAGGAATTGACCAAAGAGCTATAGATATGATTAATCCTGAAGAAATTTCAATAGGTGATTATGTTTTAACTGGTGGTGAATTACCTGCAATGGTTTTGATTGACAGTGTTTCAAGATATATTCCAGGAGTTTTAAGTGATGGATCAAATGAAGAAGAATCATTTACAGATGGACTTTTAGAATATTCACAATATACAAAACCAGAAATATTTGAAGGAATTAAGGTTCCAGAAGTTTTAATTTCCGGGCATCACAAAAATATTGATACTTGGAGAAGACAAAGTTCATTAGAAAATACATATAATAAAAGACCAGATTTGTTAGAAAAAGCAAAATTGTCAGAAGAGGACAAAGAATATTTAAAAAAGTTAGAAAAAAATTTTTAGAAAGGATAATTTTAAAATGGATATAATGAAATCAATCGAACATGAGCAATTAAAAAACAAAATTCCTGAATTAAAAATCGGTGATACTGTTAGAGTTCATGTTAGAATTAAAGAAGGAAACAAAGAAAGAATCCAAGTTTTCGAAGGAATTATTATTAAAAAACAAGGTGGCGGAGTAAACGCTACATTTACAGTAAGAAGAATTTCATATGGTGTTGGAGTTGAAAAAACATTCTTAGTACACTCACCATTAGTAGAAAAAGTAGAAGTAATTAGAGTAGGTAAAGCTAGACGTGCTAAATTATATTATTTAAGAGATAGAGTAGGTAAAGCTGCTAAGACTAAAGAAGATGTTGGTGCTAGAATTGAAAACAGAGAAATAACAATTAAAGAAGAAGTAGTACCAGGTGAATCTGAAGTTGCAGAAAATGCTGAAACAACTACTGACATTGCTCCAGTTGTAGAAGAAGTTAAAGAAGAAGCTAAAACTGAAGCTACAGAAGAAGTAAAAGAAGAGGTTAAAGAAGAAGTTAAGGAAGAAAAAGCTGAGAAAGCTGAAGAACCTGAAACTAAACCAGAAGAAGAGAAAAAAGAAGAAGAAAATAAAGCTGAATAATTATTTTTGGGAAATGGGGACTGTCCCCATTTCTCATTTTTTATTTTTTATAAATTTACTATACACAAATAATTATTAATATGATATACTATAAATGAATTTTTATGTCACAGAAAAGAGGAAGATAAATGGATAACAAAACAAAAGTTAAAGTTGCTGTTGTTATTGGAATTGTTATATTAGCAGTTATTTTTATATTTATGGTTATTTTTGTTAAAGGAAATAGAAATTCTTTGAAAAAAAATAAAAATATTCCAGTTAAAGATCCTAATCAAGTTTCACAAACTAACACTAATACAACTACAGAAAAAGATGATGAAGATAAAAACAATAGTAAAAACGGAATAACCCTAGATGAAGCTGTAAGTATTGCAGTTGAAAATAATAATTTAGTTTTTATAAACTCTGATTTAAAATCTTCTATAATTACAGAATTAGATGAAGATTATAAAGAATATTGCTATGGAGATAATAAAGTTTATGTAGCTTATGAAAGAGATGAATCTTCTTACTCTATTTGTGAAATTGATTTATCAGTAAAGAATTATGAATTAAAAGAAGTTCTTTCTACAGAAGAATATGGAGGAATTACAAATTTAGAATATTATTCAGGAAAATTATATTTTGTAACAGCTAATGGTGCACTTGTTGAATATAGTATAGAAGAAGAATTTGCTAGATTTTTAACAAATGAAAACGAAGTTAGTCATTTTACAATAGATAAAGATAATAATTGTTTATATGTTTCATATATGCCAAATGGAGCTGATTGCGGAATTTATGTGCTTGATTTTACAGCAAACACATTTACACCAATAATTGGATTAGATGAATTATCAGGCGAATTTGTTTTAATTGAAAGATTATTATTAATGGATATCACATATCTTGGAAAAATATATGCTTATAATATTGATACAAATGCAATTTTTGAGGTTGCTGACAGTGGCTTATTAAGTAAAGCTAGTGATGAAGTTACATTTTATAATGGAACAATATTATTTACAGATGGTTCAAAAGTTGGAATTGAAGATAATGCTGGAAATTTACTTCAAGATGATTGGTATGCTTTAGGTGACGGCTCTATTTCAGGAATTTCAATGCTTTCTGATACACAACTTCAAGTTGCCAGATTTGTAAGTGGAAATTCTGGACAGAGTATTGTTATTGATTTAGCAAGCGGAAATATTACAGAAAACCCTAGCAAAGTATATCTTGATGTTATTAGAATAAAATAAAGAAAGGCTTTTAAATGAAAAAAATAGTTACAAATTCTCGGTGATGAAACAATTAAAGTTGCAATGGAAATTGCAGGAAAGCTTAAAAAAGGCGATATCATTGTTTTAACCGGTGATTTAGGATCTGGAAAAACTAAATTTGTAGAAGGAATTTTAAAATATTTTGGAAAAGAAAATGAGATTTCTAGTCCTACTTTTACTATTGTAAATGAATATAATTTAGATGATTTAAATATATATCATTTTGATGTTTATAGATTAGAAGATCAAGATGAATTTTATGCAATAGGTGGAGAAGAATATTTTGATAAAGGAATTTGCCTAATTGAATGGGGCGAAAAGATTGAAAATATTTTACCAAAAGGATATAAAAAAATAACTTTTTCAAGGAACCTAACAGATGAAAATAGAAGAGAACTTGAATTTGAAAATTTTGATGAAATAATAAAGGAATAAAAATGAAAATTTTAGCAATTGATACAACATCTGAAATTTGTGGTGTTGCAATATTAGATAATGAAAATTTAATAATAGAAAATTCTTTAAATAATGGTTTAACACATTCAGAAAATCTTATGCCACTTGTAAAAGAAGCTTTAGAAAAATCAAACTTACAATTAAAAGATATAGATTTAGTTTCTTGTGCAGTTGGACCTGGATCTTTTACAGGAATTAGAATTGGAGTTGCTAGTGTAAAAGCTATTTGTGAAGTAAACAATATAAAAATAGCTGAAGTTACTTCTTTAGAGAGCTTAGCAAAAAATATAAAAGATTTTTCTGAAACAAAAGTGGCTCTTATTGATGCTAGAAATAATCAATGTTATATGGGAATTTTTGATAATGAAATTAATTTAAAACAAGATTTAATAGCTGATGATATTAATGTTTTACTTGAAGAAGTTTCAAAATATTCAGATATAACTTTTGTTGGAAATGGAGCTGAGCTTCATAAAGATTTGATTTTATCAAAATTTCCAAATTCTAAATTTTGCGGAGACAATATACAAAGAGCTTATTCTTGCGGACTTATCGGACTTAAAAAATATAATTCTAATAATTCGGTTAATGCAGATACTCTTGCACCAAACTATTTAAGAAAATCTCAAGCAGAAAGACTTAGTAAAAAATAGCGCGTGCGAGAGCATGGTTTGTTTCCGAATGAGAAAGCGAGGATATTGGGCAGGGTACCCAATAGGCGTAAGCCGTCCGAGCGTCGACACTGAGGAAATAAACCATGGTAGGCGCACAGAGCGGATTTGAAAAGTGTTTAGTAATAAGGAAAAATATGAAAATTTTTAAAATGACTGTAGAAGATGTAAGAGAAATCGGAAATATCTTACAAGATGAATTTGATAATTTTTGGAATAATAATGTTTTAGAGCAAGAAGTTTTAAAAGAAGAGTGTAGGTATATTGTTGCTAAAACAGAAGAAGGCGAGATTATTGGATTTGCTGGAATTTTGATAAACATAGATATTGCCGAAATTATGAATATTGTTGTGAAAAAAAGTTATAGACATAAAGGAGTTGGACAAAAACTTTTAGAGGAACTTATAAAAATGGCGAAAGAATCAGGTTTAGATACTATAAGTTTAGAAGTTAATTCTCAAAATGAGCCTGCAATTAATCTTTATAAAAAGCTTGGATTTAAAGAAATTCGGAGTTAGAAAAAGATATTATAATAATACTTTTGATGCAATAATAATGGAACTAAAAATATAAAAAAAATCAGGAAATATGTTGAAAATTTTTTTCGTTTAGTATACAATTCATTTGTGAAACTTTATTAATTTACATATAGATAAAATATAGAAAAACACGGAGGATAAATTTTAATGAGAAAGAGTAATGAGCTTGCACCTAAAGATTTAAAAGATGTTTGTAATCCTAGTCAATTTAAATTTGAAACTACTAAAGAAATAGATGATACAACAAATTTAATATTTGGTCAAGCTAGAGCAATTAAAGCTTTAAATTTCGGTTTAGACATAGATATTCATGGGTATAATATTTATGTTGAAGGTACAACTGGAATTGGAAAAACAGTTTATACTAAAAAGACTTTAGTTGCTAGAGCTTCTAAAGAAAAAGCTCCTTCTGATTGGTGCTATATTTATAATTTTGATAATCCTAATGAACCTTTAGCAATTAATTTCCCTGCTGGTCAAGGTAAAGTTTTCCAAAACACTATGGAAACTTTTGTTAAAGATATTAGAAGAGATATAAAGAAAACATTTAATAACGAGGATTTTGAAAAAGAGAAAAAAGCTATAAAACTAGAATATGATGCTAAAAGAGAAGCACTTTTAGAGCAGTTAAATAAAAGAACTCTAGTTCAAGGCTATCAAGTTCAAGCTACAGCTAATGGTGTTTATATGATGCCTGTTCTAGATGGAAAACCTCTTGAAGAGGACGAATTTGAAGCTTTAGAAGAAAGCGTAAAAAGAGATTTTGAAGAAAGATCTGCTTTAGTTCAAGATCAAGTTTTAGAAACTTTAGCTGCAATTAAAGGTTTAGAAAGAGAAGCTGATAAAAAAATAGAGGAATGGCAAGCAAGTATTGCACATCTTACTATTGATGTTCATATAAATTCAATTAAAGCTAATTATAAAAGAAATAAAACGATTTCAACATATTTAGATAATATTAAAAATGATATTTTAAGAAATATTTCATTATTCTTAGCTCCAGAGCCAGATAACAAGACGCCATTACCTCCAAACCAAAAGCCTGAAGCTATTTCACCATGGTTAAATTATAGAGTAAACTTATTTGTCGATAACAGCAAATTAGAAGGCGCTCCAGTTATTATGGACAATAACTATCTATATAACAACATTTTTGGCGGAATTGAATATGAAAATCAATATGGTGCTATAAGAACTGATTTTACAATGTTAAAACCAGGTTTGCTACATCAAGCAAATGGTGGTTATATTGTATTTCAAGCTAGAGACTTAATAGCTAATCAAGCTTGTTATGAGGGATTAAAAAGAGCTTTAAGAAATGGTCAAATTGGAATTGATACAATTATTGATAATCATCAAACAATGATGCTTGCTTCATTAAAACCAGAACCAATTCCATTAGAGGTTAAAGTAGTTTTAGTTGGATCTTCAGAAATTTATCATACACTTTTAAACTGTGATCCAGATTTTAGAAAGCTATTTAAAATTAAAGTTGAATTTGAAGATGATGCTCCAAAAAATGCTCAAAATATAGGAAAACTAGCTAGCTTTATAAGAAATTATTGTATTCAAGAAGAATTAATGGATCTTGATAAAGAAGCTGTTGCATGCGTAGTTGAGTTTGCTTCAAAAATGGCTGGCGACAAAGAAAAGATTTCAACACACTTTAATTCAATAAATGAAGTAATCGGTGAAGCTGCTACTTGGGCAAAACTTTCAAAATCAAAGATAGTTACAAAAGAATTTGTTGAAAAAGCTTTAGATGAAAGAATTGAAAGAATCAAAAAATATGATGAAAAATATTTAGAAATGGTTCAAGAAGAAACATTACTTATAGATACAGATGGTTTTAGAGTTGGCCAAATAAATGGTTTAACAGTAATTTCAATTGGAGATTATTCTTTTGGAAAGCCAGCTAAAGTTACAGCTAACACATATATGGGCTCTGGGGGAATTGTTAATATTGAAAGAGAAGTTGAAATGTCTGGATCATCACACTCAAAAGGTGTTATGATTTTATCTGGATATTTAGGACAACTATTTGCTCAAGAATTTCCAATTTCATTAACCGCTAGTATTTGTTTTGAACAATTATATGGTGGAGTTGATGGTGATAGTGCTTCAAGTACAGAATTGTATGCGATTTTATCAAGCTTATCAGAAATTCCAATTAATCAATCAATTGCAGTAACTGGATCTGTTAACCAAAAAGGTGAAATTCAACCAATTGGTGGTGTTAACGAAAAAATAGAAGGTTTCTTCCAAATCTGTAAATTAAGAGGATTTAATGGAGAACAAGGTGTAATTATTCCAGTTCAAAATGTTAGAAATTTACACTTGTCTGATGAAATTATAGATACTGTTAAAAAAGGAAAATTCCACATATATGCAATTTCAACAATTGATGAAGGAATCGAAATTTTAACTGGAGTTCCAGCTGGAAAGAAAAATAAAGATGGAAAATTCCCACTTGGAACAATAAATTATTTGGCAGAAGAAAAATTGAAAAAATATTATTTGATTTCTTCTAATAAAACTGCAAATAATTAGATATATTTTTAGGGGTATATGTATTTGCATATACCTTTTTGTTTCAAAAGTCTACTAAGGAGAAGATTTAATGAAGAAATTCGAAAAATTTCGTATGTGTGAGGAAAATCCAAAATGGGAAAATGCGATTAAAAGAGAACAAGAACTATATACTCCTAAATTTGGAACTGACACTATGAGAAGTGAATTTGATAGAGATTACACAAGAATTATAAATTGTAATGCTTACAAAAGATTAAAAGGGAAAACACAAGTATTTTTTGCACCAGATAATGATCATGTTTGCACTAGGGTTGAACATGTAAATCTTGTTGAATCAATTAGTTACACAATTGCGAACGCATTAGGTCTAAATGTGGAACTTACAAAAGCAATTAGTGTTGGCCATGATTTAGGTCATACTCCTTTTGGGCATCAAGGAGAAAAGATTTTAAGTGATATAGCTGTAAGAAATGGCTTAGATAAGTTTTGGCATGGAAGAAATGGACTAGAATTTGTTGATAATTTCGAACTTTTAAAAGATTATGAAGGAAAGAAAAGAAACTTAAATTTGACTTATGCTGTTAGAGACGGAATAATCGGCCATTGCGGAAATTTTGATTCAAATGGTTTAAAGCCTCGTGACGAATATATTAATTTGACTAATGATTTTACAATTCCTGCTAAATTTATGCCATATACTTGGGAAGCTTGCGTTGTTAAAATAGCTGACAACATTTCATATATTGGAAGAGATATTGAAGATGCTTTAACACAAGGAATTTTAAAAGAAAAAGATGTTGAAAAATTAGATGAATTAATTGATGAAATAAAAAATATAAATACTACAAATATAATAAATTATTTAGTTGTTGATCTTTGCAATAATAGCAATCCAGATGTTGGCTTAAAATTTTCTAGAGAAGCCTTAGATACAATGAATCGTTTAATAGATTTTAATAACCAAAGAATTTATAAGCATGAAATTTTAAAACCAATGATTAGATATTGTACATTATTTATGAATGAATTATTTACATTATTAAAAAATGCTTATGATGGCGAAAATACAATTAAAAATTTAAGAAAAATGAAAAAGTTTTATCCAGAACTTGTTTCAGAGTTTATTGGATGGCTTGCTAATTTTAGTGACATAAGTGAAAGAGAAGACGAAAAATACAATAATAAAATTATTTTTGATATATCAGATGAAAAAGAATATTCAAAAGCAATTATTACATATTTGTCTGGAATGACTGATAAATATATTGTTAAGATGTATAATTCACTTATTGCGATTTTATAAAAAGGAAAGTTAATGAAAAAAATAAAAGAAAACTTAAATTTAATTATATATTTTATTGTAGCGGTTTGCTTGACGATTGTATTATTTTGGGCAATTGATCGAAAAGAAGGATTTCATGAAGATGAAATGTTTTCTTATGGCGCTTCAAATAGCACATTAGGAAATACTTTTTTGTCTTATGGAAGAATTGATAATATTGATTCAATAATTAAGAGAAGAAACCCACTTTTAACTTTGAAAAACTATGTTTATTATAAGATAATTGACAAAGGTGCTTATAGTGACGAAGTTAAAAAATTAAATAGAGATGACTTTAGCTCGGTTTGGAGAACTCCTGAAGATGCTACAGAATATTTGCAAATTGATAATTTTGAAGAAGCAATTGATTTTGTTTCAGTTTATTGGAATACAGCTAAAGATGTTCATCCGCCACTATTTTATTTTGCAATACATATAATGTCAATCTTGTTTTGGGGCCACTTTTCTAAATATATAGGATTTTTATTGAACTTAATATTTTTCTATGGGACAATATATATTTTAAGAAAAATCTTTATTTTAATAAATAAAAAACATTTATCAATTCCAAATTTAATTTTATATGGTGGAAGCATTGGAGCAATCTCAACTGTAATGTTTCAGAGAATGTATATGATGCTTACATTTTTTACAGTTTGGTTCTTATATACAAATTTAAAGATTTATTATAATAATTTTGAAATAACTAAAAAGTTAAAAAGAGAACTTGTAATTGTTACTATTCTAGGATTTTTAACACAATATAATTTCTGCTTTTATGCAGCATTCTTAGCGATAACTATGATAGGAATAATGATTTCCAAAAAGAACAAAAAAGAGATTGGAACTTATATTCTTCAATTCATAAAATCTGCCGTAATTGGAGTGTTAATATTTATTCCATCAATCTATCATATTTTCTTTTCATATAGAGGAATAAATGGTAACCCTAGAACTTTTACATTATTAGAAGCGTTTATAAAACTTTGTGAAAATTTATTTAGTGCATATAGTTTACCTTTAAAATTTGGAATAATTTTAACTATAATATTGTTTGTCATATTTATTTTTAAATTTATAAAAAGCAAAGAAAAAGGCCTTTACTTAATATTAGTAATTCCTACAGCACTTACATTTTTAATGATGGTTTTAATGTCACCATATAAATCTTTAAGATATATAATGTTTATTTTACCAATGATTTCAATGATTTTCTTAATTGTTTTAGATGATTGCATTGATGCAAAAAAGTTTTCAACAATAGTTTTATCAGCTTTTGCGATATATTTAACGATTTATGGAATTATGACAAAACCAATAAACTATTTATATGTAGGATATCAAAAATATTTAGATATTGCTGAAGAATATAAAGATGATAGATTTGTTTTAGTTGTACCTACTGTGTTTTCACATATTCAAGATGTTCCAGAATTTAAAATTTATAAAGAAAGCTTAATAATAGCTCCAGATAAATTAGATGATTTACAAGACTTAAGAGAATTTGAAGGAGAAGATGAGTTTATTTTAGGAATTAAAAATTGGATAGAACAACCAGAAGACAAGATTTTGAAAGAAGTTTTAGAATATACTGGTTTTGAAAATTATGAACTACTTCATACTTCAACAAAATCAGCTAGACTCACAGTTTATAGAATTTATAAATAATTGAAAGGATGTTTTATGAAAAAACCAATAATAGGAATTGTTGGCAGAGAAAACAATTCTAAAGCAGAAGACAAGCCAATTTTTTCAGTTGACGACAATTATAGAAGAGCTGTAATAAAATCTGGCGGAATTCCTCTTTTAATTTTACCAACACAAGATTTTGAATTTCCACATTATAATTTAGATCAAGATAGAGAACTTACATCTGATGAAAAAGATGAATTAACTAGAATTCTTAAAATGTGTGACGGAATAATTATGCCAGGTGGTTGTAAGATTTATTATTATGATAAATTTATTGCAGAATATGCAATTGAAAATGATGTTCCAATTTTAGGAATTTGCCTTGGAATGCAAACTTTAGGAGCAATTGATTCAGAAGAAAGAGTTGTTGAAAGAATTCCAGGTGAAGAAGAAAAACATAGAGATTTAGAAAAATTTTCACACAAAGTAAAAATTTCAAAAGATAGTTATTTATATAATATAGTAGGTTCAGAAAAATTTTTAGTAAATAGTAGACATAGATGTTATGTTACAAAAACAAATAAATTTGATATAGTTGGATATTCAGATGATGGAATAGTTGAAGCAATTGAAAGAAAAGATAAAAAGTTTGCTATAGGTGTTCAATGGCATCCAGAAATGATTTTTGATGATAGTGTTGAAGCTAGAAAAATATTTGAAGAGTTTATAAACAGTTGTTAATATATTGATTTTAAATTTTGGTTAGTATATTATATTTATAATAAATGTACAAAAGCGGAGGCAAGAAATAATGAAAAAAGATAAAGGAATCACTTTGATTGCTCTAGTAATAACGATAATAGTTTTGTTGATATTAGCTGGAGTTTCCATTTCACTTGTAGTAGGAGAAAATGGAATTATTGGAAGAAGTATAAATTCAAGAGAAAAGACAAAGTATGCGGAGGCTTATGAAAGAGTATATACAGAAGTAGATGGAAGTTATGATGAGTCAGGAACTATTAATTTAGACGATTTAAATAAAAACTTAAGAGAAAATCTAGATGGCGTTAAACTAAAAATAGGTGAAGATAATTATGCAGATTTAACAGAAGAAAACAAAATAGAAAGTCTACCAGCTACTGTTCGATATAATGGATATGATTTCGATATAGAAGGGACATCAACTACAAACCCTACTACACCAGGTGGTGAAACTGCAACACCTGGAGAAAAGATTGTTCCAACTATAAGCGGTTATACAGAATTTTGTTCAGATAGCAATAATAAATATTATATATATAATGGTTATTATGAAGATTCTGCTTTAACAATAACAGGTGATAATATAAAGAATGATAATGGTAAACGTTGCGTATATTCACAAACAAGTAGAGAAGATTTATTAAATTATTTAAAAGGCGAAGGAATTTACACAGGAGTATGGAATAATATAAAAGAAGAAGTTAAAAATTCTTTAATTAGCCAAGGAATTCCAGAAAGTGTAGCATCAACTATAAAAGTAACAGGTGCACCAACTTTAAAACAATTAGAAGATGCATATAATAGCAATTATAAAGGAAAGAAGTTAACATCTCAAATGCAAGGAACTTCTGGATATTGGTATAGTTTGCAAGAAGTAGGAAACGAAAAATATAGTACTTCAATAAAACCTAATGAATTATCTAATGTTTCCGCCAATAAATTATTTTTCCCTGAAGGAACTTCTGAAGAATACGGTTGTGTAGGATATTGGATTGCAGATTATTCCGGAGGTACTGATGGAAAGAGTAATATTCATTTATGTGCTGTATCTGGAGGTGGATTTGGAGCTGGAGAATTTAAAAGTAATCAATTTACTGTACGTCCTGTAATAACACTTCCAAATGCAGTGTTTGAACAAACCCAAAAATAATTTCAAAAAATTTAAAAAAAGTCGTTGACAAAATGAAACACAAGTAGTATAATAAATCTCGTTCCGAGCAAATCGGAGCGAGATTTTTATTATATATTTCGAATTCAGAGCGAGCAGTGCTAGGAAAACGATTGAGTGACCGACAGAACAGTACATAGGTACGTGGCGGAGGCACGAAAGAAGTTTGACAACGCAATGCGAAGCTATCAATTCGAAAGGAAGTACCTTGAAAAATAAACAATAAATGAAAAAATAGTGTAAATATCCTTTGAATTAAAACTTTGAAAAAAGTAAAAAATAATTAAGAGCTAAAAAACTTGAATAAATTTTTAAATTTGAGAGTTTGATCCTGGCTCAGGATAAACGCTGG
>CANQWQ010000003.1 GCA_947627595.1 uncultured Clostridia bacterium
TTAACAGTAGTTGAATTATCAGAATTAGTTAAAGGAATTGAAGAAAAATATGGAGTTACTGCAGCAGCAGTTGCAGCACCAGCAGCAGGAGCAGCTGCAGCAGGAGATGCTGGAGCAGCTGAAAAATCAGAATACAATGTTGTATTAAAAGATGCTGGAGCAGCTAAATTACAAGTAATCAAAGTTGTTAAAGAATTAACAGGTTTAGGATTAAAAGAAGCTAAAGAATTAGTTGATGGAGCTCCAAAAACTGTTAAAGAAAATGCACCAAAAGCTGAAGCAGAAGAATTACAAGCTAAATTAACTGAAGCTGGCGCAGTAGTAGAATTACAATAATTTTGATAAAGCTTGCTTTGATCAAAATTATTATAATTCGGAGACAAGCAATGGGTTCGACGAAGTCGAACACTAGAGCAGTAGTAGAATTACAATAATTCACAATTTTATATAAAATAAAGTTTTTGACTTTGTCAAGAACTTTATTTTTTTGCTTATTTTTACTTGTTTTTTTTCACTATTTGATATATAGTATAATTGTATGAAAATATTTTACGAAAGAGAGAAATTTTTATGAGATCACAAAAAGGTGTAACAATGATAGGCTTAATTGTTTACGTAGCAAGCTTTCTATTGATTGCTTCAGTAATAGGCGGAGTTACGTCATTTTTTTATGGAAATTCAAAACTAATGTCACAAGAAATTTATAGTTCTGCAGATTTTAATAAATTAAATTTATATTTTATTAGAGAATCAGAAATAAAAGGAAATAGATTTAAATCTGCTTCTGAAAATACTGATGATAAAATATATTCTGTTGAATTTTCAAATGGCGATATTTTTACATGTGATCTTGATAATAAAAACTTGTATTATAATAATATTTGTATATGTCAAGACGTTCAAAGCTTTGAGGTAAAAGAGCCAAAAGATCCTTCTTATGGAAAACAAGTTTTAAGCGTTAAAGTTAACTTTACTAATAGATCATATACTACTAAATATACAATGGCACAATAGAAATTTAAGAGGTACAAAAGTGGAAGGAAAGATAAAAGATAAGTTCAAATTTTTTGTAAGAACTCATAGAAAAATAGGAATATTATATGACTCAATAAAAGGCTTTTTTGTAGCTTTAATATTACTTACATTAATTGTATTTTTTGCTTCTGCAATAATACATAATATTCTTAGAGTAGTTGAAGCATCAAATGAATATAAAGGAAAATATAAAAAACTATATTATGCTGGCGATGGAATGATGAATATTTATACAGTTGGTGATGGCTATAGACCTGTAGTAATTCTTCCTCAAATAGGTGATTATAGCCCAGTTATGAAATATAAAGCATTAGCTGATACATTAAGTAGTCAATTTACTACCGTTATAGCAGAACCATTGGGATATGGTTATAGTTTATCTTCAAAAAAACCAAGAACTTCTAAAAATATAATTAAAGAATTAAGAGAAGCTTTAGATAATGCAGAAATTAATGGACCATATATATTGCTTACTTTTGGAGATAGTAGTTTATATGCAAATTATTATAGTCAAGAATATCCTGAAGAAGTATTAGGAATTATATCTATTAATGGATTATATTCAGAATCATTAAATGATGATTCATATAAAGATAAATATTTGCCAAACTATATTAGTAATGTAAAATTTTATTCAATGGTTTCTTTTTCAGGTTTATTTAGATGGAAAAGCTATATTTCTCCAGCAGATTTTGATATAGATAATATGCAAAATAATAGTTCTTATGGAAAAGATGAAATAAAACTATATAGAAATAGATTAGCTAACAAATTTATAACAAAAGAAATGAAAAAAGAAGCTGAAAAAATAGAAGAAAATATGAAAGCAATTAAAGATTATAAATATCCTGAAAATTTATTAACACTTCAGATAATGACTACAAATTATAGAGATGAATATTTAGATAGAGAAGAAAACATTACAAAACATGCTTCTAATTTAATTACAAATAAAGATTATCAAAAAATAAGAACAATTAAAGGAGATATTACAGATTACTTATATTCAAAAGATGGATTAAGGGATTTAAAAAATATAATAGGTTCTCATTTTTAATAATAAAATATAAACAAGCTCTAAGATTGCCTTAGAGCTTTATTGTTGCACAAAATATTCGGATATGATATAATTAATTTGTATGTCGCTGACGCGAACATACGAACACAATTCTGCTCCATAATGTGGGGCACGACAGAAAAGGAGAAATTAAAATGGAAAAAACATTCAAGCGGTTGATGATTTCCTTCATTATCATCAACCTAATCGTGGGTGGCGCGTTCCATACGCATACCGCCCCCGACGACGGCGAGAAGGACACCTTCGAGAGCATTAGCCAGCAGGCAGATGCCTCCCGGACACCGCTTGAAATAGCGGGAGATGGCGGAATCGTAATTAGCACGACACCAACGGAAACAGAGGCAATTACGGAAGTAATTGACCATACTGAGTCCACCACTGAGCCTACTGAAACTCTTGAGCCTCAGGAAATAGAAGTTGTCGTAGAAGAGAAGCCGAAATATGCGACTCTTTCTGAGATTACTTCGGAATCGTCGACTGAGGACTGCATTAGAGCAATCATGCAGTATCTTATCGACAACGGATATACCACTGAAGCAGCTGCTGGAGTTGTTGGTAACATCGCAGTTGAATCATCTTTTCATCCGGAAACTGTGGGGTATCAGGAGGACTACTATGGACTCTGCCAATGGAATACTACCTACGGCGGAGGATACTGGTGGGACATGATTAGGGATTGGCTTTCGGACAACGGATTTGGCGAGTATTCGTTCGAAGGCCAAGTAAGGGCAATTATTGAATGCCCTGAAAAGAAATGTTTTGCAGAATGGTGCCAGGAAGAGATGACGAACCTGACCAACATTGACCAGGCTACTGAACTCTTCACGGTCTATTATGAATGCTGTATCGGTGGAGAAGACAGAACGCAGTATTATGCTAAAGGTACTTGTTACCAGGACCTTAATCTCCGCAAGAGTGAGGCAAAAATCGCGTACGAAATTTTCACCAATCCTGATGCTGTTTACACCGGCCAAAAACCTCGCTAACAAGGTCCCTCACGTCACACACTTGTGTGGCGTGGGGGTTCTCCTTTTTTATCATATTTGAAAAAAAGAATAATATTATTTAAGTAATATAATAATTGAGGTTACTTTATGATAAATTCTTTTTATTTTTTTATCAAAAAAATCAAGAAAAATTTAGTTTCAATAATTTCTATTTTATTTATTATTTTTCTCGTAATGTATTCAAAGGAGAATATCTTGGCTGCAAAAGAAGGACTCGATTTATGGATAAATAATGTAATTCCAAGTCTTTTTCCATTTTTTATAGCAACAGAAATATTGTGCCAAACTAATATTATAAATATTTTAGGAAAAATTTTACAAAAACCTATAAGCAAATTGTTTAATGTTCCTGGTCAAGGAGTATTTGCACTCATAATGGGTACAATTAGTGGATATCCAAGCGGGGCAAAAATTGTTTCTAATTTAAAAAAAGAAAAAATTATTACATTAGAAGAGGCAGAAAGACTGATTTCTTTTACAAATAATTCAGGTCCACTTTTTATAATTGGAACAGTTGGAGTTAGTCTTTTAAAAAATCAAAAATTGGGATATTTGCTTCTAATTTCTCATATAATTTCTTGCTTGTTTGTAGGTTTTATTTTTAGAAACTGGAAAAAGAATTTTAAAATTTCTAAAAATGAAAATAATTTTGAAAATGATAAAAATCTAGATTTTAAAGACTTCGGAGAAATTTTAGGTGATAGTATAAGAAAATCTATCATAACAATAACAAGTATAGGCGGATTTATAATTATTTTTTCTGTTATTATTTCTATGTTAAATTCTAGTGGATTTTTTGAAACAACAGGACAAATATTTGAAAAAATAGGAATTTCTAAAAATATAGGAAATTGTGTTATTTTTGGAATTATTGAACTTACAAATGGAGTTAAAAATATGAGTATTTTGCCATTAAATAATATTAATATTTCAATAATTTCATTTTTAATAGGTTTTGGTGGTTTATCAGTTTTATTTCAAGTTAATAGTATAATTTCAAAAGAAAATATTTCTATAAAACCTTATATTTATGGAAAGATTTTGCAAGGATTCATATCTTTTTTTATAACTTTTTTATTTTTGAATATATAAATATCTCAAAAAACCTTGCTTTTTGAGCAAACCGTGATATAATTGGACTGTAAATAATGGCTGACGCCTATTATTTATAGTTCGCTGGTGTTCCAGCAGACACAGTAGCTTGTTAACGTCAAATAACCAAACAAGGAGGTAGCTGATATGAAATGCGAAAGGTTTTACCTAGACCTCATGCAAGATTATGCTGAGGTTACGGGAAACTTTCTGCTAGGGATCACAAAAATCGGAGAGCGGACGATAAAGTTTGCTACAGACTGTGGGCTTTATCAGGAAAAGGATCATGATGAACAAAATACCTTTTTCCCGACTAACCCTGAAGAAGTTGAGTTTGTTATTCTAACTCACAATCATGTTGATCACACAGGAAGGTTAGGATACTTTGTGAGAAACGGTTTTGAAGGCAAGATTTATACAACCGAAATTACACGGAGAATCCTCGGCAGAGCGCTTTATGACAGTGCTAGGATTTTGAAAGACACAAACACCAGAAAGCATCAAAAAGGCATTAGTTATGACGCGGAAGATGTTGAAAAGACCCTCAATCAGGTGGTAGGATGTGATTACAACAAGCCTATAAAGGTAAATGAGAACATGACACTAACATTTATCCCAAATGGGCATCTGTTGGGAGCAGCATCGGCATTGCTCCAGATTCATTGTCCTGGCCAATCAAAAGATATCAACATTCTATTTAGTGGCGACTATAACAACAAGAACATGTTTTTCAGAGTTGCTCCTATTAGAAAGTGGATTACTGAGTTACCCATCAATATCGTCATCGAAAGCACTTACGGATACATGGATTCGTCTGAGGTTAAACATGTATTTGCTAAGAATATTCTAAAGGCGATAACTGAAGGAAAGTCAATCGTGATTCCTGTATTTAGCCTGGGACGAGCGCAAGAGATTTTGTTCTACCTGAAAGATATGCAGAAAAAATATCCGGAAGTGTTTGATGGTGTTCCAATTTATTATGATGGAAAGCTGTCATTCTACTACACTGACATGTACTATAAGCTCCAGAAAGAAGGACTGGTTAGATTCTACAAGGATAAGCAGGATTTCATGCCTGAAAATCTTACAAGAGTCGAAGATAGAGCCATCCGAAAAGATGTCATAAAAGATACTTCTCAGAAAATTATCGTGACAACATCTGGAATGGGGTCTTATGGACCTGCTCAAACGTATTTGCCTGTGTTTATCGGACGGGATGATGCACTCATCCATTTTACCGGATACTGCTCAGAAGGAACGCTTGGTTACCGCTTGAAATATGCTGAAAAAGGAGAACCTGTTGAAGTTGGTGGAGCTAAGACTTTAAAAAGGGCTGATGTTGAGTTTACGAACGAGTTTAGCGCACACGCTAAAGCAGATGAGCTCATCAAGAAGTTCTTAAAGAAGTTCAAAGATTCTCGATTCATCATGGTAAATCACGGAAAGGACGAGACGAAAGATATTTTTGCCGACAGAATTTTGGCTGAAATCGATACTAAGTACGTCGGAATTCTGGGAAGGGAGTATTTCTATCGTATTGACAAGGACGGCTTCGTGAAGGGAATGACATCCAAGTTTCTGTAAATCCCGAAAACGCGCAGAGTAATTGAAGGAAATGTGAGAGGAATAGCTGGTAATTTCTATGCCAGCTATTCCTCGTTTTTGCCTAAATTTACTTGAAAAATAAAATTATTTGTAATATAATATATTCCGTATTTTTTGAAAATAAAAAGATAGGAGTGATATATAAAATATGAATTCACTAACCAAAATAGTGCCTAACGTAAAGAAATATAGTGACTACTTATTTGATATAAAAAAAGGTAAAACTCCAATTATGCTATCAGGGCTTACAGACACTGGAAAGTCTCATATGGCATATAGTACAAAATTTTATACTGATAAACCAATTTGTATTGTTACTTATAATGAAATGCAAGCTAAAAAGATTAAAAAAGATTTTTCTTTTTTTGATGATCATGTTAGAATTTTTCCAAAAAGAGATGTAGCAAATTTCGATTATATCGCTGAAAGTAAAGATGTTTTGCATGAAAGAATTAGCAATCTAAATGATATAATGGAAAAGAAAGTTCCAATAATTATAACAACTATTGAAGCTGCTATGCAGAAGATGATTTCAAAAAAAGATTTATATAAAAATTTGATAACTTTAAAAATTGGTGATGAAATTTCAATCGACAAATTAAAAGAAATCTTAGTTTCACTTGGTTATGAAAGATATGATCTTATTGAAGGAAAAGGTCAATTTAGCATAAGAGGTGGAATTGTAGATATCGCTACTTCTAGAAAAACTGGTGTAAGACTTGAATTTTGGGGAGATGAAGTTGATTCAATCAGAAATTTCACTATTGCAACAGGAAAATCTACAGAAAACCTAAAAGAAGTTAGACTTTATCCGGCAATGGAATTTCTTTTAAATGATAGTTTAGAAAATATTACAGAGAGAATCTTATCAAGACCATATACAACTTCTATAAAAGAAAAAGTTTTAGAAGATGTTGAACAGATTAAAGCTGGAGATTATATAACAAAAATAGATAAATATTTTGATGATTTTTATCAAGAAAGTGAGACACTTCTAGATTATTTGGAAGATAACACAATTATCTTTTTAGATGAGATTGAAAAAATTAAATCAAGAGCTGAAAATATTTCTAGAGATAATGAACATTTATCAAAAGATTTAATAGATAAGAATAGAGTTGTTCCTCAAACTCTAATTAAAATGGATGATTATTATTCATTTTGTGAAAAAGAAGAAAAGAAGCAAACTGTATATCTTGAAAAACAAGAAATCGGTTATGTTGATAAACAAAGTATGCATGCAAAAAGAAACGGATATAGCTTTAGCTATAGGGAGGTCAACTTTTTTCGTAGTTCAATGGATTTACTGTTTAAGGAACTACAGGAAGCAATTAAAAGAGGAAGAACAACAGTAATCCTAGGCGGAAGCCCCGACAACCTTAAAAAAATTTCAGATAGTTTAGCAGAAAATGATATTCAAAGTGATATATTAGATCAAAATGAAGAAAACTTAGCTCTAGGTAGGGTAAATATTCTACCTGGGGCTTTAAGTGCTGGTTTTGAAAATTATGATTTAAATTTATATGTTGTATCACTAGATGAGATTTTTGAAAATAAAAAAATTAGAAAAAGAGCTCCAGTTGCTTTTAAGGAAGGAGAAACTATTGTTTTTTCAGACTTAAAAGAAGGCGATTATATTGTTCATAGAACTCATGGAATTGGCCAATTTATGGGTGTAAACACTATTAAAGCAGATGGAGTTACAAAAGATTATATAAAATTAAAATATAAAGATAATGATATTTTATATGTTCCAACAGATTCTTTAGATAATATTAGAAAATATATAGGAAGTGAGAATGGTGCTCCAAAAGTAAATAGACTTGGATCTAAAGAATGGGAAAAGACTAAAGCAAAAGTTAAATCTAACTTAAGAGAAGTTGCTGAAGAATTAATAAAACTTTATGCAATTCGTCAAAATGCCGAAGGTTTTGCATTTTCTAAAGATACTACTTGGCAACAAGATTTTGAAAATAGTTTTCCATATCAGGAAACAGATGACCAATTAAGATGTATTGAGGAAGTTAAAAAAGATATGGAAAAACCAAAACCTATGGATAGACTTCTTTGTGGTGATGTTGGCTATGGAAAAACCGAGGTTGCGATTAGAGCAGCTTTTAAAGCAGTTATGGATGGAAAGCAAGTTGCATATCTAGCACCTACTACAATTCTTTCTGAACAGCAATATGACAGCTTTAAAGATAGAATGAAAGATTACCCTATATCAATAGAAGTAATTAATAGATTTAGAACTAAAAAAGAACAGACAGAGATTGTTAAAAAGCTTCAATTAGGTGAGATTGATATTTTAATTGGAACTCATAGATTATTAAGTCAAGATATAAAATTTAAAAATTTAGGACTTTTAATTGTTGATGAGGAACACAGATTTGGTGTAAAAGCTAAAGAAAAAATTAAAGAATATAAAACAAATGTTGATGTTTTAACTATGACAGCTACTCCAATTCCTAGAACACTTCATATGTCTATTGTTGGAATGAGAGATATGTCTGTTATATATGAGCCACCACATAACAGAAAGCCAGTTCAGACTTATGTTTTAGAATATGATGAAGAAGTCGTAAAAGAGGCTATAACTAAAGAATTAGAGCGTGGCGGTCAAGTATTTTATTTATATAATCAAGTTGAAAGTATTGAAAGCAAAGCAAATAGAATTAAAAGTTTAGTTCCAGAAGCAAAGATTGCTTTTGCACATGGAAAAATGTCTGGAAATGAACTTGAAGATATTATGGAAAGCTTTGTTAAAGGTGAGATAAATGTATTAGTTTGTACAACAATCTTAGAATCTGGAATTGATATTCCAAACGCAAATACCATAATTGTTGAAAATGCAGATAGACTGGGCTTAGCTCAACTTTATCAAATAAGAGGAAGAGTTGGACGTTCAGAAAGACAAGCATATTGCTATATTACTTATAGAAGAAGTAAAGCTTTATCAGATGTTGCAGACAAAAGACTTAAAGCAATTAAAGAATTTACTGAATTTGGTTCAGGTTTTAAAATTGCTATGAGAGACTTGGAAATTAGGGGTGCTGGCTCACTTATGGGTGAGATGCAACACGGCCACATGGAGCAAGTTGGATATGATATGTATTGCAAGCTTTTAGATCAAGTAGTAAAAGAGATTAAAGGTGAAGCTACACCTGAACAAGAGATAAAAGATGTTCAAATTGATCTAAATGTTTCAAGTTATATTCCAGATGAATATTGCTCTGATTCAAGCCAAAAAATCGATATTTATCAAGATATTGCAATTTGCCAAAATGATGAAGATATAGAAAATGTTAAATTAGATTTAAAAGATAGATATGGATATATTCCTGGTGAAATTGAGAATTTATTACAAATAACTAAAATTAGAAATTTAGCAAGACAAAAAAATGTTGTTAAAATTGCACAAAGAGGAAATAATATAGTATATCACTTTGACCCAGAATATTTTGATCCAGAGATTGTAACTAAACTTATTACTAAGTTTAAAAATAGAATAAAATTCTCTAAAAGTATTATTCCATATTTGACATTTAATATAAATACTATAAATTGTTTAGAAGAAGTTAAAAGTTTATTGGAGGTTTTGTAATGGTTATTACAAGTAAAGATAACGAAATTGTAAAACATATAAGAAAGTTAAGAGACAAAAAATCAAGAGATGAATTTGGCGAATTTGTTGTTGAAGGCGTAAAAATGATAGAAGAGGCAGTTCGTGAAAAAGCCAAAATCAAGATGGTTGTGGTTTGTGAAGAAACGAGTCAAGATCCAATTCAAAAAGACGTTTTATATAAAATAGCAAAAGAAAAGCTTGTATATGTTAATAGTAAAGTGTTTAAAATGCTTACAGATGTTACAACACCTCAAGGAATTCTTGCTGTTGTTGAGAAAAATATTCAAAATGAAATTGATTTTTCAAAAGATTTATATTTAGTTTTAGATAATATTCAAGATCCAGGAAATATGGGAACTATTTTAAGAACAGCAGATAGCATTGCTCTTACTCAAATAATCGTTCCAAAAGGAAATGCAGATCCATATAACCCAAAAGTTGTTCGTTCTACAATGGGAGCAATTTTTAGAGTAAATGTGATTGAAGTAGAAGATTTAGCTAAAACTATTAAAGAAATGAAAAAGCATAAACTTCAGATTTTTGCAACAGATTTAGCTACAAATGATACTATTTATGATGTTAACTATAAGAAAAGCGTAATAGTTATTGGAAATGAAGGAAATGGAGTTTCAAAAGAAATTTTGGAATTAGCTGATAAAAGAATAAAAATTCCAATGCCAGGAAAGACTGAGAGCCTAAATGCCGCGGTAGCTACAGGAATAATTTTGTATAATGCAATAAGATGAAACAAGGGGACGGTTCTTTTGTCTTAATGAATGAAGTAAAACATTAAGATAAAAGAACCGTCCCCTTGTCTTTCTTTGTCTTAATCTTCATAATTTTCTGAAAGAATTTTTAAAATACTTGGATAAATTTTTTCAGCGTTTTTATTCCAATTATTAACCATTTCTTTAGCATGTTCGCTAGAAGATGCAAAAGTTTCTAAGTTAAAAATTGTTTGATTGTTTTCTATAATTTTACAATTAACAGTAAAGTTATTTTCTGAAATTGGAGTATATTTAGCAAAAACAGAAAATTCGTCTTTAATTTTACTATATTCTTCTTTAAAACTACTATCAACTTTCAATTTTATAATTCCAGGAAGCATATCAATTGTAAGGTTTAATGCATTTCTTCCTTCGTCTGTTAATTCAATTGTCTCATTATCGTTTTGAATATATTCTAAAATAAATGTGTCATCAAGTAATTCTTGTAAAAACTGTTGAAAATCAAAATAATTCATGTCTGAGATTGAAATAACTAACTCTAGAAGCTCTTTATATGTAACAGGATGATTTATTTTTTGCAAAATATATAAAATTAAAAGTTTATTATCTGCAAATTTTTCACTTGGTATAGCCATTTATAAAGCTTCCTTTCTATAAACATAATTTTCCTATCGGAATTATATCATATAATATTTTAAATTTCTAGTGTTTCAATTAAAAAACTTGCTATTGCATAAATTCCAAAAGTATATTATAATTTACCTGTAAAAAAAGATTTAATTGTATTAGAAAAGAGGAATTTTTATGAGAATAATTTTAGCTTCTAAATCACCAAGAAGACGAGAATTAATGGATTTAGCAGAATTTAATTATGAGATTTTGCCAAGTAATAGTGAAGAAACATGGGATGATAGTCTTACTATTGAGGAAAACTCTAAAAATTTGGGATATCAAAAAGCAAAATCTGTTTTTGATAATACCCAAGGTGATAGAGCTGTAATTGGTTCTGATACAATAGTTGTAGTTGATGGCGAAGTTATGGGAAAACCTAAAGATAGAGAAGATGCCATTAGAATGATTAGAAAATTACAAGGAAATAGACATAGTGTTTTTACATCTTTAAGTGTAATTATTGAAGAAAAAGGAGAAGTTAAAGAATATAAAGAAGTTATAGAATCTTATGTCTATGTAAAAAGTATGGAAGATTCTGAAATTATAAATTATATAGATACTTATGATGTTTATGATAAAGCTGGAGCTTATGCAATTCAAAGTAAATTCTCAGTATATATTGAAAAAATTGAAGGAGATTATTTTTCAATCATTGGGCTTCCAATTAATAGACTTTACGATATATTTAAGGAAAATGAGATTTGGTAAAAACATTTAGGAAGGAAAATTGCTATGGATAAAAGTACAAAAATAATAATTTCAATTATAGCTATTATTGCTATAGTTGTAACAATAGTAGTAATTGTAAATAATAGAAAAAAATATAAAGTAGAAGAATACGTAAAACCTGTATATAACTATTTTGCTATGTTTTCTGATGATGGGAAAGTTGGCGTTATTGATAAAACAGGAAAACTTTTAATTGAACCAAAATATTTAGATGTATTTATTCCAAACCCTTCTAAAGATGTTTTTGTTTGCTATGAAAATAGTGAAAAATTTAAATTTTTAAATTCTAAAGGTGAAGAGCTTTTTAAAGATTATGAAGATGCTACAGCACTTCAAACGTCAGAGCTTAGCCTTGATTTTGAAAAAGCATTTTTTAGATTTAAAAAAGATGAAAAATATGGATTAATTGATTATGAAGGAAATGTCATTGTTAGTGCTAATTATGATGAACTTACAAGTTTAAAAAATAGACCTGGAGAAATATTAGCTAAAAAAGGCGAAAAATATGGCGTTTTAGGATCTGATGGTAATATTAAAATTGAAATAAAATATGATTCAATTATTGGTGATGAATATTTTACAGATAAAAAGGGCTATGGTGAAACAGGCTATATTGTCGGAGAAAAAGGATCTAATGGATTTTTATATGGTTATTTAAATAATTATGCTGAAAAGGTTTTAGATGTTAAATTTGAGTCAATTTCAAGAGTTTTAAAATATGATGAAAGTGATGCATATCTTATTGTTATGTCAAATGGAAAAAAAGGCGTTTATAAAAACTCTAAAGAGATTATTGAACAAAAATATCAAAATATAAATTATGCTGATAGCTCACAGATATTTGTTGCTAAAAGAAATTCTAATTATGGAATCTTTAATGAAAGCGGAAAAGAAATAATTCCTGTTAGATATAAATCTTATAGTTTAGCTGGTGACTATATTTCAGTAGAAGACGGAAATGGCATAAAAGAATTATATGATGTAAATGGAAATAAAGTTAGTAATTTAAATTATAAATCAATACAAGCTTCTGGAAATAGTGGAAGTTATATTGCAATAGATGATAATGGCTATTATTCAATAATTACTGGTGATGAAACAATTTCAAATAATTATACATATGTTTCTTATGCTTTTGATAATTACTTTATCTTTAGAAATCAAGATGGTTTTTATGGTTTAATTGATATTTATTCAGGCGTAAAAATTGAGCCAAACCAATATACATTTATGTTGAAAGTAAACGGCGTTAATGCTATTCAAGCAGTAACTAGTACAGGAATGTGCGATATTTATTCTAAAAACATAAATGAAAAAGTTTTATCAATGCAAGATGCTGTTGTAGAAACAGTTAATGATGATTATACAATAGTTCACTCAAATACAGAATGTTGCTATATTGATAAAAACGGACAAGTTGTTTCTAATACAGAAGTATATTCAAAAAACAAAGTATTTGCATTTCAAGAAAATGGAAAATGGGGATATAAAGATAAATCAGGAAAAGTGTTAGTAGAGCCAACTTACGATTTTGCTACAGATATTAATGAATATGGATTTGGAGGAATAATTTTAGAAGGAAAATGGGGAGTTGTAACTTCTAATGGAGAAGTTTTAAAACAACCACAATTTACTTTAGAAACATATTATTTACCAATATTTATAGGTGAATATTTACTAGAAGTTTCAGATACATATCATTGTTTAGAATTAAATTAAGGAGACCAAATTGTGAAAACAGTAGTAATTGGTGGAGGACCTAGTGGAATGATGTCTGCAATTTCTGCAGCATCTAAAGGTGACGATGTAATTTTACTAGAAAAAGAAAATTCACTTGGAAAAAAACTTTTAATTACAGGAAAAGGTAGATGTAATATAACAAGCTCGCTTAATATTAGCGAGTTTATTAATAATGTCCCTGGAAATGGAAAATTTTTATTTAGCTGTTTTCAAGAGTTTAGTAATGATGATATTATAGCTTTGCTTAAAAAACATGGATTAGAAGTTAAAAACGAAAGAGGAAATAGAATATTTCCAGTAACAGATAAGGCTCAAAGCGTATTAGATTGCTTTATAGAAGAATTAAAAGAGAAAAATGTAAATATAAGAACAAAATGTGAAGTTGTAGAAATTAAAACTCAAAATAATGAAGTTACTGGGGTATATCTTGGAAGTGGAGAAGTTGTTAATTGCTCAAAAGTAATTTTAGCTACACGGTGGAAAAAGTTACCCTAAAACAGGCTCAGATGGTTCTGGATACAAATTAGCTAAGAAGTTAGGACATACAATAATAAATCCTGTTGGTTCAATTGTTCCACTTGTTGCAGATCAAGAACTTTGTTCAAGTTTGCAAGGGTTAAGTTTAAAAAATGTTAAAATTTCTATAAAAGATGTTGAAAATAATAAACAAATTTATGATGATTTTGGAGAAATGTTATTTACTCATTTTGGAGTAAGCGGACCTACTATTTTAAGTAGTTCAGCACATTTAATTAGATATAAAGATATAACTAGAAAATTAGATGAAAATAAAATTAGATTATACATTGATTTTAAACCAGCACTTTCTTTAGAAGAATTAGATAAAAGAATTTTAAGAGATTTTGAAGAATTTAAAAATAAAGATTTTAAAAATAGTTTAGAAAAATTATTGCCACAAAAATTAATTCCTGTAATTATTGATTTATCTGGAATTAATCAAAACAAAAAAGTCAATGAAATAACAAAAGAAGAAAGAAAAAGATTAGTAGAATTACTTAAAAATTTTGAAGTAATAATTAAAGGGTTTAGACCAATAGAAGAGGCAATTATTACAGCAGGAGGAGTTTCAACAAAAGAAATAAATCCAAAAACAATGGAATCAAAATTAGTTAAAGGTTTATATTTTGCAGGTGAGATTATTGATGTAGATGCATATACTGGTGGATTTAATCTTCAAATAGCCTATTCTACTGGATTTGCTGCAGGTCAAAATTAAGAGGAGAATAATGTTTAAAAGTATTAAAGAAAATGTTTCAGGTGAAATTGTAGAAAAAAAGTCAAAATTTATAGCAAATATTTTTTATGTTGAATCAGTAGAAGAAGCAGAACAAAAAATAAAAGAAATTTCAAAAAAATATTTTGATAGTAAACACAATTGCTATGCTTTTAGTGTTTATACAGAAAATGGAATAATAAATAGATTTTCTGATAATCGGTGAGCCATCTGGAACTGCTGGCGGACCAATGCTTAATATTATAAATTCGTTAGGATTATCAAATATATTAGTAATTGTTACTAGATATTTTGGTGGAATTTTACTTGGAACAGGTGGACTAGTTAGAGCTTATTCAGAAGCCACAAATGTTGCTTTAGCAAAAGCTAAAATTATTCAAAAAGACTTAGGGATTGAAGCATCTTTAGAAATTGAGTATTCTGAATTACAAAAATTAAAATATTATTTTGAACAAAATGAAATAAAAATTATTAATCAAGAATTTGAAGAAAAAATAAAAATTATATTTGAAATTAGTAAAGAAAAGTTTGAAAACATGCTTAATAACAGGAAAAATATGAATTTTAATTTTTCTAATTTAATTGCCATTAGGACAAAATATATTGACATCTAAAAATTTTATAAAAAATATAGACAATTTTAAAAATTATATATATAATAAAAGAAAATTGGGGGTATTGGAGGCGCTTTTATTATGTACGAAAGGAACGCGATAGTTTTAGAGAGATATTTTAATAAAATATTTCACTTTAATGATGAAAGTAATTTAAGACAAAATTACTATAATTACCGTAAACTTTTTGAATGTTATGGAATTCTTTGTGATGCAAAAGAAAAAGAAAGAATTAGCCAAGAAAATTTTGAAAAAATCTCAAAAGAAATTTCAAAAATTCAAAAAACTCAAGAACAATTATATGATAAAGGTGCAAAATACGAATATAGTAGATCAATTATTTTTGGTAATATAGAAGAAGAAACTGATAAAATTGAAAAACATCTTAATAAAGTCGCAGAAGATGCCCAAAAAAATACAGACGAATTAAGAGAATTAGGAAATAAATTTGTAGAATCAGTTATTGACTATAATGAAAAAAATGCAATCTTACAAGATGCAATTAGCCAAAGAGAAAAAGCCCAAAGTGATTATGATGAAATATATTCTAAATCTAAAAAGTGCTATGAAGATATTACAGAAGATGTTTTGAATGAATATAGAGAATTTTTAAATTCAGAAAATAAAGATTTAAAGAAAGATTTACAAAATACTTTTGAAGAAAATGGAAAAAACGAAAAAAATCAGTTTGATCCAGACGTTATTTCAAATACAATTAATAAAAGCATTGAGATTTATAAAAAAGAAATAGAAGTTTATTTATTTGGAATTGATAGAGTTTCTAAATTATTCGAAGAAATTGAAACAGATTCAGTTAAGACTGATAAACATAATAAATATTATAGAGATTCTGAAGCTAAAATAAAATTTTTAAATTCAGAAAAAGATTATGTTATTCAATTCCTTGATAATGAAAGAATTGGTGCTATTTATGATAAGAAAACTCATAGAAAATTAATGTTAGAATCTTGCAAGAAATTTGTTTTAGATTTTGAACAAATTGATAAATTATATGAGATTATCTTAAAAGAAATAGCTGGAAGATCAACAAAGAAAATTTATAAAGAAAATTATAATAAACAATATTTATTTGAACTTGAAAATGCTTCTATTGAGCCAAGTCTAGATACTGGAAAAATGAGACAAGAAGCTATTGCATTTATGAATTTGAATTATTGGAGAGCTTCTGGAATGGCTAGCGTTTATGAGACTTTTGAAGAAATAGTCACAACAATTTATAATAAAGATTTAACAGAATTTCTTCCAGAGGTAAAAGAACCAGAAGTTGAAGAAGTTCAAGAAGTAGAAGATAAACCTGAAGTTATAGAAGAAACTCAAGAAAATGTAGCTGAAGCTATTCCTCAAGAAACTGAAGAAATAGCTCAAGTAGAAGAAGTTAAAGAAGAAAAGAAAGCTCCTAAGAGATTATATTATTCTTCAAAAAAACAACTTGCTAAAGCAATTTTCTATTCTTTACAACATTATGATTTTGCTGGAACTGCTAATGCTAAATTACCTAAAGCAGAAGAAGTTAAAGAAGAGGCTTCTGATGAAGAATATTCAGTTCCAGAGAATGTTGAAGCAATATTAGCAAACATTGAAAAAGAAGAACAATTAAAAGAGGCTGAAAAGGCTAAAACTCAAGAAATTGAAGAAATAGAAAAAATTGAAAATGATGAATCATTTGTTTATAGTGAAGCAGATGATGTAGAATATGAGGCAGACGACATTACAGCAGAAGAAGTTGAAAGATTAAATGCTAAAGAAGAATATGAAGAAGACGAAGATGAAGATTCTATATTAGAAATTTATTTTAATGATAATAAAGAAGATGAAGTTAAAGAAGAATCTTCAATAAAAGAAAAGGCACAAAAATTTACTAGAAAAGTAGGTTTACTTCAAAGATTAGCTAGACTTAATGCTAAAAAGAATAATGAAGAAGTATAAAAATTTTAGAGCACTAACAGATGCCAGATTTGTTAGTGCTTTATTTTTTTGAAACCAAACTCTGATATGATTTGTATTATATTCGAAGGAGGAAATTATATGCTAGCAGATATAGAAAGAGTAATTGATCAGTACTCAGATATGATATATAGAATTGCCTTAACTCGAACAGGGACAAAAGAAAATGCAGAAGATATATATCAAGAAGTATTTTTAAAATATAATCAAAAAAGTCCAAAGTTTGAAAGCCCATCACATGAAAAGGCTTGGCTTATAAGAGTTACAATTAACATGACTAAAAATTTTAATAATTCTTCTTGGAATAAAAAGGTAGTTAATTTAGATGAAAACCTAGTTTTTGAAACTCCTGAGGAAACTGGAGTTTACGAAGTTGTTTGTAGATTGCCTCAAAATTATAAAACAGTAATTTATCTAATGTATTATGAAGGATATAAAATAGACGAAATTGCTAAGATTATGAATAAAAAAGAAGGAACTATAAAAACCTGGGCGTTTAGGGCTAGACAGATTTTAAAAGATGAATTAAAAGGAGGTTTTGAAGATGAATAAGAATATAGAAAATTATAAAAAAGCTATAGATCAAATTCATGTAGACGAAAACTTAAAAGATAAAGTCTTAGAAAAAGCAAAAGAAAAACAGTCTAAAAAACCTATTTATTATTTAAGATATGCAGTTAGTATTGCTGCTGTGGCTTTAATAGCAATTGTAATAGGTGTAAAGATGAACACTCCTAATGGTCTTAATAAAGAGGTTTTAGACTCAAGCAAAAAGTTAGAAATAGCCGAAGAAAATAAAGAAGAATTACTTGCTAGAGCTAATATAAAAAGATTTTCAAGTATTGAAGAGCTAAGAGAAACTTTAGAAAATAATTCAGTTAGCTATGAAGATATTTATAATAGTAGAGCTGAAACTGTTAAAACAGATAGTATTGCTGAAAGTGGCACTGCAAATGCAGATTTGATGAGTAAGGAAAGTTCTTTAGATTATTCAAAAACAAATAATCAAGTTGAAAATGTTGATGAAGCAGATATAGTTAAAACAGATGGAAAATATATTTATTATTGCCAAAACTTAGAGGTTTATATCTATGATAATGACTTAAATTTAAAGACTAATTTAAATTTTGAAGACGGATTTGCACCATCTAATATATTTATAAATGATGATAAATTAGTCGTTTTAGGTAGTAATAACGGATTTAACAAAGAAGTATATTTAAATTCAATGAGTAAAGATGTTGAATATGAAAATGAAAAAACGAAAACTATTGTTAGAGTATATGATTTAAAAAATATTGAAAATCCAGAACTTGCTAGAGAAATTTCAGTTGATGGTTATTATAAAGATGCTAGAATGATTGAAAAAAATATATATTTTGTAACAACATATGGTTTTGGTTATTATAGAAATTTAGAAGAATTAACAGATGATGAAATTTTACCATGCTATAAAGATAGCTTTATTTCAGATGATGATATAGTAGTTGAAGCAACAGATATTGCATATTTTGAAGAAATGGAAGATAACACTTATTCAATTGTTGCAGGATTTAATCTAGATTCTGATGAAGATGTAAATATAGAAACGTTTTTAGGCTTTGGAGAAGATTTATATGTAAGTACTGAAAATCTATATATTGTTTCACCAAATTATTATAATAGACAAATTAATGATAGCACTATTTATAAATTTAGATTAAAAGATGGAGATGTTTTTGCTACTGGAAGTGCTAAAGTAGAAGGTTCTGTTAATAATCAATTTTCTATTGATGAATATGAAGGAAACTTAAGAATAGCAACAACAATTTATGATTATGATAGAGAAAATTATCAAACTGATTATAAAACAAGACTTACAATTTTTGATGAGAATTTAGAAAAAATAGGCGAAATTGAAAATTTAATTGAAGATGAAAGAATTTATAGTGTTAGATTTATAGGAGAAATTGGATATATTGTAACTTTTGAACAAGTTGATCCATTATGGGTAATTGATTTATCAGATCCTAAGAACCCAGTTATAAGAGGAGAATTAGAAATTCCTGGATATAGTAGTTATCTTCACCCTTGGGATGAAAATCATATTATAGGAATTGGATATAATGTTAAACCAAACGGATATGGCGGAGTTACAACTGATGGAATAAAATTAAGCATGTTTGATGTTTCAGATTTAGATAATCCTAAAGAAATATTTAATATTAGCTTAGGCACTGAATTTTATTCACAAATAACAACTTCACATCACTTATTATTTATAAATAAAGATAAGAATTTATTAGGATTTCCTGTATCAACATATATAAAAAATAAACAGCTTGAAGGACTTATTTTATATAGAGTTGATTTAGAAAATAATAAGTTTGAAGAAATTAAAGACTTGGTTTTAGAAAAGAATTCTAATGGATTATCTAGATTTATCTATATTGGAGATTATATCTATGGTTTATATTATAAGAGAATTGAAAAATATGATATAAATAGTTTTGAGAAAGTTCAAGAAGTTCCAGTTCCAAGTGAGAGCAAACTTGAATATTATTATAATACTAGAAATGTTATATTAGATTAATAAAAAAATAAGACTTTGAAAAAATTTCAAAGTCTTATTTACTTTTTAAATCATTAAGGTTATAATTTTATTATAAGATATATTGGAGAGGTGTGTAATATGCTTGAACACATAGGGTTAATAATAACATTTGTTATTGTTGTAATAGTTTGTATAATTTATACTAGATTAATGAGATATAGAAATAGAGCTCGTGAAGTTCGTACAGATATAGAAATTCTTATGAAACAAAGATGGGACTCACTTCCAATATTAATTGAAATAATAAAAAAATATCCTATATATGAAGAAGCTAATTTAGAAAAGATTGCAAAAATTGAAGACAAAAAATATGATGAATTAAAAACACTTCAAAAGCTTGATGTTGATAAGGAAATTTCAAAAGTTATTAAAAAGATATTTGATATAACTAAAAACTCTGAAGATTTAAATCAAGATGAAGAATATATTAAGCTAAAAGAAAATTTATTAAAAATAGATAAAGAAATGGAAAATAATAAAAAAGATTATAAATCTTTATCAAAAGAATACAATAAAAAAATTGAAACAGTTCCAAACAATTTAATAGCAATTTTATTTGGCTTTAATGAAGAAAAATTTCTAGAAACCGGAAAATAAGCTATATAGCTTGTTTGAAAAATAAAAAAGTTCTAACAAAACCTCTAAACGAATAGTATTTAGATATAAAGTTATTCGTTTGGAGGTTTTATGCTGTTATGAAGCAAGTATCAATTGAAGAGCGTGCAGTAAATTTAGCACATTATATTATAGATACAAAAGATACTGTAAGAGGTGCAGCAGCAAAATTTGGTATTTCAAAGTCTACGGTTCATAAAGATATTTCCCAAAGACTAATAAATATTAATTATGCATTAGCATTAGAGGTTCGTAAGATATTAGATAAAAATAAAGCTGAAAGACATTTGAGAGGAGGAAGAGCTACAAAACTTAAATACGAACTTTGTAACAAAAGTAAACAAAATGTAACACAAATGAAAAATAGAGTGGATAACTCACAAAATACTTGATAATACTTAATTACATAGATTTTACCTATCATGAAAGGCTTTGACAATTGGGGTGATCCGTGTTATATTTTGGGTAGCAACATTGCTATAATTTTATAAATGGTAGGTGATTATTTTATGGGAATTTACAGATCAGAAATTTCAGATTTAAGAAAGAATATTGGAGAAAATATTGGCCAAAGAATAATTATAAAGGAGTCACCAGGAAAGCGTAGTAAACCTCTTGAAAAATCTGCTATTATTGAGAATACTTATAAAGATTATTTTAGAGTAAAATTTGAAGAGGCTAACCGTGTAGGTTCATATAACTATACTGATTTATTTACTAAAACTATAGAAGTTAAGATTGATAATGGAAACGGCTATGAACCACTATTTGAACCACAAATTGATATTAAAAGAAGAAAGACAGCCGTTTAATTAAATAAAATTAGGAATTATTTTTGAAATCCTCCATATAAATGTTAGTAAAGACATTTAAGGGAGGATTTTATTTATGGAAAAAATAAATATTTATAGAAAAAAACTTTGCAAAACTAACGAAATTGAGCTAAAACAAGATTTGATTGTTCCTGATTCTAAACAAGATTTATTTCAAATTATAGATGGAAATTTTTATTGTTATTTTAGTAAAATAGAGATTGAAAATGGAAAAATAACTTTAAGTGGAAACGTAGATTCTTACATATCTTATATTTCAAGTAATGAGGAAACACTAGGGTTACAGGCTTCTTTTAATCTTAATGATGTTTTAGAAAACAATAATATAAATGATAAAATGAATGTTGAATATAATATAAAAGTTGTAAAATATGACATAAAAATTATTAATGAAAGAAAAATAAGTTTAACTATAAATTTAAAAATTACTTATGAATTATACGGTTCTGATACAATTGAGATTCTTAATGATTTTAGTGAAATTGAAGATGTTCAGTTAGATTCTAAAACTATAAAATTAAATTCGTTAATTGGAGTAAATTCAAATATTGCGAGTTTAAAAGAAGAATTAAAAGTAAATGGAACAGACATTATTTCAGGTATTTTAAAAGTTGATACAAATATTTTAAATAAAGAAGTTAAGATAAGTTATAATAAAGTTTTAAGTAAGGCAGATTTGATGGTAAAAATTTTATATTTAACTAAAGATGGAAGAATTGAAAAAGCAGAAGAAAGTTTTCCATTAATGAGTTTTATAGACCTTGAAAATATCAAAGAAGAGAATATATGTAGTACTTGCTATCAAGTTAGAAATATATTATTGAAAATTGACAATGACGAAAATCTTATTACAATTCAAATGGAATATGAAATAATTTGTAAAGCCTTTGAAGTTAAGGAACAAGAGGTCGTAAGCGATTTATACTCTTTGAAATATGATACAGAGCTAGACAAAAAAGAATTTGAAATAATAGATGATATATCCACAAAAAGTGATAAAAGTGTGGATATAAATGAGAAAATTGAATTAGAAAGTGTAAGAAAAGTAATAGATGTTTTTGGAAAAAGTAAAATTCTGAAAAACAATATTTCAAAAGATATTTCTAATTTAGAGGGAGAAGTAGAATTAAAAGTTTATTATGAATCAGAAACTAAGATTGGTTTAAATATTAAAACTGTTACGATTCCGTTTATTGCTAAAATTGATAGCCAAGAAGAGGTTTTATCAGAATTTGAAGATTTAGAATATGATTTAAATGAAAATGTTTTAATAGTTAAGGGAAAAGTTGTTATATATGAAGACGAAGTAAAGAAAAATAAAATTAATGTTGTTCAAAAAGTTACAAAAAAAGAATTAACTAATTCTGATGATTATAGTATGGTAGTTTATAGTATCAAGAAAAATGATACACTTTGGGATATTTCAAAAAAGTTTAGAGTTAAGAAAGAGAATATTATAACTTTAAATGAACTAGAAGAGCCATATAATTTGAAATTTGGCGAGAAAATGTATATTATAAGGTAATTTGATAAAATGGATAAAATTTATTCTAGACGAAGAATAAGATTTAAAAATTTTAAACAAATGAATAAAAAACAAAAATTAAAATTTATAATATATTTTGTTTTGATAATAGTTTTTATAATAATCGTTATTTTTATAAAAGCTGCATATCCAATATTTGTAGCAAGTTGCGAAAATTCTGCTACTTCAATTGCTACAAATATATTGAATAAAGAAGTAAATGAAGTTATGATTGTCTATAATTATAATGATTTGGTTAATTTAGGAAAAGACGAAAAGCGGTAATATAACTTATATTGAGGCAAAGATAATTCCTATAAATGAGATAGTAGCAAAAATTACAAAAAATATACAAGAGAAATTAGATTTAAATTCAATGATTTCTGTTAAGATAAATTTAGGATCAGTTTCTCGGAATAAGTGCTTTATCAGGAATAAGTCCTAATTTTAAAATTGCTATGGAAAGAGCTGGAAATATTAATGCGAAGATAGATTCAGAATTTATGTCAGTAGGAATAAATCAGACGATGCATAGAATTTATTTAGATTTAGATTGTTCTGTTGGAATATTAACTCCATTTAAAACTGTAACTCAAGAGGTGAGTTCAAAGGTTTTACTTACTGAAACTGTTATAGTTGGCGAGGTTCCATCAACATATTATAATTATGATAATCTAGGTTTTGAAGATGTTTTGCAAACTATAAATTAAGAGTTCTAATTAATTTTAGAACTCTTTTTCTTTTAAGATTTAATTGAAAAAGAAAATTCTATATGATAAAATTATATATATTTTTTGAAAAGAGATAAAAATGAGAAAAATTGGAAAATATTTGCTAACTTTTATAATTTTAATAATTGGATTCGTCGGAATATTATTAGTATCTTGCTCTTTTCCAAGTTCTTTAATTAAAGAAAATGTTAAAAGTTCTTCTAAAACTTTAATTAAAGAAGGAAATAGAAAATTTTGCTTTATAGTAAATAAGGCTCAAGAGCAGATGTTTGACAACTATTCAGACGCATTAATGATAAATACAGCATATTCAATTGATAGTAAAACACCATTATATTCAGCACTTACTGCTAAAAAAGACTATGTTCCAGGAGTTACAAAAACTATTGTTGTAGACATGGTAGGAGAGTTAAATTCAAGTTCAAAATATGATGAACATGATGAAGTCTCAGAACTAAGAGATACTGTTAATGGCGAAAGTACAGAAAGTTTTGAATATGCTAAATATTGGCATGGATATTTAAGTTTCTTAAGACCATTACTATTAATATTTGATTATTCACAAATTAGAATTTTATTAGCTATAATATTTTCAATTCTTATAATTTTAATTACTATTGAACTTGCTAAAAATAAAGGTAAAACAATTGCAAGTCTCTATTTTTTGTCGCTTTTTTGTGTTGAGTATTTTTATGTTTTCTTAAATTTGATGAATTCAGTAACATTTTTAGTAATGATGATTTCTTCATTAATATTTGTAAAAAAACATGATAAAATAAAAGACTTTGGATTATTTTTCTTTATTGTTGGAATGTGTTGTAGTTTTTTCGGATTGCTAGATACGCCACTTTTAACATTAGGTGGTCCACTTATTTTATATTTCATATATAAAGAAAATAGAGGTGAAAAAGATTTTAGAGAATTAATTAAATTTTCGATTTTGTGGCTTTTAGGATATTCATTAACATGGGCTACAAAGTGGATTTTGACAGATATTTTATATCATAGAGATTTGATTTCAACAGCTATTGGACAAGTACTATTTAGAAGTTTTGACAAAAATGTTAATAAAGCAGTTGCTGTTTGCTTAAATATATTATATATGGCTATTCCAATTATATTGGGAACAATAATTGCTGTATATTACAGTGTTAAATATTATAATAAAAGAGTTAAAGAAAGCTCAAAAAAATATAGAATATTTTATATAATTAGCTTAATGCCAATTGTTTGGTATATAGTTTTAGCAAATCATTCTTATAACCATTCTTTCTTTACATATAGATTATTATTTATAACAATGCTTTCATTATTATTAAGCACGTATTATAGTTATGGTGAACCAGAATAAAATAACGAAAGGAACAAAAATGATAGAAAAAATTAAAAAGAATTTAGATAAAATAGAATATGCTATTATGTTTTTAATATTTATGTATATAATGTTCCTACAACCAAGACATGTAATGTGGTTAGATGAACTAGATTGGGGAGTTGGAATATTAATTGAAAATAATAGCTTAAAAGATATTATTCTTGCTGTTTTGAAAACTGGAGAAAACTTGCCATTATTTTATATTACAATATATATAGTAAAGTCTATATTTGGTTATAATGAATTTTTCTTAGTTTTGGAATCTACAATTATTGCTTTTATAGGAGTAATTGGACTTATAAAACTTACAAGAAAATTCTTTAATAAATATATTGAGTTTATATCTGTATTTCTTATAATGACATCATATATGTTTGTTAGTTATTGTGGTTTGCAAGTTAGACCTTATGCTTTGTTATTTTGCTTTTCTACATGGACATTATATTTTTATTTAAAAAGACTAGAAACTGAGAATTGGAAAAATATTGTTAAATATGGAGTTTCAATGATATTTTTAATGTATTCTCATTGGTTTGGAGTATTAATTAGTTTATGCTATGCTTTTACAGATTTAGTGTTGTTTTTTAGAAAAAGAGTATCTTTTAAATGTATCGTGTCATATATAATTGGTGGACTAGCATTTTTGCCAAGTTTTATAACTTTATTATATTTTCATGATGGAGATGTAAAAGAGTTTGGAGTAGAGAATGCTGATATTGCTACTGTGATTTATATATTTAAAATGTTAACAAATGATATTACTTTAAATATATTATTCTTAATTATAGCTTATATTTGTACGTTGATTTTATTTTTTAGAAAAAAAGATAATTATATAGGGGTAGTTTCATTCTCATCATTTATACTTATGGTTGGCGTTATTATATTTAGCTTGATGAATCCAAAAGCTTCATTATTAAGAGAAAGATATTTTATTACAGTTTTACCGCATTTAACAATATTATTAAGCTGGCTATTATATGAAATTTTAAAATTATATAAAAGATATGAATTTAAAATACTTGTTGTAACATTAATTTTCATAGAAGCATTTTATTCAATTTCTTATTTTTGTATACTTTCATATAATATTCCAAATGTTATTTTTGGCTTATTTAAAAGTAATTCAGATTACTTTAAAAGTCAAGAAGATTGTTATTTAGATAATACACTAATTATTTGCACTTATGGAAAAACATGGGTTAAATATTATTTTGAATTAAAAGGAGAAGAACTTCCTAAAAATATTATTGTTCAAGATCCATTAAAGTACCCAAATACTTTACATATGACAGAGGTAGATTTATCTGATTTAGAATATTGCGTAAAAGATGGAAAATATGTTGAATCAGGAGAAGTAGTAGATGATATTTCAGAATATGATACAATTTATTATATTGAAGAATATAGAAAATTGTCTTCTGATTTAAAGAAAGAACTAAAAGAAGATTATAAAAAAGAATTTTATGATAAAAAACTTAAATTAACAAAATTAGTAAAAATTACAGATAAATAATTAAAAAAGTTCGGAAAAAGCTTGACAAATTGGTAAAATCGTAGTATTATATTAATGTTTTAAGAAGAAATTTTGTGTTCTCACCTTATTTCGTTTAGATTATAAGGTTAAATATCTAGATTAATTTACCCAAATGAAAGATATTTATTTAAAATTTGGCTTCTTAAAACGAGTCAAATTTTTTTATTTTTTGGGAGGTGTTTAATTATAAAACAAGAATTGCCTATTAACAGACAAATAAGAGAAAAAGAAGTTCAAGTAATTGACGAAGATGGCGAAAAACTAGGAGTTCTTCCTATCGAAGAAGCAATTGAGAAGGCAGAAGACAAAAACTTAGACTTAGTTTTAGTTGCTCCACAAGCTAGTCCAGCAGTTTGTAAGATTATGAACTATGGAAAATATAAGTTTGAGCAAGCTAAAAAAGAAAAAGAATCTAGAAAGAACCAAAAGGCAGTGGAACTTAAAGAAATTAGAGTTACTCCTAATATAGGTGCTCATGATTTTGAATTTAAAAGTAGAAATGCTAGAAGTTTCCTAGAATCAGGAAATAAAGTTAAAATTACTTTGAGATTTAGAGGAAGAGAACTTAATAATATTAAATTAGGAGAAGATACTTTAAACAAATTTATTACAGACCTAGAAGATATTGCTGTTCCTGAGAAAAAGCCTTTGTTAGAAGGTAAAAACTTATTTATTATTTTGGCTAAAAAGGCTTAAATAATAATTATACTTAAAACTTATGATGTTTTGGAAACAGAAAGGAGAAAGAAAATGCCAAAATTAAAAACAAACAAAGCAGCTAGTAAAAGATATGGTTTTACTGGAACTGGAAAAGTAAAAAGAACAAAAGCTAATAGAAGACACTTATTAGCAAATAAAACAAAGAGACAAAAATTAACAGCTAGAGTACAAGACGGAATGGTAAGCAAGACTTACAATGAACATGTTAAAAAATTATTACCATATCAATAGAATTTAAGAATTGGAATTAAGGAGGAAAATATAAAATGGCAAGAGTTAAAACAGCTAGAACAACTAGAGCTAGACATAAAAAAGTTATTAAACAAGCAAAAGGTTATTTTGGTGCTAAACATTACAGATATAGAATGGCTAAACAAGCAGTTATGAAATCTGGAATGTATGCTTATGTTGGAAGAAAAGATAAAAAGAGCAATTTCAGAAAATTATGGATTACTAGAATTAACGCTGCAGCAAGAGCTAACGGAGTTACTTATAGTAATTTAATCGCAGGATTAAAGAAAGCTAACGTTACAATTAACAGAAAAATGCTTGCTGAAATAGCAGTATCTGATCCAAAAGCTTTTACAGAAATCGTAGAAGTTGCTAAAAAAGCTTAAGAATAAAACAAAAATGGAACACTTGAAATTACAAGTGTTTTATTTTTTTGTCTTTTAAAGGAAACTATTCTAAATTTTTATCGAAAAATTTGGATAGTTTCTTTTTTTCGCCATTATGATATGACATTTTTTTGAAAATAAGAGTTCTATAATATTTAAAGAATGATAGTTTATGTTGATGTTATATTTTTAGAAAATTTGATTTTAGATTCTATAATTTTGCTTGCAACAGGAATTATTTGCAATAGAAAAATTAGTGTCTTTAAAATAGCTGTAGCAAGTATAATTGGAAGCTTATATACAATATTTAGTTGGTTTATAAAAAAAGATTTTATAATCTTTAAAATAATTATTTCACTTATTTTAGTATTAATAAGTTTTGGGTTTGATAGTAGAAAAAGCTTTTTGAAAAATTTAGGAGTTTTTTATTTAACATCAATTACATTTGGAGGAAGTGCATTTTTATTAATGTTCTCAATAAACCCTGAAAAATTAAAATTTAGCTCAGGTCATTTTCTAGGATTCTATCCAATAAAAATTGCAATAGTTCGGTGGAATATTAGGCTTTTTCTTAATTACTATAGTTCAAAAAAATCTTGTTAAAAAATTCTCTAAATTATGCAACATAGAAATTTTTTATAATAATAAAATTCTTAAAATAAAAGCATTAGTTGATTCTGGAAATTTACTTAGAGAGCCAATTTCAAATTTACCGGTAATAATTGTAGAAAAATTGGCTTTAAAAGAGTTAGTAGATGATTCTACTTTAGAAAATATAGATAATATAAAAATTCCTTTTTCTTCTTTAGGAAACAATAATGGCTTATTAAGTGGATTTAAGCCTGATTACATAAAAGTTTATACAGAAAATGACTGTTTAAAAAAAGAAGTCATCATAGGAATTTATAACGAAAGTTTTTCAAGTAATTATAATGCAATAATTGGTTTATAGGCTAAACCTTTAAAAACCTAAATTTATTTTAAGGAGACAAAATATGAATTTATTAAAGTTTTTGAAAGATAAAATTTTAGAGATTTATCAAAAATATTTTGAGCGAGATAAAATAACCAAGTTTCCAATTTTTTATATTAAAGGAACTCAAACATTACCGCCACCACTTGATCCTAAGGAAGAAGAAAAAATTTTAAAAGATTTAGATAATAATGAAAATGCAAAACAAATTCTTGCTCAAAGAAATTTAAGGCTTGTGGTTTATATTGCTAAGAAATTTGAAAATACGGGAATGGACTTAGAAGATTTAATTTCTGTTGGAACTATTGGACTTATGAAAGCTATTAATACGTTTAATGTAGGAAAGAATATAAAGCTTGCAACATATGCGTCTAGATGTATTGAAAATGAGATTTTAATGCAACTTAGAAGAACAACTAAAATTAAGACAGAAGTTTCAATTGACGAACCACTAAATAAAGATGGAGATGGAAATGAATTATTACTTTCAGATATTTTAGGGACAGATGGAGATATTACTTCTAAACGAATTGAAGATGAAACAGATAGAAAGCTTTTAAGAGCAGCGATTGAAAAATTGAGCAATAGAGAAAAAGAAATCATGGAGCTAAGATTTGGTGCAAGATTAGAGGGAAAAGAAAAGACACAAAAAGAAGTTGCAGATATGCTTGGAATTTCTCAAAGTTATATTTCGAGAATTGAGAAAAAAATTATGAAAAAAATGAAGAAAGATATATTGAGTAAAACAGGTTAATATGATAAAATATTCTATCATATATGTAGGAGTAAAAAATATGGTAGAAGATCGAATATATCCTTGTTATATCAATGGAAAGCTGTATTTTGAAAAAACAGATTTTGATGAGCTTTTAAAAGAACAAGCAGAAAGAATTGTAGAATCATTAGAAGATATTTTGAATGATCCTAAAACAGCTTTGTATAATGATGAAAAATTTAGAACTTATATTGAAGATGTTAAATCTGGAAGAATTGATAAAATTTTTAGCCCAGAAAATCAAATGTATAGAACTAGATTTGATTATGCAGTTTTAAAATTTGGAAGTTATGAATTTGTTCAAAGATTAATGATTAATTCAGATGACGAAGCTAGAGAAGGATATTTAAAAGAATTAGATGATAGAGTTTATATGATTCAAAATGCTTTACTAAGCTTTGGCTATGATAGAAAAAGTGGACTTCAAACTCCTGATTATACAGAAAATCTACAAAAAATTTATATTAATTTTATAGAAAATTTTGCTCCTCAGAGATTATTAAGTTATACTGGCGAAAATATTAATTTTACTATGATTGAAGGAATGTGTCTTTTAAAAAGTGTAAGTAATGACACTCTTGAGTACTTAGAACTTTATGACCATTTTATGAATTTAAATAATATATATCAAATCGATAAAATAAAACAGGTTTTAGATCTTTATTTAAAACTTATAACTGAAACAGATATTAAAAAACAAAATGAGCTTTTAGAACAAATAGATTCTATTACTAGAGATGGAATGAATCTTCATGGTTCTAATATTGCTTTATTAAACTTGTCAAACGAAAAATCACCTCAAACTATGAATCAAATGATTGACTCAATCCTTATGACTCTTGGGTTTTATGATTATGATGAAAGATGTGATATTTCTCAGGTTGTTGATTTATTGATTCAAAAGATTTCATGTCGATATGATGGTAGCAAAGTAGAAAGAGAAAAAAGCGTTATTGATGATAATATAGTACATAAATTAGTTCAGTTATCTAGGCTAAGTGCTTTGCCAGAAGAAGAGGCAAAAAAGATAAATGATTTTCTAGATAGATATTTTGGAAAAGATACTATTGAAGAACCTGATATGTCTAAATTTGATAAAAAAATTGCTGAGAAAGAAAAATTTTCACCTCAAGAAGTGTTAGATTTTTTCGGTTCAGTAATGAAAAAATCTGTTAGAGATAGAGAAGTGCCAATAAAATATATAGAATTTTTTATAGCTAAATTTGTAGAAAATGATTTAAGTTTTACGGGTAATCTTACTTTTTCTCAAAGAATGATGATTATGGAACAGTTTGGTTCATATAAATCTAGACAATTAGTTGGAGATAAAAACTTTATTACTTTTTCAGACAATTTTATTGATGTCGAAAAAGGAAAATCAATAATCGGGCATCATCAAAAAGGATTTATAAAATTAAGACCTATTTTCTATAAAAATGTTACTTTAACTTCAATTGTAAATCTTGTTACGACTTTTCATGAATTAAGACATGATATGCAACAACAAGCATTAGATGAAGAAAAATTTGATCATATGACTTATATGATGCAAAAAGAAGCTATTTTTAAAAGACTTGATCATAAGTTTTATTCTAGAAATTATGATTCAATGTATGAAGAAGTTGATGCAGAATATTTTGCTGTAAAAACTGTGCGTAGTTTATTAGCAACTTTACCATTTGATGAAGGCTTTCGTGAAAGTGAAGAATATTCAAAAATTATTGGAGTTTTAGATGAAAAATCTGAAAATATCAGAAAATATTTTGAAAAATCAAAAGTTAAAGAAGTAGAAGATGGAAAAATAGCTGATGTTGAGATGGCTTTTGATGAAGTAATGGTAAAACATCCAGATATATTAGAAGATATTCCTATTTTGAAAATAGAATATAATGATGATGGAAGTAGAAAACCTCTTAAACAGATATTTGAAGAATTTCTTGTTTCAATGGGAGAAAAAGAAAATAGAATAGGAAATTACGATATTTATAAACATATATTCTTTTCTAGAGCTGGAATAGAGCCAGAACAATTAGATAGTTTAAAACAAGTTCAAATTCCTGAAGATTTTCCAGACTCTGTTAAAAGAGCAGTAACTAAGCTTAGAGAGATAGTTGTTTCAAGAGAAATTCCAACTCAGACTATTGATGAAGTTGAAGAAAAAGATGATTTAGAACTTGAATAAAATAAAAATTCCTCTAGATACTAGAGGAATTTTTTGTAAAGCTATTTATAAAGGCGTTTTATGTGAAGTAAAGCGCTTTTTTCAATTCTCGAAACTTGTGCTTGTGAAATTCCAATTTCTTCAGCTACTTCCATTTGTGTTCTTCCGCTTGAAAAACCTTTTATCGATAATTGTTTTTTCTTTATCAGATAAATGTTTTATTGCTTCTGAAATTGTAATAGCTTCAGCCCAATTTTCATCAGTGTTTTTCTTATCTTTAACTTGATCCATAATAAAAATTTGGTCACTATTATCATTATAAACAGGCTCTTGAAGAGAAATAGGATCTTGAATTGCATCTAAACTCATTGCAACATCTTCTTTGTCAACCCCTAAGTCTTTAGCAATTTCCTCGATAGTTGGTTCTTTAGTATTTTCTTTTAAAAGTTTTTCTTTAGACTGTAGAACTTTATAAGCTAAATCTCTTATAGAGCGGCTAACTCTAACCATATTATTATCTCTTAAATATCTTCTGATTTCTCCGATAATCATTGGAACACAATATGTGCTCATTTGAACATCTAAGTTAATATTAAAGTTATCAATAGCTTTAATTAATCCTACAACCCCAACTTGGAATAGGTCATCAGGATTTTCTCCTCTTGTACTAAACCTTTGAACAATACTTAAAACTAATCTTAAATTTCCGATTTATTAGTTCTTCACGTGCATTTTTATCTCCATTTTTCATTTTTAAAAATAATTCTTTATTTTGGGCAGCATCTAATTTTGGCAATTTTGAAGTATTGATATTAGCAATCTCAACTTTATTTATCATAAATACTCCTTAAAAATTATTTAAGTAAAGTATTTCCAAAAATGAGAAAAAATATACTAAAACTTAAGAATTAGCAAATTTAGATTTTGTAGTAGCTAGTTTATTTGGTTCTGCTTCATCTGTTTGATACCAGCCTTTTTCTTTCATTAAGTTATAAATTTTATTTTGAATATTTAATTCTTCATTTAATGCATTTTGAAATTGAGAATGAACATCTTGAGAAGTTGATTCAATCATTCCGTGCAAATATAAATCACAAACTCCTTTTACAATAAGCAAATGATTTTCCATTAAATCTTTATCTTCCATAATTCCTCCTTAAAGTAAATCTAAAAATTGATTAAATAAAGTTTCATGCTTTGTTTCAAGCTCCTTTAAATAATCTTTTAAAGCTTTGTCTTGCAATTGATTTGAAGTGTTGCAAGCACATTTTTTAAGAAATTGCTCATGACCTAAAGCATCTTCAACATATAAAAGTTCCTTACTTGTCAAAGTTTTATCCTCCTTATATAAAAAATGGGAAAAGGGGACAGTCCCTTTTTCCCATATTATTTACAAAAAATATATAAAATATGTATACAAAATTTGAAACGAAAATGATGAATTAATTGTCTTATATATGAGATGTTTTTATTTGCTTAAAAGCCTTTAAAATTCTACGGAAATGGTAACGAATAAAATTTGACAAAGAACGAATTTGCTAGTATAATTGTGAGTGATTGATATAATAGACAAGGAGCCTATTTATGAAAAAAAAGATAAATTTTGGCATAGGTTTTATTACAGGCAGACCCAATGTATGCAATATTATAAATAATTATTATAAATTATTGTTAGAACAATTAGAAAATGCTGATGTTGAGGTAAATTTAACATTGTTTATTTTATTTGACTTAAAATATCAACATACAACTAGGATTGATTTTTATTGTATACTACCAGAGGTTTATAAAAAGATTAATATAAAATATATTACACCAGAAGATATTGCCGAAACCAAAAAGAAAATAATGTCACAAAATGATCTTACAGCAGAAGAGGTAGACTTACTTATAGGTGAAGGATATGCAAAAGCTAGAAATACTATACTTTGCTATGCTTTAAAAAAGAAAATAGATTATTTAATGTTTTGGGATGATGACGAATATCCTTTAGCTAATATTCCAACTAAAGAAGGACTTAAATGGGTAAAACAATTTAATATTTTAGAACATATTAAAAATATTGAAAAAGCTGATATAACTTTTGGATATAGATGTGGAATGATGAACCCAATTCCATATATTGAATATAATGATGAAATTACAGAAGAAGACTACCACAAATTTATTGATGGTCTTGAAAATGAGGTTGTAAACTGGGACATCATAAGCAATTTAAGAAAACAAAATACTTGTATTTCATATGCAGATGAAGATATAGCTTCTGGAAAAAAAGGCTTAGAATATATAAAAGATGTTGGAACAAAAAACTTTATTTTAGCATCAGGAATTTGTTTAAATTTAAGACATTTAGATAAAATTCCAGCATTTTATAATCCACCAAATGGGGGAAGAGGAGAAGATACATTTTTCTCATGTGCTTTAAAGGAAAAAGATGCTAAAGTTCTTAGAATCCCAACATATCATTTCCATGATTCATTTTTAAAATATACTAGATTAATGAAGGATGTTTTTCCAAAAAGATTAACTTCAATCTCATTAGATGATTCTGGAATTGAACAAAGATTTTTGAAAACTACAATTGGTTGGACAAAATATAAACCACTTTTATATTATATAACAGATAAAGAAAATTATAGAAAAATTATTAATAAAACTAAAGAAAACTTAGAAAATAGTGTTTTCAAAGTAAATACAGCTTTTGAAACATGCGACTTTTCTTGTTTATTAAATGTCTTAGATGAATATGATAGAAATGTTAAAAAGCACTATGCAGAATATGAAAGAACTACTGAGATCTGGGATAGACTAAAATATCAAGTAAGTAAGGATAATAATTAAAATGAAAAATTTAGTTAATAATTTTAAATATAAAAATACAAAAACAAAATTTATATGTTATAAACCATGTACTAAAATTATAGGAAAAAATGCTAAAATTGAAATAAAAAATAGGTTTGTATTTAATAAAAATTGGAATGAAAAAAGAGATTTAAGAAATACAATTCCAGGTTTATTTGAGCTAGGAAGTAATTCTAAATTAGTTGTTGACGATTTTAGAATTATGGCTGGATCAAAGGTTTGCGTAGAAGAAAATGCTGAATTAAAACTTGGAACAGGTTATATGAATTATAGCTCAAATATAGAATGCTTTAAAAGTATTGAAATTGGAAATAATGTGTGCATTTCAGAAAATGTTCAAATTAGAGATTCAGATAATCACACAATAAAAGGAAAAGAAAATGATGTAACTAAGCCAATCATTATAAAAGATAATGTTTGGATTGGAATGGGAGCAATCATTTTAAAAGGTGTCACAATAGGGGAAGGAGCTATTATTGCAGCAGGTGCCGTAGTAAATAAAGATGTTCCACCACATTGCTTAGTTGGAGGAGTTCCAGCAAAAGTTATAAAAGAAAATGTTGAATTTGTAAGATAAAAAATAAAAATGTACCTATAAAGGTACATTTTTGTTTTATTTTAAATCTAATCTATATCTGATTTCATCACCTTGGACTTTTTCATATCCATCATCATATTCTGAAAAACCATTTTTAGAGTAAAATGCTTTTGCACGTTCTAATCTGTGATATGTCTCTAAGAAAACATAGTCATATCCCATGTTTCTAGCATAATCTAAACATTGATTTAATAATTGTTGAGCAATTCCTTTTCCTCTATGAGATTCTTTTACATATATTTTTTTAAGTAATGCATGTTTATCAGATACTTCAATGATTCCAGTAGTCCCAATAATTTCACCATTTTCCATGGCAACCCAAAGTCTATTATTTCCCATGATGTATTCATCATTTTCTGAATTTAAAATATTTTCGCTAAATTGATCAAAACCATATTCTCCTACAAGTATTTCATGCATTAAGTTATTAACATGATTTTTATAATCTTTTACATATTCTAAAATCTCCATTTTTTTAATGTTCTCCTTTTAATATATTTTGAATTTAGGCGCAAAAAATGCGCGATAAACTATAGACTTTATACGCGCTTTTGAGAACTATGATTTTAAAAACATATTAAAAGGTTAAAACTTAAAAATCATTTATATTCTAGAAATTAGGCGATTAAGTCTATATTCTCTATTATTAAATTTTATCATATTCGGCCTACTGCCATCATCAGAATTATTCGATATAGACATTAAATCACCTTCTTTCAAAAATTTTAAAACTATAATATAAGTATACCAGATGAACTTAAATATTTCAATACTTAATTTTCTTTTTTTACATTAATTTCATATTGTTTAAGCAATCTGGTAGAATATTCTACAACACGATATATAGCGTAGATTATATCTGGTTTAAGCTTTTCATCAATATTTTCATCATTTAATACATCTAAAAATTGATTTACATTATAATATAAATCTTTTAGTTTTTCTGGATTTATTCCAGATGTCATACTGTCATCTTTAAACATTGTATAAATATGAGTAATAAAGCTTGCTACTTTGTAACTTTGAGCTTTAATAATTCCTTTATAATAAAAATTAAAATCTTCGAAAAATTTATTCTCAATAAATTTTATATTATTTTTGTTTAAAAATTCTCTATTCCAGCAAACATCCCAAACATTCTCATATTTCCAGTCTCTAGCTCTTCTAGTGAATGTTGAATTTTCTTCTGTTGGAATCCAATCTTCTTCAATTTTACCAACAATTCTAAAACCTAGATAAACAATATCAGGAGTATCATTACCTATAACTTCATTTATTTTTTCTAGAGTGGTATTTTCTGCAAAATAATCATCTGCATCTAAGAAAATTATGTAATCACCTTGAGCACAAGCAATTCCTCTGTTTCTACTGCCACCAGCTTTAAGATTTTTTTCGTTTCTCAAAACTTTTATATTATCATATTTTTGTAAGACATCATAAGTATTATCTTTTGAACAGTCATCAATTACAATTACTTCATAGTCTTTAAAAGTCTGATTATAAACGCTTTCTAAAGGTATATGAATTTCTTTTTCTGCATTATATGCAGGAATAATTATACTAAATTTCATATTTATTTCTCCTCATTTTAAAAGTTTATTGCTTAAAATATCTACGACAAACCGCATTAATTATAACATTTTTTATACAATTGTGTCAATTTCTTAAAATTTGAAATTACTATTGTTTTTTATATTCATTATTGATAAAATAAATTTGTATACTTATGATAAAGAGGTAATATTTTAAATGGACGAAGAGAAAAAAGTTTTTAAAATTAGTCTAAAAACATTGATGTTTTTGATTATAATAATTGTTTTATTAGTCGTTATTATAGTTATGGGATTTATGTTGGCAAGTAAAAGCAATAACGAAAAACAGTCGGAATCAGCGGTATCTAAAGACAATGAAGATAAAGAAGAAGTCGTTGCAAATATAGTAGAAAACAAAGTTGAAAATAAAACAGATAATAAAGTTAAAAATAAAGTTTCTAATAAAACCAAAAATACTGTTAACCCTGATTCGAGCGGAAATGTTCAATATGTTGAAAAAATAGTTGATGCAAAAAGTTATATTTATGATGCACAATATAGTGTAGAAAATTTAAAAATTGAAGAATATCAAACAAATGATGGGACCAGTCATTCAGCTTCAGATATAGTAGTTCCATTTGTAAACATGGTTTCTGATGATGCAGATGACGTTAACAATGAAATTCAAAGTTTATACGAAAATTATATGAATGAATATAAAGTTTGTAGTGAAAATAAAAATAGTTTTATAAAAGTAAATTATGAAACTTTCACTACAGCTAATATTATTTCAGTTTTGATTACAGTTCAAAGAGGAAATGAAAACGAAGAAACAAATGAATATGTAACTTATAATTTTGATGCTATTGATGGAGTAAAACTTACTTATAGTCAAACATATGAACTTGTTGGAATTAAAGATATTGAAGAAAAAGTTAAAAATGCTATATCTAATCTAGAAGATTTTGAAGAATATGAATTAAATGAAAGTTATCCAGAAGAAGTAAGAGAAGCTAGAGATAAAGAACTTGAAGATTGTAAAAACAAAATTTACACTTATTATCAACAAGATTTATTAAATAATCATATAGCTTATTATTTGGATAGAAATTTGAAGTTTAATATTGCAATTAATGTAGTTCTTCCTGCAGAAGGGGGAGAATATTCAAAAATAGTTGTAGTAGAATAATTTTTTTGGTGGGTGAAATATAAAGATGAAATTAAGAATTTTAAAGAGTGCAAACAATGTTGGTAGAGAAGTTATAGAGATACAAAGTCGGAAATACAAAAATAGCAGTTGCTTTTGGAGAAGAAAGAGGAACAGGTGAAATAATTAAAGATAAACCATTATTTGATGGATTAACAGTTGGAACACCTTCATATGATGGAATTTTCGTTTTGAGAAATCCTGAAAACTGTGAACTTGTTAATTATTCATTAGAACAAATTGCAGTATATATGGATAGAAAAACAATTTTAAATTATAATGCTTGTGTAGATTTCTTAGAACTTCCAAAAAGAGCTGTAAGAGAAGTTCATGAAGAATCTATAAATCATTTAAAAGATTTAGATATAATTCCTTTTATTGTAGATCCATCTAACTTAAACACATATATACTTTGTGTAAAAGATAAACAAGGAAAAACTGCTGTAATTTGTGGAGATTTTAAAAACTATGATGGAGTATATGGAAAAGATAAACTTCGCAAAGCTTTATCAATAATTTCAAGTGCAGATGTTGTAGCCATCGAAGGAAAATACCTTGGAAAAGGTGGCTTTGAACACGCTAGTGAGGGAGAAGTTTTTGATAAATTAAAAAATATCATGAAACTTTATAAACAGGTTTATGTTATTCAATCTGAAACAGACATGATTATGGCTAAAAACATTTATCAAGCAGCTTTGAAGACTAAAAAAATATTTATAGAAAACAGTCTTTTAAGTAATTTAGCTACAATTGCAAATGGAAGTTTTCCAAACCCTGTATCATCAAAAAAAGTATATAGTTATAATCAAGTAGTTTTAAATAATCAAAGCTATGAGTTTAAAAGAAAATATTTAGCGCCATTTACTCTTTGCAGTGCAGTTGATAAAATGAAAAAAGAAAGATATGCAATGAACATTACAAAAGATATGCTACAAGATCTTCAGCTTTTCAATAAAACTGGAAGTTTATATGATGCTTGCGTAATATTTGGAGAATGGAAAGGCTTTTTAGAAGAAGACGAAGAAATGCAAGAATTCATTGAGATGATGAAAAAAGAATATGAAGTTGATTATTATGAGTTATATACTAAAGGAGAACTTAATTTAAATACTTTAAAAACAATAATTGCTAAATTAAATCCTAAATGTGTTGTTCCTGTTGACTTTGATAAATCAGTTAACAATTCAGCTGGAATTCCTAATTTTAAAGTTTTAGATGAAGAAAAAATGGAAATATAAAGATAAAAAATAATAAATAAAAACGAGTAGATTTTACTCGTTTTTATTTATTTTACTTCATTTAATTTTTTTGCTAAACTTGATTTTTTTCTAGAAGCTGTATTTGCTTTGATAACGCCTTTTGAACAAGCTTGATCAACCTTTTTAACAGCATTCTTGAAAGCAGCTTCTGCTTTAGCTTTATCGCCTTCTTGAGCAGCAGCTTCAAATGATTTAACAGCTGTTTTATAAGCTGATTTAACCATATTATTTTGTAAAGTTTTTTTCTTAATAACATCTACTCTCTTAATAGCTGATTTAATGTTTGGCATGGTTTTGCACCTCCCTTGTAAAATTCAAGTCAATTTCTTTGAATATTTTAACACGTCACGCCAAAAAAAGCAAGTGTTTTAGGAAAAAATATGTAAAAAGTTGATTTTTACTTGAAAATGTGAGGCTATTATGGTATATTTATAAAGGATTATTTTACTTATATAATTGGGGAAATTGTATTTAGTGGAGGTAATTGATGATAGCTATTGGTGCCGATCATGGCGGTTTTAAATTAAAAGAAGAAATTAAAAAATATTTAGATGAAAATGATATAAAATATGAAGATTTTGGAACTTTTAATGAAGAAAGAACAGATTATCCAATTTATGCTGAAAAAGTTGCGAAATCAATTCAAAATAAAAAATGTGAATGTGGAATTTTAATTTGTAAATCAGGAGCTGGAATGACAATTGCAGCTAATAAATTTAAAGGAATCAGAGCTACGATAGGTTTTAATCAAGAAGTCATTAGAGCTTCAAAAGCAGATGATGATATAAATGTTTTAGTATTACCAGCAGAATATATAAATATTTCTGAAGCTGTTGCTATTACTAGAATTTGGATTGCTACTCAATTTAAAGGCGGAAGATATGAAGAAAGACTACAAATGATGGAAAATATTGAAAAGAACGAGATGATTTAGGAAAGGATGTTAAGCTATGTGGGGAGACATTGCAATAGCATTTACGATAGCCTTTTTGACAGCATTTATGACTACGCCTTATACGATTCGTTTAGCTAAAAAAATTGGTGCAGTTGATACACCTAAAGATGAAAGACGTATAAATAAAATTACAATGACAAGATTAGGTGGACTAGCTGTAATTTTAGGCTTTGTTGTTTCAGTTATATATCTTTTAACAGTAATGGTAATAGAGAAAAAAATAGATTTAACTCAAAATAGTTATAATATAAAACTTTTGGGCTTTGCACTTGGTGGAATTATATTATCTGTAACATGTTTTATAGATGATGTAAAAGGAGTTCCGGCATTAGTAAAACTACTTGCTCAAACTGTTGCAGCATGTATAGTTGTAAAATGTGGAATATTGATAGATAATGTTAAAATTCCATTTTTAAATAAAATAACAAGTGAAATTTTCTACAAAATTTTAACTATTGGTTGGATAGTTGGTATTACAAATGCAATTAACTTAATTGATGGTTTAGATGGCCTTTCAACTGGAATCACGCTTATTTCATGCGTTTCACTATTAATAATATTTTCATTAAGTGGTTCGCCACTTATGTCAATAATTTTGATAACTGCTTTAGCTGGTGCTCTAGTTGGATTTTTACCATTTAACTTTAATCCTGCAAAAACTTTTATTGGAGATACAGGATCAAATTTTTTAGGTTACTGCATATCAATTATTTCAATTTTAGGAATTGCTAAAACTTATACAGCAATCGTAATTATTGCGCCTATAATAGTTCTTGCATTACCAATCTTTGATACACTTTTTTCAATTTTTAGAAGAATTATTCATGGGCATTCATTAAAAGCAATTTTTCAGCCAGATGCAAATCATTTACATCACAGAATGTTGAAAGCTGGATTTACTCAAAAACAATCAGTTCTTATTTTATATGGAATTACAGCAATACTTGGTATTTTCGTTATAATATGGATTGACAGTGGAATTTGGAAAGCATTATCTTTTGCAATCATGATTATACTTATTATTTTAGCTGGATATAAAGAATTTTTTAAGCAAAGATTACTTTCAGATAATGATGAAGAAAATAAGGAGAATAAGTAAAATGAAATTAATAGTGGGGCTTGGTAATCCTGAAAAAGATTACAGCAACACCCGTCATAATATGGGATTTAACGTTTTAAATCTTTTAGCAAAAGAATATGATATCGACATTTCAAGAAGTAAATTTGAAGCAGAATATGGAAGTGGAATGATTGAAGGAAAAAACGTAATGTTAATAAAACCTCAAACATTCATGAATTCTAGTGGAAGATCTGTTATTGAATTTGTTAATTTTTATAAAGTTCCATTAGAAGATTTAATTGTTGTTTATGATGATATTGATATCGATATTTCATGTGTCAGAGTTAGAAAGAATGGAAGTCCAGGAAGTCATAATGGAATGAAATCAATTGTAAATATTTTAGCAGATGATAGATTTCCTAGAGTTCGTGTAGGAATTGGAAAACCACTTTATGATGATGACCTTATAAATTATGTAATAGGTGCTATACCTGAAGAAGAAATCCCTGGCTTAGAAGAGGGAGTTAGAAAAGCTAAAGATGCGATTGTAGAGATATTAAAAAATGGAATTGATTCAGCAATGAATAAATTTAATTAGGAAGTAAAAATGAAAGAAATTTATATTAGAGAAGACAATGATTTTAAATATATTTATTTAATTGAAGACAATATAATCATAGAAAAGCACGAGGAAAATAAAGAAAATCCTATGCTTGAAGGAAATGTATATGTTGGAAAAGTAAATAATGTTTTACCTGGAATGCAAGCAGCATTTGTAAATATAGGTAGTGGAAAAAATGCATTTATACATTTAAAAGATTTATTACCTAAAGTTGATACTGTTAAAGGCGAAGTTCCTGAGCAAGAAGATATTAGAAAACTTATTAGACCAGGTGACCCAATTTTAGTTCAAGTAACTAGAGATAAGACATACAAAAAAGGTGCTAGAGTTACAACACATATAAGTTTTACAGGAAGATTTTTTGTTTATATGCCTAAATCTCCTTTTGTCGCTGTTTCTCAAAAAATAGAGGATGAAAATAAAAAACAAGAATTAAAAAAATTAGTTTCTGAAATACTTCCAGAAGGTGCTGGCGGAATAATTAGAACAAATTGCCAAAATGCTAGTAATGAAGTAATTGTAGAAGATATTAAGAAACAAATAAAATCTTGGAATAAGCTTATAAATATTCAATTCGATGATTATCCTAAAGAAATTTATAATTGCGGAGGAATCGTTAGAAAATATATAATTGATAACTTAGATAAAGGCTTAGAAAAAATTGTAGTTTGCAACAAAAATCTTGAAAAATTGATTAAAAATATTTTAAAAGAAGAGGACAAAACTGTTGAAATTGAAATAGATCCTAATTATCTTGAAAAATTTGATTATGAAAATCAATTGAGAAAATTAGATAATAGAAAGGTTTGGCTTGATTGTGGAGGATTTATAACAATTGACAAAACAGAAGCTTTAACTGCAATTGACGTTAACACTGGAAAATATATTGGAAAAAGTAGTTTTGAAGATACTATTTTTATTGTAAATAAAGAGGCTACAATAGAAATTGCTAAGCAACTAAGAGCACGTGATATTGGTGGAATTATAATTATTGATTATATTGACATGAATACTGAAGAAAATAAAAATGAAATAATAAAACTTATGGAACAAGAGATTAAAAAAGATAGTTCAAAAGTTCAAATTGAAGGATTCACAAGATTAAATTTATTAGAAATGACTAGAAAACATGTTTATAGCTTATAGAAAGGTTTTAAAATGAATGTAGGTTTTGTTTCTTTGCGGTTGCAGTAAAAATTTAGTTGATACTGAAATGTGCATAGGACTTTTTAAAAAAGAAAAATTTAATATTGTTCAAAATAGCGAAGATGCAGATATTATAGTTGTTAATACTTGTGGTTTTATAGAGCCAGCAAAGCAAGAGGCCATTGATACAATTTTAGAAATGGCTGAGCTTAAGAAAACTGGAAAATGCAAATATCTAATTGCTATGGGATGTTTAGTTCAAAGATATAGGGAAGACTTGGAGAAGATGCTTCCAGAAGTAGATTTATTTATAAGTATTGATGACTATAAAAATATTTGGCTTAAAATTTGTGAATTGATTGGAAGAAAGCCAGAAGTTTCTAGTCAAAACACACTTGAATACGAGGACAGAATTATTTCTACAGGAGATAAAACAGCATATTTGAAAATCGCTGAAGGCTGTAGCAATAATTGTACATATTGTGCGATTCCATATATTCGTGGAAAATATATAAGTAGACCTTTTGAGAAAATTATTGATGAAGCCAAAAGATTAAAAAAATCTGGAATTGAAGAAATAATAGTAATTGCTCAAGATACTACAAAATATGGTCTAGACTTATATAACAAAAAGAGATTACCAGAGCTTTTACAAGAGATTTCTAATATTGGTTTTAAATGGGTAAGATTTTTATATTCTTATCCTGAAGATATAACAGATGAACTTATTGAAGTTGTTAAGAAAAATGATAATATTTGCAAATATTTTGATATTCCTATTCAACACTATTCAAACTCAGTTTTGAAAAGAATGAATAGAAAAAGTAATCAAGAACAACTTGATAATTTATTAGAAAAATTAAGAAAAGAAATTCCAAATGTAATCTTGAGAACTAGCTTGATTGTTGGTTTTCCAGGTGAAACAGAAGAAGACTTTTTTGAGCTTTATGAATTTGTAAATAGAGCAAAATTTGAAAAACTTGGAGTTTTTAAATATTCAAAAGAAGACGGAACTCCTGCTAGTAGATTAAAAGAACAGATTCATTTTAAAACAAAACAAAAAAGATTAAATTCAATTATGAGTCTAGAACAGCAAATTTCTAAAATAAAATTAGAAGAAAAAATCGGAAATAGTTATGAAGTCTTAATAGATGGAATAACAGATGATAACAAATATTATATTGGTCGTTCTTATATGGATATACCAAATGAAGATGGAGTAGTTTATATTCCTAAAACTAAAAATGGTTTAGTTGGAAAATTTGTAAATTGCAAAATTACAGATAGTTTGGGATATGATTTAGTTGGAAAATTAGATTAAGTAAGGATAAAAATATGAAACGAATTTGGAAATTAATTATAGTTGTTCCAATAGTTTTGGGAATTATAGTAGCTGTTGGAATTACATTAAAAAATCAAACAGATAAATTAAATGAAAAAAATAAAATTGAAAATTTATTTGGAAAATTATCTAGTAAGCCAATTGAAATAACTAAGTTTTATACATATGGAACATCTTTAAATGTTGAAGGAACAATTGATAGTATTTCAAAAGATAATTTTGAAGGTTTAAAACTTGTTATAAGAGATGGCGAAAACTACGAAAAGACTTGTAATCTAGATTATGATTTCGAAGAGGGAAAAGTAGTTTTTTCTACTAGAGAAATTAATAACTCAATTAACTTAGAAGATTTACAAGCTGGAAAAAAATATTATTTACAATTAAGAGTTAAAACAAATAATAGCAAAGATTTTAAGTATTATACATTTAAAAATTCTAGTGAATACAAAAATATAGAATATTATTCTTTAACTAAAGATGGAAAAAATAATAAAGTTGATGTAAAATTTGAAAAACAAAATTATAATGGAAAAGATTATAATTATTTAGGTTTAACAGTTAAAGAAACTAAACTTCCAAAAGAAGTTTATGATATTGTTATAGATTGCGGACATGGCGGAACAGATAAAGGAAATACTTCAGGTGAATATAATGAAAGAGATTTAACCTTAGATTATGGAAAAGCTTTAAAGACAGCTTTAGAGGAGAAAGGTTATAAAGTTAAACTTTCTAGAGATGATTCAAATACTGAGAATATGACTGAATTAAAGGCTTATGATGAAGATGGAAGAATTACAATTTGCTGTAAAACAAAGGCAAAATATATGTTGTCACTTCATAATACAGATGATTATTCAGGAGTTGAAGTATATGTTCCAAATAATGTTAATCTAGATTTTGCAAATAAAATTGCTACAAACCTTTATAATATGACATCTTTAGAACTTTCAACAAATAAAAGTGATTATAAAGTTAAAGAAGGAATTTATCAAAAAAACTTTAACAAAGATTCAATAACAACAAATAATAAAACAATGACAGATAAAGGGTTAGAGCCATATAATTTGACATATGATACTCCTAGAATTTATACAATTAGAGAAGTTGGAGGAATCGCTACAAATGCATATATGGATGGAAGAAACACTTTATATAGTCCAAACAAATATTATAAATCTAATCAAGGAATAGAGAGTTACCAAGTTTGCATTGGAAATATAAAATCAGATTTAGATGTTCTTTTAAATGAAAAAGAACAAATTGTTAAAGCTTTAGCAGATGCTTTTTAACAAAATACTAATGATTGGAGAAAATGATGGAAGATTTAATACAATACGTCAGAAGTACTTTTGATGAAAAAACTCTAAAAATTGTTAATTTTATAGAAAGAGCGAATTTGCTCATTTCAGAAATGAAAGTTGATCAAGTAAAAGAAGGTGACAAGTTTGTTAATAAACAATCGCCAAACATAATTGAACTTTCATATTTAAGACTTTGTGATGATGATCCAGATTTTAATCACAATATGATGGGTGAGATATTTTTACATTATTTAGAATATATTTTAAGAGATGCTAGAGCTAATTGGAGAATAGATACAAATCGCTTAAATCAAGAATTAAACGGAAAATGTAATTATTGCAATATTAGTTTAAACTGTTGTCCAATGAAAGCTTTAGGATATATTAAAAAATGCATTAGAGATTCTAATATAAATGAACAAGTATTTTTCTATAATTTAATGCAAGAAATAGACCCTGAAATTGAGGGAAAAAATGACGAAAAAGAAGCAGATAATATTGCTGAGAAAATTCTATATTTATGCAAAACACCACTTGATATACGAGGTGCTGAATTTTTGCTTGATACAAAAGCTGTTAGAATTACTGGAAAAGATTATGGAAAAATTTATTATAAAACAATTGATTTTGAGCTAAAGAAAGTTTCATTTATAAATAATTTATATGATTATTTCTGTGATGATAGCGGAATTAACGGAAGTTTTGATATTGCTGATCCAAAAATTTCTACAGGATATTCTTATATGTTTGATCATAATCCAGCTGAACTTGCGGTTGCAATCAAAGATTTATCAGATACTTCAAAGGTTAATTATCATCTTGTATTTAATAAAATATATTCTAAATTAGGTAAATTTGAAAACATTTCAAAACTTGCTTATTACAATGAATATATGAATAAATTAGATGTTTCATTAGATAATAATGAAGCTATAACTAAGGATATAAAAGAAGTTTTGACATATATTAGAAATTACGATAAAAACGCAAAACTTCCTTATATAAAATTTGATTTTCTAATTTATACTAAAAATTCTCAAATTTTAGATAATATTGTTTCAATTTTAAATAAATATTGTAGAACTTATAATTATCTATCAAACAAAACTATTGTGTATGTTGATGTTGAGAGATTTATCATGAGAGCAAAAGATAGTTATGATGTTATATGTCAATTAGAAAGATTATATAATGATAATGATTTTGTTGTTTTTGCAAACATAGATAAAGCTACAAATATTAATGAATATAGATTAGAAGCATTTTTCCAAATGATTCCAAAACTTTATGATAGAAATAGAAGATCAATTACAATTTTTAGTGGAGATAGAAAAGTTTTAGAAGACTTGATTAGAAAATATGATAGTGTTACAGCAATGTTTAATCATGTTATAGATACTGGATGTTACGAGGCAGAAATAATTAAAGATAAACTTTGTAAGAGAATTAAGAAAGTTGGAAATTTGTCTAGTTTAGCTAGAGATAAAATTAGCGAATATGTTGATAAAAATTATAAACAGGGATCTCAAAATGAGGCAGAGTTTATAGATAAAGCATATCAAGATATTGTTTTTGATAAGTTTAAATCAGAATATGAAAATGAAGATATAAGGCCTGAAAATATAGAAGTAGAGACTAATGGACCAAAATTAGAAGATGCTTTAGAAAAACTTAATAAATTAGTTGGACTTACTGAAGTAAAAGCAAAAGTAAATGAAATTATGAAATACTTAGAATATCAACGAAAAATAGGTGAGCCACAAAATATTAATTGTAATATGGTGTTTAAAGGAAACACTGGAACTGGAAAAACTATAGTTACTAAAGTTATGGCTGAGATTCTACACGCAATGGGAATTATTAGAACAAACAAAGTTATTGAAGTTAGTGGAAAAGATTTAATCGGAAGCCATTTAGGTGAAACTGCTCCAAAAACTGGAAAAATTGTTAAAAACGCAGTTGATGGAATTTTAGTTATAGATGAAGCAAATACAATTATGGCTAGTAAAGGAAACGCAGATTATCCAATTGAGGCTGTTACAACACTTTGCGAGGGGATAGATAGATATAAAGATAGCTTGGTTGTTATTCTTTCAGGTGATACAAAAGAGATGAGTGTATTTATGTCAAAATATCCAAACCTTGCTGCTAGAATGGGCTTCGAGATTGGATTTGATGATTTTACAGTTCCTGAATTAATTGAAATCTTTAAATCAAAACTTGATGAAAAAGGCTATACTATTGAAGAAGATGCTTTAAAGAGAGTTACTAAAAATGTTGAAAGAGCTAAGATTGCTAGAAACTTTGGAAACGCTAGATATATAGATAATTTGTTAGAAAAAATTTATTTAGCACATGCTTGTGCTGATAAGCAAGATGACAAAAACCTTAAAAATATAGTAATTCAAGATATTGAAAAAGTTGAAAATTCTAATATAGATAGAGACAAAACTGTTGATGATATTTTGAAAGAACTAAACTCATTAATAGGACTTAAAGATATTAAAAATGTTATAGATGGCTTTGTATCAGTTCTTGAATTTAATAAAAAGTTAAATCGTAAAACAGATTTTAATATGCACATGATTTTTAAAGGTAATGCCGGAACTGGTAAAACTACAGTTGCAAGATTAATAGCAAATATTTATTATTCACTTGGATATATAAATAAAAATAAAGTTGTTGAAGTTCAAAGTCAAGACTTAATTGCTGAATGGTTAGGACAAACTGGACCTAAGACTCAAGCTGTTATTGAATCAGCTTTAGATGGAGTTTTATTTATAGATGAAGCATATTCTTTAATGGAACATAGAGGTTCAAATGCTAGTTATACTGCTGAAGCAATTGCAACATTGCTTAAAGCTATGGAAGATTATAAAGGAAGATTAATAGTAATCTTTGCAGGATATACTGAAGAAATGATGCAATTTAGAGATTTGAACCCAGGTTTAAAATCAAGGATTGGATTTGAGCTTACTTTTACTGATTATACAGTTGATGAGCTTATTCAAATATTTGAAAAGAAAGTTCATGATCAAGAATTAGAAGTTGATAAAAAAGCTTTAAATAAAGTTAAAAAGATTCTTGAAGAAGCTAAGAAAGTTGAAAACTTTGGTAATGGACGTTTTGTTGATAATATGGTTCAAAAGGTTATTATTGAACATGCAAAACGTATGAAAAATGAAGAAAAAATTGAGGTATTAAAGCTAATTACAGAAGAAGATATTTCAAGTGATATCAAACCAGAGCGTTCAAAAAATAAAATAGGATTTTAAAAAATGGGAAAAGGGGACAGTCCCCTTTTCCCAAAATTTAAAATTCACAAAAAAATCATTGAAAATTGTGAGAAAATGTTATAATATGTAATTGAATTTAAACAAGAAAGGAACAAAGAAAATGGATAAAACTTATATTTTTGGACATAAAAATCCAGATACAGATAGTATTACTTCAAGTTTAGTTATGGCTAATTTAGAAACAAAATTGGGAAATAATGCTGAAACTTATGCTTTAGGAACACCTAATAAAGAAACTGAATATGTTTTAAATTATTTAGGAATAGAAGCTCCTAAAGTTTTAAATGATGGGGATGTTCCAGATGGAGCTAATGTTATTTTAGTTGATCACAATAACCCAGAAGAATCAATTCCAAATTTAGATAATGTTAATATTTTAAAAATAGTTGATCATCACTGTGTTAAAGTTTCAACATCATATCCATTATATTATAGAGCAGAGCCAGTTGGTTGTACAGAAACTGTTATGTATAAATTATATAAAGAAAATGGCGTAGAAATCGACAAAAAGATTGCTACATTAATGTTATCAGCAATAATCTCTGATACACTTTTATTAAAATCTCCAACTTGCACTGAAGAAGATGTTAACGCTGTTAAAGATTTAGCTAAAATTGCTGGAATTGATTATGAAAGCTATGGTTTAGAGATGTTAAAAGCTGGAACAGATTTAAGTTCATTTACTACTGAAGAAATTTTATCTTTAGATGCAAAACAAACATCTTTAAAAGATGTTAAAGTTATTATAAATCAAGTAAATACTGCTTCAATTCCAGAAGTTATGAAATTAAAAGCAGATTTAGAAGCTGGAATGAAAAAAGAAATTGAATCAAAAGGTTTAGATTTGTTTATGCTATTAATTACAGATATTGTAAATAGCAACTCACAAGTTATTGCACTTGGAAAGAGAGCAGATTTAGTTGAAAAATCTTATGGAGTTAAATTAGAAGACAATACAGCTTTATTAAAAGGCGTTGTTTCTAGAAAGAAACAAGTTATACCAATTATGACTGAAAATGCGTAAAAAATCTCTTGCAAATAATCTAGCTTACTGATAAAATGTAAGTGTAAAATAGCAAAAAAGAAAGGGGAAGTTGTTATGGTAAATTTAACAATAACTGACAAAGATTTAAAGGCTACAGAGGCAATTAAAGATTACATTGAAGAAAAATTAACTAGAATTGAAAAATATTATGGTGATGAAGAAATTCTAGCTAATGTAAAAACAAAAGCAGAAAGAAACAATCAAATAGCTGAAATGTATATTTCTGTAGGTGGCAATTCTTTCAAGGCTGTAACTGAAGATAGAGATTTATATGCATCAATAGATAAAGATATAGATATAATAGAAGGTCAAATTAGAAAAGCAAAAACTAAAAAAGAAAAAATGCAAAAAGAAAATTCAATAAAACAAATTACTATCACAGGTGAAGAAGAGGTTGGAATTGAAGACGAAGTTCTAAAAACTTTACATTATGAAATTAAACCAATGTCTGTTGAAGATGCTAAAATAGTTTTAAAAGAAAAACAAAATAGCTTATTCTTACCATTTGTTGATACTGATAGTAAAAAGGTTTGCGTTATTTATAAATTAAATGATGGAAAGAATTTCGGAATAGTTGAACCAGAAGCTTAAGTTCGACAAAACTAGTGGTTTTTCTCTGAGGGAAAAGCTTAAAGATTTATCGAATATAATATTAGCTTAGACAAAATAAATGTAGTTTTAAAAGAAGAAAGTTTTGAAAAGCTTTCTTCTTTTTGCGTTTTTTAGAAGCAAATTTTAAGGAGGAGAAAATATGAAAGTTAATCATTATTTAGAAGAGAAAATTCTTGAAGTCTTTATAACAGAAGAAATTGACCATCATACATCTTCTATTATGAGAACTAGACTTGATTATGAAATTTCGAGATTTAGACCCAAAAAAGTAGTAATCAATCTAGAAGGAGTGAAGTTTATGGATAGTGCAGGAATTGGCTTTTTGATAGGAAGATATAAAGTTGCTAAAGCTTTTGATGGAATTTTAGAAATCGAGAATGCAAGTGAGAAAATCATGAAAATCTTTGAAATGTCTGGACTTCCTAAAATCATTAAATTTAAAGAAAATAAGAAAGAAGAGGTTAGTTAATATGGATAATTTAAAAAATGAAATGAAATTAGAATTTTTAAGTAGATCTGTAAATGAAGCATTTGCAAGAGTTGCAGTAGCATCATTTGCTTCGCAGTTAGATCCAACGATTGAGGAACTTGCTGATATAAAAACTTCTGTATCAGAGGCAGTTACAAATTCTATAATTCATGCTTATGACGGAAAAGATGGAATAATTAAAATACATAGTAGATTATATGATAATGAAATTGAAATAGAAGTAATAGATACAGGAATGGGAATTGAAAATGTCGAAGAAGCAAGAACTCCGCTATTTACAACAAAAAGCAATTTAGAACGATCTGGAATGGGCTTTACGATTATGGAAAATTTTATGGATGAATTAAAAGTCGAATCTGTAAGTGGACTTGGAACAAAAGTCTATATGAAAAAATTGATTAAATCAAAAGAATAGGAGGCTTTTAATTGGAAACAAATGAAAAAAATTTGATAATTAATGTACAATCCGGAAATCAAGAAGCTTTAGAAATTCTTATAAAACAGAATAGCGGACTTATTTGGTGCATAGTTAAGCGCTATTATGGAAGAGGTTATGATTTAGAAGATTTATATCAAATAGGCTCAATTGGTTTTATAAAAGCTGTAAAAAGATTTAATATTTGCTATGATTATAAACTTTCAACATTCGCGGTTCCGTATATAAACGGGGAAATTAAAAAGTTTATTAGAGATGATGGAATGATAAAAGTTAGTAGACATGTTAAAGAGCTCAGTATAAAAATTAAAGAAATAGAAAAATATTATTTTTCTAAAAACGGAGAAAGTCTTACAGTAAAAGCATTAGCTAATATTTTGAATGAAACTGAAACTAATATAAAAAAAGCAATTGAAAGTGGAAGACAAGTTGAATCAATTAACGAAACATTTGCGGAAAATGGAAAAGAGGAGAAAATTGAAAGAATTATTATTGATGATGATCAAAATAGAATTGTCGATAAAATCGTTGTAAATGATATAGTTAATAAGCTTTCTTTTAGAGATAAAACAATAATAAAGCTTAGATATTTTAAAGAAAAAACGCAGGTACAAGTTGCTGAAATTTTAGGGATTTCACAAGTTCAGGTTTCTAGAATAGAAAAGAAAATTTTAGATGATATGAAAGAAAAAATGGTCGGGTGATTATAATTGTTTAAAAAACTAAAAAAATTATTAATTTATATGTTTTTTATAACTATATTAGTAAAACTATTTGAAATAGCTTTTTTTAGTGAAAAAACTCCTGTAAGTTCAGAAAAAAACTTGCCAGAAAGAATTTTATATAAAGAATTTAATTATGGAGATTATAAAACTGTAAAACTCTTACATACTAGTACAGGTGAAGTTGAAGAACTTCCATTAGATATTTATTTATATGGAGTTGTAAGTGGCGAAATGCCAGTAACTTTTGAAATCGAAGCTCTTAAAGCACAGGCAATTGTTGCTAGAACTTATACAATTTATCAAATGATGAATAACACAAAGCACAAAGACATTGGCGCTGATATTTGTGATAGTTCACTTTGTTGCCAGGCCTGGATTTCAAAGGAAAACAGAATGGCAAGATGGGATGAAAATTTAAGAGAAGAAAACTGGATAAAAATTGAAAATTCAGTAAACTCTACAATTGGAAAAGTAATTTTATATGAAGGCCAGCCAATCAGAGCATTTTTCCATAGTAATAGTGGTGGAATGACTGAAAGCTCAAAGTATGTTTGGGGTGGAGATTTTAGTTATCTTCAAGCAGTTGAAACAAGCGGGGAAGATGCATATTCTTCATATAAGTCAGAAGTAACAATTTCAAAAGATGAACTTGTTGTTAAAATGAAAGAAAAATATTCTGATTTTGATATTGATTTTTCAAAAGATGACTGGATAAAAATCTTAGAAAATACTGAAACATCTCGGAAGAGTTAGTAAATTAAAGGTAGGAAATAAAGTTTTATCAGGAACAGAAGCAAGAACAATTTTTGGCTTGAAATCAACAAAATTTGAGATTACAATTGATGGAGATAAAATATATTTTTCAGTTTTAGGTTATGGTCATGGAGTTGGCTTAAGTCAATGTGGAAGTGACAGCCTTGCAAAACAGGGAAAGTCAGCAGAAGAAATTATTAAACATTATTTCAAAGATGTGGAAATTAGTGAATAAATTTCTAAAAATAGTAAATACTTCTAATATAAATTAACAAGAGAAAGGATTGATTTTAGAAGTGAATAGAATGGTTAATAATGAAAAAAATAAGAAATTTTTTATGATTGTGTTTTGGTTAACTTTTGCTGTTGCAATAGCGATATTTATAGGAATTTTTGTGTCAGTAAATAATAAATTTAAGGAAGCTTCAGAAATAGGTTTATTAACGATAAATACGACAGAATCAATTGTTCCAAATGAATCTGGAACACTTTCAGCAAGTTCAACTCAAGATAAAACTATAAATGGAGTAAGAAACATAGTTGCAAACTTAGTTACAGGCGGAATGACTGGAAATGTTTCAGCTGGAAAAATAACATCAGAAGAAACAGAACCAGAAACGTCAAAAGCTACTAGTAGTGTAATTGATGAACCAGAAGTAAAAGAGGATAAAGAACTTTCTTTTATTGCTCCAGTAGCTGGTGAGATAATAACTGATTTTGCAAAAGAAAGTTTAGTCTATTCTAAGACTTTGGATGAGTGGACAACACACTTAGGAATTGATATTAAAGCTGATAAGACAAGCAGTGTAGTAGCATCTGAAGATGGAGTTGTAAAAAGTGTTAAATCAGATCCAAGATATGGCTTAACAGTAATTTTATCTCATGGAGATGGTTATGAAACATTATATGCAAACTTGCAAACTGCTGATTTTGTAAAAGAAGGTGATACAGTTTCTAAAAATCAAACAATAGGAACTGTTGGAGAAACTTCAAGCTTTGAAATCTCTGATCCACCACATTTACATTTTGAAATGTTTAAAGATGGAGAAAATGTAAACCCAACTACATTAATGAAATAGATAAATTAGATCCTGCCAAATTCGGCAGGATTTTTTCTTTGAATTTTTCCTTAAAGTGTAACTTTTTTAAAAATTTGCTTGTATAATTAAAAAAGATAAAAGGAGAAGAAAATGGAAGAAGACAAAAGATTATATATGGAATTTTTAAATGGTAATCAAGCTTCTTTTGAAACAATTGTAGATAAATATATTCATAGAATAATTTATTTTATTTTTGGTTTTGTAAAGAAATTTGATGTGGCTGAAGATCTAGCACAAGATGTTTTTGTTTATTTACTAGTAAATAAAGAAAACTATAATTTTGATTATAATTTAAAAACATATTTATATATGATTGCAAAATGCAGGGCTTTTAACTATTTAAATAAAATGAAAAAATTAAATGAATTATCTTTTGAAGATTATCAAAATAGTGAAGAGATAGAAGAAATCGAAGAAATCGAAGAGAAAATATTTGACAATATAAGAGATAAAAATTTGCATGAAGCAATAATAAAATTGAAGCCAAAGCAAGCGAGAATTTTATATTTAGCAAAAATAGAAGAACTTAAAATTAAAGAGATTGCTGAAATACTTAATTTAAGTGAAAATGATGTAAAAATCTCTATACATAGAGGAATAAGAAAGCTTAAGAAAATAATAGGAGAGGAGGATGATTTATATGTATAACAAAGAAATTATGCTAAAAAGAATTTATGAAAAGTATTCTAATTTCACAGAAGATGATGAATTTTTTAATACAAAAATTGGAATTAAAACTCACAAAGAAAAATATTTGAAAAAGTTTTACAATATAGCAGCAATTTTGATTATCGGAGCATTAATGGGAACGGCTGGATTTGCTACATATCAAGCAATAGCTAGAAAACCAAAAAATTATGAGAAATATGATCAGAAAATTAAATTTAATGAAAAATATGATAAATATTCAAAAATTATAGAAAAAGAAGTTGCAAGATCTGCTAGTGGCACAACATTGGAACTTGTTTCTACAAATTATGATGGTGGATATGTAGTTCTTGAATTAAAAGTTACGTTTAGTGAAACTGATAAAGAGCTATTTGAATTAGACAAATATACTTTTGATTTTGCACTTAATAATTCTCCTGTAATTGTTGATGGTGAAGTTCAAGAACTTGTTTATGGTATTAATAAACATGATGTAGAAAAGATTTCAGACTTAGAGTATAGAGGATATTATTATGTTTTTATACCAGATGAATATAAAAACAATAAAGAAAATTTTAAGTTAAGTTTCAATAATATGAAACTAGTTCGTGAAGTAAATACAGAAAATGTAGAGTATGATGAAAATACTACGATTATTGATGATTGGGATAACCCTGTAATCATTTATTTAGATGGAGAATTTGATTGTGAATTTTCTGATAAAGATATTAATCTAAAATATTTAAATGATTCAAAGATATCTGATAATCACTTGACTTATGATATTTTAACTCAAAAAATGGAATATGTTAAAATTACTCCAATGCAGACTATAATTAAAATTAAATCTAATTTAAATGACATGAAGAAAAACACATTAGGTGCTATTGATAATTCAAAAGAATTTATAGGATATTTAGATTTTAAAATATTAGATGATAATGACGAAGAAATTCATGGAATGATTATAAAACCAAGTAGAGTTTTAACTTTTCCAGATGGTCACAAAGAATATTGGGACAGATATCAAATGGGTTCTGCTGTTGGTGCAAACCTTGAAGAAGTAGCTTATTTAGTAATTTCTAATGATGATTATAACAATAAACTTACAATTATTCCTACTAAGCAGAAATTTACAGCAGGTCTTGTAAGTGAACCAATAGGAGAAACTTATACGGTTGAAGTTGAGAAATAAAATTGTTATAAGGGGACCTCTTTGGAGGTCCCCGTTTTTTATGTTTTAGAGAGTGTGATTTTTTCTTGATAAATTGTGGAAAGTGTGATAAAATAAACGAGTATTGAAACTAAGGAGGAGATTAAATTGGCTAACGAAAGTTTTGATTGGGATTTAACAAGTTTATTTAAAAGTGAAGATGAAAGATTAGAAGCTGTAAAAAGCTTTGAAAAATATATAAAAGAAATTAAGAGTTTTCAAGGAAAACTAAATAATTTAGAAGATGTAAAAAAATACTATGATGCTAAAGTTGAAGCTTTAAAACTTCATATAAAAATTTATGCTTATGCAATGTTTAAATATCACCAAAATATGGGTGATAGCGAAAACTCAAAATTATATAAAGATGCTGTAAGTTTAGGAACAAAATATTCTGAAAATGCTTCTTATGCAGTTCCAGAACTTATAGAAAATTCAAAAGAAGATTTAATTTTTTGGGCGAATAACCCTAAAATGAAAGAATATAAAAGAAGTCTAGAAAGAATTATAAAAGATAAAGAACACGTCTTATCTAAAGAATCTGAAGAATTATTAGCTAGTTATTCTGAAGTTTTTGGAGCAGTCGAAAATGCTTATGATGTTTTCACTACAGCAGATTTTGTATTTTCAGATGTAAAAGATAAAGATGGTAAAACTTTAAAAATGTCACATGGTTTATATTCAAAATATTTAGCTGGAAAAGATAGAATTTTAAGAAAAAATGCTTTTGAATCAATGTATAAACCATATAAACAAAATATAAATACAATTACAGAATTATATCTTGCTAGAGTTAAAGATGTTGTAACAACTGCAAGAATTAGAAAATATAAAAATGCAATAGATATGGCTTCTCAAAATGATGATTCAAAAGAAGAGGTTTATCATACTCTAGTTGAAGCTGTAAACGAAAATTTAAATTTAAATCATGAATACTTAGAGTTAAAGAAAAAACTTCTAAAAGACGAATTAGATGATAATGAAATGCATCTATATGATGTTTATAGAAACTCTTTTGAAGAAAAAGAAGAACATATAGATTATGAAGATGCTAAAAAAACAGTTTTAGATGCGCTTTCTATAATGGGTGATAATTATGTTTCAAAACTTAAAGAAGCAATGGATAATAGATGGATTGATGTTTATGAAAAGGAAAATAAACATACAGGTGCTTATAGTATGGGAGTTTATGGAGTTCATCCATTTGTATTATTAAATTTCGTAAATTCATCAAGAGATGTTTCAACAATTGCACATGAGTTAGGACACGCAATGCATAGCTATTTTGCAGATAATAGTCAAAATATATTAAATTCTGATTATACAATTATGGTTGCTGAAGTTGCTTCAACTGTAAATGAGATATTACTTGCAAATTATCAAATAAAAAATACTGAAAACAAGGCAAAAAAAGCATTTTTAATAAATGAACAATTAGATATGATTAGAGCTACACTTTATAGACAAACTATGTTTGCTGAATTTGAACAAGTTGTTCATGAAAAAATAGAAAATCATGAAAATTTATCATCAGATGATTTAAATGAAATTTATTATGATTTAGTTAAAAAATATTTTGGAAAATCTACGGTGTGTGATGATTATATAAAATATGAATGGGCTAGAATACCACATTTTTATTCAAATTTCTATGTTTATAAATATGCTACTGGAATCACTTCTGCAATTGTAATTGCTCAAAATATTATGAGTAAAAAGCCTGGATATGTGGAGAAATATCTTGAAATGCTTTCAAAAGGCGGTTCAGAAGATTCTATAGATTTACTAAAGAGTGTTGGAGTTGATTTAACGAAAAAAGAGACTTATGATGTTGCTTTTGAATATTTTAAAGAGAATTTAAAATTACTTGAAGAATTAAATTAAGTTTTGGGGAAAATTTAATTTTGTGAATAATTATATTACGATTCGGCAAATTTTAAATTTGCTAGAAAGGATATTATTATGCCAAATTTAACGATACTTGTAGTAGATGATGAAGCTAGAATGAGAAAGCTTATAAAAGATTTCTTGATGAAAAAGGAATACAATATTTTAGAAGCAGAAGATGGGGAGCAAGCTCTAAATGTCTACAAAGAAAATAAAAATAAGATTTCTCTTATTTTATTAGATGTCATGATGCCTAAACTTGATGGTTGGTCGGTTTTAAGACAAATTAGACAAGAAAATGAAATGCTTCCAATTGTGATGTTAACAGCTAGAGCAGAAGAACAAGATGAACTTTTTGGATTTGAACTTGGCGCAACAGAATATATTTCAAAACCATTTAGTCCAAAAATCTTAGTTGCTAGAGTTGAAGCAATTTTAAAGAGAACTGCTCCTGCTAAAAAAGATGAAATTTCATGTGACGGAATAGTTATGAATAATGAAGCTAGAACTGTTACTGTTGATGGAAAAATTGTTGAAATGAGCTTTAGAGAATATGAGCTTTTAAAATATTTAATGGAAAATGAAAATATTGCACTTTCTCGTGACAAAATCTTAAACACAGTTTGGAATTATGACTATTATGGAGATTCAAGAACTATTGATAGTCATATTAAAAAAGTTCGTCATAAACTTGGCAAAAAGGGAAAACATATACAAACGATTAGAGGTATTGGATATAAATTTGAGGTGAAATAACTTTAAAAAGGGGTAATTAAAATGTTAAAATCAGTTAGATCAAAACTTTTTTTAACGCTATGTATTTTGGTGGTTATAACAGTTTGCTTCGTAATGCTTGCAACTGCTGTATATATTAAAACCACAGAAGCAACAATTCCAGATTTATTTGATTATTTTAGATTTTTAGCAATAATTGGTGTTACTTCAGTTTTATTTGGAGGAATTGCTATTTGGATTATTACTGAAAGATTTACAAAGCCAGTTGAAAAGCTTGATAAAATTGCTAGAAATATTGCAAAATTAGATTTTTCTGAAAAATATAATCTTCTTGGAACAGATGATGAATTTGATCATCTTGGAAATAGTATAAACGAATTATCTTTTGAACTTAAAAACACAATAGGTAAGATGAAAAAAGATAATATTGATCTTGAAAAAGATATTGAGAAAAAATCTAAAATTGATGAGATGAGAAAACAGTTTATTTCAGATGTTTCACATGAGCTTAAAACACCAATTTCACTAATTCAAGGATATGCGGAAGGATTAGTTGAAAATGTAAACACTGATGAAGAAAACAAAAATTTTTATGCAAATGTCATTTTAGATGAAGCAAATAAAATGGATAAGCTTGTTAAACGTTTATTAGAGCTTATGAAATTAGAATATGAAGACAGTAATTTTAATGATCAAAACTTTGATATAGTTGAGCTTATAAGAGAAGTTATTAGAATTTCTAAAGTAAAATTAGATGAAGAAAATATTGAAGTAATTTTTGATGAAGAACAACCAATATATGTTTTTGCTGATGATTTTTATATTGAACAAGTTGTTAGCAATTATTTTACAAATGCTATAAAAAATGTTCAAGAAAAAAATTCAAAAAAACAAATTAAAATAACGATTGAAAAATCTGAAGAACAAGGAAAAGTTAGAATTACAGTCTTTAATACTGGAGAAAATATTTCTGAGGAAAATATAAATAGAATTTGGAACAGATTTTATAAAGTTGATAGTTCTCGTAATAGAGATAGCGGTAATGGAATCGGTCTTGCTTTAGTAAAAGCAATTATGACAAAATATAATAATAATTATGGTGTAAATAACGTAGAAAATGGGGTAGAGTTCTATTTTGAACTTAATTATTCTATAATGAGTGCAGAAATGTAAATTTACTAAAAAAACAATTTGTTTTCACAAAGAAAACACAATTACAATATAAAATAAACCCATAATTTAATTAAAAGATAGTCGTAAAAAATTATTAGTTTAATTAAATTAACCCCAAAATTTATATAAGTTAATTACCAAAAATACTGGGCCCGAAAGGGTCTAGTATTTTTTTATTTAAAAAGGAGCTGGGCCTGGACGGTAGCCGCCCAGGCCCATTTGAAATACTATTTTTCCTTAAAGTCGTGCTTGGCCTATAAAGGAAATTAGACCAAGTATTTTTTGATTTCCTTCTTCCCACATATTGTCTCTGCGATGTTCACATAGGTGCTTGTGACCTTCTTCCAGACATCATCAGGAACATCAGGGATAGGCTGGTCTGCGTCGCCGTTAAAACCGATGGATGTGCAGTAGTCTCTGACAATCTGCTTATCCATGCTTGTGAGCTTTCCGGTTTCTTGGTAACCTTTGACAGATGCAAACCTGCTCGAATCGGGAGTTCCGACCTCGTCTGCCAGAATAAGATCACTGTTTTCGTCGAGCCCAAACTCGAACTTAGTATCAACGAAAATGATTCCCTTTTTCTCGCACTGGTCGGAGAGAAGCTTGAAGATTGTGAGGCTTTCCTGATACGCCAGATTGATGTAAATCTTGGTATAGCAGTGGGCCAGCGAATATTGGGCTTGCTCCCATTTGTCTTCGCTTGACTCAAGACCGTATTTGATACTGTCTTCATCAAGCCCAGGAATTACGTCATTAAAGAAATGATCTCTTTCAGCAGGTTCATGATAGATGCTCTTCAGTCCTTCTACTGATTCGATGTAGCCGTTTTCAATGAGCCAGATGGTTAATATTTTAACGGCTTCTTCCTTAGTGACAGGTCTGTCGTGTCCGGTTGATTCCTTGGTGGTTGGCGTTACGATTGCTTCAGGTAGCCGATCACCTTCTTTGAGCCCTTCGGGGAATGTGTACCCACAGTAGGACTCACCTTTCTTGTAGGCCTTGTAGGCTGACCCCACCAAGAATGCTCTTACGATGAACTCGAACGGTAACATCTCCAGAGTTTTCGAATAGCAGAGTCTGCCGGTGTCTTTGGCGTCAAACCCGATTGTGGTGAAAAACGAATCAGGAACGCCGATGTAGTCGGTCTGGATGCCGCGATCCTCAAGAAAGACTTTGTTGTGCTGACTGATTGCGTTCAGCATAGCACCTTTTAAAGGTACGTCCTCCTTGATTACTCGGTCAAAGACAGACAATCGATTGGACGTCTCAAACACGAGCCCAGTGAAAGCGTGAATGTTCCGGACCTTTCCAGACATTACGACTTCTGTGATGGGCTGCCGCTGATGAGACTTCTTGCATGTGTTTGGCATAGGCATTTGCCCCTTTCTATTAATAGTATTTGCTCTCAATTTGCAAAGCCAAGTGTCTTTTTGCAAAAAATAAAAGCAAACCTGTTTGCTATTATATCACAAAACTATTGAAAAATAAAGCAAAATGTGATAAAAAATTAAAGAGGTATATTATGGAAAGAAAAATTTTACATGTTGATGTTAATAATGCTTTTCTTAGTTGGACTGCTATTGAGAGATTAAAAAACGGTGAAACTGTTGATATAAGAGAAATTCCTGCGGTTATTGGAGGAGACGAAAATAGGCGTTCAGGAATAGTTCTTGCCAAAAGTATGATAGCTAAAAAATGTGGAATTTCAACAGGTGAAACTTTATATATGGCTAGACAAAAATGTCCAGATTTACAAGTCTTTAAAGGTGATTATAAAAAATATGGTTATTATTCTAATGAACTTTATAAGCTTCTTTTAAATTATACTGATAAAATCGAAAGATTTAGCATTGATGAATGTTTTTTAGATATGACTGATTATTTAATGGGGAGAGATATATTAGAAATTGCTAAAGAAATAAATTATAAAGTTAAGAAAAATCTTCGGATTTACCGTTAATATTGGAATTTCTACAAATAAGCTTTTAGCAAAAATGGCTTCTGACTTTGAAAAACCAGACAAAATCCATACATTATATCCAGATGAAATTGAGGCTAAAATGTGGCCACTTCCAGTTAGAGAATTGTTGTTTTTAGGAAAAAAGACAGCACCAAAATTATATAATATGAATATCAAAACAATAGGAGATTTAGCAAAATTTGATAAAGAACTTTTGATTAAAAAATTTGGAAAGTTCGGAAAACAGATGTGGGAATATGCTAATGGAATTGACAATTCAGAAGTAATCTATGTTCCAGAAAAGCCTAAAGGAATAGGAATGAGTACAACTCTTGCTGTCGATATTTCAGATATTCAAAAATTAGAAAATATTTTAGCAAGTTTAGTAGATCAAGTTTGCTTTAGACTTAGAAAAAAAGAAATGAAATCAAATGTTGTTAATGTAAGCTTAAGAACAAAAGATTTTGTAGATTTTTCACATCAAGAAAAATTGATGGAAAAAACTGATTCAAGTAAAACTATTTATTCTGTTGCAAAAAAGCTTTTACACGAAATGTATGACCGGAAGAACACCAATTAGACTTATAGGAGTAAGACTTGATAAATTAGAATCAAATGATGAAGGCCAAATTTCACTTTTTGAAGAACAACAAAAAGATGAAAAACAATCAAAAATTGATTCTACACTTGATAATTTAAAAGAAAGATTTGGCTTTAATAAAATTTCTAGAGGAAATGATTTAAATATTAATATCGAGAGAAAAAATGATTATAAATAACTCTAAAACTCTTGACAATATTTTGTTTTCGAGTTATTATTATATACATGAATTGAAGAAATAAAAACTATGAAGAGGACAAGATAAATAATAATAAAACTTTTAGAGAGCTAGATAATTGGTGAAATTCTAGTAAGAAAATAGATTATTTATTATCACCTTAGAGTTGGTTATCTGAAGATTAAATTAAGATAATTCGCTTTCCAGCGTTAACGGAAATAGAGAGAAAAAGTAATTTAATTACTTTTTAATTAAGGTGGTACCACGGAGCATTTCGTCCTTTAGGGCAAAATGCTCTTTTTGTTTTTATTTAAAATTTTTAGGAGGAGAATTTTATGAGCGAAGAGAAAAAAGACTATAACAGTACTTTAAACTTACCAAAAACTGATTTTCCAATGCGTGGAAATTTACCAGAAAATGAGCCAAAAATTCAGGCTGAAAAATTTACTCAAGATTTATATGAAAAAATGTTAAAGAAAAATGAGGGAAAGACTCCATTTGTTTTACATGATGGACCACCTTATGCTAATGGCGAGATTCATATAGGTCACGCTTTAAATAAAATTTTAAAAGATACTATTGTTAGATATAAAAACTTACAAGGCTTTTATACACCATATATTCCTGGTTATGATACACACGGAATGCCTACAGAGAAAAAAGCAATTGAAAAACTAGGTCTAAATAGAGATGAGATTCCAGTTACACAATTTAGAAATACTTGTAGAGATTTTACAGAAAAATATAAAGATATTCAAACAGAAGGCTTTAAAAGGCTTGGCGTTTTAGGTGATTGGGAACATCCATATGTAACTTTTCAACCTCAAATGGAAGCTAGACAAATTGGTGTTTTTGCTACTATGTACAAAAAAGGCTATATCTATAAAGGCTTAAAACCAGTTTATTGGTGTACTGATTGTGAGACAGCTCTTGCTGAAGCTGAAATTGAATATAAAGATGTAGATTCAAATACTGTTTATGTAAAATTCCCTGTTAAAGATTCAAAAGGTTTATTTGACGCTAAAGACTCATATGTAGTTATTTGGACAACTACTCCATGGACTTTACCTGGAAACACAATGATTGCAGTTGGACCAGATTTTAAATATGCTGTTGTTGAAGCAAATGGCGAAAAATTAATTTTTGCTAAAGAATTAGTTGAAACTGTTATGAAAAAAGCAGGAATCGAAAAATATAAAATCTTAGATGAAATAGATGGAGAAAAATTAGAAGGCGTTATTTGTAGACATCCATTCTTAGACAGAGATTCTAAAGTTGTTTGCGGAACTGAAGATTCTGTTAACGTTGAACTTGGAACTGGTTCTGGTTGTGTTCACGTTGCACCTAGCTATGGTAAAGAAGACTATTTACTTGGTTTAAAACATAATAGTGATATTATAGTTTTAGTTGATAGTAAAGGTGTTCAAAGAGGTGAAGGTGCTGGACCATTTAAAGATATGTTTTATGCAAAATCTGATAAAGCTATATTAGAATGGTTAAGAGATCATAATAGATTATTAGCATCAGAAGTTGTAAACCACTCATATCCACATTGCTGGAGATGTAAAAAACCAGTTATTTTTAGAGCTACAAGTCAATGGTTTGCTTCTGTTGATGGATTTAGAAAAGAAACTTTAGATGCAGTTAAAACTGTTAAATGGATTCCATCTTGGGGCGAAGAGAGAATTACAAAAATGATAGAAGATAGAAATGATTGGTGCATAAGCCGTCAAAGAACATGGGGTGTTCCAATTCCAATTTTCTATTGCAAAAAATGTGAAAAAGAATATGTTACTGAAGAATCTTTGAAAAAGGTTCAAGATATAGTTAGAGAAAAAGGAACTAACGCTTGGTTTGATTTAAGTGAAGAAGAGTTAATGCCTAAAGGAGCTAAATGCCCAGAATGTGGCTCTACAGAGTTTAAGAAAGAAACAGATATCATGGATGTTTGGTTTGATTCAGGTTCAACACATGACTCAGTTTTAGCTGAGCGTGGACTTCCACCAGCAGATATGTACTTAGAGGGAAGTGACCAATATAGAGGTTGGTTCCAAAGCTCACTTTTAACTTCTGTTGCTACTAATGGAAAAGCTCCATATAAAGAAGTTTTAACACATGGCTACACAGTTGATGAAAAAGGCTTTAAGATGAGTAAATCAATTGGAAATGTTGTTGATCCAAAAGATGTTATTAAGAAATATGGTGCAGATATTTTAAGACTTTGGGTTTTAGCATCTGACTATACTTCAGACATCAGTGTTTCTGAAAATATAATGAAACAAGTTAGCGAAGTTTATAGAAAATTAAGAAATACTGCTAGATTTTTACTAGGAAACTTAGATGGATTTGATGTAGAAAATCCAGTTCCATATAAAGATTTATTAGAGATTGATAGATGGGCTTTAACAAAATTAAATCATTTAGTTGATGATTGTACAAAAGCTTATGACAAATATGAGTTTAATCAGGCTTATAGAGCTCTAAATCAATTCTGTGTTGTAGATATGAGTGCTACTTATTTAGACATTATAAAAGACAGATTATATACATTTAAATCAGATTCTCTAGAAAGAAGATCTGCTCAAACTGTAATGTATGAAATCTTAAGTAGTTTAGTTAGAATAATGGCTCCAATGACTTCATTTACAGCTGAAGAAATTTGGAAATATATGCCACACAGAAAAGAAGATAAATTAGAAAGTGTAATGTTAAATTACTATCCAAAAGTAAATAAACAATATGAAGATGAAGCTTTAGAAGCAAAATGGGCTAAATTAATTAAAGTTAAAGATATAGTTTCTAAGAAACTTGAAGTAGAAAGAGCTGAAAAGAGAATAGGAACATCTTTAGAAGCTAAAGTTGAACTATTTGCTGAAGGAGAACAATATGATTTCTTAAAAGGAAAAGAAGAATTATTAAAAGAAATTTTTATTGTATCTGGAGTTGAAATTCAAAATAATAGACGTAATGAAGATGAAGAAGTTGATTTAGGTGTTAAAGTTTCAAAAGCAGATGGAGAAAAATGCGAACGCTGTTGGACCTACTCTACCACTGTAGGTTTAAATAAAGCACATCCAACATTATGTGAAAAATGTATAAAAAATTTATTGTAATAATATCTTAAATAAAGTCTGGCTTTAGCCAGACTTTATTTTTCTCCTTTTATTTCATTTTTGTAACATATATTGATTTTTGACATGTTATAAAATAAAATATAGTTGATAATAATATCTATAAGGGGGAAAAGCTTTTGGACGGAGCTCAAACTGTTAGTGCAGAAAATAAAATTTTAATAAATGATTTGAAACAATTAGCTGGTGCCGAAGAATCTAGAGTTTCAATAATTTCTGCAATTTATATAAGATTAAATGATGAAATGCGTCTTAAAAACATTCAAGATGTTAAGAAAGACATTTCTTATGGTGCAAAAAGCTTTGGACAACTTCCTGAAAAATATGCAGTAAGCATGAATAGTATAGTTAGGTCATATATCGAAGAAATAAATAAATTTATGAAAGCATATAATGACCAATTTATAAATGTTTTAAATGTTATTCATAATGCTGAACAAAAGCAAAAATATTATTTTTATAAAATCAGAGAAAATACAATCATGAAAAGTGTTTGTATTTTAGCTGGAAAGCCAGAAGATTCTTATAAAGTTTTAGATGAAGAAATTCTTGATTATAAAAAGAAATTAGTTTTATATGAAAGAATAATAGCTAGATGTGATAAAGAATTTGAAGATTGCAAAATCAGAAGAGATAGAGATTTTAAAGAATTATTTGAAGTTAAAGAAGAGACAGGTTTAACAGTAATCAAAAAGAGAAATCCAGTTGTAAAATTGGTTAGAATGATTACTAATAAATTTCGTGGTTATAAAAATTTTTCAAGAATTGTATTACAAAAGCACGCATCTATAATAAATAGAATGAAAACAGAGACTATAGCTCAATATGTTAAAGGAGTGAAACAAGATATAGTTGACTTTTCAGGCGAGATAGATGAAATGGTTCAAAAGGCTAATGCTTAAGGAGTTGTTATATATGAGTGAAGATTTTAAGATAGGAGAAAAATTTATTTCAGGTAAGCTTGTAAGTTTAGATGAAGAAAATGTAGAAAAGCTTGATAAAATGGCGAAATCTTTAAAACAAGTTGAAACAAATATGAAAGAAAATATAATTTCTAAAATAAGTCAAAAACAGGGGAGATAATTTATGAGTGAGCAAGGAATGAATAGTAAAAGTAAAGATGAATCAATACAAAGTGTTTTGTCAGATCATGAAGATAAGACAAAGCAATTAATTGCTAGATTTACAGCTGAATTAGGTAAAGATGAAAGCTTAGATGTAATTTTTCAAAAGCTTGAAGATAAAGGAATCGTATTTTCTTCTATGGAAAAAAACAAAGTAATTGAAGCTCAGTCAGTAGACAATAGGCCAGATAAACAAAATCAATTAGCTCAAAATCAACAACAAACTCAAGAACCAACAGTGCAAGAGCAAGATGAAGGTAGATAAAATAAATTTAAAAAATGGGAAAAGGGGAACAGTCCCCTTTTTCCATTTTTATTTTGCAAAAAACCTTGAAAAGTGAGCGTAAATGTTATAAAATGTGAGGAGCTTTTAATAGATAATTAGAAAGGTTGGTTTTTGTGGAAGAAATAGATTTCATAAAAGTTGTCAAAAACGAAATAAAAGATAAAAATTTAAAATATGTAATTTTAACTTTTGGTTGCCAATTAAATGAAAATGATTCAGAAAAGATTGCTGGAATGTTAGAAGAAATGGGATACTCTAAAACTGACATTTTTGAGAATGCTGATCTTGTAGTTTTTAATACTTGTTGTGTTAGAGAAAACGCAGAAGAGCGCTTATTTGGTAAACTTGGTGAGATAAAAAAAATGAAAGAGACTAGAAACACAATTATAGCTATTGGTGGATGCATGATGCAAGAAAAATCTATGCTTGATAAAATTCAAAAAAGCTATAAATATGTTGACATTGTTTTTGGAACTCATACTTTACAAACACTTCCAGAAGATTTATATAAAGTAATTGTAAAAAATGAAAAAGTAAAAGAAGTTATAGATATTGATGGAGAAATTATTGAAGGTCTTCCAATAAAAAGAAATGATAAATATAGAGCGTCAGTTACTATTATGTATGGTTGTAACAAATTTTGCTCATATTGTATTGTTCCATATGTTCGTGGAAGAGAAAGAAGCAGAAGCCCTGAAGATATTTTAAATGAGATTAGAGATTTAGCTAAAGAAGGATATAAAGAAATCACACTTTTGGGACAAAATGTGAATTCATATGGAAAAGATAAATTTAAATATTGTAAAAATGTGGATAACCCTGAGATAAATAATTTTGCTAAACTTTTAAGAGCAGTTTGTGATATTGATGGAATTGAAAAAGTTAAATTTATGTCACCACATCCTAGAGACTTTACAGATGATGTAATTGAAACAATTAGAGATTGTAAGAAAGTTACAAGAATGATTCATATGCCTCTACAATCAGGAAATTCAAAAGTTTTGAAAGAGATGAATAGAGGTTACACTAAAGAAGAATTTTTAGAATTGGCTAAAAAAATGAAAGATAATATTCCAGACTTAAATCTTTCAACAGACATAATTGTAGGTTTTCCAGGTGAGACAGAAGAAGAGTTTGATGACACTTTAGATGTTGTCAGAAAAGTAGAATTTGAGCAAATATTTATGTTTATATATTCAAAAAGAGAGGGAACTAGAGCTGCAGCAAGAGTAGACCAAGTTCCAGAAGAAATAAAACATAAGAGATTTGATAGATTAAAAGAATTATATGATAGTCAAGTTGAACTTCAAAATGAAAGATATATTGGAACTGTTCAAAGTATTATGATAGAAGGACCTAGTAAAAATGATGAGACTAAGTTTTGTGGAAGAACAGATTCAAACAGAGTAATAGTTTTTGATCCAACAGGAAAAGAGAAAATAGGAGATATAGTAAATATTAAAATTACAGAAAACCATAAATGGTTTTTAAGTGGAGAGATTGTATGAAAAAAGATTTAGATGAAGTTTTAGAAATGATAGTAAATGGAGAGATTTCTATAAGAAAAGCTAGTGAAGAGTATGACTATACGAGAGATGCTATAAGAAGTGCTTTAACTAAAAAATACGGAGATAGTGAGAAATTAAGACAAGTTCTTGAAGATAATAAAGCTAATAGCACAACTATGGAAATTCCTCAAGATTTATTAAGAGATGTTTTCTTTAGAGCAATGAACAAAGAAATTACTTTAGAAGAGGCTAGAAGTATTTTAGGTATTAAAGATAAAGAAACATTAAGAATGAAATTTCTAGAATATGCTGAAAATTCTGAAGATGAGTCAATTCGTGATTTATACAAAAAATATATGGAAACCCAAGATTATTCACATATTAATTTTAGATTGGAAGCTATAAAAATGGTTAGACATGGACTTAGCCAAACAGACATTGCACTAGAATTAGGAATTTCTCCAAGAACTGTTTCAAGAGAATTTGAAAAGTTTAAAAATGATGATGACCCATCATTTTATAGATTTATAAAATTATATAGTGAAGCAATTATGACCAAAAAAATATTTACACAATATGAGTTACAGGTGCAAGATTTATTTTTGGATGAATATGAAGAAAAACATTATTTAGAAATATATGGTCCAAGAAAAACAAAAGAAGAAGAGAGGATTGAGATGGAGGAACATCTTGTAGCTGAAGAAAAAAGGCTAAAAGGAGAGGGGTTAACTCAAAGACAGATTGCAGAAAGATTAGAAACAAGTATTAGTTCTTTAAGAAGAGCTAGACTTAATGTTCAAAAGAGAAAATTATTAGAAACTACAGGAAAAAATTTAGAAGATGATGATGGAAATAGATAATAAAAAGTTTTAGAAATAGAGGTCTTAAAAATGGCAGAAGATTTTTCACCAATGATGCAAAATTATTTGCAGACAAAAGAACAATATAAAGACTGTCTCTTATTTTACAGATTAGGGGACTTTTATGAAATGTTTTTTGATGATGCTATAATTGCGTCTAGAGAACTTGAAATAACACTAACAGGTAGAGCTTGCGGAATGCCTGAAAAAGCTCCAATGTGCGGAGTTCCTTATCATGCTGCAGATATTTATATTTCAAGATTAATATCAAAAGGCTACAAAGTTGCAATTTGCGAACAATTAGAAGATCCAAAAACTGCTAAAGGAATTGTAAAAAGAGATGTAATCCGTGTAATAACTCCAGGAACTGTTATAGATTCTAATATGTTAGATGACAAGAAAAATAATTATATTATGTCAATCTACAAATCTGGAATATACTATGGAATAGCGATTTGTGATATTTCAACAGGAGATTTTTTAGCAAGCCAAATTAAATTAAAAGAAGAAAATTTTGAAAAATTATTAGATGAATATGTTAGATTTTCTCCTAGTGAAATTGTTATAAATGAAGCAATGAGTGAATCTGAAAAAGACCTACAAGTTATGACAGATAGACTTCCATGTTTTGTTTCTAAAAAAGAAGACGAGATTTTTAGAAATGATAAAAATATGCTTTTAAGATTATATACAATTATTGACAGTGGAAATTCTAAGATTGAAAACTTAGAAGGCTCAGAATTACTTGTTAGAGCTGTTTGCGGACTTTTAACTTATTTTTCTGAAACTCAAAAAATGAGATTAGAACATATTAATAAAATTAAAGTATATGAAGTTCAAAAATATATGGCACTTGATATTAATACTAGAAGAAGTCTAGAACTTACTGAAAGAATGAGAGATAAATCTAAAGTCGGAACTTTAATTTGGGTTTTAGATAAAACTTCTACTTCAATGGGGGGAAGACTTTTAAGACGTTGGTTAAATGATCCACTTTTAGAATTACCAGAAATAAAAGCTCGTTTAGATGCTGTTTCAGAATTAAAGACTAATATTATGCTTAGAGGTGACTTAACAGAAGAACTTTCTAAAGTTTATGATATTGAAAGATTAGCTGGAAAAGTTGCTTTTGGAAGTATTAACCCTAGAGAAATGAACAGTTTGAAAAATTCATTAGAACATATTCCATCATTAAAATCTAGCTTAAAAAACGCAAGTTCAGATTTGCTAAAAAATTTATATCAAGATCTTGATGAATTACAAGATATAGCTGGGTTAATAGAGAGTGCTATTGAAGATGATCCACCAGTTGGTTTTAAAGATGGAGGAATAATTAAAGAGGGCTATAGTAAAACTTTAGATGAATATAAAAAAGCCTCAACAGATGGAAAAAATTGGATAATTTCTTTAGAGGCACAAGAAAGAGAAAAGACTGGAATTAAAAACTTAAAAGTTGGTTATACAAAGATTTTTGGATATTATATTGAGGTCTCAAAGTCTTTTGTAAAACAGGTTCCACAAGATAGATATATTAGAAAACAAACTTTAACCACTGGTGAAAGATTTATTACAGAAGAATTAAAACAAATGGAAGATAGAATTTTAGGAGCAGAAGAAAAGGCAATTTCACTAGAGTATGAAGAATTTATAAAAATAAGAAATAAAATTTCTGAAAATATTTCAAGACTTCAAACTACAAGTAATTCTGTTGCAAATATTGATGTTTTGTGCTCTTTGGCTCAAGTTGCAGAAGACAATAATTATGTTTGTCCAGATGTTACAAATAATGGAATTATAGATATTAAAAATGGACGTCACCCTGTAATCGAGAAAATGATTGATAGCGGTACTTTTGTCCAAAATGATACATATTTAGATCAAGGAGCATCTAGACTTGCAATAATTACTGGACCTAATATGGCTGGAAAATCTACATATATGAGACAAGTTGCCTTAATTTGCGTTATGGCTCAAATTGGAAGTTTCGTTCCAGCTGATTCGGCTTCAATCGGAATAGTTGATAAAATCTTTACTAGAGTTGGAGCACAGGATGATTTAAGTAGTGGTCAAAGTACATTTATGGTTGAAATGATGGAAGTTTCTAATATTTTGAGAAATGCTACTCCATCAAGTTTGGTAATTTTAGATGAAGTTGGAAGAGGAACATCAACATATGACGGAGTTTCAATAGCCTGGGCTGTTGCCGAATATATTGCAGATAAAAATAAATTAGGTTGTAAGACTTTATTTGCTACTCATTATCATGAATTAATAGATTTAGCAAGTAAAGTTGATGGAATTAGAAATTTATCTGTTGCTGTTAAAGAAAAGGGAGAAGATATAATTTTCTTAAGAAAAATCGTTGATGGCGGAACAGACGAAAGTTATGGAATTCATGTTGCAAAATTAGCTGGGGTTCCAAAGCAGGTTTTACAAAGAGCTTACAAGATCTTAGATAGCCTAGAAAAAGACGGAAAGAAGATAGTTGTAAATGAAAAACCTGGAAAGAATTATGTTGAAGGACAAGTTGATTTATTTAATTTAAAATTAGATGAAATCGCTAGAGAATTAGATAGAGTAAATTTAGATGAATTAACTCCAATAGATGCTTTAAATACATTAGTTAGAATGAAAGAAAAAATGAAATAAAACAAAAGGAGAAATTTTTGAAATGTACGATGTTTATGCTGATTTACATGTTCATATAGGAAGAAGTGAGAATGGAAAGCCAATTAAAATTACAGCTGCAAGGTCTTTAAATTTTGCAAATATTGCAAAAGAATGTTATGAAAGAAAAGGAATAAATTTAGTTGGAATTATAGATTGTGCATCACCTTATGTTATCGAAGATATAGAAAACTTTTTAAAAGCTGGAGATGCTTTTGAATTAGAAAAAGGTGGAATTATTTATAAAGATAAAGTTTGTATTATTTTAGGAAGCGAAGTTGAAACAACAGAAATTCGTGAAGATGGAAAAAAAGGTGCAGCACATAATTTATGCTATTTCCCACGTTTATCAGACATCAAAAATTTCTCAAGTGAACTTAGTCATCATTTAAAAAATATCACTCTAAGTACACAACATTCTGATTTATCAGGATATGATTTGATTGATATGGTAGAAAAATATAATGGAATTTTAGTTCCAGCACATTGCTTTACACCATATAAAAGCTATTATGGAAATTGCACAGATTCTTTGAAAAAAATATTTAAAGAAAAATATGATAGGATTCCAGCGATAGAATTAGGATTAAGTAGTGATACATTTTTGGCAGATGAAATTTCAGAATTAGAAGATAAGACTTTCCTTACAAACTCAGATGCACACTCACTTCCAAAGATTGCTAGAGAATATAATAAGATGGAAATGGGTGACATAAATTTTGAAGAATTTGTAAAGGTTTTAAAAAGAGAAGACGGTAGAAAAATTGTTTCAAATTATGGCTTAGATCCAAAACTTGGAAAATATCATAGAACTTATTGTGAAGTTTGCGGAAAACAAATTCCAGGAAAAGCTCCTGTTACTAAATGTGACACATGTGATAGTAAAAATATCACAATGGGAGTTTTTGATAGAATTGAAATTATAAAAGATAAAAAAGAGTCAAAAAGCCCAAGCTTTAGACCAAACTATGTTTATCAAATTCCATTAACTTTTATTCCAGGAATTGGTCCAAAAGCGATAGACAGATTATTGCAACACTTTGGAACAGAAATGACAGTTTTACACAAATTATCAGATGATGATATTGAAGCTTTTTGCGGAGAAAAAATGGCTAAAGCTATAATTGATGCTCGTGATGGAAAAGTCTCAATCGCAGAAGGCGGAGGAGGAAATTACGGACGAGTTTCATTAGAATAGAATTTTTAAAATTTACAATTATCAAGTTCCAATTTTGTTCATAAAATGTTCCAACCTGAATAGTATTATGTATATAAAGTTCAGATTGGAGAAATTTTATGTTTTTAATTGAATATGCAAAAAAATATAAAGTAACATATATTTCAGTAATAGCAACATTTATAATCGGAATTTTAATTGGAATATTTGTTACTTTTAAAATTCCAGAAAAAGATAAATCAAATGTTAAAGCTTATATTAGTGATATAACTGAAATTGCGAATAATAAAAAAATCGATAAACAATCACTTTTTAAAGAAAAAATTATCGATAATTTTAAAACAGTTGGAATTATATGGCTCTTAGGATGCACAGTTATAGCGAGTTTTACGATTTATATTTTTATGATTTACAAAGGAATATTATGTGGTTACATAATATCGATAATAATTTTTATTTTGGGTTTTGGAAAAGGCTTAAAGTTTCTTTTTCCAACAGTTATAATTGAAAATGTAATTTTTCTTCCAGTTATATTTTTGCTGGCTACGAGCGGAATTAGGTTATACAAACAAATAATAATGAGGAAAATTAACATAAAACAGGAGCTTTTAAGACACACAATAATAATGTTCGTAAGTGGCATATTTGCTATAATTGTCGCTTGTATAGATGCATATTTTTTGACAGGTTTACTGAATTTTTTATAAAAAATTTTATGAAAACTATTTACTTTTTGGGAAAACTTTGATATAACATAGGTGATTTGTTGTGAAAAGTAAGATTAAAGCAAATTAAATTTAAAGGAATAGGTGATAGAATCGATGGAAAAACAAATTAAACTCTTTTTAGATTTTTTAGAAAATGATAAAAAGCTAGTTAGTAATACTTTGCAATCTTACAAGAGAGATATTTTACAATATCAAGAGTACGTCGAGGAAAATAATATTAATTATTTAAAAGTTAATGCTAATACTATTAAATCATATTTTGATTATTTAAGTGAATCTGGAAAAAAGAAGTCAACTATTTCAAGAAATTTAGCATCACTAAGATCTTTTTATCAATTTTTAGTTAGAACTAAAAAAATTAAGAAAGATCCAACTAGTGGGCTTCAATCTCCAAAACCAGAAAAGAAAGTTCCAAATATTTTAACTGCTAAAGAAGTTGAACTTTTATTAGATCAACCAAAAAGTGTTGATTTAAAAGGAATTAGAGATAAAGCAATGCTAGAGTTTGCCTATGCTACTGGAATGAGAGTTACAGAAATAATTTCATTAGATATAGGTGATATTAATTTTAAAGATAACTTTGTTACTTGCAAAGGTGGCCATAAAAAGAGAAGTATTCCATTAGGAAATCTTTCAATGAAAGCTCTTAATGAATATGTTAAATCTTCTAGACCATATTTAATTAAAGATGAATCAACAAAAGCTTTATTTGTTAATATAAATGGAAAAAGATTAACACGTCAAGGCTTTTGGAAAATTGTTAAATATTATAAAGAACAAGCAAATATAACAAAAGATATTACACCACACGTTTTAAGACATTCATTTGCTACACATTTACTACAAAATGGAGCTGATTTAAAATCAATTCAAACAATGCTTGGACATTCTGATATTTCTTCAACACAAGTTTATATGCAATTTCAAAATGAAAGTTTGAAAGAAATATATAAAAAAGCTCACCCAAGAGCATAAAATTAATAAGAAATATTTTTGAAGCAAGTTTTTAAAACTTGCTTTTTCTTATTTTTTCGAAAGTTTTTGTTGATAAAAAAGACAAAATATTATATAATTATTCCAAATTTGCAAAAGGAATAGTGAAATGAATAAAAAATGGGAATTATCTAAACCAGACGAAAAAATAGTAGAACGTCTTCAAAAAGAATATAATTTGACAGAACTATTAGCAAATTGCCTTGTAAGCAGGGGAATTACTAGTAGCGAGCAATTGCGTGTTTTTTTAGAACCTACTAGAGATGATTTTCATGATCCTTTTGAAATGCCTGATATGAAAAAAGCAATTGACAGAATTATTAAAGCCATTGACACTAACGAAAAAGTTATTATTTATGGAGATTATGATGTTGACGGAATAACTAGCACAATGGTTTTAAAAAGGTTTTTAGGTGAGCATGGATTAGATGTCGACTATAAGATTCCAAATAGATTAAACGAGGGCTATGGCTTAAATAAAGAGGCTGTTAAAAAGATAGCTGATGATGGATATAGTTTAATAATAACTGTTGACTGTGGAATCTCAGGACTAGATGAAGTAGAATATGCAAATAGCCTTGGTCTAGAAGTTATAATAACAGACCATCATGAAACAAAATATACAATCCCAAATTGTGTTGCAGTTATTGATTGCAAGAGAAAAGATAGCAAATATCCGTTTAAAAGTCTAGCTGGTTGTGGAGTTGTTTTAAAATTAATTCAAGCAATTTCACAAGAAAAAGGTTATAAACCTGAAAGCTATTTAAAATATTTAGATATAGTCTGTGTTGGAACAATTTCAGATATAGTTCCATTAGTTGATGAAAATAGATTAATTGCAAAACTTGGACTTATGCTTATAAAACAAACCAGAAATCCTGGACTTAGCTTTTTAATTAATTCAACAGGATTTAAAGAAATTAATTCAACTGCAATCTCATTTGGATTAGCACCTAGAATTAACGCTTGTGGTAGAATGGGATTTGAAGAAGAGGCAATTAAATTATTTTTAACTGATAACATTGAAGAAGCTAAAAACATTACTATAAAGTTAAATGACTTTAATAAACAAAGACAAGAAATAGAAAAAACAATTTTTGAAGATGCAATTAAACAAATAGAAGAAAATAAAATGGAAAATGATCCGATAATTGTTGTAGCTGGAGAAGGTTGGCATCATGGAGTTATTGGAATTGTTTCTTCAAAGATTACTGAGGTTTATTATAAACCTAGCATTTTGGTTTGCTTTGACGGTGAAACAGCTAAAGGTTCAGGAAGAAGTGTTCCTGGATTTGACTTACATAATGCACTTTGCGAATCAGATGAGTTTCTTCTAAAATATGGTGGTCATGAAATGGCCATAGGTCTTACTTTAGAAAGAAAAAATTTCGAAAAGTTTAAAGAAAAAATTAAAGAAATTGCAAGCAAAGCTAATTTAGAAGAATTTGTTCCAATTTTAAAAATTGATAAAGAACTTGAAGCAAAAGACATTTCAGAAGAAAATATTAGAGATTTAGAAAAATTAGAGCCTTTTGGTGAATCTAATAAAACTCCAATTTTCTTGTATAGAAATTTAAAAATAGATTCAATTAGAAGTTTGTCAGAAGGAAAACATTTAAAATTAACTTTAAAAGATGATATTAATTATATTATTTTAACTGCAATTGGCTTTAATATGGGAAATCTAGCAAATGAATATAGATTATTTGATAAAGTAGATGTTGTTGGAACATTAGAAATAAATGAATTTAACGGAAGAAGAGACATACAGATAAATTTAAAAGATATTAGAAAAAGTATTTAAGAAAGGGAAAAGTTATGCAAGAGAAAAGTGATGTTACAATTCAAGATATTATTAAATTGCAAAAACAGAATTATCCAAAATCAGACTCTAAACTTATTAAAAAAGCTTATGATTTTGCGGTTAAATATCATGGTGACCAGAAAAGAAAATCTGGTGAGCTTTATATTACGCATCCTTTAAATGTTGCTTATATTTTATCTACTTTAGAGTTAGATGATGAAACAATTTGCGCAGCACTTTTGCATGACGTTGTTGAAGATACACCAGCTACAAATCAAGATTTAATTGATAATTTTGGAGAAACTATTGCAGTAATGGTTTCAGGAGTTACAAAATTAGGAAAAATTGAATATACAACTATTGAAGAGGAACAAGTTGAAAATTATAGAAAAATGTTTCTTGCAATGGGAAAAGATATTAGAGTTATCTTAATTAAACTTGCTGATAGATTACATAATATGAGAACTTTAAAATATTTATCTAGAGACAGACAACTTGCTATTTCTCAAGAAACAATGGACTTATATGCGCCACTTGCAAATCGTCTTGGTATCTATTCTTTAAAATGGGAATTAGAAGATCTAGCTTTTAAATATTTATACCCAGATGAATATAGAGAAATTGTTGTAGGTCTTGATAAAAAAAGGGAAGAGAGATTACAATTCTTAGAAGTAATTAAAGATGATTTAAAAAAGGCTTTAGCAAAAGAAAAAATCAAAGCTGAAGTTACAGGTAGAGCAAAACACTTATATAGTATTTACAGAAAAATGCAAAGAGATAATAAAACATTAGACCAAATCTATGATTTATTTGCACTAAGAATTCTTGTAAATTCTATTAAAGATTGTTATGCAGTTTTAGGTGTTGTCCACGAAATGTATACGCCAATGCCTGGAAGATTTAAAGATTATATTGCAGTTCCTAAAAAGAACTTATATCAATCAATACATACTACTGTTTTAGGAATGAAAGGAACTCCATTTGAAGTTCAAATTAGAACATGGGATATGCATAGAACAGCTGAGTTTGGTATCGCTGCCCATTGGGCTTATAAAGAAGCTAGTAATAAAGGTGTAAAGCAATCTGTAATTGTTAAAGAAGATAAACTTGCTTGGCTTCGTGAAACTTTGGAATGGCAAAAAAATACTGAAAATCCAAATGAATTTTTAAATACATTAAAAACAGAATTATATGATGAAGAAGTTTTTGTTTTTACACCAAAAGGTCAAATAAAGAGTCTTCCAAGAAACGCTACACCAATAGATTTTGCTTATATGATTCATGAACAGATAGGCCATAAAATGGTTGGCTGTAAGATTAATAGCAAAATGATGCCAATTATTACACCGCTTCATAATGGCGATATAGTTGAAATTTTAACATCTGATCAGTCAAAAGGTCCTAGTCGTGATTGGCTTAAATTTGTTAAGAGTTCTGCTGCTAGAAATAGAATTAATCAATGGTTCAAAAAAGCAGAACGTGGTGAAAATATTGAAAAAGGAAAAGAAATTTTAGAAAAAGAAGCTAAAAAACTTCCAGTTCGTTCATCAGATTTATTTGGAAATCAAGATTGGATAAAATTTGTTTTAGATAAATACCATTTTGCTACAGTTGATGATATGTATGCTAGTATTGGCTTTGGTGGAATTTCAGCTGGAAAAATTTTAGCAAGATTACTTGAAAAATATAATGATGAACATGAAGATGAGCATTATGAACAAAAGATTGAAGAATTAGCTCTTTCAAAACCAACTTACAAGCCATCAAAATCAGGTGTTGTTGTTAAAGGAATTGATAATTGTTTAGTAAAACTTTCAAAATGCTGTAACCCACTTCCAGGTGATAATATAATTGGCTATATTACTAAAGGAAGAGGAGTTTCAGTCCATCGTACTAATTGTCCAAATATAAATGAACTTTTAGAAGATAAAGAAAGAATTATTGATGTTTATTGGTATGATGATATCAAGGGTTCTTTTGAAGTTGATATTGAAATTTTTGCTACAGATAGAAGAGGTTTATTAAAAGATATTTTAAAACAAGTTGAAAATTATAAAGGAAATATTGTTGGCGTTAACACTAGAACTACTAAAGAAAAAATTGCAATAATTAATTTATCTATTCAAATTGAAAATATAGATGAGTTAAATAAATTATCTAATGCAATTTCTAGAGTTGAAAGTGTTTATGATGTCAAACGTAAAAGAGGATAGGAGAGATTTTTATGATGATACAAAAACCAAAGGGAACTAGAGATTTGCTCCCTGAAGATACTTATAAATTACAATATGTTGAGAAAAAAATAAGCAATATGCTTGAAAATTATGGATTTAAAGAGATAAGAGTTCCAGTTTTTGAATATACAGAACTTTTTAATCGTGGTGTTGGAGAAACAACAGATGTTGTTCAAAAAGAAATGTATACTTTTGATGATAAAGGCGGACGTTCAATTACTCTAAGACCTGAGGGAACAGCTGGAACAGTAAGAGCTTATCTTGAAAATGGAATGGCTAGCCTTCCTAGTCCTGTTAAACTTTGGTATAATATGGCTATGTATAGATATGAAAACGTTCAAAAAGGAAGATTACGTGAATTTCACCAAATAGGTTTAGAGCTTATTGGATCAAGCTCATATTTAGCTGATGTTGAAACAATTTTAATTGGAAAGAGAATTTTTGAAACATTAGGAATCAAAAACATAAAAGTTAATATAAATAGCATTGGTTGCCCAAAATGTAGGGGAGAATATCAAAAAGTTTTAAAAGAATTTATTGGAAAAAATTTAGATAATTATTGTGATGATTGTAAAAATAGATTTGAAAAAAATCCAATGAGAATATTAGATTGTAAGCAAGAAAAATGTAAGAAATATAATGTTGGTGCACCTATGATGATTGACTATCTTTGCGATGAATGTAAAACACACTTTGAAAATGTTAAATCTGCTTTAAAAGCTCAAAATGTTAATTTTGAAATTGATAGCGGAATTGTTAGAGGCCTAGATTATTATACTAAAACTGTTTTTGAATTTATTGATGAAAAAAGCGGTTTAACAGTTTTAGGTGGTGGAAGATATGATGGTTTAGTTGAAGAATTAGGTGGACCTTCTACACCTGCAGTTGGATTTGCTAGCGGTGTTGAAAGACTTATGGAAATGGTTGAGGCTTCAATTGGAGATGAAATCAAAGAAAGAAAACCTGATTTATATATTTTATCATGTGGTGAAAAAGAAACAATGAAAGCTGTAGAAATTGCTGAAGGTTTAAGAGATAAAGACTTATATGTTGAAAGAGATTTAATTGAAAGAAGCTTTAAAGCTCAAATGAAATATGCTGATAAAATTGAAGCTAAAAACCTTATTGTTATAGGTGAAGATGAATTATCAAAAAATACAGTTAAAATCAAGAATATGTCAACAGGGGAAGAGCAAGAAGTAAAATTAGATTTAACTGAGATTTATTCAAAAATAAAATAAAAAGAAAACTCTGGAAGCTATCCAGAGTTTTTATTTTGATGTTTCGTGCCATCTTAAAACTTTTATATCTTTATATTTTCCTAATATTTCCATATATTTATTATAATCTTCTTCCCAAAGAGCATTTGGAACTTTATCAAATGCACTAAAAACTTGCTCAGCTTCATGAAGAAAAACTATTTGTTGTTGTGGTGAAAGTTTTTGGTATTTTTCAGAGAAAGCATATAATTTATCTAAAGTGTCGTTTGCTTTAATGAAAGACCAAAAATCTTTTACATTCATTCCAGCTGATTTTATTTGATAAACTGCTATTAAAAGCAAGAATAATATTACAGTTCCTAAAATTATTATTATTGCAAGAAATTCCAATACTTTTTCCTCTTTCTTTTGTTAATTCAAAAAAATTATATCATATAGATTTTTTAAATTCAATACAAAAAAATAAAAATCTAAAAATGTTTCGAGGCCTCCCGAAGTGGGAGGCCTCTTCCAGAAAGGTTAATGATATCTCAGCCTGATGCAGGGCCGCATGAACCGGACAACTTCGACGATGCCCTTCTCTTCGGCGTAATCTATGAGGCTATCCTCGGACCAGCCATTCAGCTCTCCGCTATCCTTAAGCTGAAAGACTGCCGTCTCCACCACGTCCTTGGTGAAGTAGCCGTGAATTTCTACCAGATCGCCGAAACCCGTGCTCAGACGAACGTTATGTCTCTTGATCAGGAGGGGCTCGATGCCGGTCTTGGTGTCGCTGCTGCTGACAGCCTTCTTGAACATGCTGCAGATGTAGCTCACTTGCCGGTCGTCTACCGTCCTTTGAGACTTGCCGGAATCGATGAATACCTTTGTGGCAAGAGCCACGTTGCCCATAACTTCCATTTCAGCTTTTCCTTTCTTTTTTAAGTCCGTAGACTATAAGATACTCGAAAAGTCCCTTTCGGAAACTTTCGCTACCTTTTATTATACATGGAAATTGACCTATTGTCAAAATTGTCAAAAATTTAGTTTTTTTATTGACAAAGATTTTATATAAATGATAATATAACCATAGAATTTTTTTGCTTATTTTTAGTGAAAAGAAAGGGAATAAAAAGATGAAATATAATAGAATTTTATTAAAAGTAAGTCGGTGGCGCTTTATCAGGAAAAGCTGATTTTGGTTTTGATAAAGAATCACTTGACAGAATTACAGATGAAATTATTAAAGCTAGTAAAGCTGGTGTTGAAGTTGCAGTTTTAATTGGTGGAGGAAATATTTTCAGAGGAAGAACTGCTGAAGATTGGAATATAGAAAGAGCTGAAGCTGATAATATCGGAATGATGGCTACAGTTATAAATAGTTTAATTTTAAGAGGTGCTCTAGTTTCAAAAGGAGCACATGATTTAAGAGTAATGACAGCTATCCCAATTGATACTGTTGCAGAACCATATATAAGACTTAGAGCTGTTCACCACTTAGATAAAGGAAAAATAGTTGTTTTTGGTGGTGGAATTGGTCAACCATATGTAACTACAGATTATGCTTCTTTACAAAGAGCTTTAGAAATTAGAGCAGATGTAGTTTTAATGGCAAAACAGGGAACAGACGGTGTTTATACAGATAATCCAAATACAAATCCAGATGCAAAAAGATATAAAACTCTTTCTTATGATGAGGCAATAAGCAAAAAATTAAAAGTTGTTGATGAATCAGCTTATATCTTAGCTAAAGACTATAATATGCCAATGTATATATTTGATTTTAATCAAAAAGATTCAATTTTAGATATATGTCAAGGAAAAAATATAGGAACATTCTTAGGAAAAGATTGTGAAACAGAAATGTATTAAAAAATAAAAGGGTAAAAATTATTTTTGTACTGAACCCAAAAAGTTGGACAGTATAAATTAGGCAACTAACTTGGAGTGTTCCCTGTATTGAACAGGGGACA
>CANQWQ010000004.1 GCA_947627595.1 uncultured Clostridia bacterium
AAACATTTTATCATATTTTTGGTATTTCCTATTTATTTTTTTATTTACTTTTGTGACATATCTATTTTAAACCTATATTATGTATACTTATTTAAAAATAAAACCATTAGTTCAAGTAACGTTAGTGAAGTCAAAATAAAAAAGACATTGGGGCGCCTCAGCTAGCGCCCCTTTTCTTGGTCATATCATCGAGGTCGCAATTCACTCGGCTGATATGACTTTGTGTCAGAGAACCGGAAGTTGCTCAATCTGACTTTACTTGCGCACCAGTGTTTCTGGCAGATAATTTACTTCTATCTCGTCTATTACCTGTCCAAGTGGAGCTCGAGCATTAAGAAATTTAACATCCCTATCTGTAATGATTACTAATTTTCTGTGAAGCTCATCAAAATGAGATTCTGAATTGGGCACATAATAATCCTCATACATTACTATAGTTATGCTATCATACCCGGAAGCTTTTAACCACTCCAATAATCTCCATCCGGTAGCTGTTGTTGCCAAATACTGCTTTTTGCCACAATTATAGAGAAAGTTCGTATCGAAGATGTATAAGTTTTTCTTGCCCTTCAAAAAGGTTTTCCAATATCTAATAATACCTTTATTGAAGAATCTTATCGGAATATTCTTCTCAATAAAAACATTATCAGTCTGGAAATATTTTTTGAAATCTCTTAAGTCCCGATACTCCTCTCTTTTCAGCATGGCAAGTTGTTTCTCTCTCTTTAATACAGCTCTAATTAAGTCGAAATTAATAAGTAAAACAAATGAGAGCTGTACTTCAAGTAGTATAAAATTGATAAGAAACATTCTATCCCCTTCGTGAAACTTGAGAATGAATGTAAGAAGTGATGATGCAGCCGCAAAATATGACACAACATTTAAGGGATATACTGTATTCAGATGAATGAAATACCCAATAGCTGTCACAATCATAAGAGCGGTCGTAATAATGCATAAAATATCTGCATCATTCACATACGAATGGTTACTAGACGGCAGTTTAATGATAGCTAATGCCATTACTATCATAACTGCAATTAACAAGTTACATGCGTTCTGTTTCCGATTTTTTTTCATAATCTTTTTCCTCCTCTGATATAAAGAACGCGTTAACAGGTACGCAAGATTTTTACTTCGCACAGCATCATTTATTGCTCTGTGCTTAGCTAAGTTAAAACCTTGTAGGTTCCATTATATCACACTTTGGCTTAAAAATCAACACTTTATGTTAACAAAATTAAAATGGGAAAAAGGGACTGTCCCCTTTTCCCAAAAATAAAAAATGAGAATTGGGGACTGTCCCCAATTCTCAAAATTGTTTTATTCTGCTGTAATGTTAGCTTCTGAAGCTATTGTAGCAGTGTCTCCAGCGTCAACTTTAAGTTTTTGATATTTTCTTAAACCAGTTCCAGCTGGAATTAATTTACCGATTAAAACATTCTCTTTTAATCCAATTAAGTTATCAACTTTACCTTTGATAGCAGCATCTGTTAATACTTTTGTTGTCTCTTGGAAAGATGCAGCAGATAAGAAACTTTCTGTTGCAATGGCAGCTTTAGTAATACCAAGTAATACTCTCTTGCCAGTAGCAGGTTTCTTTCCTTGAGCAATAAGCTCATTATTAACATTTTCAAATTCTATCATATCTACTAAAGATGCAGCATAGAAACCGCTATCTCCAGTATCTTCAACTCTAACTTTTCTTAACATTTGTCTTGTTATAGTTTCAATGTGTTTATCGTTGATATCAACACCTTGGTTTCTATAAACTTTTTGAACTTCAGCGATTATATATCTATAAACACCTTCAGGTCCTCTAATTGGAAGTAATTCATTTGGATTTACAGAACCTTCTGTTAATTGATCACCAGCTTCAACTGTATCTCCATCTTTTACTCTTAATTTAGAACCAAAGCTTACAACATAAGTCTTGCTGTTGTCTTTGCTTGTAACTGTAACTTCTTTTCTCTTCTTATTGTCTTGAATTGAAACTACACCACCGATTTCAGTAATTGTAGCAACACCTTTAGGGTTTCTAGCTTCAAATAACTCTTCAACTCTAGGAAGACCTTGTGTGATATCACCGCCGGCAACACCACCAGAGTGGAATGTTCTCATAGTAAGCTGTGTACCAGGCTCACCAATTGATTGAGCAGCTATGATACCAACAGATTCACCCATGTTTACAAGTTCACGAGTAGCTAATCCCATTCCATAGCATTTTCTACAAGCACCATGTTTGCTTCTACAACCAAGTACTGAACGAACATATAATCCTTTAATTCCGCTATCTGCAATTTTCTTAGCAACAGCATCTGTCATCATTTCATCTGGAGTTGCTAAAATTTCACCAGTTTCTGGGTGTTTAACAACTTCTAGTGGGAATCTACCAACAAGTCTTTCATCTAATTTCTCTAAAACTTGATTTCCATCTTTAATATCTTCAACATAGATTCCTTCAGTTGTTCCACAGTCTTCTTCACGAATAACTATATCTTGTGAAACATCAACTAATCTTCTAGTTAAATATCCAGAGTCAGCTGTTCTTAAAGCAGTATCTGTTAAACCTTTTCTAGCACCATGTGAAGATACGAAATATTCTAGAGTATCTAGACCTTCACGGAAGCAAGATTTAACCGGAATCTCAACGGCTTTACCTGAAGTATTTGCCATAAGTCCACGCATACCAGCGATTTGTCTTAACTGGTTCATGTTACCACGGGCACCAGATTGAGCCATCATGAATATTGGGTTTAATTCATCAAAGTTGTTCTTCATTGCTTCTGTAACATCATCTGTAGCTTTCTCCCAAACTTTGATAACTTCGTTATATCTATCTTCTTCAGTTAATAAACCTCTTCTATAACTCTTTAAGATGTTTTCAACTTTCTTATCAGCTTCAGCTAAAATATCTTTCTTAGCTGGTGGAACTGAAACGTCAGCAACAGAAACTGTAATAGCAGCTTTTGTTGAATATTTGTAACCAGTTGATTTAATATAGTCAAGAACTTTTGCAGATTCTGATAAGCCATGTTTATTAATACAATTTGCAATAATCTTTCCTAAGTTTTTCTTTGTAACCAAGAAATCAATTTCTAGATCAAATTCTTTTTCAGGATCTGTTCTATCAACAAAACCTAAATCTTGTGGAATTCCTTGATTATAAATTAATCTACCAACTGTAGTTTCAATAGTTTTATGTCTTACTGTTCCGTCTTCATCTTCTTTAAATCTTCTAATTTTAACTTTAGAATGTAATCCAACATCACCATTTTGATAAGCCATCATAGCTTCATCTTCATCTTTGAAATACATTCCTTCGCCAGGTTCACCATCAATTTGAACTGTTAAGTAATATGCACCTAAAATCATATCTTGAGTAGGAACTGTAACTGGTTTACCATCTTGTGGTTTAAGCAAGTTATTTACAGATAACATTAAATATCTAGCTTCTGCTTGAGCTTCTGGTGTTAATGGAACGTGAACAGCCATCTGGTCACCATCGAAGTCAGCGTTGAACGCTGTACAAACTAATGGGTGAAGTTTGATAGCTCTACCTTCAACTAAAACAGGTTGGAATGCTTGAATTCCAAGTCTATGTAAAGTTGGAGCACGGTTTAACATTACTGGGTGATCTTGAATAACTTCTTCTAAGATATCCCATACTTCTGGTCTTAATTTTTCAACCATTCTCTTAGCATTTTTAATGTTATGTGCAATTCCTCTAGCAACTAATTCTTTCATAACGAAAGGTTTAAATAACTCAACAGCCATTTCTTTTGGAAGACCGCATTGATAAATCTTAAGTTCAGGACCTACAACGATAACTGAACGTCCAGAGTAGTCAACACGTTTTCCAAGTAGGTTTTGACGGAAACGACCTTGTTTACCTTTAAGCATATCTGATAAAGATTTTAATGGTCTATTTCCAGCACCTGTAACTGGTCTTCCACGTCTACCATTATCAATTAAAGCATCAACTGATTCTTGAAGCATTCTCTTTTCATTTCTAATAATGATTTCTGGAGCTCCAAGTTCTAGCAATCTCTTTAATCTGTTATTTCTATTAATAACTCTTCTATATAAATCGTTTAAATCTGATGTTGCAAATCTACCACCATCTAATTGAACCATTGGTCTTAATTCTGGTGGAATAACTGGAATAACATTCATAACCATCCATTCTGGTTTATTTCCAGATAATCTAAAGCTTTCAACTGTATCTAATCTCTTAACAATTTTTGCCTTTCTTTGTTCGCTAGCTTTTTCTAAATCTTTCTTTAATTTCTTAGATAATTTTTCAACATCTATTTCCATTAAAAGTTTTTGAATGGCTTCAGCGCCCATCATAGCTTTGAATGAATCTTTTCCATATTTTTCAACTGCTTCAACATATTCTTTTTCATTTAAGATTTGGCATTTCTCTAAACCTGAAGTACCTTTATCAACTACAATATATGAAGCAAAGTAAATAACTTTTTCTAAGTTTCTTGGGCTAATATCAAGCATTAATGCTACTCTACTAGGAATTCCTTTGAAATACCAAATGTGAGCTATTGGAGCAGCAAGTTCGATATGACCCATTCTCTCACGTCTAACTTTAGATGTAGTAACTTCAACACCACATCTATCACAAACTATTCCTTTATATCTAACTCTTTTATATTTACCACAATGACATTCCCAATCTTTTGTTGGACCAAATATCTTTTCACAGAATAATCCGTCTTTTTCTGGTTTAAGAGTTCTATAATTAATAGTTTCTGGCTTTTTAACTTCACCATGAGACCAACTTCTAATTTTCTCATCTGAAGCCAAACCTATTTGAATTTTATTAAAATTTTCTAATTCTTCCATGAATTAGCCTCCTTCTACTCATCTTTTTTGTCATCATTATCTTTGTCAAATTTATCTAACTCTTTTAATATTTCTTCATCTGGTATTTCTTCATCTAAGATATTTGTGAAAAAGTCGTCATCTTCATCATCTTCAGGATCTTCCTCAACTTCACTCATTCCGTCTAATTCTTCTTCAGCTTCCATGTCTTCTTCTAGAACATGACTAATTTCTTCTTCATCATAATCAGAATTTTCTTTAACTTCAATTTCATTGTTAGAATCATCATAAAGTTTAATGTCTAATCCTAGTGATTCAAGCTCTTTAATTAAAACTTTGAAAGCTTCAGGAATTCCTGGCTCAGGGATATTTTCGCCTTTAACAATTGCTTCATAAGTTTTAACACGTCCAACAACATCATCTGATTTAACAGTTAAGATTTCTTGAAGTGTATAAGCAGCACCATAAGCTTCTAGTGCCCAAACCTCCATTTCACCAAATCTCTGTCCACCAAATTGAGCTTTACCACCAAGAGGTTGTTGTGTAACTAATGAGTAAGGACCAGTAGAACGAGCATGTATTTTATCATCAACTAAGTGGTGAAGTTTTAACATGTACATTACACCAACTGTAACTGGTTTATCAAATGGATCACCAGTTCTACCATCATATAAAACTGTTTTTCCGTTTGACTCTAGTCCAGCCATTTCTAGCATATTTTCAACATCTTCTTCAGATGCACCATCAAATACTGGTGTAGCAACATTCCATCCAAGCATTCTACAAGCAGCACCTAAGTGAACTTCCAAAACCTGTCCTAAGTTCATACGAGAAGGAACACCTAGTGGATTTAATACAACATCTACTGGAGTACCATCTGGTAAGAATGGCATATCTTCTGATGGAAGTATTCTTGAAATAACACCTTTATTTCCGTGACGTCCAGACATTTTATCACCAACAGAGATTTTTCTCTTTTGAGCAATATAAACTCTGATTACTTGATTTACACCTGGAGCTAATTCATCAGAATTTTCTCTAGTATAAACTTTAACATCAACTATTGTTCCTTGTTCACCATGAGGAACTCTTAAAGATGTATCTCTAACTTCTCTGGCTTTTTCACCAAAGATAGCTCTTAATAATCTTTCTTCTGCTGTAAGTTCTGTTTCACCTTTTGGAGTAACTTTACCAACTAAAATATCTCCAGGTCTAACTTCAGCACCAATTCTTATAATTCCGTTTTCATCTAGGTCACGAAGTGAATCTTCACCAACGTTTGGAATATCACGTGTAATCTCTTCTGGACCTAATTTTGTATCACGGCATTCGCAATCATAGTCTTCAATGTGGATAGATGTTAAAACATCTTCTTTAACTAATCTTTCATTTAATAGAATAGCATCCTCGTAGTTATAACCTTCCCAAGTAGTGAAAGCGATAAGTAAGTTTTTACCAAGGCTCATCTCACCGTTTTTAGTAGCTGGACCATCGGCGATTATGTCATTTGCTTTAACTTTTTCTCCTTCTTTAACTATTGGTCTTTGGTTAATACAAGTAGCACCATTTGTTCTCTTGAATTTTCTTAAATGATAAGTATGTGTTTTTCCGTCTTTGTCAGTAATATCAATTTGATCACCAACAACTCTAGTAACAACACCATCTTCTTCAGCAACAACAACTATTCCTGAATCTTTAGCTGCTCTATATTCAATTCCAGTTCCAACCATTGGAGCTTCTGTAAGCATTAATGGAACTGCCTGACGTTGCATGTTTGCACCCATTAAGGCACGGTTAGCATCATCATGCTCTAAGAATGGAATCATAGCTGCAGCAACTGAAACTAATTGTTTTGGAGAAACGTCCATATAATCAACGTCCTCTTTAGCAACTTCTTTGATATCATTTAAATATCTAACTCTGACTCTATCATTAACAAATCTATTATCTTTATCTAATGGCTCTGAAGCTTGGCAAATGTTGTTTCCATCTTCTTCATCAGCTGTCATATATTCGATAATATCTGTAACTTTTCCAGTTTCTTTATCAACTTTTCTATAAGGTGTTTCAACGAAACCATATTCATTTATAATACAGAAAGTTGTTAAAGCTGAAATTAAACCAATGTTAGGACCTTCAGGAGATTCAATTGGACAAAGTCTACCATAGTGAGTATAGTGAATATCACGAACCTCGAAACCAGCTCTTTCTCTAGACAAACCACCAGGACCTAAAGCTGAAATTCTTCTCTTATGAGTAAGTTCTGATAATGGGTTTGTTTGATCCATGAATTGTGACAATTGAGAACTTCCAAAGAACTCTCTAATTGAAGATGTTATAGGTTTTGTGTTAATTAAAGTTTGTGGTGTAATAACATCTAGGTCTTGAATTGTCATTCTTTCACGAACAACTCTCTCTAGTCTAGTTAAACCAATTCTAAATTGATTTTGTAATAATTCACCAACACATCTAATACGTCTATTTCCTAAATGGTCAATGTCATCTTTTCTTCCTAAACCATGTTCTAAGTTTAACAAATAGTTAATTGAAGCTAAGATATCTTCAGTAACTATGTGTTTTGGAACTAATTCAAAACGTCTTTCAAATACAACACGTTTTAAATCTTTTGGATTTGTGTTCTCTAAAATATTTTTTAATACTTCGTAATTTACATCAACTTTGATTTTAGCGTTTTCAGCGATTTTTGGATCAACATATTCTTTAATATCAACTGTTCCATTACCGATAACTTTAACTCTAGTTCCTTCAACGTCAACATAAACTACGTTAATTCCGCTATTTTGAATCTTTCTAGCAGCTTCTTTAGAAATCTTCTCATCTTTTTCTACTAAAACTTCGCCTGTTTCTGGATGAACTACTGTATCACAAGAAATTTGTCCAGCTATTCTAGAAGCTAAACTTAATTTCTTATTATATTTGTATCTACCAACTTTTGATAAGTCATAACGACGACTATCAAAGAATAGACCATCAAATAAATTTCTAGCAGCATCAACTGTAGGAAGTTCACCTGGTCTTAATTTTTTGTAAATCTCAATTAAAGCTTCATCAGATGTTTTAATTGGATCTTTAGCTATAGTTGATAAGATTTTGTCTTCTTCACCGAAGAAATCAATAATCTTATCATCTGTGTCAAGGCCTATAGCTCTTAATAGACAAGTAATTGGTAATTTTCTAGTTCTATCAATTCTAACATAGAAAACATCATTACTATCTGTTTCATACTCAAGCCAAGCACCACGAATTGGCATAACAGTAGCTGTATAAACTTTTTTACCTGTTTTGTCATATGTCCAATCATAGTAACAACCTGGAGAACGAACTAACTGGCTAACTACAACTCTTTCAGCACCGTTGATAACGAATGTTCCGCTATCTGTCATAACTGGGAAATCACCAAGATAAATCTCTTGCTCTTTAATTTCACCTGTTTCACGGTTAATTAATCTAACTTTTACGTGTAGTCTAGTTGAATAAGTAGCATCTCTTTCTTTTGCTTCTTCCAAAGAATACTTTGTTTTTTCTTCCATGTAATAATCAAAGAATTCTAATACAAGATTTCCTGTATAGTCGATTATAGGTGAAACATCTTCTAGAACTTCGCCTAAACCTTCTTTGATGAACCAATCGTAAGAATCTTTTTGAACTTGAATAAGATTAGGAATGTCGACACTATCACCAATCTTAGCAAAAGTCTTACGAACGCACTTCTCGTGCACAACGTCTTTTACGTTTACTTTACTCATTCTGTTCCTTCCTTATATTAAATTTTAGCAGGATTAGGGTTTTACGGAAAGTCCCTCTTGAGAAGAATAATTATTATACTACTTCAAAATCCCTGCTACAAAACCTTGAAGTAATATAGTTCCTATTCAACCAATTCCTCTAACCGTAAATAGAAAAAAATTTTGCTTGAATTAAAAATAATACCATATAAGTATAATAAAAATTGCCAAGAAAGTCAAGCTTTTTTGGCAATTTTGTTACAAAAATATTACAATTTTTTAAAGAGTTTTATTTATGCTTTTTTCTCTTTTTCTTTTTCCTTCTCTTTTTCATCTATAAAATCAAGTACAAAAATCTTGATTAATCCTATCATTGGTACTGCTAGGAACATTCCAATAACTCCAAACCAAGCACCAAATATTGTTACTGAGAAGATTATTAAAATTCTACTAATATCTAATGAATCTCCTAAAATCTTAGGGTTAATAATGTTTGCATCAATTTGTTGTAAAATTATAACTACTAGTGCAAGCCATAATGCTTGAGCAAATCCTCCAGTAAATATAGTTACAATAACTGCAATTATAACGGCTGCGATTGCACCAAAATATGGAATGATGTTAAATAAACCAATCAAGAATCCAAGTAATCCAGCATATTTAACATTCATTATAAGCATTGCAACTGTAGTGATTATTCCAACCACAAAAGCATCAAAGATTTGTGCTGAAATGAATTTATAAAATAAATGATTTGTTTTATCATAATATCTAGCAATTTTTTTATAGCCTTCTTTTGTGCAAATAGCTTTTAGCAAGTTTTTCAAGAAATTCTTAATATCTGCTCTTTCGATTAAAATATAGAAAGAAACAACAATTGTAATAAACACATCAAACACAAAACCTGCAACACTAGTGATTGCGCTTATATATTTGCTGATATTATCATAATTCAAAGTATTTATAATTGTCTCTGGAATATTAGCTTTTTCAAGTTTTTTAACATAACTAACTAAATTAATTTTAGTCCAAACTGAATCTTCTGGTTGAGATTCTAAATATTTTATTGCTCGATTATAATAGTTTGGCAAACTTCTGGCCAGTTCTGTAATACTTTCAACCAGAATTGGAATAACCAATTGGAAGATTGCAATAATGATTAAAATCATTAAAATATAAACAATCGCTATTGATAAAAATCTAGCACGCTTAGAAATTGCCTTTATTTTTACATTTTTAAGCATTTTTTCAATTCTTCTACATGGAAAATATAATAAATATGCTAATAAAACAGCAAGTCCAAATGGAGCCAAAATTTTTATTAGACCTTGAAACCATGTAAAAACAATTCCAACACTGTCAATTGTCTTATATACAGTTATTAAAGCTACTGCGAAAATAAACCAACCAATATATTTTCTAAACTTTTTATCTTTCATATAAGTCTAATTCAACTGGGCAATGGTCTGAACCATATACATCAGGATGAATTTTTGCCTCCTTTATATTATTTTTGAAACGCTCAGAAACGATGAAGTAGTCGATTCTCCAGCCGATGTTTTTCTCACGAGCATTTCCCATATATGACCACCAGCTATAACAATCTGTTTTATCTGGATATAAAAATCTAAAAGAGTCTACAAATCCGCTATTTAAAAGATTTGTCATTTGGCTTCTTTCTTCATCTGTAAAACCAGCATTTCCTCTATTTGATTTTGGATTTTTAAGATCTATTTCATTATGAGCAACATTTAAATCTCCACACAAAATAACAGGTTTAGTCTTATCAAGATTTAATAGATAATTTCTAAAATCATCTTCCCACTTCATTCTATAATCAAGTCTTTCTAAATCTCTTCTAGCATTTGGAGTGTAGCAGTTAACAAGATAAAAATCTTCAAACTCCAAAGTTATAACTCGACCTTCATTATCATGTTCTTCAATATCAATTCCATATCTAACGCTTAAAGGCTCTATTTTAGTAAATATTGCTGTTCCAGAATAACCCTTTCTAACAGCACTATTAAAATATTGTTTATAACCTTCAAAAGAAATATCTAATTGACCTTCTTGCATCTTTGTTTCTTGAATGCAAAATATATCTGCATCTAAATTTTTAAAAGAATCATAAAACCCTTTATTTACAACAGCTCTAAGTCCATTAACATTCCAAGAAATTAGCTTCAATTTTAAAATTGCTCCTTCATATAATTATACAACATAATTATATGTATAATTTTAGGAGATTTCAAGGTTTTTTACAAAAACGAAATATATTAAAATTTTTTACCAAAAAACACCTTTTATATGATTTATTATTGGCTTTTTTGAATTTAAATAAACTTCAATTACATCAAATCGTATAAATTCGTCTGACAAATTATTTATATATAAAAAATATTTAGCAACATTTAAAATATGTTTCATTTTAAAATTTGTAACAGATTCTGCTGGTCGCCCGAATTTCATATTATTTCGAGATTTTATTTCTGCAAAAACGATTTCATTTTTATCTTTAAAAATTACATCAATTTCTCCTAAATCACATTTAAAATTTCTAGCTAAAAGTTCATAACCATATTTATCAAGATAGCTTCTTACAAGCTTTTCTCCCCAGTCTCCTTTAAATTTATTTTCAGTCTTTATATTTTTTGACATAACCCGCTCCTGGTAGCTCATCAACTAAATCTTCAAGTTCCATTAAACTCAAAAGATTTAGAGTGCATCTAATATCATTTTCAGTTTTCATTGAAATTTCATCAAGACTCATTGGATAATCGCTTAAAATACTGTAAATTTTTCTATATTCTTTTTTGATTAAATTATTGTGATTTATAGTAGAAATTCTAGTTAATTCTTTAAATTCAGGGATTTCATCAAATATATCATTTGGTGAAGTTATTAAAATCGCACCTTCTTTTATTAGATTATTAACCCCTACTCCATTTACATTATCCAGTCTTCCGTGGAAGTGCAAAAGTTTTTCTTCCAAACTTTTTTGAAAATTTAGCTGTAATCCCGCTTCCACTTCTATGTTTAGCTTCAACAACTAATGTACCTAAAGCTAAACCTGCAATTATTCTATTTCTAACAGGGAAATTTTTGCTTAAAAATAGAATATTATTTTCATATTCGCTAATAACTAAGCCACCTTCATTTATGATTCTTTCATATAATTTAACATCATTTAACATTGAGATTTTTCCAAAACCTCCACCTAAAACTCCTATTGTTTTTCCGCCAACATCTAGAGCTTCTTTATGTGCAACACTATCTGCTCCTCTAGCTAGACCGCTAACTATTGTAACACCTCTACGAGCAACATGATTTACAAATATCTTTTCAATATGTCTTCCATATTCTGTTAAATCTCTACTTCCTACTACAGCAAGGCTTGGAGATTTAAGTAAATTTATATCACCTTTATAATATAATTTTTTAGGTGGACTAGTTATATTTCTTAATAATTCTGGGTAATTTACATCATCTTTTTCTATAAAATCAGTCATTTTCTCTCCTATCTTTTGTCAAGTGATCTATATCTTAAAGCTTCTAGAATATGTCTATCTTCTATATCTTTAGATTCTTCTAAATCTGCTATTGTTCTAGCAACTTTTAAGATTTTTGAGTAACTTCTAGCACTTAAACTATTTTTATTAAAATATCGCTCTAAAATATTTCTTGAACTTTCTTTTAAAACGCAAAACTTCTCCATTAACCTATTTGTAAGCTCACTATTTGAGTGAATTTCATATTCTTTATAACGTTCTTCTTGAATATTTCTAGCCTTATTTACACGCTTTTTTATTTCTTCAGAGCTTTCCTCTTCTGAATTACTTAAATTCTTAAATTTTACATTTGAAACTTCAATATGTAAATCGATTCTATCTAGAAGTGGCCCACTTATTCGATTTTTATAATTAGCTATTTGCTGTTCTGTGCATTTACATTTTCTTTCTTTATCGCCAAAATAACCACATGGACAAGGATTCATGCTCGCGACCAACATAAAATTACAAGGATAAGTTAAATTTGATTGAACTCTACTAATTGAAACAGTTCTATCTTCTAATGGCCCTCTTAAAACTTCTAAACTAGACCTTTTAAACTCTGGAAGTTCATCTAAAAATAAAACTCCATTGTGTGCTAAACTTACCTCACCAGGTTTCGGGATTGAGCCACCTCCTACCATACTTGTACTAGAGATTGTATGATGTGGACTCCTAAAAGGCCTAGTAGTCATAAGGCTTTTATTACTATTTTTTCCAACAATACTATAAATTTTTGTAACTTCTAAAGATTCTTCAAAAGTCATATCTGGCAAGATTGTAACAATTCTCTTTGCCATCATTGTTTTTCCGTGATCCTGGATTTCCTATCATTATTGCATTATGATTTCCTGCAACAGCTATCTCTAGCGCTCTTTTAGTTGCAGCTTGACCTTTAACTTCATTAAAGTCAATATTATATTTTTCTTCGTTTTTAAGTATTTTTTGACTATTAAATTTTTCTTCTTTTAAATCTATTTTTCCATTTAAATAGTCTATTACTTCTTGCAAGTTAGAAACTCCAATCACTTTTAAACCTTCTACACATGAGGCTTCTAAAACATTTTTCTTCGGAACTATAACTTTTTTGATTCCATATTTTAAAGCTTCAATGCACATTGGTAAAACTCCATTTACAGCTTCAACATTTCCATCTAGTGAAAGTTCACCAATAAAAATTACATCATCAATTTTTGCATCTTCTTTTATTTCTTCAGATGCTTGTAAAATTCCAATTGCTATTGCTAAATCAAAGATTGAACCTTGTTTTCTCACGTTTGCAGGAGATAAATTTATAACATATTTTCTACTTAATAAGTTTATTCCGCAATTTTTAATTGAAGTTCTTACTCTTTCTTTAGATTCTTTTACACTTGCATCTGGAAGTCCAATAATATCCCATGCTGGAAGTCCACCTGAAATATCCACTTCAATTCTCACTAAAATTCCGTTTAATCCTTGAAGTGCAATCGATTTAATGACAGACGTCAATAAACACTCCTCCTATCTTTTATTTAATTTTAATTAAACTAGTTTGTTTGAAAATTTGGCGAAACGCCTAAGATTTTTGAAAATTTTTAAAAAGTGATTATAGAAATAAATCACTTCTTATTTTGAAAAAATTTAAAGAGATTTTACAACACCATTTTTCAATTGTCAAGTAGTATATTGATTTTTTCTTAAAAATATTGTATATATTTAGAAAAGAACTTTTAAGGAGAAATTTATGCGAGAAAAAGATGAATCAGAACTTATTTTTGCTAAAATAGATGATAAAATTAATTTCTGTAATACACGAAATAAAATAACTCACACAGATTTTTTTACAGAACCAGAAATTGTAAAAATCGAAAAATATCTTAATTCGGTAAAATGTAAAAACTATTTCTTTTTTGGCGGATATGAAGAATCAACTAGAAAAATGCTTTTCTTCTACCCAGATAAATTAACCTTTGAAATGGCTTTTTCAAATGTAAATCAAGTTTTAGAAATCTTAAGAATTACTCTTCCTAACAGCCAAAAAGAAACTTTTGAACATCGTGATTATCTAAGTGCAATCATGAAATTTGGAATAGTTAGAGAAAAATTTGGAGATATTGTCGTCTACCCTGAAGGTGCTGATTTTATAGTTCAAAAAGAAAATAGTAAATATTTTAAAGATAATCTTTCAGAATTAATTAGATTTAGGAAATCAACTATTGAAATTTTAAATATATCTGACCTTCACGAAAATGTCCAAGAAACAGAAGAAATTTCAATAATAGTTAATTCTATGAGAATAGATAATTTTGTATCAGAAATCTGTCATTGCTCTAGAAATAAAGCTGAAGAAATCTTGCTAAGTGAAAGAGTTCTGATAAATTATGAAGTTGTTAATAAAAATTCTAGAGGTGTAAAACCAAATGATATTATTACAATAAGAGGCTTTGGAAGATTTATTGTTAAAGAAATTTCTAGAAAAACTAAATCTGATAAAGATGTCGTAATTTTAATTCACAATAAATAAAACACTCGCCCGAGTTTTTCTCGGACGAGTGTTTTATTTTTTAATTTTTATTATTTTTTCTTTTTATCTTTTGTATTTTTATAATTTCTTTTGTCTTTTGCTCTTCATTTGTAGAATTTCTTTCTTCTTACAAATTCAACTGTTACATAAGTAACACCTAAAACTATTATCACAGCTGGAATAGCTATTAATAATACGTTTGTAACTTGCTCTGCTTTCTCATTTGCCTTTCTTTGAGTTTCTGAAATACCAGTTGGTGGAGAGAAAGTTACATATTCAGAGAAGTCTGTATCACTTTCAGGTCTAGCAAGTTCTATTAAAGTCTTTGGTAATACTCTTGATGGATCTGGATCATTGATTGCAATTGGCTCTTTAGTTGTATTTCCAATAAATCCATCTGCAGCAAGGTCATCTTTTACATATGCCTTTCTACCAACAGTATTTGAAACTTTAATAATCTCTGCGATATTATCTAATACAACACCATTTATATCAACTTCTGAAGTTAATATCTTAGAAGCTTCTAATCTGATGAAGTAGAATTCATTCATAACAGTATTTTCATAACTACTGTCAAGCGGATTTCCAAGTGTTCTTATACTTGCGTCTCCAACTGTTCCACTACCATCATAATCATATCCTACAGATGCCTCAGAAATTGTTGTATTAAATTTATTTCTATCAAATGGCTCTAAGAATTTATAGAAGTATGGGTTGATATTAGCATCTTCAATGTTAAATGCTAAGTTATTATTTGTATTTTCAGTTCTACTTACATAGTTCTTTTCACCATCTGTAATATTTTGTACAGTTGGGTCAATTCCTCTTAATAAGCCTTTTTCTGCGATTTCATCAATACTATATGTTTGGTAAGTAACTTGATTATTTTCGTTAAAGTTTTCTTCTGGCTTAAATACTAAGTCATTATCAACATAGTCAATGTATTGATTTACTCTTGTTTTAACAATTGACTCTCTATTTGCACCAGCTGTCTTTGTATCATTGTAGTACATATCACCTACATAGTAACCAGCTGTATAGTTGCTTTGAGCATCATGTCTAATATTTGTATAAGTATATGCTTTCTTAACTGAGTTTGAACCAACTCCGTTTTGTCCAGCATAATTGTAAATTGCGTTTCCACCTACAGAGCTTAATCCAGCTGTAAGTGTAGCTGTTGCTGTTCCGTCACCACCTATTTGACCAACTCTATTATTGTCTGTCAATAAGTAATGTAAGTAGTTTCTACTATAATCATAATTTCTTGTTTGTGTATTTATAATATCTGTTTTTGTTACACCACTTGATGAAGTACTTGTTCCAGTACTTGGTGGAACAAATTGTACATGTAAGTCTGTCTCTGATCCAAGATCTCCTGGAGTTCCTTCAATTTTCTTCTCTAACCAAGTTGAAATGTGGTCAATATCACTATTATTAGCAATAGCAGTTTGGAATTTAATTGTAATTATCATACCTTGAAGAAGATCATCATCAACGTTTACATATCTGAAACCTTGGTTTGTTCCAAATCTATTTAATACCTGAACTTGTTCAAGTCCTTTAGATTTAACAAGGTCTGGAACTGCTCTATGGATGATTTTGTCTCCTCCATCTTCATAGATAATCTTGAAGAAGATATCTATTAATGTGTTTCCATCAGAAGTTATTGCTCTAACTTCTGTAATATCATTCATAAGTTGAAGTTTTGTTATTGGTCTTTCAATTAAACCAAAGTTAACGTCTCTTACTGAATAATATAATGGGTCTGTTGTTGTACCATCAAGTGTTTTGGTTGATGCATTACCATAATTTCCAAAATACTCGATTTGCATATTAAATGCTTTTGTATCAGCGAACATTGATGTATGTTCTGCTAAAATTTTTGCTTCATCTATATTAGTTAAAGTTCTTCTACTGTCATTTTCTTTTTCTGTTGTAGATATTCCAGTATCATAAGCTTTTAAAACTGTATCCATTGGGTATGTCATTGTTGTTGAATATTCGTTAACTTCAAGTCTTCTAATCTCATTATCTTTTGCAACTGAAACTATATTTGAACCTAATGTAGTTTGGAAGCTTGAGCTAAATGGATTACTGTTTCCTGAAATATTTGTGAATGCTGTTGCTTCAATTATTTCAGCTTCTTGAGTTGGATCTCCTGGATCAGTATATTTTGTAGACTTAAAGTCTTGTCCAGAATATCTAATTGTTGTACCATCACTGGTTACAAGGAAGTCTGCCTCATCACCATAAACGAATCTTACAACATAGATACCTGCATGAAGTCTATATCTATCATCTACAGAGTTTTGTCCTGATGTGCCTCTTAAGCTACTATCAACACAGTCTCCAAAGTAATATCTACCATCTGAACCAGTTCTATACCACATTCCAGTATCAACTAAATATTCTTTTTCAACATTTCCACCGCTCTTTCTTTGAACAACTTCGTAAAGTTTAACTAAAACATTTGCAGCTGGTGTATCTTTTGTTGTATCTGATGACATTTTACCATCACCAACTTTTTGACCATCATCACTAGCTGTTTTTGCAAGTTCTTCGAAAACTATACCAGAAATATTTCTGTATGATTTCTTTTGATATTCTGGTGGTGGGTTATTTTCTGGTGGTGTATCTCCTGGAGGTGTTCCAGGTGGTACTGGTGTTTCTGGTGGTGGATTATCTGGATAATCTCTTAATACAATCTTTAATGCTGTCTCAAATGTATCATCCTCAAATTTTGATGTATCGAAATCATCACCAGTTGTTTCTACGTTTGCTGGGTTTGAGTTTACATCAATTAAACCAGCTGGTGTAGTACCATCTTCTTTATAGATTGAGTATGCTCCAACTTCTGCAACATTGACTTTTGCATCAATTGCATTATCTGAAGTCATATCAACATAAATGTATCCTTGTTTATCAGTTTCTGTATGTTTTAATACTTTATATTTTGAATAAATATCTAAAGTATCATTTGGCGCTAATTTCTTATTTGATAAATCACTTCCTGTAAGGAATTGTACATTACATTTAGATGGACAGTTTGCTGAATTTTCAAAGCTTGAGTTTGTACTTGAATTTAATGTTGCTCCAGTTACACTATCTAATCTAGCTTCTAAGAATGTAAGTTCATTAGAATAGTAATCGACAACTTCTTTTACAGCTGCATAGCGTCCTTGATCTGATTCATTTTTAATTGTAATCTTGTAAGTTATAATAATTTCTAAGTCATTAGTTCTTCCATAATCTGTAAATGCATTATTTGCATTCATTACATTTTTGACTTCATCAACATAGTTAGCTGTTCTAAATTCATAGTCTTCTCTATAGATTCTTAATACATATGGATCCATTGTATTATCTGATTTAGCTGTGAATCCAGAATTTCCTAGTTTCTCAAATGTGTAAGTTGTATCAAATCCATTTACAGTTACTTGTGCACTAACAACGTCTTTTGTTAATGAAAGATTTGCTTTTTCTCTTTCTTTTAATCCTAGGTTAATATGTTGTAAGTAATCTACTTCACCATCTGGATAATAGAATGTGAATGATTGAGCTTCAACATATATTCCTGAAGATTTATCCCATGTATATGTACTTATTTGTAAATTACTTGTATTGTTTGTATCATATGCTAATGTATATTTATTTCCTGAACTATCTTCAGTATCATAAGATTTATTATTTGCAATTGTAGTTAATTTCTTCTCAAAGTCTGGTCTATTACGATCATCTGCATTTGAGTCATTTTCGAAATCCACTATCATATTATATGAGCCATCTATATGTTGCTTATCGTGGTTATTTACAGGTTCATAACGAACACCATTATAATCAAATACTACATAATATTGTAATAAAGCACCTGTTGGGTAATAGAAATCATTTCCTTCACCTATATGAGTATATTCTGTTCCTTGAGTTGCTCTTACATCAGATTTATCAAAGCCTTTTCTAACTCTACCAAAATCATAATGTCCTGATGCTGAAACTTGCTGCTCATCAACCTTTTTATCTTCTGTTGCATTCCATAACTCAACTACTACTTTTCTATCTGATGGTAATTGCATTGCTTGATCAAGCTCTTCGCCTGGGCCTTTAAGATCATCGCCATCTAAATCTAAGTAAACATCACCAGCGATTATTGGATCAAGTACTCTTAAATATTCTGCATCAGTACCAGGTAAGCTTTCTTCAGGCTCTGTTCTTGTACTACATGAGAAATCGCAATTAGGGTAATCGTGATAAGTTACAGTTATATAATCATCATATGTATAACTATATCTTTGATAAGTGTCATATGCATGTATAAAGTCACAAACATTTTTAGTATATTGATATTTTATATCTGAAACAGCGTTTTTAATATTTGTTATTCTCATATTTGAAGTTAAAACTTCAAATTGTAAATCAGCTGTTACTGTCTGTTCTTGATCTTTAATTAATAGTACATCATTCCAAATTATTTCATCACCTGGATTACCGCCAAATGAGGCTCCGCTAATACTAATAAATCTTAATTCAGAACTATCAAATGTATCTGTACATTTAATATAGTCTAAATATCTATCCTCATAATAATGTGAACATTTATTGCCTTGGTGATCAGCATCACTTTCATGATCAAACCAAATTTTGAAATCTATTTCTACTCTATATGTTACTATACTTCCTTTTTCAACTTCAGCAGGATATATTTCTTTAGTTGTTGTTCCCATAGCTTCTCTTCCTGATCTAAAGTATCCTGATGAATTTGGACTTTGAACATTAGTTACATATTTACGAATTTTACCTGCAGGAGGATATGTTCTCTTTTTTAATTTAAAGAAATCAGATGATTCTAATTCTTCTGCATCTTCACCATCTGCAGTCAAAGCCTTAAAGTATGCTGTATTTACATAAGTACCTTCAGGAGTATCTTTTGGAACTGTAGCAGTTATTTCTACAAAAAGTGTAGTTCTTGGTGGTATACTTATTTGTGTACCACTTTCAGAAATAGCTGTTCCATTGAAAGTAATACTTTGTATTTGTATAACACCATCATGTACATCTCTAAATATACCTGTTATTGTATAAATACTCTTATTTTCTAATTCTACTTTATAAACTATTGTCTTATCAGTATCATTATATCCAGCATCAGCAGGATTTGACACTTTTCCTGGTTCACTTAAAGATGAACGACTTTGACCTGCTCCATCAATGCTCTCGATATATTTATTAATTGGTGATATAGAATTAGGTATTATTACCCAATCTGTTGAAGTTATTTCATTTGAAGGGTCTAATACATTGTTTTCATCATATGGCGTAAATCTTATAGTATTCTTATATTTACCACTTGTTAAACCAGATGCTAAATCTAAACTAATTTGATATTCTCTTTTCTCGCCAGGTTGCAATACTACTGAAATAGTTTTTGAACTGGTATCAGTAGGACTATCTGGAGTTATATAAGTAAAAGAATTTCCTCCAGTTGGTAGAGGTACATCTCCAGTATAATTGCTAACATTTGTGAAATTTATTAAATAAGGATATTCTGGTTCATCTGTTAGAACACCTTTAATTATTTCATTACTTGTATTCTCAAGTTTAATTTTATAATATACTGTAGATTCAGCAAAATCTATTATTGCAGGATCTTGCTCTCTATCAGTTTTATTTTCTCTTTGATCTCCTAAATTAGTTTCTCCAGGATCATTTGGATCATTTGATTTTATTTTTGTAACATATTTATTTATTTTAGGTTTATTAGCAACATCTTCTGATCCAAAGAATACAGCTCTATCTTGAACTCCTCCGCTATCACCATCAGTGTAGAAGAAGATGAATACTTTTCCAACATAAGCTTTATCTGTTATTTGACCGTTTTCATATTGAATTGCAGTTGCTCCTTCTGTAGTATTTCCACCATCAAAAGAGCTACCATATCCAGCGAATCCTGGAAATCCTAAAGTTTGAATACTACTTCTTAATCCTAAACTCATGAAATACCAGAAATCTGCCCAACATGTTGAATACATTTGATCATGGATAGTACCACTTTGAACTAATGCTCCATATGCTGCCATTCCTTTAGCACCTGAAACTGGAGCACTTGATGTTTGAGTACCACTGGCACTATTTACAGTAATATAACCGTCTTTATCTATATCTATTACCGCCATCAATTTAAAAGCTGTTTTTCCGCCAGTTGCAGAGCTATCTAATGATCCTTGTTCGAAACAAGGTGTATTTACAACACCATGTGTATTATCAGGAACAAGTACACCACCTTTTTCTACTATTGTACCATCTGAATATGTTAAATCTTTAACAGCATCCCAACTTAATGCACTAAATGCTCTTAAATTATCTACTCCTGCATAAGTAGCTTCAGCTTTATTGTTAGTGAAATGATTACTCAATCCAATAACAGCTAAAATAGTAAATACTAATATTAATATTATAGATATTTTCTTTTTCATCATTTCACCCCCTATCTGTAGAATCTCTTGGTTGTTTTAATTTTTATAGCAATTGCAATTATTGCTGTAACCATTATTATAATTACGAGTGTCATCGTAATATATTCAACTGTATGACCAGTTGCAACTGTGATTATAAGTGTTGATTCACTATAATCATCTTCTGATTTCATTTTATTATTTTCGATAGAATCTCTATCAAATAATCCTAAAGCATTAGTTGTTTCAGCGATTTCTGCTCCATTTGTTAAGATTGCTGATTCACCATCTTCTAAGCTTCTTCTTAACATTAATGTGAATTCTTTTGTTTCACCTGGAGCGATTTCTTGATCTACTAAACCAGTATAATATAATCCATTATCAGAACCTACATACCAGCCTTCGCTCTTATTTAAAACAACTTGTACTCCACTTGGTAAGTAATCAACTACTTTGTTTACATACCCTGGAACATCACCCTCATTTGTTATTCTAAATTTATAAGTAATATTTACGACACTTGATTTATAATATTTTGAACGAATTTCTAATCTTCCGTTTTGCATATCTCTGTAATCGTAATATTTTGTTCCTTCATCATTTTTAACTCTGATTTGTGAAATCATTTTTTCTAATTTTAAGTCAAAGTTTGTTTTATCAACAATACCAATATCTATCGCCATAAAACCACTATCAGTTATTTCTAAAACATCTGTAACACCTACTGTTTGTGCTACTCCATTTATTGTAACTGTTTTAGAAATTGCATCTGAGTCTTCAACTGTTGTTGCATTTTGTGATTGATATTTTGTTACTTTATATTTGCTTGCGTTATAATCAAAAACTACTATATATTTTCCGATTGCAACGTTAGTAAATGTATATTTACCTTGACTATTTGTTGATGTTGTAGCAACTAAACTTGAAGTATCAATTCCACCATATTTATTTGCTTTATATAATGAAACTACAACTGCTTCTTTTAATTGTTCTTCATCTTGTCTAATTCCATCTTGATTTTCATCTACCCAAGCTAAACCTGTGATATTGTAACCTGTTGGAACTTGTTCTACTACGTTGTTAGGTGTTACTGTTGGTTCTGGAGTAGTAGTTGGTGTTTGAGGTTGAGGAGTACTTGGTGTAGTTGGTTGATTATTGTTAGATTGATTGTTATTAGTTTGATTGTTATTTTGATTATTTGTTTCTGGTTGAGAATATTGTGTAATGTTGCTATTCTCTATTTTGTAAGAAATTATATTTGTTTTAATAGTCTCTTCTGAATTTTCTTTAATGTCCATTGAAAATTCTATAGTTTTTTGATCTCTAGCATATAATCTCTTATTAACTTTTGCTGTTATTGTTAAGTTTTGTTCTTTTCCTTCATCAACCTGTAAATTAGATTTTATTTTATCTTCTTCAATTATATTATTTGAACTTTCTTTTACATCATCTAATGATAAATCTGTTATTTCCAAACCACTTGGAATATTAGCAATTGCTTGTATTAAACCAGAATCATTAAATCCAATATTTTTTGCATTTAATGTGAATTTAATTACATCTCCATTATCAACATATTCTTTATCAGTATCTGTTAAAAGTTTATATTCTACCTTTGTTTCACTTTGATAAATCTTTTTGCTATAATCATTTGAATAATTTACTTCGTCATCAATTTCTGCAAAAGATGTAATTGTCATCTTTGTACTATAAACATTGTAATCCATACTATTATTTTTAATATAGTATGTTATACCTATATGTTCTCCTGCTTCTATTTTTGGAATATTAAATACAACAATTGTTGTTCCATCTCCGACTTTATTTACAGTATATTCAACATTATCTGGATTACAAATAATCATTTTATCAAATAATGTTACACTGTCTGGTAAAGTTAATGTATATTTTACATTTTCTAAATCATGATCTGTAATATTTTTTATATATGAATATAAACCAATTGAATCATTAGTTATATTCTTTTCTTCATCTACAAGCTCTGTTCCGACTTTCTTAATAAGAACTTCTAGATTAGCTTCTTTTACTTCATTTTTAAATGTTGTAACTTCTTTTTCAGCATTACTATCATTTGAAACTATTATTTTACCATAAACTTCAGGTGTATCTATTTCACTTAAGTCTTTAACTATAGCTTGGAATTCAATTGTCTTTGATGTTCCAGGTGCTAAACTATCTATTGTAAATTCAACATACTCTTTTTCATCTTGAGTATATTCTTTCATTTGTTTAACTTGATCAACACCTTGGAAATATGTTTCTCCTGTACTTATATATTCCCAGTCATATAGATTAGCATTTTCTGCTTTTCCTTTAACTAAGATATTAGTTAATGTATTATTAGAAGTGTTTTTAACAACTACAGTATATTTTATAACTTGTCTTTCATATACACTGTCAGTTTCGCCTAAAGTTTTTCCACCTTGGCTAACTTGAGTTCCGACTGTTACATCATTTAACTCTTCTTTGTGTTCTTCTTCAATATCATCCATATCAACTTCTTTTATTTCAGTGTACATTCCAACTGAACATTGATTTGAATAATTTTGAGTATCTATTTTATAGTAAACTGTATAGTTTGTATATCCTATAGCATTGTATCCAACACTTTCTGGAACTGTTAAATTGTAATCAAAAGAAATTCTTTCACCTTTAGCTAAAGTTTTTTCTCTTACTACTATTTTAAATGATTTGAAACTACTTAGGTTTGTTGTATCTTGTGTCCAAGTATCTGAACTTGCATTTGCATTTCCATCTTCTGAATAGTAAACATCTCCTACAACTCCGGAAGTTGCTAATGCACTTTGTAAAGTTGTATTAAAGTTTGTTCCTAAGTCATTTCCATTTCCGTCCTTATTACCTACAAAAGGAATTCTACCTATAATTACAACATCTTCTAATGTTGCTTCATAATTATTAACTATTGCGCCATTTATATAAATTGTTTGATTTTGATTTGTTAAAATTTGAATTTTTTCTGTTTCAGCATCATAGCTTGTAGCAGTAGCTACGTCTGGTTCAGTTATTGCCATTGATCTTACTAGCTCTTGTCTGCCAACAAAACCAACTTCTATGTCTTCAGAATCTTTTCCTTCTAATACATATGCTTTTCTAACTGTATCTTTATTTGTATAAGTCAATTTCAAAACATCTTTTGAATCTGCTGTTAATCTATCAACATCAATTTCAGTATTTAAAACTAATGTTGTTCCTTCATTAACAGATCCTGGCATATATTCTGATTGTGCACCAGAAAGATTGACTCTTAAAACTTTCTTTCCAATACTATTTGTTGTTACATTCCAATTATCTATTGATAATCCATTCTTATATAATAGACTAACACCAGTAACATTTAATTCTTTTATTGCTGATGGGAATTCTATGTTAATTGTTGGATTTTCAAACAAATCATATCTTTCTTCATCAGTTTTTAAAGTTACGTTTATTGCAACTTCGTTTTTACCTTCAACTGCTAATGTTGTTGTATCAGCATCAATTAACATTTTTGACTCTGTTTCTTCTAAGTTTATATTTCCTTCAGAAGTATAATTTTTAACTTCTTTTCCTTCTTCATATAAACTTACAGTTGCCAATGTATTAATTGTTGTAAATAGACTTATTTCATTTCTTTGGAACTCTGCAGTAGATTTGATTACTTTATCATTTTTAAATGAAATTGTTCCATCATTTCTGATTCCTTTTAGTTCAAATCTTACAAAATTGTATTCTGCAGGGTAAACAAACACATACTCTTCACCGACAACTGTAGTATCTTTACTAATAGTACCGATTACATCACCATTTGGTGCGTAAACTGTAATACTACCATCTTTTCCAAGAATAGTATTAAATTCTTGAATTGCTATTCTTGTTTGTCTGTAATATGTGTTTTCTCCTAAATCAAATTTTCTATTTGTGATTAAGCCAATTTTATCTGGCTCATCTTGAACAGTAAGTGAAGCCAAATTTTTTCCACCAACTATTGAAACAACATCAACTGTGTTATAGTTTGTTTCATAACCCATATCAGATGTTGCGTTAGCATATAAGTAACCTTTATAAATGCTTGAGTTTTGAGAAGTAACTTCTATAGTAGCTTCTGGCTCAACATAAGGTTCTTCATCTTTTGGCTCTTCCTCATCTGGATTTTCTACATCTGGATTTTCTTCTGTTGGCTCAGTTGGTTCTTCACCATCTGGTTCATCTGTTGGTTCTTCTGGATCTTCAACGATTACAGAACCACCATTTGGATCAGTTTCATCAGGTGTATCATTATCACCTTGTTGAAATGGATTTCCACCAACTGTTGTTTCGCCATCAGTTGGATTTGGATTCTCAGTTTCATTATCTGATGATCCACCAACAACAGTTTCTCCTCCAGTTGTCTCATTGTCTGTGTTTTCTTGATTCTCACCGCTTCCGACTGTTACGTCATCAGAGGTCTCGCTACTTCCACCAACAACTGTTTCGCCAACTGCAACAGCAATTTGAGCGAAATACGTGAAATAAGCTTGTAGAATCGCAAAAATACAGAAAATTGCAATGAGTTTTTTAATTTTTGCTTTTCCTTTTCTTTCCATAAATTGTTCTCCTTTGTAGGTTTTATGGCTACAACGCGTCTTAGTTTTCTGTCAAAACGGCGTAGTACACCACATATTTTTAATTAATATATTATAATTTTAACTTATGAAAATAAAAAATCAATAGGGGAAAAATGGCAAAAAAATTAAACACCCTTTACCCCCTTACGGAAGTTGTTTCTAGGTGTTTCAAAAGTCTTATATTACTTTTTGATGTCATTTTTCGCAATTTAGTGTTTTAAAAAGCAAAGATATCCACATTTTTCCTCTAAAATGTGGATACCCCTAGCAAAATTTAGAAAAAGAAAAAAGGGGACGACAAGACAAGGGGACGGTCCTCTTCATACCAAAAAAACAAGACAAGGGACGGTCCTCTTCAAGGACCGTCCCCCACATGTTCTGATCCAGTATATTTTTCCCACCAAGCAATTCCTTTTTCAATAAATTCTATTATTTGTTCTCTTGTAGCTTTTTCTTCGCCATTTCCTAACATTTCTTCTGGTGATTTAATTTCTACTGTTCCAACATCTGAGATTTTTACATTTAATTTGTTATTTTTATATGTTAGATTATTTACTGTGTCAGTTATTGTAAAGTCTGAAGATGTCTTGATTTCTGAAATATATTGATTATCATCAGTTAAAGTTACAATTAATTTTACTTCACTTTCTTCTGGTAAATCATCGTCTAAGCCTTCGCTTTCAGAGCTAATATATTGTAGATTTAGCCAATTTTTCATTCTTTCAACATTAATTGTTATTTCATAAGTGTTTTCGCTATCTTCAGCTTTTTTAATTCTATCTATTGCATTAATAGTTGTTTTATCTTTTTTAATTAAGTCTTGTAATAAGCTAAGTTCGCTAATTCCATAACCTGTTCTTAAGCTTGAATCATATCTCCAGTCATTTAAATATACTCTTGAATCATCTTTATCTTCGCCTTTTGAAGCGACTATAACTACATCACTATTATTAATATAGTTATTTTTTGGGAAAACATATTCTTCACAAGGTTTTCCGTTAGATTCGAAAGTTGTATATTTTAGTCTTTTTTCTTTATCATATTCAAGTGTATATTTATCAGTGTTTCCTTTGATGTAATTATCTTTTTCGTATTTTAAATTATTAGAATTTGCTGTAGCTTTAGCTGCATTATTTATAAGTTCTTCAAGTGTTTCTACATCAGAGTAATCAACTGTAAATTCTTGAATTTCATACTCGTCTTCAGTTGGACCATCAGCATCTAATCTGATTTCATATAATTTTCCATTATTTCCTTTTATATTAGAAGCCTTAATTGCCTCTAGTTGTAAAGTCATAACGTTTGAATTACTTATTCTAGCAATTCCATTATCACTATATGAGCTATAAAGATAAGTATCTTCATCACCATTAGGGTCTATTACTGAAACCGTTGAAACTCCAGTTACAAAGTCATTTGAAGCTAATTCTACTGGAATATAGAATTTTCCATCTTCACTTTGTGTTGAGATTAATCCAGAGACTTTATTTCCTTCTACTTCAAGTCCGCTAATAGTTAGGCCTTCTTCTTGTAACATAGATATTTCAGAAATTATTTTTACAGGTTGAACTCCTTCTGGATTAGTCTCTAATACTTGGTCACCTTTTAAGTATACGACCTTTACTTTGTGGAAATCTTTTACTACAAATTCGATTCCATTAAAGTTTTCTGAACTTTCACATTCAGCTGCAATTGTAGCAATTTCAGTAGTATTTTCTTTATTATAGTTAAAATCTATATCTGCATTTGAACCGCTTGAATCTTTTGAAAGTTTAACAGTATAGCCTGTTCCATATAATTTGTTACTTGCAATTCTTACATCTGTCTCGCCATCTTCTGCTTCAGCTGTTGAGTCAAATGTTTTTATTGTTATAGCATTTAATTTACTTTCATTACTTGTATCGTTTTTACCAAAATCATTTAAGTAAATCTCTGTTCCTTCTGCTAGAGCGCCATCAACGTTAATGTAGTTATCTGTTACTTTAGTTGAATCAAAAGTACACCATCTAACATCAACTGCAACTTTTTCTGCATTATAATTTATAGCATTTTTAACAGTTTGACTTTCACTTACATTTTTCAATGTTGCTTGCCATAATGAGAATTTAGCAATTCCACTTTCAGGCTGTGCGGTTTCAATTTTAACATCTATTAAAGCATCTTTATTTTCCTGTGCATCAACTTCAAGATTTAATCTTTGGAATCCTACTTTATCAGCAGTAATACTAATTCCTTTAGTTTTTAAAGTTACTTTGGTTGACTCTCCAATTATTATAAGATTTCTATTAATATTTAATTCTGACTCTAAATCTATTCGTTTATCTTCACTTTCTGGAGCTATTATTATTTTTGTAATTTCAGGTTTTGCTAAAGCTTGATTAAAGGCTTCTTTTGTACTTACCTTTTCTGTTCCTTTTTCTAATTCTACTTTATATGTAATCCAATAATGTTTATTATCTTTTGCTGTTAATTCATCTTTTTTAATTACATCTTTTGGAAGTTCTGTGTCATCTTTGACTATAACATAGTCACGACTTTCAGTAAATCCAACAGCTGTATAAGTTTCTCCATCATAATTGAATCCTGAAAGTGCGTCATAACCAGTTGTAGGTAGCTTAACTTTTTCGTTATATAAATTATATCTAACAAAATCTAGTCTATATCCACCTTCATAACTGTAAAATACTGTTTCAAAAATCTTTGAGTGTTCTGCTTCATTGTAATAGTTACAATAATTATAAGTTGAATCTACTTCCTTATAATCGCCTTTAGGGTTCTTTTTCTCTCCGCCTTGATCTTCATATTTTGTAATCTTTTCTATTGTTTCTAATTTAGTAGCTGTTTGGCTCTTGCTATCTTTTAAATCAACTGTAGCGCCAGTTTTGCTAGCTCTTACAACTGGATTATTATAGTTTTCACCTTCATAAGTTATATCTCTAGCTGTTAAACTTCCACTATCTACTTGAATTCCGGCTTGTTTAGAACCTTTTAAACTAATATTATCAATTGCTACACCTTCAGCTGTTACAACAAATATTGTATTAACTGAATCACCTTGAGCTGTTAACACATGGCTTCCACCGTGAATTGTAACTTTTTGAGTTATTTCAATTGGTGCGCTAACTGTAAATGGTTGACCTATATAAATTTCTTTTTCTGTTTGTTGTAAAGCTTCTTTTAAACTACTTTCATCATAAACTGTTATTATATCTGAATCAAAAGTAAATTTATATGATGTTGGAACAACCTCTTCACTCATCAATGAAATTCCATTTTCTTCTGGGGCTTTAGCAAGTGTAACTGTTTTTGAAATATTTTTTGGATTAAATGATAAAGTGAAATTATTATATGTTGTATTTCCAGCTAATGTGCTTAAAGTAACCTTATCATCAGTTCCACCAGCTTCACTAAATTTAGTACTTAATATAGTGTCATATAATTCTTTTGCACCACTTTGAATTGTTGTTTTTAAATTAGTTTGATTTGTTTCATCGCCTTTTGTAAATGTTTTTGTATTATCAGTTCCTATTGTTAATGAAACTTCTTGAATCTCATCTTTTAATAAAATATAAGCTATAGTTCCAGGAATACTTGTTTCATTCATTTTTTCTAGTTTAACATTTGGATCTAATACTTTAATAGTAACATTTGCTCCATCTTTTTCTAAAACAAACTTCTCACTAAAGTCATCTGATTGAGATCCTTCTTCTTTTCCTTTTGGTGAGTTTAAATCATCTATTACATCACTTATAAATTTATCTGAATATAAATTCCAGTGTGGAACTAAAGTTACGTTTCCTGAACCTTTTGCAAAAGTTATTTCACTATATTTTGTTCCATCATCTTTGTTCCAATATGCGAAATCATGATAAACGTCATCTGCTTTTGGTTCATCTTTTGGGAACATTTCTTCTGAAATTGTTTCTCCGTCCCAGATTGTAACTTTCTCAGTCTTTTCACCATCTTTAAATTCAACTTCATGTGATGTTAAGAATTCTAATTCTGAATAATTAATTGTTTCTTCATATGGTAAGAAATATTTTCCGTCTCCGTCCCAGTCAATCTCATATTTGATTTCTTTAGTTTCACTATTATCTTTTAATTTAATTAAGGCTACAACGAAATCATTTCCATCATCTGGAGAAACTGGAGCTTTATATTGTCCACTTTCGTCTTGGAATTTAACTGTCCATTTACCTTTTTGATAGTGTTCTGAGCCTTCAACTTGATTATCAGTTGGTCCATAAACTTTTAATACAACATAATATCCATTGCCGTCTTTAAATCCAGCTTTATCAACATTTTGTTGTTTAACTGAACCAGTTAATTTTTCATTTAGTCCATTAGCACTAATTTCTAAGCCATTTCCGGCATCTTCTAGTTTATATCCCCAAGTTTCTAATTCTTTTTTATCTTTTTCAGGAATATAACCGTTATGTTGTTCACTTTCTTGTGTATCAGTACTGTTTCCAACTTCAGTATCTGTATAGAAACTTTCAGATTGGAAATCTAACTCGCTCCAATCAATTGTTAAAGTATATGGAGCATATTCTTTATCTTCTCTATCAAAATCTATTGTAATTTTAAATTTTTTAGTTGTTCCATCTTTACTTGGATTTACATATTTTAATACATAGATTTCATCACTATTTCCGAAGTCACTTAAACTTATTGTATTTGTTTCTCCGTCTCCATCTCCATCTGTTAAGAATTTAACAGATGTTGAAGTCTCTGAAACTGTCATTGCTTTAACTGTTGTAGGTTTCTTTAATTTAAATAATAAATAATAATCATAAGCGCTTCCGAAAGGATTGTTATTATCCCATTCGCTATCATCAAAAATTGGAATAAATCCTGTCACTTTAACAGTGTATGGATCTTTTTCGTCTGTTTCAAATTTAGTTTCGTAATTCTCTCCTGGTTTCCAACCGTCAAAACCTTCGTCTCCTTCAATTCCACTTAAATCTGTATCAACGTTTTCAACTTCAACTTTTGATTCTTTTTCAAAAGTTACACCACAATAATCTATTTCATAAAGTGTTGGTAAATATTCTTTTCCGTCCCAGTCAATTCTATAGTAAATTGATTTTCCGCAATCACAAGATGTAGCTGGTTCTCCAGATTCTTTACAACATTGTGCTGTGCAAGTAGGCTCTTCTCCTTTACATTTTTCACAACCTGTTGTATCTTTATCAAATCTATATAAAATTGTTAAGTTTCCATTTTCATCGAAATCATCAGGCTTAAATGTTTTCTTAACTGTAGTTTGTTCTTCTTCACCAGTTGGTTTCTTTTCTAGACGTTCAATTTTAATTTTATCTTTGCTAGTTCCAGTTGGAGCTGTAAAACTAAAATCAAAATAATATCCGTCTTTTTTGTCAGCTCCAAAAGCTTTATCATCAGATAATTCTTGTTCAGACATCTCGCCTTTTAATAAACCATCTGTTAATGATAAATTTTTATTCTTTTCTGAGCTATATCCATAGCTTGTAAATGTTTTTTGATCATTTGCGCTTGGTTTGTGTAATTCTACAGTAACTTCAGAGTTTTGCTGGAATTTTAATTCACTGTAATCTATTGTAACTGTATATGGTGCATAGCCATCAGCATCACCATCTAAGTCAACTGTGATAGTAAATTCTTTATTTCCATTTATTCCATCTGGTTCAACTTTCATTAAAAGTGCTACATCATTATCTGTATCAAAACTATCTTTTCCAAGAGTCTTTGTTATATCTTGACCATTACTATCTTTTGTAGGAACTTTAACTTCTACGCTTTCTGTTTTATTTTCTTCTGTATGAATTACAAAAACTATATAATATCCTGGGTTTTCTTCACCATAAAATCCTGCGTGAACATCACTCATTAATGGAAGTAAACCACTGAATTTTACTTTTCCATCATTACCTGTTGTAATTGTAACCCCATCTATAAATTCTTGATATTTTTCTTCTGGTTTAAAGCCTAAAGCTTCAAACGCACTTTTAATTTTTTCTTCAGCTTCTTTTGGTAAATCTTTTGAAACTGAGAATTTTGAATTTTTCTCAAATTTAACATTACAATAATCTATTGTATAAGTAACTGGAGTATAAGCTCCGCCGTCACCATCTAAGTCAACTGTAAATGTAACTTTCTTAGTACACTTGCAATCAGCTATATTTCCATCTTCTTTACAAGTACATTCATCTGAACAAGTTGCACTTGTATTTCCAACTCTAATTAAAAGTGTTAATGAATCATTTTCATCTTCAAGTGTTAAAGTTTTACTAACATCTTCATTTTTAACTTTAATTGTTGGTTTAAATTTAACGCTTGAGTCTAAATCTTCTATTTTAGAATTTGTTGGATCTATATTTACTGCAAAGTAGTAACCTTTAGCTTTATCTTTTCCATAAACATCTTCATTTAAAGTTTGTTCTGAAATTTCTCCAGATAATTTTCCATTAGAATCTAATGTATAATCTCCAGAGTCGCCATGTTTATATCCCCAATCATTTAATTCTGGAGTTGTATCTGGTTTTTTAACTGTGATAGTAGTAGTTTCTTCTTCTCTAGTTTGTTTATCACCACATAATTTACAAGTTTTTTCTAATTTTCCATTTTCTCCAATTTTCCAACCTTCATAGTTATGGCCTAACTTTTCAATTGTAGTTGTTTTTGTATCTGTATATGTTTTTGAAATAAATTTAACTGTAGCTGTATATGTAGTTGTTCCACCTTCTGTACAAGTAGCAGCTTTAATAGTAGTTGTAATTTTATTTTCATCTTTGCTATCTGCCTTAGCAGTAACAGTTTTTGAATGGTTACATCCACTTACAGTACATTTAAATGTAGCTGTAGCAGATACCGTTCCACTCCAGCTCCAAGTAGGTTCACCATAGGTATGTGTATGCGTTGTAGGTTCTTGTGGCTTATCTGGTTTTGATGGCTTATCAGGATCAACTATTTCACCTTGAACTGTTTTTGTTTGTTTATATATAAAACCGTCTAATTCAACTTTAGCAGTATATGTTGTTTCTCCTTCGAATTTTTCAGTAGAAACTTCAGCTGTTAAAGTAGTTGGGTGGTCAGCTCTTTTACAAACGAAAGTAGCTGTAACTTTTCCATCTTCTCCCCATTCCCAAGTTGGGTCTTCCCATTCATGTCCAAGTGCAGGTTTTTCAGTAGGTTTTAAAATTATCTTTCCACAAATTTGACATTTTCTTCCACCAAAATGACCTGGCTCTGTACAAGTAGGTTCTACAACTTCTTTTATATCAACTGCTTTATGTCTAGTTGTTCTTTCATCTGCTTCTGAATTTGTATAGCAATGAACAAATAATCCTTTATAATCCTTATTTTCTCCAAATGCATTTTGTAAGTCTTTATATGTAGCTAAATAGCAATCTAAGTTAACATCTGAGCTTGGGTCTCTTAACTCATTTATTCCACAAGTTAAGAAGTGGTCAAATGCAGCTGTAAAATTATTTGAACCAAACGCTACTAAAAGGTCTGTGTTTGTGTTTAAATAATACTCTACATCAAAATATTTGCTACCTCTACGTCCTTCCTTAATTCCATTTGTGTAAAAGTGATTATAAATACCTTTATAATCTTTTCCAAATGCTCTTTTTACGTCTGGATATTTAGAAGCATAATATTCAGGATCTATGTATGGACTTCCTGATCTATTTTCGTTAATTCCGGTATTTACAAAGTGGTTATAAGCTTCTCTATAATTAGTACCAAACGCTTTTCTTAAATCTTGGTATTTATTTAAATAATAATTAACATCAAAATATGGGCTACCAGTTCTACCTTCGCTAATTCCAAAGTTTATAAAATGGTTATAAGCCCCTAGATAATTATTTTCTCCATAAGCTTTTCTAACATCTGGATATTCCCTTAAATAATATTCTGCGTTAAAAGTTACACTATCATATTTAGTAGTTGCTTCTGTTTTGATTGTCAAAATTAACATCAGAATAATTGAAAATACCATCATTTTAAGTATTTTTCTTAAGTACAAGTTTTTACTACTTTGCATAAGGATACCTCCTTTTTAAGACATAAAATCCCCTTATTATAATCATGTAAATTATATCCTATTTTCGTGAGATTGTAAAGCATTTTTTTGCCTTTTTTTAGGTATTTTCGAAAGTTTTTAATTCTTAAAAAATAGGGCAAAAATACCCCTAAAAAAGCAAAAAAATTGCTAGATTTTCTCTAGCAATTTTCGTTTTTATTTAATTAATAAATATAACATTCTAAGTTTCTTCTACCAAAACTATAACATTCTGAAACTGTATCCATATAAACATCAAGTTTATTATTAGTGATTGCTCCGCCTCTATCTTCTACAACAAACCAACCGCCATTTGGTTGACTCGCAAAATATGGAACATAGATTATAGTTCCCATAGGAATTCCAGGGCCTGCAGCAACTGTATACCAGCTAGAAGCGATTGCACCTGAAGCAGTTCTTTCATAGTTAGGATCTGATGGAGCTTTTCCACAAGTAGAAGCAGTATAAGCTGAAACATTTAAAGTTGTAACAGTAGGAGCAATTCCTTCAACTCTATCTTTTAAAGATAAACCTGAAAGTGCTCTATAACTAGCAGAACGTGAAACTATTCTAGTAGAAATTTGAATAATTTTATCAACTGGTTCTTTTATAACTGTTTCAGAAACAACTTCTCTTTGAACCTCAACATCATTTTCATATCTAACTTTATATTTAATTTCTTTAATTCCATTTTGACCTTCTTGAAGAACTCTGTCTGTAGTATCTGTTCCAGCTTGTGAAACATCTTTAGTTACAGTCTCAAAAGGAATTTCAACTTGTTCTGTAACAAGTTTTTCTGTTATAGTAACATAGTTACCTAAAATTTGTTCAGTTGTAACATTTGTTTCTTCTTCAGCAACAACAACTGGTTTTTCACTAGCCTTTGAAATTTCGATAGTTTTAGAAGCATCAATTGGTTCATCTAAACCTGGAACAACTTTTTCATCTGAAAGAAGCTCAATATTGTTTTCTTCTAAGATTTCTCCAACTGTAACTTTTGCAGTAACTACTGAAATCTCTGTATCATCTGTAAATCTAATAGTAATGTAGTTTAAATCGTTTTTAGACGCAAAAACTACTGCTACAAGTATAGCTCCTAAGATTATACTTATAGCAATAATTCTTCTAATTATCTTCAGTGATGATATATTATCATCTAGTTTCATACAAATTTAATCCTCTCTTTCAAGTGACTATTCGCATTATACTACTATTACTATTATTTGTCAAATTTAACTAAAAGCTAACTTTCACGTTTTTTCTAGCTTCTTCGTTCTCAACTTCAAATAACTCTGATTTTTCGAAATGGAAAAGACCAGCAATTATATTAGTTGGGATAACGTCGATTTTAGTATTATATTCGTTAACAGCAGCATTATATGAATTTCTAGAGCCGGCAATTTTTTCTTCTGTATTAGATAGTTCTAATTGTAGTTGTAAAAAGTTTTCACTAGCTTTTAAATCTGGGTAATTTTCAATAACTGCATAAACAGAGCTTAAGCTTTTTGATAATTCACTATTTAATTTTCCTTTTTCTCCAACAGTTTTAGCTTCGCTCCAAGAAGTTCTAAGTTCTGTTAATTTAGTTAAAGTTTCGCTTTCATGTTTAGCATAACCTTTAACAGTTTCAACTAAATTTGGAATTAGATCAAATCTTCTTTCTAGTTGAACATCAATTCCGCTCCATTCTTGTTTAACTTTATTTCTAGCAGCAACTAAACTATTATAAGCAACAATTACTAATAAAACTATCGCAACTAAAACTACTATTAAAACAATAACCCCTATATTCATTTTTAACTTCCTTTCTTATTTTAAAAAGCTTTGGCTTTTGCCAAAGCTATTTTAAATTATTCATGATAATTGTATTTTGAATATTTTTTATAGAATATGAAACCTAAAACAGCCATAGCTATAACTGGTATTATTATTAATTTATAACCTGTCTTTGGTAAGTTTGATGGTGAAACTGTATCATCATTACTTCCTTGTTGTTGGCCACCCTGTTGTCCTCCTTGTTGACCACCTTGTTGTGTATCACCACCACTAGGTTTTTGAGTTTGTTCATTTTTAGCTTCGTTCTTAGCTGTATTTTTACTTTCGTTCTTTACTTCATTTTTAGTTTCATTTTTAACTAAATTTTGTGTTTCATTTTTTACTTCGTTTTTTGTAGTTTCATTATCATCTTTATCAACTGTAGAACCAGATTTATTAATTATAACTTTAATTCCTTTATTAGTTAATTCTTGGCTTTCAAGAGGTTCATCTGAGAATACTTCAAATAATTTATAAACTATAGCTGAAGGATATTCTCCAGTAGCTGCATTACTTTTAACTTTAAAGTTTAATTTAAATAAACTTGTTCCACTTGTTAATGGTTTATTTAAGTTAATTACAACTTTGTAATCACCTTTCTCTGAAACTGTTTCTCTAGTAAATATAATTCCTGTATCTGTGCTAAGAGATAGGTCATCTGAATCATAAACTGTTAATAGGTTATCTTCATTTATTTTAACTTTTCCATCACTGTCTCTAACTATACTTTCAACTGTTAGAGGTTCTAAGATGCTTTCATTTATATCTATATAACCTTCAATAGCAGCAATTCCGCCTGTTGAACTTAGTTTATCTAGTTTAACTGTAATTGAAAATTCATCTCCTGGACGAATTATATCATTTTGAGTTTCAACATTAAAACCAAGTTCTCCGCTAATTGTGGCATATACACTAGTTGTAAATAAAATTAGCATTACAACTATATATAAAACAACCTGTCTTTTTTTCATATCTATCTCTCCTATTTTTTAAATCTATAATACTAACATAACACTAATAAATTAAAAAATCAATACCTTTTTTTAAGAATTTTAACATAAAATTTTTCCAGTTTTGGAGCAAAAAGGAAAGTCGCTCATTTGTTTGAGCGACTCTCTAAAATATATATTTTAAGAAGGAAATGTTGCATTTTTTTATTGTTGTTTAAAATCAGCAATTCTATCTGCTCTATATTTTAAGATTAACATAGAATCTAGACTGTTAATTTTTCCGTCATCATTAACATCTGCTGCTGAATTATAAACACCATCTAATTTTTCTACATCAGATATAGCTTTCTTGATTACTGTTGAATCAAGTCTGTCTACTTTTCCATCCCCATTGATATCGCCTTTTACGACAACATCAAATTCATCATATTTTGTTTTTCCATCTGAACTTGTTACTGTAACTTTAGCACCTGTAGCAATTTTTCCGTTTCCATTGTTGTTTGTTACTGTAGCTTTATATTGTCCAGATTTAATTAATTTATTTGTAAATTGAGTTACTGATAAATCAGGTGTATAAACTGCAATGTCTCCGTTTACAACATCAAATCCATATCCAGTTGGTTGTGCTGGAGTATCTGGATTATCAGGATTACTTGGATCATCTGGAATAATTGAACTATTTACAACATTATATGTAATATAGCAAGTTGTTCCATAACCCATACCTTTAGTTGAGTAGCTTCCTGTAGCTAACTCTGATGATTCACCTGGTGCATATGAAGGAGCTTTTACATCATATCCGTTATTACCTTCAACAGTTACTCTGCATGTATATTGTCCTTCACCACCTACTGGTAATTTAACTAATTTACCGTTTGATTCAACTAATCCATTTGGACTATCAATTCCAAATGATGTATGTTCATAATCTACTTCAGCTAATTGTCTGAAGATTAATGGTAAATCTAAGTAAACAAATTCTTCATCTGTTTTAACAATAGTTGCTTGTAAAGATACAGATTGATATTGGAAACTTAAACGAATTCCAGCTTTCTCTAAATATTCTGGAACAGTTAAGTTATCTGCAAAGTTGTCATTATCCGCATCATAACCTTTAGCCTTTAATATAAATTGGCTAGTTGCATATTTAATATCAGTATATTGGTTATGTGAGAAGTCTGCTGACCATAACTTCTTCATGTTTGACATGTTAAAGTTAAATCTTCCAGCTAATAAGTTATAACTTACATCTAATTCTTCAAGTGTATCTATAACTTCTAATGGGTCGATATCTGAAATTTGGTTATAACCTAAGCTTAATGCTCTTAATTTTGCAAATCCTTCCCAATTTATTCCTGAAATATCATTAATTTCATTTTTAAATAGATTTAATACTTTTAATTGTTCAAAAGTCTCTAATCCATCTATTTTTTCAATCATATTATTTCTTAGATTTAAGTTTTGGATTCTAGGAATTACAATATAAGTATTTATATCTTCATCAGTTATAACACTTTGTCTATGTGCTAATATTAATTCCTGCTTTGTTAAATCTTCTGTAAAAGCATCTTTGTAACTTGTTTCTCCTAAACCAATTTCTAAATCAAATATGTCACCTTTTGTATTTAAAACATATCCCTTATTATCTCCTGCTCCACCACCTGCGAATACATCTGTTTTTTGTTTTCCATCAAGATGATTTTGATCAAGAGTGTCTTTATAATTAATCATATTATAGAAATATGTATCTAAATCTTCTTGTTGTAAAAATTCTTTTATTTCCTCTAAAGCTTGTTCAGCAATATCATCTCCAGTAACTACACCTTTTTCAAAAATTCTATTTACTATTGTATATTGTTCTACTTGTGATAAAGCATCAATACATTTAAAAATATAAACAAATTCTTGATATGCTTCTAAATCTAATGTATCATCACCTTTTACTTTATCAAAAAATGCTGAAATTGGATTTTCAATAGCTACTTTCTTTCCTTGTTTCTCTGATTCATCTCCTTCTTCACCTGCTGTATATTCTGTTTTCTGTGTTTCGAAGTTTAATCCGTGATCTTTACCCCATTCACCCATCAATTTTTGAATAGCAAATGTTTCATAAGTTGTTAAAGCTTTAGCTTGTTCAATCTTAGAAACTCTTTCCATAATTGAAGTAGCATGTCCTTTTACTTCATCTAATTTAAGTTTTAATAAATCTTGATATGAAAGAACATTAGTCTGAGCTGGTAATAATGTAAGTAATCTATATTCATTTTTGAAAATTTTATATAATTTTTGAACATATTTATATATTAAATTTTCATATTTTTTAGCTTTTTCTTCCGCTTCACCAATTTTAGTTAATTGTTCTTGTCTTTTACTTATATTATCCTGTTTTTTTGCGTCATCTTCACCATCTTTTATTCCTTTATATTCTTCAAGAAGTTTATTATATTCTTTTTCAGCTTCTTCAATTATCTTCATTTGCTCATCATATGCTGCAACATTTTGTTTTAATAAAGCTAAAGTTGTTCTATATTTTTCTCTAATTAGTTCTTCTTTAGCTTTTTTATTTTCTTCTAATTCTACGATTTTATCTATTCTATCAATAAAGTTATATGATAAATTTAGATAAGATCTTAAACCAAAGAATTCTTCAAGACCTGTTAAATCTTCAATTTTCTTATTATTTAAAATTAAAGTTGGAATATTATTTAAAACAGCATCTGAATCAATAACCATAATTAAAGCATCATCATATGTTCTTGAATATATATTACCGCTATTTGTAGCTGTTAAATCTTTATTAATTTGTTGATTGTGTGTTAATTGATTTTTAACTGCTTTATATAGATTTTCATCATTAAAAGCAATTCCTGTTTCATCTTGATCTACAACAGCATAATAGAATGTCATTTTAGTTCCAGCTAATTTGCTTTCTTTATCTTTAACTTCTATTTGAACTTCAAGTAAACCTTTTCTTGCTTTAAATGTTGAGCCTTCTCTTAAACCTACTTTTAAAACTAAAGCAGCTTTGTCTAAAGATAAGTCTTCATAACCAATTTCAGGTCCACCTTCTTCATATTTTACAACAATTCTATCAATCCAGTCAGCATCCATATAACCAACATCTTCTAATAAGATATCTGGTAATTCAACTTCAACTGTTTCTGTTTGTTCTGTTGCTTCTTCTGAAACATCAACTGTTATAATTTTTCTACCAACAACTTCTTGGTTTGTTATATCAGTATCATCTATATCATCAAAAGTTGAAATAGATCTAATACTTTCTAGTTTATTAGATGATAAATCTAAGCTTTTTAAACTTAAACTATCTAGTACATCTAATTTACTATCAATTGTTAAATTGTTTGCGTGTAAGTTAAGTTCACTAACGTTAGAAAAGTTCTCTAAGCCTTCTAGATCATCAATTCCTGCTTCTGATAAATCTAATTTTGTAACTTTAGATAATTCAGTTTCAGTAATTGTGATTGTACCGCTAGCGTCTTGGTATACAGCAGTTATATTTTGTTTCTGCAAGTCTTTTTTAACTGCCGCATAAAGCTTACTATTAAGTGTAATCACTACACTTGAAGCCGCTTTAACCGTTGTAAATGGCATAAAGCATTGTAGCAACATAGCAAAAATTAATATTGCTACAACCAACACTTTCCTCCTCATTACAGAATGTCCTCCTTAAATATTTTTTAGTTAAGCATATGATAACACTTTAAATTTTTTCGTCAATACCCAAAAAATGGTAAAAAAATGAACCGTTTCAAAACATCTTACGGAAAGAGTTTTAAAGCGATTCGGTTTTAAAAAATTAAATTTTGATTACATTTTTCTTGATTTTTTAAACTTTTCTTAGGCGAAACTATTTTTGAGGGTTGTTTTTTTATTTAAAAAATTTTTTAAATTTTATAAACTTTTTTAGCATTTTCAAATGTGATTTTAGCAATTTCGTCTAAAGATTCATTTTTTATCTCAGCTATTTTTCTAGCTACCTCTACTACTCTTCTAGAGTCATTTCTTTTTCCTCTAAATGGCTCAGGACTAAGATAAGGTGAATCTGTTTCAATTAATATTCTATCATCTGGAACTAATAAAATAGGTTCTTCTGGTTTTGCGTTTTTATAAGTTATTACTCCACTAAAAGATATATAAAATCCCAGTTTTAAGCCATCTTTGATAAGCTCATTATTTAATGGACAGCAATGGAAAATCCCACAATTATTAACTTTATTTTCTTTTAAAATTTTTATTGTATCTAAATAAGCGTCTCTTGTGTGAATAGTTATTGGTAAATCAAGTTTATTTGCGATTTCAATTTGTTTTATAAAAAATTCTTTTTGTTTTTCTCTTTTTGATTCATCTTTTTCCCAATAATAATCTAGGCCTATTTCGCCTATTGCCAATACTTTTGGGTTTTTAGCTAATTCTTCTATCTCTTTTAGTTCATCTAAATTTGAATCTTCGATATCATTTGGCGAAATTCCACATGTTGCATAAATATTTTCGTGATTTTGAGCTATTTCTATAGCCTTTTTACTAGATTCTAGATTATAGCCAATACACATAAATTTAGCTACTCCTGAATCAAAAGTAGCTTTAATAATTTCTTCTCTATCTTCATCAAATTTTTCGTCATTATAATGACTGTGTGTATCAAAAAGTTCCATTTTTCCTCCACTATTTAAATAAGACAACAACAGATGCAACAGCATATTCTTTACAATGTGATAAACTTACATCAATGTTTTCTATCTCTGGAATCTCAGTTTTAAGAAAGACTTCAGGCTTTCCTATTTCATTATTAATAATCTCAAAATCTTTCCAAGAATAGTTTTTATCAAGTTTATTACTTATTGCTTTAAAAATAGCCTCTTTTGCAGAAAATCTAACAGCATAATGTTGATATTTTTGATCTTTGTGTGATTCACAATAATTAACTTCTGTATCTGTATAAATTTCGCTTTTAAATTTATCTCCAAGCCTTTTAAAAGCATCTTCTATTCTATTAATTTCAATAATATCTGTTCCACAAGAAATCTTCATTTTATTCTCCTTTAGTTTATATAATAAATTACTAATAATACATTTATAAAGTTTAAACAAAGTGAAACTATTAATAAATAAATTAAAATAAGATAATATTTATTGTTTTTCTCAATATTTAAATCTTTATAAACTATTTCATATTTATTTTTAATTTCATTATATAAATCGTCTAATTCTAAAACACGTTTAAGTGAAGTGTAATAAAGACTTCCGCTATCTGAAAGAGTAACTTCTTTCTCCCAAATTTGTTTTGTGAATTTAACAAGTTCGTCTTTCATTTCTTTTATTTTTGAATATCCTTTAAACTCTGAATTTAGCCTCATCAAAAATAATTTTTGATATAAAGTAACTATATATGTATAGAAATATTCATTTTCATATTCATATGGAAGTCTAGTAAAATTATATGTATCAACTCCTGAACAAAGCAAATTTGAAGATTGCTTTGTGGCAGAAATTCTATAATATTTAAGTTTATCTATAACAGCAGTATTTTCAGTGATTTCTTCTTGATTAAAGTCAGCTGTAAAGTTGCTAGGCATAACATTTATAAATCTATTAAAATCACTCATGTGTTTTTCTAGGCTATTTCTATCATTCCAAAACTCAGATTCTAAGCAGGCGTAAGAAAAAGTATAAAATCTATCATTTAAAATATCTTTTTTTGTTTTTTTCTTTCTATTAACACCTGTAATTTGTTCGATTAGTTCTAAAATATCTTTTACATCTTTAAAAGTATCTGTCTGAATTCTAATATTTTCATAGTTTTTCAAAGAACTAAGTTCTGAATAGATGTCTTTAAATTTATAATTAAAATTTAAAATATCTGAAAAATTATTTGTTCCCTCAAGATTTGTTTTCATAACAAAAAAGCAGATTCCAGTTTTAAAGCAAATTATCTCGATTTTTTCAATATTAAAGAAAATTCCTGCATCATTATTATCAACTTTTCCTTTAACATTTTCTGCTAAGTGATAATTAAAACAAGCAACAGAATGATCACTAACAATCTTGCTTTTTGCCTCTTTTTTTAGGGCTTTAAAACTTTTAAGTTCTTCTCCTCTTAAATTAAAAGTAGGAAAAACGTAATTTCTAAAGCTTGGCAAAAAATGGTTATAAATGTTCATGTCTTTTTCTTTTTCAAAAATCTTAAATTCGCATCTTTTGTCTCTAAACAATCTCAAAATATAACTATTATATTTATTTTTATCAATAAAGTAAGGATGTATAAAATAAGTGTATTGATATTTTGTCTTTAGTTCCACTTCTTTTCCCCCAGACTATTTTACATATAAATTTAAGTTTATATCATTGAATAAGTGCCATGAAGATATAAAGTCAACATATAAGTAATCATTTAAGTTTACACTAGGTTTTAAAATAATTGTTCCGTCTTTGCCTAAAACTCCCCATTTTCCATTTTGTTTAACTGCGCAATAACCAAATTCATTTTGTTCTTTAGCATCATCATAAATATAGTTAACTATTAAATCACCGTTTTTGTTAACATATCCATATTTTCCGTCTTTTTTAGCTAAGAATAATGTTCTATTTGTTAAAATCTCAGAATTTTTCTTCTCTTCAAAATTAAAATTATAATATTTATATTCGCCATTTTCTCTAACTCTTAAATAAGTTTTATCTGTATTTAATTCTGAAATTATAACTTTAGATAATTTTGTTTCTAATTTTTTATTTATAACATCTGTAGTATAATCTGAATTTTCAGCTGTATAGAAATTTGCTTCATCTATAAAGCTAATTGATGTATATTTAAAATCTAAGTTATCACTACCATCTAGTTTAATTATTCCATATAGTCCGTTCATTTTAGCTATAAAATAATCATCACAAGCATATTTTAAATCTTCGTATTGTGCAGTAATTAATTCTGTTCCGATTTTATTTAAAACACCTTTTTTTCCACCTAAAGTAAATGTTATATATTCGCCATTTATTTCATTAATTTCATCAAAACCGCTATTTTTAACGATATTTAAGCTATTATCAATTACCTTTGTACCACTGTCATCTCTAACAACATATAAGTTATTTCCATAAACATTTTTTACTTCTAGGTAATTGCAACTTAAGATCTCTTTTCCTGTTCCGTTAAGAACGCCATATTTTCCGTCTTTTCCGACTATATATCCGTCATCTGTAGTTTCTTTATTTAATGATTTAATTTCATTATAATCGCAAGCTATAATTAAATTTCCTAAAGCAGAATTGAAAACACCTTTTAAATTATCTTTTTCAACAATTATGCTTTTTTGAACTCCACTTAAAGCATAGATATTTGTGTATTCTGCAGGTAAAAGTACTTCACCTGAAAAATTAATTAAACCATATTTTCCATCTTTTTGAAATCTTAAAACATTATCTTCATACCAGATTTCATTATTTTTAGAATTTTCTAAAGGTTCAACATCTTCAAAATCTTTTAAGATTTCTTTTCCTTTTTCATCTAAAACTTTAGTTTTATATGTACCAGTGTCTGGATTTGTATCATAAACGCTGATAAATAAAGGTTTTTCGCTATTTGGAATTATTATCATTTCATCATATATTGAATTTAAAATGATATTTCCAGTTCCATCAATTACACCATATTTTCCGCTTTCAAAAATTGTAAAATATCTTTTTGGAATTATCATTTCATTTTCATTGTTTTTATCTTTTTTAAACAAATTTATCATAGACACAATAACCATTACAATTACAGCAATAGCAACTATTGTGGCAAAAACTTTTTTCATATTTAGCTTTGGTTCATTATCAAATCGTCTTCCACTACCTCTAACTCTATTCATAATTAAACCTCCATTAAGCGATAAGATTTCGTATTTAATATATCATTTTATTTTTGATTTTACAATAGAAATTCAAAATTTTCTACGGAAAATCAAAAAAGACGACAGCTTTCGCCGTCGCCCAAAAGTTTATTTATTTTATCTCTTTTTAACGATTTTCGCAACTATTACAGTAATGTCATCTTTAGGTATTCCATAACAATTATCAACTGCTTCATTAACAATTAAGTCTGCTATTTTTTGAACATTTGTAACATTTATATTTCCAAGAAATTCTTGAACCCAGTCTGATTTTGATTCAATTCCGCATTCTAATAGACCATCACTGCACATCAAAATTATATCACCATCATTAAGTTCAGTTTCTTGAACATCTAAACTTGTCTCATCAACGATTCCGACCGGAAGATTTTCACCTTTAAAAATATTAACACCTTTTTTAGTTTTTATATATGTGTTACATGCACCATTTTTTGAAAGCAAAAGGTTTCCTTTAAATAAGTCTAAAACCGCCATATCAACTGTTGCATACATTTCGCTGTCTTTATTAAAATTAAGTTCTGAATTAATTAATTTAATTGTTTCTTCTTGTTCAAAACCTTTTGAAAGTAAAGTATTTAAGCTATTAATAACAAATTTACTAGCTTTTTTAGCTTTTTCTCCACTTCCCATTCCATCACTAATTGCTAATAAATATTTTCCATCTGTTAATCTCATTTGTAAGTTAGAATCTCCGCTAACTGTTCCATCACCGTTTTTAGAGATTTTATAACTTCCAACTTGAAGAGAAAATTTATCATCTGAAGAATATACTTGATAGTATTCATTTTTTTCTAAATCTTTTTTATCTTTTTCAAAACTGCATTTCATATTAATAGATTTTGAAATTAGATTTTCAATATTTGTTATTTTATCACGGTTTTTAAGTTCATTATTTTTGTTATCTAATTTTAATGTAATAATATATTTTCCGTTTTTACATATATTAACTTTAACTTTCTTAATTGGATAAGCTTTTCCTTTTAACAAAGCCATAATCTCTTTTTCTTTTATAACTTTGTTTTCAACGTTTTCTTCAGGTTTAGAAATATCTGTTATAATTTTACTGACATTTTTAAGCTCTTTTTCTAATTTATTAGCTTCTTCTTTTTTTAGCTTTACTTTTACAGAGTTAATTTGAAGCTCTCTATAACATCTATTAGCAATTTTAATTATTTCTTGAAAATCTTCTTTAAGCTTTTGATCTCTAAGTAAAATATAATTATTATAGCTTTTAAATACATCTAGCATTTCTTTTTCAGTAATTATATCGTCTTTTTCTAGATAATCAAAGAAATCTCCGATTATAAAATTATTATTTATTAAATCATCATAAAATATATTTTGAGGGTAATTTTCTATTAAATCAAGAAAATTATCTATATAGACTTCTTTATTTAAATCGTCTGAATCTTGTTGATTATTAATGAAGAAATTATTATTCATATCTGAAATAGTTTGAGCAACTGCATTTATTTTTTCTTTGATTTCTTCATAATAATTTAGTCTATGTTCTCCAGAATTTGTAAGTAAATTTTCTTTAGGAAAAATCTTTTCTATATCAAATTTAAATCTAGATGGAATAAATTTACTAAAAATTCCAGAAACAATTCCTATTAATGTAAATATAATTAACTGAAAACTATCTAAATTTCCAAATAAATTTAAAACAGTTCCAACTGATAAAGCAGTTGTAAAACCAACTAAAGTTCCGCTTTTACAGCCTATAATAACAATTAAAACAACAGCTAAAACATTTGAAATACTTTGTTCAAATATTTTTACATCTTTAAAAACTAAAATTGCCATTGTAAAGATTATTACGGCTCCAATAATTTCTTCAATTGTAAATGCACGTTTTGTTCCATAATCTTTTATAACTACAATTCCATTAACAAATATTTTATAAAATACATAAATAAGACTTGAAATTATAAATCCTATAAAAACGTCATAAGCTTCAAAAGAAGTTCTAATTGATTTAATTATTAAATATATAAAAGACGCTAAAAATAGCTTTGTTCCAACTTTAAAAACTTCGTTTCTATCATCTGTAGAAATTTTAGGTTTAAACATAATTAAGGTTGCAAAGAATATTAATGATGTATAAAAATAATCAGCAAGATCACTTCCACCGTGAAACACGGCTACTGATATTATTGAAATTATATAAACCATAAAAATTGGAATTGTGCTTCCAAGGCAAGCTCCAACAATAGCTAAACCAAAAGGCAAAACTCCAGTTTTAATTTTTATCATTGAAAGCAAAAATGTTAAAATGTAAATAAGCCAATTTTTAGGACTAAAAAGTTCTTTCAATAATAAATTTATTCTATTTTCTCTAATTTCATCATCATCTTCTTGAGCTACATTATTAGTAACATTTTGAAACATCCTTAACCACCTTTAATTTAGAAACTTTTTCTAAAAACCTTTCGTTATTTTATGGTAATATTTTATTTTAATCTAGCCAATTATTTTGTCAAAATTACCATAAAACTTTAAAAAAATTATTGCAATCTGTGATAATTTATTAAACTTTTAGCCTAAATTTGCTAAAGTTCAGTTTTTATTTTATTACACTTTGTCATAAAATGCAAGAAAAAATCGAAACGTTTTTACAAACGTTCCGATTTTTTATTATATTGTTTTAATTTTTATTTAAAACTTTCTTTTTAATTATAACTATTGAAACCGCGATGATTGTAATTGAAATTGTTATAACTAAAACTAATTGTAATGTTCTAGACTCTGTTGGGCTTAAACCTGTTGGTGGTGATAAAGTGATTACCTCAGTTGCACTAGCATCTTTCTCTTTTCCTTGTGTAGCTGCTGCGTAAACTCCAACTGGTTCTCCAGTAGTTTCATCTAACTTATATGGGTTTACGTTACCAGGAATATTTCTAGCATCTCTTCTACCAGCAGTATTCTCAACTTTAATAAGTTCGGCTAAGTTATCAATATCACTAGCATCTGTTTCAGATGAATAGAATCTAGTAACTGTTAATGAAATTGTTCCTGTAGATCTATTAACATTAGAATCTGCCATGTATGGATCCAAGAATTTTACAAATCCTGAATTTGAATTTTCAGTAGCATTTTCACCACTATTTAAGTTTAATATTAAGTTGTTTTTATTTTCTGATTGATATCTTTGTAATTTATCACTAATGATTGAGTAGCTTTCTCCTGCTCCTAATGTGTCAGTAGCGGCTGTTTTACCAGTAACTCTACCGTCACTATCAAGAATTTGGATAGTAGCTGGATCAAGTAAGTGATTATTCATTAAGTATTCAACATCAGTATTTTCCCAGTTATGATCTTTAGTGTTGTTGTTTTGGTTAGTAAACTCAACATCTGGATCAACATAGTCTATCATTTGATGTACTTTGGTTTGAACTATCTTCTCGTCTCCTCTTACACCAACGCCTTGGCTACCTAAGTAGTAAACGCTTCCGAAGTAAGTACCATATCCGACAGATTTAAATCCTGTTCCATCATTAAATACTCTACCTTTACTATCTGTATAAAGGTTAGTAGCAATTTTGCTCATTGCATCATTTACAAGTTGAAGTTTTTCAGTGTCTGTAGAAACTTTATTTACATTAGCCCATAATGTTTCTAGAGGTTCACTAATTCTATCAGTCTCACTCATATTAAATACTGTTAATTGATAGATTGCTTCAATTTGAGCACCTTGAAGAATTGATTCATCAATGATTAAGTATCTATAACCTTGATCAATTGCTCCTCTTCTATTAAGTGATGCTATATGGTCAGATGCTGTAGATTTTTCTTCGTTTAATACGACTGTAGAAGCTATTGTACCATCTGATTTTAAAGTATATTCAATGTCATAAACTGCATCTAATATTACTCTATCATCTGATGTTTTCAATATAATCTCTTTGATTTGTTTGTCTAATGTAAGTTTAGTTTGAGATCTTTCTTCAATACCACAGTCAACATTTTTAACGTGATAAATGAATTGTGCTGTTCCAACATCTTTTCCATTTTGTGTAGCTTTACCATTAACTACACCTACATCAACTCCGCCTATATTTTCACTATTTTTAACTTTAGAAACATTTTCAACTCCAAGGTTTATCTTAGCTGTTTCAGCATACATATAGTAGCCTTCGCCTCTAACAGGATCTGTTAATTTAGCTGTTTCATAATTTCCAAATAATTCTGTATGATCAGCTGCTTTATTATCAGCTGTAGCTAATACTGTAGAATTATCGAACGTTAACATTTCTGATTTAGCTGAGATATATAATCTTCTAGCTTCATCATCACGAGCGTCGTTAACTCTTAAGTCATTTAACTCGCTATTTGTTATATCATGCCATTCATTATCCGCAAATCCGTCATTATCTTTATCATTATCAAATTTTACTTGATATGCTGTAGTCTTATAATCTTGACCACTATAAACTTCTTCTGAACCAGTTTTTCCTGTTTCTATTTGTTTATCACCATAAACGAATCTTACTTTATAGTTACCAGCTGGAATATTGTAGAATGAATATTCACCATTTTGAGTAACTGTAGCTTGTTTGAAGCCTGTAAGTTCTTCTATTGTTTTATTTCCAAGTGCAGGAATTGGTTGATTTGTTGGCCATGCGAATTGATATTCTTTATAAACCTTTTCGCCATTATCGTCTGTTTCTGGAACTGTAATTGATTCATAAATTTCTGTTGTTATTCCATCAATTACTTTATCACCCTCATCTGGGTTAAATAAACCATTACCAACTACTTGACCATATTGAACATTTTGAGTTTGAGCATCATCCCAAACTATACCAGAAATAATTCTTTGTTCGTCTGAGATTCCAATTGTAATAATTGGTGCTGAATCTGTATCATCTTCATAATATGGTTTATCGTTGTAATCTGCAATATTTACGTTATCTGGTGCTGAATCTTCATCAACTCTACCAGAAATTTGTCCTGGTGAACTCCATCTATTTTCAGACTTATCTGAATAATATGAAGTGAATTTTGTAATTTCAGCAACATTATGTTTTTTACCTAATTTAATTGCATTTAATACTCCAGATTCGCCAACGCTATCTTTTCCTATCTTGAATGTTACTGTTATGCTAGCTTTTTCACCAACTGCCAATTTATGACCATTTAAGCTTGATGATGTAAGTTTTGAGTATTTAACTCCATCACTTCCATCTATTTCACCAGCATTTGTCCAAGCCATAGTTCCGCTGCCAGTTTCTGTTGAACCATTTAAGTATTTAACAGTTGATGGGCTAGCTACTTCTATAACTTGATCAACATCTTTACCGTTTAAAGTTTGAACATATCGTTTTTCAGTAGCATTTACTAATTCAAATGTACTATCATAGTAATCTGCAACTTCACCTATTGTTACATCATAAGTTTCTGATTGGTTATATACATTAATTGTATATTTTAAGTAAATCTCTAACTCAGATGTATCTAATGGTAATCCTAATGTTCTTGTGTAGTATCCGCTTAAAGCAGATCCTGCATCACTTCCATCATATACTGATGCTCTATAATAATAGTCACCACTATATAATCCTAAGTTATATTCAATTTGTGCATCTGCAACTGCTAATTGTTTATATAATAATTCGGCATTATTAGGATCTTCTAAGTCAATTGCACTATTAAATTTATATTTTAAAGCTTTTCCATTTACAACTACTAAAGCTTCAGTTAAGTCTTTTTCTAACGCTACGTCAGTTCCTTCACGTTCAACTAAACCTAAATTGATACTTAAGCAATAATTGTAAATAGCTTCAAATTTATATCTTATTGTAAATATGTCAGTAATTGTTTTATCCCAACCTCTTAAGTGCCAAGCTGTTGTATCATAAGCTGGGTCTTCTGTGTAGAATGGGAATGTTAGGTTTGCATTTGATGTTGCTGCTTTAATCTTATATTGATCTAAGATTTCTTTATTCTCATCAAGTGTTTCTAATGTTGATATCTTTCTAGAGTTATCACTATTAAAGAATGAAACTGAATCTACAGATGAATAATTTAATTCATCAACACCAGCTGCTTTACCAACTGTATTTCCACTATCATCTATTGGTGAAACACCTTGAACATCAGCAAATTTATTATTGAATGATGTTCTTTCACCTAAGTCATCTACTGCCATAGAATCTAGTAAGAATTTGTCTCTTTCAGATGTTGAACTATCTATAATAGTTGACCATCTATTTGAAACATCACTATACATATTGTTTGTAGCATTTGCTCCGACATATGATTGTGCCTGACCTCCTGCTGTAGCTAAGAATTCTGTTGGTTCAAAAGTTTGACCATCATATTCAAATTCTACATCATATGTTACAACATAGCTATCACCATATATAGCTTTTTCATCTTCTGTTAATGCTGGTACAGAAACTGCACCGAAACTCCAGTTACCATTGTCATCTGTGTATGTATAGTTCTCTAAGTGTGTTGTTAAATCGTTTTCATCATAAACATATACACCATTAATTCTTTGAACAACTTGACCACTGCTATCAACTAAAGCTCTATAAATTGTAACTTTAACGTTTTCAATTCCTGGTTCGCCTTCGTCGATTTTTCCGTTTTCTAAAGCATCAACATGTTTATCAGATGTACGGTTTGTATCATCCCAAACTTTACCACCAAGCTTCATTGTAACGATTAATTCTTCGTTATATCTCCACTCGTTTGTAACGTCTACGACTGCTGTTTGACCGTCTACTAATTCATTATTATCTGAAGATGACTCTGTACTTACTAAGTCCCAACCAACTGGCATGTCTGCTGAAGGTTCTTCAACAGCAAATGTTGGGGCTTTATCGCCGTTCCATTTAATATCTGATGATTCCCAAGTCCATCCACTTTCTTTAGTAATAACTACTTTTAATGTTAATGGTTTATTGTCTGTATAAGCAACTCCATTATAAATGAAGTTTCCTTTAATAGTTACTAAGAATGTGAAATCAACTGAAACATCATCTTCTGAAATTTTATCATTTACAATTAAGTTTTTATTTACTCTAAGTTTTCCACTATGGTTTGTTATATAATGGTTTTCAGCATATACTGAAACAATTCCTGTTTTTCCATCTTCAGTATCTTGTGCTTCTAATTGACCATCTTGTTTATCAAATGTAACTTCATATCCGCTATTATCAATCTCTTCGATATGATATGTTGGAGCTGAATCTTTCTTAGACCAAGTGTACCAGTTACTTCTCCAATATCCACCAGATGTAACTGTAGCAATTTCTTCTTGTACTGTTCCATCTGCAAGTGTAACAGCAACTTTAAATTTAAATTCTACTCCATCTATTTCGTTTCCTTTATCATCAAGTAAAACTTTGTGAATTTGAAGTCTACCTTTGTCATATCCATCAAATGTATTTTCTACAATTACCCAGTTTTCACTGTTTTCTTCAACAGTACCAGTGATTGCTGGTTGTGTATTTGTTTGATATGCATTTCTGATGCTTACAAATTTAGCACCTTCAGGGAAATCTGCTGTAACCTCAGTTACAGTATATACTGGTTTTCCATCTGATTCATACCATTCAATATCATTTGATGTCCAAACTTCACCTGGTTTTAATTTAATATCTTTAATTTCAAGTTTTCTATATTCTGTTCCGTTATATTTAAATTTACCTGTAACAGTTACTGTAAATGTAAATGTGTCATTATTAATTTCATCACTTAAAGATTGTTTTTCAACTGTGATTTTACCTTTAACAGGAACACCACTATCGGCATCATTTACAGCAATAATATGTGTAATGTCACCAGCTAAACTTCCTGTAATAGTTAAATCTCTTCCACTAGCATTTGTTAGTTCTTCAACTATTATAGATGTATCATTTCTAAGACTTACAGATTTAACTCCATCTGGGAAGACTCCTGTTACCTCTGTAATTTCATATTGTGGAATTGCAGCTCCAGCATCCCATTCAAAATATCCTGATACCCAGTCTTTTTCATCAGCTACAACTGGAACATTTTTCATTACAAATTCTTCACCTGGGTTATAAGTTGTAACTTTTGTAGCATCTTCTAAGTCATGATATCTAAATGGAGATGAGCTCCAAACTCTAACATTAAAGTAGAAAATTCTACCTTTAAGGTCTTTATTTAAAACTTCCTTAGTTATTTCAATATGACTACCATTTGGTTGAGCACCATAGTTGATAGCAACTACTCTTGCTGATTTTGTAGAGTTTAAAGTACCAGTTATTGTCTGGCTAGCATCTGTAACTACTTGTGTTTCATTTGAAATACTTACAAAACGTGAGCCAGCTGGTAAGTTAACCTCTGTAACTTCATATGTTGGTGCTGGACTACCCTCATCCCATGTAACAGTTCCTAATACCCATGGATTTCCATTACCTTCAACTTGAACGTTTTCAATTGTAAGTGTGTCTCCATTTGGAGAACCTGCTCCATAGTGTTTTCCAGCATAATCAAATTCACCTTTAATTTTTACATTAAAGTTAAATATTTGTCCTTTTAAATCTTCTGTAGTCTTTTTAGCTATTCTTAATGAGCCATCATGGAAATTTTCTGTTGGTTTGTTAATAGCTGTAATATAGTTATTATCAGTTCCTTCAGCTAATGTTCCATCTATTTTTGTTGAAGTAGAAGTTCTAGTTCTATTAGAAATACTTACAAATTCAACATTTGCTGGTATACTAATTTCTTCTACAGTATATGTTGGTGCAGGGGCTCCTTCTTCCCATGTGATTAATTCAGAAACCCAATCTTCTCCACCACAGACTGCTTCTACATCATTAACTTTTCCATCTAATACTAAAGTTGTATTTGTATATTGTGTATATCCTTTTGTTCCATCTGGATTTATCTTGTCATAATATCTAAATGTACCTGAAATTGTTACTTTAAAGTAGAATACATAATCGTCTAATACTTCATCTGTAGACTCTTTAATTATAACAATATGTGCATTCTTTCTAGCAGTACCTTTGTTAATACAAGTAATTACTGTTTGAGCATATCCTTCATAGTTTCCGTTAATAACACCGCTGATTGATTTAACACTAGTTTCTGTTCTGCTTCCATTTGAAATACTAACAAATTCTGAACCAGCTGGTAAATTAACCTCTTCTACTGTATATCTAGGTGCGCTAACATTACTATCCCAATAGAATAATTCTGAATCCCAAGTTCTAGAAGCTCTATCGCCTGTTGGCGTTATTTGAACATCTAAAACAAATGGATTATCTACTGTATAAGTTTGTTTAGCCCCTCCGTTATATCCAAATGTACCTGTAACATTAACTTTAAATGAGAATGTTTTTCCATATAAGTCTTCTGTTTCAGTAAGTTTTATAATTTCTAATTTTCCGTGTAATACTTTTTCTTCATCGTTTGTAATTACAACTTTAGTCTTTCTTCCTTCTTGTAATCTACTAGAAAGATTATTTATTCTAGAAGATGTAAGTTGATCTGTTATACTTACAAACTCTGTTCCGTCAGCCATGTATGATTCATATATTGTATATCTTGGAGCAGTTTGATTATTTCTCCAAGTAATTATATCTGAACTCCAATGCCATCCGTTTCCAGAATCTAAAGTTATATCAATTTCTTTAGATCCGCTAACATATTCGCTTCCATATTTAAATTCACCTGTTATAGTAAGATGAGCTTTAAATACTTCACCTGGTTGAGGAGTGGTACTACTTACCATCCTCTTATCAACCTCTATTTGAGACCATCTAGATGATCTGTTCCATGCTACAGTTGGTGGAATTTCATCTATATGTCTTGTATCTCCATCTCTTAGACTTGATACTTCAGCATCTCTTCTTACCATTGAATCTAATTGATAAAAAGCATCATTTGGAATAATTTCTTCTACATGATATTTTGGTGCTGAACCATACCATCTAAATAAACCTGATGTCCATTCACCTTCACCTGTAACTGATCCATTTATTATCAATGGATTTCTAGAAGTATATGTTGTAATTGGTCCATTATTATAACTAAATGTACCTGTTACACTTACTCTAAAGTTATAAGTTGTGCTCCACATATCATTAGTAGGATTTATCAGTCTCTTTTGAATCCTAATTAGACCAACATCTGGTCCTACATAGTTTTCAAAAGTTACTGTATTTCCATTAATAACACTTTCTCGAAGTGTTCCACTAAATGGACCGTTATTATTGTAACCTCCAATTTCTTCTACATAATAGTCTGGTGCAGATTCATTTTCGCCCCATACTATTAAGTGTGATAAATCACGTCCAAATCCATTGTGAGTTCTAACTGTTAAATGTTGAAATTCTTTTAGTCCTTCTCCATCATGTCTATCTATATAAATCTTGAATATATATGTGTCATCTATAAGTGTTTGAGAACCATCAAAGTCTCCAATTACTCTTTTTTCAACTAATATTTTTGCTCTATGTAACTTATAACGTGTAACACATTCAGCTTCTTCGTACCATCTAGCTCCAATTAAAGCATGTGCTAATGTCTGTGAATCGTGTGGAACTACAGATGTACATTCTATCCATGTTTCACCATCACTAAATACGCTTCTAGTACGTCCTTCACCATCTGTGTAAGTATCAAAGTTTTCATATCCATTTACTGTCCAGTTTACTTCATTATAAATACCATCATAAATGTCTAGCTCTGCTCCGGCATTCATATATTCAAATTCAAATTTGAATTCTTTTATTGTAGTAAAGTCTGGAATATATTTAATTTCAATATAGAAAACTTCATTTGGATCTGGATAAGGATATGTTGAATTAGGATCTCTAGTTTGATCTGCTAAGAACAAGAAATTCCAATCGGTTCCAAACTCAAGTTCTCCAACGTTTGTGTCTAATTTAACACCTGTAATTTTAGCAAAATCTACTTCTGCTCTACCATCTATTTTAACTGATCTTTTAACATAATTTAATGAATAAGGTCCAATTAAATAAGTATTTTTTCTATAGTTAAATGTTGGTGTTACTTCGTCTGCTTCATTTATAACACCATTTTGATCAGCATCTTCGTTAAATCCTGGATGATAATCTATAACTGGGGCTGTAACATCACCTTCACTATGTGTTCCGTCATCTTCATCAAATGAGAAGTGTTGTTTCTCATATTGCATTTGATATACATCACTAATTCCAGTTATTTCTTTCATATATGCTTCAAAAGCATCTGCTTCTTTTGATAAATTGTTTGGTGCAGATGGTGAAACAGTTTGATGACTTGTTCCCATATCTGTAGTCCACCAAGCAATTTGGATATAGTTATAATCGTTTTCAATATATGCATAATATAATGTTCCATTTATATCAACGACTGTATCATAATCCATTAAGTATACATCCCAACCTTCTGCTGGAACATTAGCTTCAACAAGATTTCCATCAGAATAATAGTAGAAATCATAAGCTTTATATCCTTGTAATTGAACAACTACTCCTGATTTTGGATCTGTTCTTTCAAAACGACCTGTATATGCTGCTCCGCCATGTTCATCAGCAAGAATATAGATTATATTTCCATCACTATCTCTAGCTGAATCTACGTAGAAAGCACCATCTGGTGTATTAACTACATATTTATGATGAATAGTATATGCTGTTTCACCAGTTGATAATTGGAATGAATAATTGTCATAATCAATTGTTCCTTCATATACTTTTGGTTGACCATTTTCATATATTACTTCTGCTGAAGTTTGATTTCCTTGACCTATATCTAACTCTTTTTTCATTTCAGCTATAATATAAGCTTCTTTTGGTGTAGCAATATGTTGCTCAACTATTTGATAATAACCATAAGTTCTATGAGTATATGTGGCTTTATCAAAATCTCTAGCAGCACCACTATATGAACTATATATGCTATGTTGTTCTAGAACTGATCCAGGGCCATAGCCTAAATCTTGCCAATTACCCATGTTATAGTCAAAACTTCCTTGACTATGAGAACCTGTTAAATGAACTCTATTCTCGCCATTTAAAGGTGTTCCATGTTGACAACATAAAATATCATAATAATTAATTAAGTCATTATATGTTAAATATGTTGGGTTAGGTCTATCTGTTTGTTTTAATGAAGAAATCTGTGGTGATACAAATAGAGCCTGTGATCTGATAGTTAAAAGTGTTCCAAATACGGCTAGCATTATAAAGAATAATACTAATAATTTAATATTGATTTTTCTAACTTTATTTTTGTTATCCATATTAAACACCTCCTTTAACTATCATCTTGTTTTTGATTTTCAGAACCACAATTGTTACTGCAATTCCTACTAATATAATTGTTGTTATAATTATTGAAATATTTATGAATATTTCACCAGTTTTTACTGAAATATATGTATCTGCTCTTGAGAAGTCATCTTCATTTTGTGATCTATTATTTGGAACAGAGTCTAAATCAGATACACCGTAAATATTGTAATCTTCAACAACTTCAGCAGTATTTGAAACTGTTCCGAAATTGTCGTTTGTTAAGTTCTTTGAAAGAACCAATTTAAGTGTTTTTGTTTCACCTGGTTGAATTTCTGTATTTGCTAAGCTTGTTGTATATAACATTCCATCTGAACCTGTGAACCAGTCACTGTTCATTCCAGAATTAAATTCCATTCCTGCTGGAATATAATCAGCAATTTTCTTAGCATATCCTGCTACTTCACCTTCGTTTTTAATTGTTAATTTATATTCAATATATACGCTAGCACCTTCTGCTTGTTTAGCAGCAATTTCAGTTTTTGTTAATTTACTATTATCATAATTATCTGTAACAGTATCTTTAGAAGTTTTTGTTGTTATTTTTGAAACTCCTAAATCTAAGCTTAAGTCAAATTTCATAGCATCTACTAAACCGATATCTATATTTGAAACACTACCGTCAGCTACAGTAACAACTCCTGTAACAGCGCCGTTTCTCATTTGACCATTTTCTTCAATCTTTGTTGTGATAACATCTGAATTTACGTTATTAGCAACATTTTCTTTTTGGTATATAGTAACTGTATAACGAACTGTATCATAATCAAATACTATAATATAGTTACCATTTCTAACTCCAGTGAAACTATACATACCTTCAGAATTTGTAGTTGTTGTTTGTTTTATAACACCATTATCTGAATCAACTAATGTTGCTTTAATATTTTTCATTAATTGTTCATTATCTGATCTCATACCATCATTATCTTTATCTAACCAAGCAGTACCTGTGATTTTATAAGTTTTACTTAATGATGTTGTTCCAGTAGTTGATGAACTAGCTTGACCTGTAGAATGTTCTCCTTGAGATGTAACTACATTTCCAGAAGCTTCTATAATATGTGTAATATCATTTGATTTTTCTTCAGCAATATTTCTTCCAGAAATTGTTGCATTATTTGTTACTGAACGCTCGCCAAGTCCATTTAAGCTAGCAGCTGCAGCTGTAACATTAACTATTAATGAATCACCTGCTGGAATTGCAGCACCTACTATAACTTTTTCTTTATTAGCAACGTTAGTATCAATTAAAATTCCTTCTGAAATATATGATACTTTCTTAGCAACTAACCCTTCAGGAATATTATCAACAAACATAACGCTTTGAGCAGTAACTGCACCTTCGTTTTTGATTGTAAATTGATAATCAATTGTTTCTCCTTCTTTAACATATGAGTTAGTTGTAGATGTTGTTTGATTTATTACTAATTCTGGTCTACCGATAACGAAACTTACATTTCCTGAAGTATATTCTGAAGTTCCATCAGCTTGAGCATTAGCAACCATAAATACTTCTGTTTTTGTAACACTTTCGTCAATATCGCCAACTTCTAATTTTAATTTTAAACTTATAATATCTTTTGGATTGATGTCTCCAATTTTCCAAGTAACAGTTCTTGTTGATTCATTATATTCAGCTTGGCTAACATCATGAATTGTAGTATATGTTTCGTCATATCCTAAAACTGAACCTTCAACAAATTCAAAACAATTTGCAATTTTGAATGTTGCAACAGTATTATGAATTACATCATCTGTTAAGTTTTGTACTCTGATGTATAATTTTGCATCATTTCCTTTAAACATGATTCCATCCATAACAGTGTTTTCAATATACACTCTCATTTCTGCATGATTTAATGTAACTGTTTTTTCTTCAGTTTGTAAAACAGTATCTAAATCTGTAGCAGTTATCAATGAGTAAATTTTAATTTCATTTTCTTCGAAATCTTGAACAGATACTCTTAATTTAAATGTAACTGTTTCATCAACTTCAAGGAAAGCTAATTTATATTCCATTTGATTATTGTTATTTGACCAAGTAGCGTCATCTCTATCACTACTACTTGAAACAAATTGTGTATTTAATGGAATTGGAGTTGTTACTAATAAGTTACGTGCTACTGCTTTTCCAGTATTTTTAACTGTTGTTGTAATTTCTAATTCTTCAAATTCACTAGCAGTATCTTTATTAACTGATATATCATAATCAAATTGTGGTCCTTCACCTGTAACTAAACCAACTAAATCTGCTTTAGAAACATCTGTTAATGTAGCTATATCAGTATTATTTGTATAATATGTAACGAAAGTTCCATAAATTTCTGCGTTATGTTCTAGATTTTCTGGAATTTCATATTCATATGTAAATCTTAATTTTGTAGCTGAATTCATTCTATATTCTGGATCAACCGGAACAATTAAGAATGATTTAATATTATCAAATGAATCTACAGATTCTACCCAACCATTGTTTGGATCATCTAAATCTTTAGTAGCTTCACCATTTTCTGAGTAATAATATCTAAATTTTGTTTCATTGAAATCTTCTGGAACAATTTCTGAAATCATTTTAGCTGTTAAAGTTGTTCCTAATTCATCTCCAGTTATAATATCTTTAACACCTTCAAAAGGAACACGTCCTAAGATTACAATGTCTGAAATATTATTTTTCTCATTATTCATAATAGTTAATTCTGCTTTAGCAGTTTTTCTATCTGAATAAATTGGAAGTTCATCTATAACTTTACCTTGATTTACACTAGTAACTGTTCTAGTTTCATCTTCACTATAACCTGAAATACTATTAACACTAACTACTCCACTTGGTGCAGAATATGAAACTGTAGCACTTGAGAATCCAACTTCTGCTCCTTGTTCATAGTAATTTGTAGCATCATCATTAACATAAGTTAATTCAAAGTTTCCTTCACTTGCTGGTGCAAATAAATCAACTTTGATATTTGCATTTAATACTATATTTGTACCATTTGAAACTATACCAGAGCTTAAGTCTTTTTGTTTTCCTGTAACTTGAACTCCGATATATTTTGAACCTTCATTTTCAAATTCATAAACTTCGCCTAATTCTAAGCCTTCGCCATAAACTATGCTTGAATCTGTAACTTCGGCTGTTTCAACATATTCTGGTAATTTGATTTGGAAAAGTGAATTTCCATAAACATCTGAGCTAACATCTTGGTTGTTTAACTCAATTTTTAACTCTACATTATTATTCATTGCAAGAGTAGATAAACTATCTTGACCAATTTCTAAATCAGCTTTTGTTGAAGTATCATCTAATTTAATCTCTAAACTAGAATTTCCAACATCAACTAAATCATTTAAATATATATATTTAGCTTTTCCTACTGAATTAATTGTAATTCTATCAAAATCTTTATAAGTGTCTTTTCCATAGCTTACATCTGTATAAGCTTTAACTACTGAGAAAATAAGGTTTCCGTCATTAACTGGTTTTGAAGTTTCTATTTGAATATTTTTAACTGTATTTTCAAATAATACTTCGATTACTCCGTTTTCATTTACCTCAGTATCTTTATTAATAGTAAATATTAAATTTCCGTTCTCGTAAATATTTACTACACCGTCTTCACCAAGCATTTCAGTGAAGTTATCTTTATTTAATTTTAAAGTTTTATAATATATATCATTTTGGTTAAATGGCTCGTTTGATTTTGAAACATACTGATTATCTCCATCAGTATAATATAAACTTTCTACTATATCTTTATAAGAAACGTTAAAGATTAATTTATTGTCAATTTCAATTTCGTATTTATTTTCTTCATTATTATAATTTAAATATGTATAACCTTTTGAAACTGAATTTGTAACTGATTCATTTGAAAATGTAACAATGCTTCCGACTTCATCTTTTAAATCAAAAGTCATTTCATTTTCTGATTTTAAAGATGTTTTTCCGAATTCGTTTTGTGTAGCACTAACTTTAGTTGTTACTTGTCTTTCACCAATTCCTACATTTTTATATGTATATGTGATTAAATATTTATCAACACCAGACTCACTGTAATACATTTCTTTTTCTGGAGCTGTTTCGTCAATCAAACTATCAGTTTCATTTTGTGTAGAAACTAATTCTGATTGATTTTTAACATTTATAACAATTTTATTTTCGTTACTATCGTAGCTCCAATTATCAGCTTGAAAAGCAACCTCATCATGTTCTTTTCCAGTCGTAGCTTTTAAAGACTCAGCTACAACGTTAATTGTTTCTGGTCTTACTCCATCTATTTCTGGAACAGAAATTTCAACATTACTTTCTTTGATTGGCAATGAAATATTATCTGTTGAATTATCTACCATAACTGATGTTTGAAGAATTATTCCATTAACATTATCTTGACTAAATCCAAGATATTTAGTTATCTCAGCAGATGTTTTTAATTCTCTTTCATCTTCCCAAGATAATTTTAAATCAACAGTTTTTGAAACTTGAATTTCTTCAGCATCATCTGTGATATATGTTCCAACGAATTTTATTTTATTAGTTTTTGAAATCATTGATTTTTCAACAAATTTCTTGTAATTATAAGAAATTGGAAATTCAACTTTCATTTCTGAACCAGCATCTAATTGAATTAAATATAATGTGTTTGATTCAAAACTTTGAATTTCTTTATTTTCTTCTACAAGATCTTTTGTTTCAACAGTTTCTGTAACTTCTTCTGGTTCAGGTTGAACTTCAGTTGGTTCTTCTGAAACAGGTTCGCTAACTGTAGGCTCATCAACTATAGGTTCGTCTTCAACAACAGGCTCTTCTACAGTTGGATTATCTTCTACAAAAACTGATCCTCCGATTACTTCTTCACCGTCATCTTCAGAACTTCCGCCAACTGTAACTTCTTCAGATACATTAGCTTCGTTAACTGAAGCAGGTTCTTTTGTTTCTTCTGTTTGAACTTCGACTTTATCGTTTATAACGAAATTTAAGTCTTTTCCGTCGCCAAACAAAATTTTAGCATCCTTCAAATATCCACTGTTTTTGACTTTAACAGTTGCACCCATGATTAAATCTGAGTTCTTGATATCTGAACTAGCTGATTTAACTTTTTCAGAATCTGAGCTTGTTTTAAAATATGCGTCAAATTCTACGTTACTGCTTCCAGTATCACCTGCATCTTTGGAGTCATTTCCAAATATGCCAGAGAAAATTGTAGCAGCATAAGTTTTACCAACTAGTGCAAAATTAGAAAAAGTCATTGTGAATATTAAAAGAATTGCTATAACCTTCTTTTTCCAGTTCTTTAACATAAATTTACCTCCAACGCTCCTTTTAAACCCTTTTTTAATATTATATATATTATATTATACTCAATTATAAAACTAAATCAATAGGTTCAAATCTATTGATTTCAGCTTTATACCAGAGTATTTTACGGATATAATTTTTATAGGGTTTTGATTTTGATTTATAAAATTTTGATTACAATTATATCGGTATGGAAGTGCTCTTAAAAAATTCACCCATACAATTACTATTATACACTCTTATGTTAACTTTTTCAAGTCTTTTTGGCATTTTTTAATAATTTTTTAGCCAAATTTATGGATTTTTTGTCGAATTTTGTCATAAAGTATAGTTTACATTTTAATTATTTCTTAATTTTTTAAAAATTTTAAATTTTTCTTCAACATTACGGAACTAAAAACATATACTATATTAATCAATTTTTAAATATTAATGAGAAAGGAGAAATATGATTATTATCATATAAGATTTTTATGGATAATATGGATTTTAACAAAATGCTTGATATGCTTGCAAATATGGATAAATCTGAACTTGAATCTAAATTAAAACAAGCACAAGCTATTTTAAATTCTAAAGATATTGATACAAATGATATTAAGATTAATACTGATAATTTTAAAAAATAAGCTTTTGGAGGCGAAATTTTGGAAAACTCTACTTCTAATCAACCTAATCTAGATGATGTAATTGGAAGATTTAACAATATTTTAAAAGATAAAAACATAGATCTTGGGAAAATTTTAAATGACGAAAACAATAATGAAAACGGCTTTAACTTTGATTTAAATACATTATTAAAATTCAAGAAAATTTTTCAAAAGATAAATAATTGTAACAATCCGCAAAATCGCCTCCTTCAATCACTTAAACCATTTTTAAATGATTCAAAAAAGCAAAAACTTGATGAATACATAAAAATTGCAAATATTCTTGTAGTTATGAATATAATTAATGAAATGAATTCACTTTACTTGATTTTAATTATTATCTTAATTACAAAATAAAAAACCAAGTTACCATAAAGTTGTAACTTGGGTTTTTATTTATTTTATAACTATTTCGTTATTTTCTATTTTACAAACTGGACATTTATCAGTTTTTTCTTCTATTTCTTTTACGACATTTGAAATTCTAAGTTGTGTCGGCTCTATATAATTTGCACAAATTATAGCATTTGTGTTTCCACCAGCTCCTGCATGCGCTAAGCCTCTTAAAGCTCCTAAAATTGCAATATTTCCGCCAGCTATAACTTCTGCTCCAGCATTAACATCTCCAACTATTACAAGGCTTCCAGAATATTCTTCGATTTGGCCAGATCTTAAGGAATATTGAATATATTTAGTTTCGCTAACATCCATTTCAGTTTGAAAAGTCTTTTTAATTGCATGTAGTCCTAATAAATCAGAAGGTGAATCAAATTTAACTTCAACATCAATTTCGTTGTTTATAATCTTTTTTAGTTTTTCCATTTCTCCATCTGTAAATAGCCTTCCTGTAATTCTTATAGGTGTTTTGGCAGATTGATAATATTCTTTAAGTTTAACAAGTTTTGTTTCAATTTCTTCAATTATTTCATCCATTTCTGCAACTACATTTACATTTAAAACTACTTCTTCAATAGTTTGATTAATTTTAATATTGTTCAACATCCTTTTCCTCCTTAAAGAAATTAATTAAAATATTCATTTTCTGTATTTATTGACATATTTTCATCAATTCCAGTTCTGTTTGTACCAAAATATTCTTGCATTACAGCTTTAACAACCTCTGCTGTGTAAAAGCCGTGCCATCCATTTTCAACGACAACGACAACTGCAATTTGTGGATTTTCATATGGTGCAAATCCAACAAACCACGCATGAACATCAGCTCCAGGTGTTTGAGAAGTTTCAACAGAACCTGTTTTACCACCAACAGTAACACCAAAATTTGAGAAAACTCTATAAGCTGTACCACCTTCATCATCTGTAACAGATCTCATTCCTTCTTTTACTATTGTGAAATTTTCTGGGCTAATTTCTAATCCATCATCTGTTGTAGATGTTTCAGTTAAATTTAATTCTTTATTAACAAAATCATTTATTTCTTCTCTAGTTTCATTTGTTCCATCTGAATTCATTATATCTTTAATAATAGTAACATCTAAATTTTTTCCACCATTTGCGACCATTGCAATATATTTTGCCATTTGAATTGGCGTGAAACTATTTGTACTTTGACCAATCGCAGCACTAACTGTATGACCAACACCCCAGCCCGCTTCTGAATCTCTAGTAGCAACTTGGCCTTTAGCTTCACTATATAATTCTATACCAGTCTTTTTTCCTAAACCAAAGTGACTAGCATATTGTGAAAGTCTATCAATTCCAACTCTTCTACCTGTTTCAAAGAAAAATACGTTACAAGATTTTTCTATAGCACCAACAACATTTAAAGAACCATGTCCACCAGCTAACCAACAATGTCTTTCACGGTCTATTCCGTTTACCCAATATACACCACCATCATAGATTCTTTCTGTTGGGCTAATCTTGCCATCTTGAAGTCCAGCAAGAGCTGTAACCATTTTAAATGTAGAACCAGGTGAATACAAACCTTGAATAGCTTTATTTAGCCAAACTCCTCTATTATTATAATCATTTGTTTCTTCAGTTGATAAACCTCTGTATAATGCTCCTGGCGTATAATCTGGGTTACTAGCCATTGCTAAAATTTCACCTGTATTAACATCTATTGCAACACAAGCTCCGCCTTTAGCATTAGATGGCTCTCCATAAGCTCCATTTCTTATTCCATTTATACAATTAGCTAAAGCTTCTTCTGTAACTCTTTGAAGATTAGCATCAATTGTCAAAACTATATCAGATCCACCTATTGCTTCTTTTGTAGTATATTCTCCAGTGATAATTCCGTTGACATCCATATCAATTTGTTTTTCACCGGTCTGTTCCTTTTAAATATTTTTCAAAAGTTCTTTCAATTCCAGATTTTCCGATTTTATCAATTGATTCATCATAAGTATCATCAACTCTTCCGTCATCAATATCTGATTTACTAATTCTTCCCATATAGCCTATAACATGTGATGCAAGGTTTCCCATTGTATAAATTCTATTTGAATCTGTTTTAACATTAACACCTGTTAAATCATTGCTATTTTCTTGTAATTGAATAAAACTGTTTCTACAAATACTTTTTGAAATCTCTAAACTTCTAGTAACTGAATAACCTTTAGTTGTTATTTCATATCTTATAGCTAAAATTCTTCTAATTTCATCAATATCTTCACTGTTTATATTATATTTATCACGGAATAAATAAAAAGCTTCTTCTGCTGATGCAGCTTCTGGAATTTCGTATTTTTTCTTCCATTCACTTAATTTTTCATCTGAATCAAAATTATAACTAAAAGGATTTATAGAAATTGGAAAATTATCTACATAAGAATCTCCATTATCTCTTAAAATTCTAGTCATCAAACTAATTGAAGAATTTAGACTTTCATCATCAGCTTTACTTTTATACATCTCAAGTGAAAATATCATTTCTGAACTAACTAAGCTAGTTCCATTTCTATCTAAAATACTTCCTCTAGTAGCACTTAAAGTAGTTTCTCGCGAAAGCTTAGTGTTTGAAGTTTCACGGTATTCTGCGCCACTAACAATTTGTAAAGTAAAAAGTCTAGCTAAAATTATTACACCACAAGCATAAGTAAGCATTGTCAAGATATTAAAGCGAATTTTGAAATCTAAAACTTTAGGCTTTTTATTTTTAACTGTTTTTATTTTATTCTTTTTAGGTTTTTCAACTTTTAAATTAAGATTTTTCTTTCTAATTTTCTTCGCCTCCAATTAAATTAAAGTTCCACAGAATACATGTTGCTTCTTTTTAACTTTCTTTCCATCATATAACCAAATTTTTTAATTACCCCAAAGAAAATTATTGTTAATAAAACATTATATAATTCTTCAATAGCCAAAATTTTAAAGAAAACTCCTGATTCTATTTCAAAATCTAAAATTAATGATTTTAAGAAATATGATCCAAATTCAAAAATAAATGTTGATAAAATTACCATTATTATTATTGAAATTCTTTCATCTTTTGACCAAAGGGAATCAAACCAAGTTGCTATAAATCCGACTAAACAAAGCATTGCTGGAGTTATTCCAATTACTTCGCTATAACTTAAATCTATAAATATTCCTGAAATTATTCCAAATAAAATCGCTAAAAAATTATTTCCAAAAAGTCCAATTACTAAAATAAAAATAACAAATAAATTAGGAACTATTCCATTTATTGGAATTAATGGAAAAATATTAGCTTGAAGGAAATATAATAATCCAAAAACTAAAAGTAAAATTATACTAATAAATATTAGAGCTGGAATATTAAGTTTTTCCCTTCTTCTATTTTTATATTTTTTCAATTTAAATATCTCCTTTATTTATTAGTTATTACTAAAACTGTACTAAGTTTAGAAAAGTCAACAGCTGTCTCAACTATAGCATATCTGTCAGTAGAATTTGTAGTTGTAATTATTTCTTTTATAATTCCAATATGGATTCCTTTAGCATAAATCTGTCCAACGCCAGAAGTTTCAACACTATCTCCAACTATTAAATCAGCATCCATTGGAATATAAGTAACTCTTAGTGTTTGATTATTTTCAAGAGTCCCTTTGCAAAGAACACTTTCATTAGTTGTGCTAATATTACAGCTAACTGAACTTGCAGGATCTGTTATAACTTTAACAGTAGAAGTTTCTTTATTAGCTTTAACGATATAGCCGACTAATCCTTGATCACTAATTACTGTCATTTTTTCTTCTATTCCATCTTTTGTTCCTACATTTAAAACTAAGTTGCTTCCATAATTACTAATATCTTTATTTATAACATCTGCAGAAATTGTATCATATGCTGCATATTTTTCAGTTAAATTCATTTTTTCTTTTAATGATTCATTTTCTGCTTTAATAACTTCATATTCTCTAAGATTTTCTGATAATTCTTGATTTTCTTTTTTTAACTTTTTATTTTCCTCTTTTAATTCACTCATTGTAGAAAAAAATGTATCATTTCCAGTAACCTTATTTTTCAAGTTTGTAAAACCAGTTTGAAAAGGTCTAGAAATTTTATCACCTAAACTTTTTAAATAAGACATTTTACTTGTATCTACATTTGTAAGTAATATAAGCAATATTAAAATTACAATAGTTATAATAGTTCCAAGTATTCCAATATGTCTATTTTCACCCATTATAAATTCTCTCCTTTTTAACCTCTACCATGAGCCATTCTAAGCACATTTTTTAATGTATCAATATTTTCTAATATTGCAGTTGTACCATTAGCAACACAATCTAAAGGTTTATCTGCAACAATAACATTTATTCCCGTTCTTTCGGTAATTAATTTATCTAAATTTTTAACTAAAGCTCCGCCACCGTGCAAGCATTATTCCATTAACAACAATATCTGACGAAAGTTCTGGTGGAGTGATTTCAAGAGCTTGCTTTATCCCATCAATAATTTTATTTATTGAATCTTTCATGGCAAATTCAACTTCTGATGAAGTAATTTCTTTTTTTACAGGAAGGCCTGTTTTTAGGTCTCTTCCTCTAACTACCATTCTAAGTTCTGTCATAAATGGTGTCGCACAGCCGATTTCGGTTTTAATTTCTTCAGCTGTAACTTCACCTATAACTAAATTTAAATATCTTTTACAATAATTTATAATATCTTCTGTCAGTTCGTCACCAGCTATTCTAACTGAAGAACTAGTAACAATTCCTCCTAGCGAAATAACCGCAACTTCAGTTGTTCCGCCACCTATATCAACAATCATATTTCCAGTAGGTTCTTCAACTTTTAGTCCTGAACCAATTGCTGCTGCCATTGGTTCTTCAATCAAGTAAACCTCTCTCGCACCACTAGAAATAACTGCTTCTTGAACTGCTCTTTCTTCAACTTCTGTAATTCCAGATGGAACTCCAATAACAACTCTAGGCTTTAGCAATTTAAACTGTTTTGTAACTTGATCAATTATTGCACGAAGCATAAGTTTTGTAGCTGTAAAATCAGCAATAACTCCATCTTTTAAAGGTCTTACAACACTGATTGAACTAGGAGCTCGTCCTAACATTTCTTTAGCAGCGTTTCCATAAGCAATAACTTCTTCAGTGTTTGTTTTAATTGCTACAACAGAAGGTTCTCTAAATATTATTCCTCTTTTATGAATTGATACTAGAATGTTTGCTGTTCCTAGGTCAATTCCTAAGTCTCTACTATTTAGGTTCAACAACTTCATTTAATCATTCCTTTATTCATTATACTCTTCTGTATATGAATATTGCTATTGCCATTCCAATAATACTAGCTATACTAATTTTAATTGTTAAAGCAAATTGTATTTTTAATACACTTAAATCTAAAGTAAGTGGAGATGTCAAGCCAAATTCATTACCATAAGATAACCACCATAGCCAATCAACATTTTTTGAAAGTTCTCCTAAAAGTCCTCCTATTACTAAGCCTGATAAAATAAATACTAACAATAACCATATACCTCTTTCTCTCACTGCCATTTGTACCTCCAATATTCTTTTGTTTTCTTACGGAATTTTAGTTTTTACGTATTCTTTTTGACGTTTACATTATATATTGATATCTATATTTTTTCAAGACGTTTTTAATATTTTTTTCCATTTACATTTTATTATTAAATAAATATAATTAAATTATAAATTTATAGGAAAGTGAACAATATGATAGTTAATAGTTTTGATGAAAATAAAATTAAAATTTTAGTAGATAAAATAGATTTAGATAAGAAGAAAATATCTTTAAAAAGCCTAATTTCAACTCCTTCTAAAACACTATCATATATTAAAGAATTCTTAATTGATTTTGATATTTTTTTAGAAAACAAAAATATTAAAAATTATTCGATTTTTAGTTATGATTATAAAGTTTTTATGATTATTGTTAATACATAAAAAGATGGTTCAATTTAAACTTGAACCATCTTTTGTTTATATATATTTTAGTTTAATAAGCAAAATAATGAGCTGGATTATATGCAACACCATTTACTCTAACTTCTATATGTAAGTGTGGACCTGTAACATTTCCAGTCTTTCCAACTGCAGCAATTATATCTCCTTGATTAACGTATTCTCCAACACTTTTATATAAAGCACTACAATGTGCATAATATGTTTGAACACCATTTCCATGATCAATTGTAATCATTTGTCCATAAGCATTTTTCCATCCTGAGAAAGCTATTGTTCCACTAGCTGCAGCAGCTATTGGTGTTCCAATTGGATTTGCAATATCTAAGCCTGTATGATAACTAGATCTTATACTACTTAATTCTCCAAATCTTGATGTAGGTCTACCTCCGACAGGGTTTATAAATGAAATACCTAACTCAATTTTGTTATAATTTATATTTGCTCCAGTAGCAACAGTTCCACTAGAACTTGTACTGTAATAAATTGGTTGTAGTTTAGGTTTTTCAACATATAAATTAGCAACTACTGTTTCATTATCTGTAAAGCTTTGTAAATTAGCTTCATATTTAACTGTATATGTAATTTTATCAATATTATCACTATTTTTTTCTTTTAATTTATTTATAATGTCTTCGCAATCTTGAAAACTTGAAACAAAATATTTTTCTTCGTTATTTACCATTACAGCATAATATTTATAATATGTAACACCTGTTGCAATTATTTTATCAAAAATTTCATCTGTATTTGTTTTACTATCTTTTTTTCTTAAGCAAAATGAATATTCTGGTAAAGTTTCAATATCCACGAAAGCTATATTACTACTTTGATTTCCGCTTTTTCATATATTCGCTAATTTTATCTTGAAGGCTCTTTTTATCATCAGTATAACCAAGGAAATCGCCTTTTAATGAGACTGAATACATAGGTTTATAAGTAGAAAAAACAACGAATAATATAATTCCTAGTCCGATAGTTAATATAATTAAAAATTTCATCCATTTTCTAAGTTGAACTACGACGTTTTTAAATATACTAACCATTACTTCACCTCATTTCTTTCTATCATGTTGTTATTCTATATTTTTTCAGTTTTGTAATCAATTTGTAAAATTTCAAAATAGCCATATTTTTTTGTACTTTTTCTATAATTAACTCTCTTTTTCTCCAAAATTCTCGCTTTTTCAATTTTAGTATATTTTATATTATTTTTACTTATAATATTAAAGTAGAAAGGAGATTTTTATGCAAAATTTGACTATTTTAGAACTTCAAAATTTAAAAACATTAATTAACATTCAAAATATTAATTATCAAAAATTTATTAATTATTCGGACTATTCAGTTGATCCACAAATTAAACAAACTTTTAATAAAGCAGCGCAAGATGCTTTAAACATTAAAGAAAAATTACTAGATTTTTTAAATTAGTACTTATTTTTGAAAGGAGATTTTATGGAAGAAAAATATATGGTTAATGATACCTTAGAAACAGCTAAGTCTAACATTTTATGCTTTACAAATTCTATTATTAAATCTGAAAACTTAGAAGTTAAGCAAACTCTAGAACAGTTAAGAACTAGTTTAGAGTCTTTTTATTTTGAACTTTTTACTCTTGCAACTTCTAAAGGGTACTATTCTCCTACATCAAAAGCAAAACCAGAAGAAATTTCAGATATTAAAAATCTTTTTATTTAAATGAAAGTGAACCTTTTGTTAAAATTTAAACAATCTAGGTTCACTTTTATTTTTAAAATTATTAAATATACTTGACAATAAAGCTTTTAAAGTTGTATAATAGGTCTTGTTCAATATATGGGCCATTAGCTCAGTTGGTAGAGCAGCAGACTCTTAATCTGACGGTCGGAGGTTCGATCCCTCTATGGCTCACCATGCGAGAGATATATTTTAATATATCTCTTATTTTTTTCGTAAAGTTAGAGGGAGCGAACCTCTATGGCTCACCAAAAATGCTATACAATTTTGTATAGCATTTTATTTTATGAATAAAATAATTAATTTTTAATAAAATAATATTATAAAGATGTTATATTGACATTGTCTTTATATTGTATTATAATAATATTTGAAAGAGGTGATTTTTATGGCACAAACATTAGTTAATTTTAGAATAGATGAAACAACAAAAAAACAAATGGAACAAATCTGTAATGAGTTAGGAATAACAATGTCTACAGCTTTTAATATATTCGCTAAAAAAATGATTCGTGAAAAAAGAATTCCATTTGATGTATCTATTGATCCATTTTATTCTGAAAGCAATATGAAAGCTATAGATGAGTCAATTAAACAATTAAAAGAAGGAAAGGTTGTTAGAAAAACTATAGCTGAATTAGAGGCGATGGAAAATGAATAATATTTCTTTTACCCCTAAAGCTTGGGAAGAATATTGCTATTGGCAAATGCAGGACAAAAAAATATTAAAAAGAATAAATTTATTACTATTAGATATTCGGACGAAATAACTATGAAGGAATTGGAAAACCAGAACCTTTAAAAGAAAATTTAAGTGGTTATTGGAGCAGACGAATAGATGATGTTAATAGGCTAGTTTATAGAATAAATAATGAACAAATAGAAGTTGTTCAATGCAAAGGACATTATGATAACTAATATTAAAATCAACGGCAGAGTGATTACTCACTCTGCCGTAATTTTTGACTTGATTTAAAAAGCATGGTATAATCTTTTATATTTCATTTCAGGAGGTAGACTCATGAAACATGATATTCAAAAGGAAATGGAGGCCCGGGTTCTAGAAGAAGCCGAATACTTCGTCGCTCACAAGTCCACCGTAAGAAAGACCGCGGAATATTTTGGACGGAGTAAATCGTCTGTCCACACCGATTTGACGAAACGTCTTCCGGAGTGTGACCGCAATCTGTCCAGAAAAGTTCGCAGAATTTTGAAAAGGAATTGGGAAGAGCGTGCGCTTCGTGGTGGAAACGCCACCAGACAAATGAAGCTACTTTTGAAAAAACAGGGTGCCGAATAGTACCCTGTTTTCATTTTTTTACATTAATGGTGCAACTAAACGAAGAAGTGCTTGCCATATTGATTTTAACATTCTTGGTGAAGCCTCTTCTTTAGTAACTTTGTGACTTTTTTCAATGGTTTTCATTATATCTTCTTTAATATCACTAATTACGTGATCCATATTTTCGATATAACATCCACATTCAAAATGTAAATATAAACTTCTATAATCCATATTAATTGTTCCAACTGTAGCAACTTTATTATCTGATACAAATACTTTGCTATGAACAAAACCTGGTGTATATTTATAAACTTTAACCCCGCCTTTAACTAGTGGTTCAACATATGATTCTGAAAGTGTATAAACAAGCTTTTTATCAGGAATTCCTGGTATTACAATTCTAACATCTACACCTCTTTTTACTGCTAGATTCAAAGCATTTATCATATCTGTATCAATAATTAAATATGGTGTAAAAATATAAACATATTGATTTGCTTGATTAATAATATTTAAATAAACATCTTCACCAGTAACTTCTTCATCTAATGGAGTTTCTCCATAAGGAGCTACAAAACCGCTGTTATTAGGTTTTGAAGAAAAATCATATTTAAACTTCTTGAAGTCTTTATCATCTTTTCTAAAAGCATTCCACATTGTTAGGAACATTACTGTATAATTCCAAACGCCATCACCTGAAATTCTAATTGCGTTATCTTTCCAGTGACCATATTTACTATTTATATTAATATATTCGTCAGCAATATTTATTCCGCCTGAAAAAGCAACTTTTCCATCTATAACTAATATTTTTCTGTGATCACGGTTGTTCATAATTACACCAGCAATTGGGTTTAATCTATTAAATGCAACACACTTTATCCCCATTTTTTCCAGTTCTTGTGGATAATTTTTATTTAATGTTGAGATACATCCCATATCGTCGTACATTACTCTAACGTCAACACCTTTAGCAGCCTTTTCTTTTAAAATATCTAAAATACTTCCCCACATTTTTCCATGCGCTACTATAAAATATTCAAAGAAAATGAATTTCTCAGCTTTTTCAAGTTCTTCAAGCATTACTTTAAAAGCATCTTCACCTAATGGATAATAATCTATATCATTATTTCTTGTAACAGGATATCCTGTAAAATCACTTATATATTTGATTCTACTAATATCGTCAAATTCTTTTTCAATATCTTTATCTTGAACTAAATATTTTTGATTATCATGTTCGCTTTGTTTAATATTTTTTAAAGTTTTACTTCTATTTTTATTTTTCTCAAAAACTATATAAAATACAAACCCTGCAATTGGAAATAAAATTAAAATAATAATTATTGGTAAAGTATATGAATAATTCTTACTATTTTTAATTAATGCAAGTGTTAACAAAAAGCTAAATATTCCAAAAAGAATATTAATTATAGCTACATGATCAATAAAGAACATATAAATTGATACAGATATTAATAGTTGTAGTAAAAGTCCTATTATAACAACTATTCCTCTTTTTATTGCCATTTTCATAAAAATATAATCCCCCTATTTTATAAAGTATCTAGTTACTTGAAGTTGGCCCAACTCTAACTATTTTTGTCATTGGTCTATAAGTATCGTTTGATATAACTTCATTTGAAACAATAATTCCATTTAAAATTTTTTCTTTATATGTCGTAGTTTTATAACCTAATTCTCCAGCTTGATCAACTAGTTGAACTCCAGGAGCTAATGAATTATCTTGAATAGTTTTTGTTGTATAAGGTGTAGTTTCTAAAACTTTTGAAACAATATTAACTGTATATTCAACATCCTCTTCTATTCCATACATTGAAAAGATTATTACCCCATTTTCAGCATTTCCCTCAATTTTTATAGGATAACTTCTTGTATTTGTAAATTTTAAATCAAGTGTTCCATAAACAACTGTAGCATCTTTTCCAGCATCTAAATAACTAGTTTTAAATGAATGATTATATCTTTCATCTATTTGCAAGTTCGCTAAAAGCGCTAAATTATAAAGTGTTGATGAAACCTGACAAATTCCACCAGCCAAGCCTTCTACAACTCCGTCTCCTGCATATATTGCAGCATTTTTATAACCTTCTTGAATCGTTCTTTGTCCAACAACTTTATTAAATGAAAATTGTTCGCCTGGCATTAAAACTGTTCCATTTATTTTAGAAGTAGCAATTCTCAAGTTTTCGCTTCTACCAATATTGCTAGCATCAAATCTTGTACTAAATTCTTGAAGTTTACTTGGAAAAGCTTCTAATCCAATATCATTAATTGTTACACTAGCTTTTGTTCTAGTAAGTGGAACTATATATTCATTAGCCTCTTCTTTAATTTTTTCTTTTGCTTCATCAACAGAAATTCCAAAATTTATTCCATCAACATCTGTAAATATTTTTGCTTTTTCAGTAGATGTAGCTGGTGTATAATAAGCATCTTTAGGCTCGTGAACTACTTCACTGTAAATTTTATCAATATCAATTTCACTAGCTTTTATATTTTTATATGGAATTTCAATTTTTACATCTTTTGAAGAATCTGTATATTTTCTATTTTTCAAATTATCTGTAATTAATTTATTTAATTTTTCTTTATCAACCTGAATTCCGTCTGTTCCTGGTTTTATTATAAGATTATCACCATCTATATAATATGAATACTGATTTACAAGTCCTGGAACACTAGTAGCAATTTCTTCAACCATTGAGTTAACTATTTTTTTGTCATAATTATATTCAAAATTTATATCTTTCTTAGAAATTGCAGTAAATAATAATGTATAATTACTTAATACAATATTTTTATTTCTACCTATTGAATAAGCTTCTTTTAATTGATCATCAAAATCATATGAAAGTTTAACATCATCTGGACTAATTTCATATTTATATTCATCTTTATAATTTAAAATAATATTAGAATCGAAAATTGATTTAAAATTCTCGTTTAATTTGGCTTTGGCTTCATCATATGTTAAACCAGAAACGTCAATTCCCTTAATTTTAACTCCTTTAGCAATTGTTGTTGATAGCGAATGGACCATTGCAAAAGCAGATGAAAAAGCTGAAACTATAACTAATATGGCAATTATAATTAAAATTTTATTTATTATTCTTTTCTTTGCATCATCAAATTCTATTCTTATTTCTTGAGTTTTATTTTTTTCATTATTATTTTTTGTCGTTAAAGCTGGATTATTTACAACTTTTTTAAAATTTTCTTTTGTCTCTTCTTTTTTGCTTTTACTGTTAAAAATAATTTTTTCTTCTTTTGTTTCTATTTTATTTTCTATTTTTGTCTTTTGTTTATTTTTTTTATTTGCCATATTAAGAAACCAAACCCTTTCTTAAATATTTCTACTTTGATGTTATATTATCACATCGCTTTTCTTTGTGCAACGAAATTTTTATAAAAACTTCAATTTTTAACTAGACAATAAAATAATTTATATATATAATCAATTTATAAAAATTATTGAGAGGGGTAGCAATAAATGATTGGAAATATGATATCAATGATACGAAGAGAAAAAGGTCTAACAAAAACAGAACTTGCTGAGATTACTGGTATAAATATTGGACATCTTACACATATTGAAAAAGGCGAAAGAAACCCTAGTCATAAGGCTCTTTCATCTATATGCGAAGCCCTAGATATTCCTTTCGAAGAGATGCTACATACATATGATAAAACTTTAACTTTAGAACAAGAAAAATATGATTATTTAAAATATGTTCCATACAATCAAATCCCTTTATTTTCAAATTTAGATGATTTTATAACTTGTCCTGCAAAATATTCTAAAGCTGCTTTTGCATATAAAGTTCCTGATGATTCAATGGAACCAGTTTTTGCTAAAGGTTCTAATGTTTTTGTAGAATTAGTAGGTCTTCTTGAAAATAAAGATTATGGTTTATTTAAAGTTAATGACGAATTTTTAATTAGAAAATTACTTTATAGAAAAGGTGGTTTAGTTTTAAGAGCCGAAAATAAAGATTTAGAAATAGAGGATGTTTTAGTTTCAGATTTAAAAGAATTTGAAATTATTGGAAGAATTTATATTGATGAAAAATAAGAGGTAGTTTAAAGTATGGAATTATTTAAAAACATATTTTTTAATACTGATAAGCTCTCTCCTTTTATGACTATTAAAATTACTTATGCTGGAAAATTTTTCGAAGATAAATCAAAAGAAGTTTTTCTTCATTATAGTTTTAATAACAATTGGGAAAATGCTATAGATATTAAAATGGAAAAATCCGAGCTTGGATATCAAGCTGAAATAGAACTAAATAATAATAAATTCTTGAACATTTGCTTTTTCAATGAAAAAAATGAATGGGATAATAATTCTTCAGAAAATTATAATTTTCCAATTGAAGAACCTGAATTTGCTTTAATGGTTATAGACAATGACAATTATCCTAGAAGATTATCTAGATTTTATTTATGGAAGAAAAAATTTAAAATTACTGTTTATAAGGCAATTAGATTTTTTCCAAAATTAATTACTGGAAATTATAAAAGAAAATTACATGATGAAAATAATAACGGATAAATATTAATAAAAATATTTATCCGTTTTATTTTATATAACAATTCCTCCATTTGGTGAAATTACTTGACCTGTAGTAAATTCATCATCTACAAGCCATGATACACATCTTGCAATATCTATTCCTTCACCAACTTTTCTTAAAGGAGTTTCTTCTATCACTTGCTTCCAATCTGCTTCACTTAAATATGAATTCATATCAGTATTTATACAACCAGGAGCAACAGAGTTTACTCTTATATTAGATGGCCCTAATTCTTTTGCTAAAGCTTTTGTCATCCCATCTATTCCAGCTTTACTAGCTGAATATGCAACAGCACAAGCTCCACCTGAAATTCCATATATTGAAGAAATATTTATTATGCATCCAGACTTATTTTTAAGGAAAGTTGGTAACACTTCTTGAGTAAGGCAAAAAACTGAATATAAATTAACATTTATAACATTATTCCAAATTTCATCAGTAATATCTTGAAACATTCCTTCTTGATCTATTCCAGCATTGTTTACTAAAATATCAATGTTTCCAAATTCTTTTAAAGTAAAATCAACTAAACCTTTAACTTCGTTTCTCTTAGATACATCAGCTTTATAAATTCTAACCATATCACCTAGCTCTTCTTGAATTTTAGAAGCTAAATCATCAGATTTTCTGTAATTTACAACAACTTTTATTCCCTTTTTTACTAGTTCATAACAAATTGATTTTCCGATTCCTCTAGTTGCACCAGTAACTATAGCGACTCTACTCATAAATATTTCCTCCAATTAATTTATTAAAAAAGAACACCTCATAACAAGTTATAATAACAAGTTAAAAGGCGTTTATTGGAGCCACTTGTCCGAATCGAACGGACGACCTACTGATTACAAGTCAGTTGCTCTACCAGCTGAGCTAAAGTGGCACATGTGTAGATAAATAATGGTAAATATAATGGTGACCCCGACGGGAATCGAACCCATGTCTCCGCCGTGAAAGGGCGATGTCTTAACCGCTTGACCACGGGGCCAT
>CANQWQ010000005.1 GCA_947627595.1 uncultured Clostridia bacterium
GTTGCGCTCGTTGCGGGACTTAACCCAACATCTCACGACACGAGCTGACGACAACCATGCACCACCTGTATATCTGTTCCGAAGAAGGGATTTATCTCTAAATCTTTCAAATATATGTCAAGCCCTGGTAAGGTTCTTCGCGTTGCATCGAATTAAACCACATACTCCACTGCTTGTGCGGGCCCCCGTCAATTCCTTTGAGTTTCAACCTTGCGGCCGTACTCCCCAGGTGGGATACTTATTGCGTTTGCGACGGCACAGAAGATTATTCATCCCCTACACCTAGTATCCATCGTTTACGGTGTGGACTACCAGGGTATCTAATCCTGTTTGCTCCCCACACTTTCGTGCCTCAACGTCAGTTTCTGTCCAGAAAGTCGCCTTCGCCACTGGTGTTCCTCCTAATATCTACGCATTTCACCGCTACACTAGAAATTCCACTTTCCTCTCCAGTACTCAAGAAAACCAGTCTTAGTAGCAATTCCCAAGTTGAGCCTGGGGATTTCACTACTAACTTAATTTCCCGTCTACGCACCCTTTACACCCAATAATTCCGGATAACGCTCGCCCCCTATGTATTACCGCGGCTGCTGGCACATAGTTAGCCGGGGCTTCCTCCTTAGGTACCGTCCTTTCTCTTCCCTAACGACAATAGTTTACAATCCGAAAACCTTCTTCCTATACGCGGCGTCACTGCGTCAGAGTTTCCTCCATTGCGCAATATTCCCGACTGCTGCCTCCCGTAGGAGTCTGGGCCGTATCTCAGTCCCAATGTGGCCGTTCAACCTCTCAGTCCGGCTACCGATCGTTGCCTTGGTAGGCTATTATCCCACCAACTAGCTAATCGGACGCGAGTCCATCTAAAAGCGGATTACTCCTTTTCTGGATGTCTCATGCGAGACTACCAGCTCATGCGGTATTAGCAAAGATTTCTCCCTGTTATCCCCCTCTTCTAGGCAGGTTACTCACGCGTTACTCACCAGTCCGCCACTAACTTATATCAAATCGTAAAGAATTAATACTCGTTCGTTCGACTTGCATGTCTTATGTGCGCCGCCAGCGTTTATCCTGAGCCAGGATCAAACTCTCAAATTTAAATTTTATTCAAGTTTTATTTAGCTCTTAATTATTTTTACTTTTCTTCAAAGTTTTATTTCAAAGGATATTTACACTATTTTTTCATTTATTGTTTATTTTTCAAGGTACTTCCTTTTCGATTTATAACTTCGTCTTGCTATGTTACACTCGCTCGAAACGCGGTTACATACACCTCGTATGCGCCCTTGCCTTTCTCACTTCGTGTGCCTTGCAATACTCGTTCTAAATCAAAAATACATAATAAAAATCTCGCTCCGATTTGCTCGGAACGAGATTTATTATACTACTTGTGTTTCATTTTGTCAACGACTTTTTCAAAAATTTTACAAAAATTTTACTTTTCTTTTAAAAAGTAAAAATAAGCTGCAAAAATTCGCTTATTTCTACTAATTTAAGTTGTCTAATTTATATAAAAGGCCAGTGTTTCTTTTCTGAACATCTATGTTATTTATCATAGTTTCAATTGTTCTACTATTACTAATAGTAATCAATAATTTTTTTGCTCTAGTCATTCCAGTATATAATAAATTTCTCGTAAGCAACATATTTGAAACCCACGGAATAACCATTATTACAACATCAAATTCACTTCCGTTGAGCTTTATGTATTGTTATTGCATATGCAAGTTCTAACTCATCAAGTTCAGAAAAATCGTACCAAGCTGTTTTGTCATCATCAAATTCTATTTCAATGTTTTTAGCTTGCATATCTATTTTAGTTATTCTTCCAAGTTCTCCATTAAATATTCCTGTTCCATTTTCATAAGTTTTATAATCAATTTTTGAATTCTTTTCCCAATAAATATCATAATTGTTTTTGATTTGCATAACTCTATCGCCTTCACGAAACAAGATTTGACCATATTGTTTCTCAAGCTTTTCAGGAGATTTAGGATTTAGTTCATTTTGCAAACTATTATTTAATTCCTTTGTTCCTAAAATTCCCTTTTTAGTTGGAGTTAATACTTGAATATTCTTGAAAAAGTCATAATTTCCATAGTTTTTAAGTCTTCCATTACTTAATGATAAAACTTGATTTAACATTTTATCTTGAAATTGTTCATTTATAAAAAAGAAGTCATCTAAACTATCTTTATTATATTCATTTCCTATAAAGCTTATTCCTTGATTTACATTGTGTGAATTAACAATTATTTTGCTCTTTGCAGCTTGTCTAAAAATTTGATTAAGTGCAACTGTCGCAAATTTACCAGAATCAATTAGATCTTGTAAAACAGAACCAGGTCCAACTGCTGGAAGTTGATTACTATCACCTACAAGGACTACTTTACTTCCTAAATAAATCGCTTTAACAATATAGTTCATAAGAAAGCTATCAACCATGCTCATTTCATCAATTACAATAACATCAGCATCAATTGGAGTTATATTCACATCAATATTATGAAGTTTGTCATCTTCGATTTTTCCAATTTCCAAAAGACGATGAATTGTTTTTGCATCTTCATCAGTAGCTTCACTCATCTTTTTAGCAGCTCTGCCTGTTGGAGCACATAATACAACTTTTCTTCCATGTGATTTATATATCTCAAGCAACACCTTAATAATTGTAGTTTTTCCAGTTCCAGGACCACCAGTAATAATTGCAACATTATTATCATTTATTTGATTAATTGCTTCAATTTGTTTTTCAGAAAGTTTTATTCCTAATATTTTTTCTTGAGAATTAATATCTTTTTCAAATGACTTCATAAACTTTATATTTTTTGAATTATTAATTGCTATAAGCCTTTCAGAGATATTCTTCTCTAATTTATACATTGGAAATAAATAAACCCAAGTTCCTTCATCTTCTCTTTCTTCTAATATAATCTCATCTTGAACTTTTAAATTTATCAAATTATTTTCAATCTCTTCTTCAGTTACTTCTAAATTTTGAGAAAGAAATTCTTCTAAGTTTTCCTTTTTAACACATGTATTTCCATTATAACTACTAACTAGAAGTGCATATTTTATCCCACTTCTTATTCTATCATCATTATTTTTAGGAATTCCAAGTTCAAGAGCAATTCTATCGATTTTATTAAAATCAACTCCATAAACTATATCTATTAATATATAAGGATTTTCTTGAATTTTCTCTACTGCATCTTTTCCTAGAACATCATATACTTTCTTGCTATTATTACTGCTAACTCCGAATTTTTCTAGAAATCCAACGATTTGCCAAAGTTCCCACTTTTCATTAAATTCTTCACCTATTTCATAAGCTCGATCTTTACTAATTCCTTTAACTTCAGCTAAACGCAATGGTTCAAATTTAAAAATATTAATTGTATCTTCGCCAAATTTTTTAATTATTCTTTTAGCTGTAGCTGGGCCAACACCTCTAATTGCTCCGGCTAGCTAAATATTTTTCTAAAGCTTGACTATCTTCTGGCATCAATTTTTCAAATGTATCAATTTTAAATTGTTCACCATAATCTTGATGAGTAACCATTTTTCCAAACAACTTTAGGGTATCTCCCTCTTCTATAAAAGGTAGATACCCTACAACTGTTATAAAATCACCATTATCTTGTTCAAGCTCGGCAACTGTATAACTGTTAGAATCATTTCTGTATATAATTTCAACAATTTGCCCTTTAATCTCCACTATTATTTCTTTTCCTTCTTAATTATATTATCCAAAAATTCCTCGTTTTTTCAAAGGTGGTTGTTCATTCATTGTTTTAGCTAATTCAACAAGCAAGTTTCTCTGCTCTGCCGTCAATCTTTTTGGAACCTGAACAACAACTGTAAAAACAAAATCACCTCTCCAATTTCCACTAATGCTTTTGAAGCCCTTGTTTTTAATTGAAAATTTTGTATTTGTAGCAGTTCCTTCTGGAATAACATATTTTTCTTTTGTTCCGTCAACCATAGGAATTTCAATCTCTCCACCTAAAGTTGCCATTGTAAAAGTTATTGGAACTTCACAAAGAACATGTTCTGCTCTTCTAGAATATACACTGTCTTTTTTAACTCTAACTACTATGTATAAATCTCCATTTGGACCGCCATTTTTTCCTGGCTCTCCTTCATTTTTCAAGACTATAGTTTGACCATCATCAATTCCTTCTGGAATTTTAATTTTAAGTCTTTTAGTTTTCTTAACTGTTCCTTTTCCTCTACAAGTTGGGCATGGGTTTGAAATTATAGTTCCTAAACCACCACAAGCTGAGCAAGTTCTCTGTGTAGCAACTTGGCCAAATAGCGTAGAAGACACTTGTCTTATAGTTCCTTTTCCACCACAAGCTGTACACTTAGTAGGAGAAGTTCCTTTTGCACAACCATTACCATTACAATCAGGACAAACTTCATTTCTATTAATTGATATTTCTTTTTCAATTCCTGTATATGATTCTTTAAAAGTTATATCAATTCCAACTTTTAAATCTGCTCCTTTTGTAACAGTATTTCTGCTTCTTGAGCTTCCTCCTCTTCTTTCTCCACCAAAGAATGAAGAGAATATATCTCCCAAATCACTAAAGTCGCTAAAACCACTAAACCCATCGAAGCCAGAGCCATACGAATAATATCCGCCACCATTAGCTCCGCCCATGTTAGGACCATCAAAGCCATAAGTGTCATATAGTTTTCTTTTTTGTTTGTCTGATAATGTTTCGTATGCCTCATTAACTTCTTTGAATTTTTGTTCTGCTTCTTCTTTATTATCAGGATTGGCATCAGGATGATATTTTTTTGCGAGTCTTCTATAGGCTTTTTTAAGTTCATCATCAGTAGCTGTTTTTGAAACGCCTAGAACCTCATAATAATCTCTTTTCTCTGCCATCTAATTTCCCTTCTTAAATTATTTATTATCATTATCGTCTTCTACTTTATAATCTGCATTATAAACATTTCCGTTTTCATCTGTTGTTGTATTACCAGCATCTGTTGCACCATTAGCAGCATTTGCTTCATTTGCAGCTTTTTGTTGACTATATAATTTTTCTGATAATGCATAAAATACTTTTGTTAATTTATCAGTAGCATCTTTAATAGCTTCTGTATCATTTCCTTCTAGAGCTTTTTTAGTATTAGCAATCTCTTCTTCAACTTTAGCTTTTTCTTCACCACTTACTTTATCACCTAATTCTTCTAAAGTTTTTTCACTATTATATACTAAACTTTCTGCATTATTTTTAACTTCAATTTCTTCTTTTTTCTTTTTATCTTCTTGACTATGAAGTTCTGCATCTTTAATAGCTTGATTAATATCTTCTTCAGAAAGATTTGTTGAAGCTGTAATAACAACTTTTTGTTCATTTCCAGTAGCTTGATCTTTAGCTGAAACGTGAACTATACCGTTTGCATCAATATCAAATGTAACTTCAATTTGTGGTACTCCACGAGGTGCAGCTGGAATTCCAGTTAAATGGAATCTTCCTAAAGTTTTATTATATGCAGCCATTTCTCTTTCACCTTGAAGAACGTGAACTTCAACAGCAGTTTGACCATCAGCAGCTGTAGAGAATACTTGTGATTTCTTTGTAGGAATTGTTGTATTTCTTTCAATTAATTTTGTAAATACACCACCATATGTTTCAATACCAAGTGATAATGGAGTTACATCAAGTAATACTAAATCTTTAACATCTCCAGATAAAACACCACCTTGAATTGCTGCACCAATAGCAACACATTCATCAGGGTTAATTCCTTTATCAGGTTCTTTTCCAGTAATTCTCTTAACAACTTCTTGAACAGCTGGAACTCTAGTAGAACCACCAACTAATAAAACTTTCTTTAAGTCATTTGCTGTAATTCCAGCATCTGCTAAAGCTTTGTTAACTGGCTCTGCTGTAGATTCAACTAAATCATGAATTAATTCTTCAAATTTAGCTCTAGTTAAAGTAATATCTATATTTTTAGCACCACTAGCATCTGCAGTAATAAATGGAATGTTAATTTCAGTTTGTTGCATTCCTGATAATTCAATTTTAGCTTTTTCAGCTTGTTCTTTAATTCTTTGCATAGCTGTTTTGTCATTTCTTAAATCAATTCCATCTGATTTTTTAAATTCTTCAACAACATAATCAATAATTCTATTATCAAAATCATCACCACCAAGATGTGTGTTACCGTTTGTAGCAAGAACTTCAAATACTCCATCACCAATATCTAGGATAGAAACATCAAATGTTCCACCACCTAAGTCATAGATCATAATTTTTTCATCTTGTGCTTCTTTATCCATACCAAAAGCAAGAGCTGCTGCAGTAGGCTCATTTATAATTCTTAGAACTTCTAGTCCTGCAATTTTACCAGCATCTTTTGTTGCTTGTCTTTGGCTATCATTAAAGTAAGCTGGAACTGTGATAACAGCTTGTGTAACTGGAGTTCCTAAGTAACTTTCAGCATCTGCTTTTAATTTTTGTAATATCATAGCTGAAATTTCTTGTGGAGAAAATTCATCTCCGTCAATTTTAACTTTATCAGCTGTACCCATTTTTCTTTTAATTGAAATGATTGTGTTTTCTGGATTTGCAACTGCTTGACGTTTTGCAATTTGTCCAACTAATCTTTCACCATTTTTTGAAAATGCAACAACAGATGGAGTTGTTCTACTTCCTTCTGCGTTTGGTATTACAACTGGCTCTCCTCCTTCTAAAACTGATACACATGAATTTGTTGTTCCTAAATCAATTCCTATAATTTTTCCCATTTTTAAAAATCTCCTTTTTATTTCTAATTTGCGACTACTACCATTGCGTGGCGAACCACCTTTGTTCCGATTTTGTAGCCTTTTCTATATTCTTGAACAATTTCGTTTGGACCTTTTTCTTGATCTTCAATATGACTAACAGCTTCGTGAAGCTCTGGATCAAATTGATGTCCAACTGTTTCAATTTCTTCCATTCCAAATTTCTTTAGAATATCTGATAATTGTCTTAAAATAAGCTTTATTCCGTCTTGATAAGCATTATTTTCAATTTTAACCTCTACAGCTTTTTCTAAATTGTCAACAACAGGTAAAATTGACATAACCACATCAGCAGTAATTTCAGCTCTTTTACTTATGCTTTCTTTTTGAGTTCTTTTTTTATAATTTTCAAACTCAGCAAAAAGACGTTTATATCTATCATTTAATTCTTCTAACTCATTAGACTTTGTTTCCTCTGATTTTACTTCATTTTCTTCTTGCTTAACTTCTTCATTTGTTTCTTTGTTTTCTTCTAATTCTTCATTTGTTTTTCCTTCTTCGTCCATTGTTTCCCTCCTCTCGTTAAATCATTCTATGAATAATTTTTTCCTTTTTTGAAATCATCATTTAGCTTTTTACTAATATATTTCATAACAGTAATTACTTTTGAATAATCCATTCTAGTAGGACCAATTATTCCAATTGTTCCAATATCTTTTCCTTCTATTAAATGATTAAAAGTAATTAAACTAAAGTTCTTAAGTTCTTCTTTTTCTGATTCTTCACCTATATAAACATTTATATCTTGCTCAATTTTAGAATCAGTATTCATTACATCTGACACTATATCTTTTGAATTTAATACATTTAAAAATTCTTTAGCAATATCAGTGTTTTGAAATTCTGGCATATCTACAACACTGTTTGTTCCTTCTAAGTAAAACTTTCCGCCAGTTTCTTTTAAAAGTTTATTTATTTCTTTAATTATTTTCTTAATAATTTCAATTCCTGTTTTCATTTCAGCTGTAATAAATTCTTCAATTGGAATATTTATTTCATCTAAAGATTTTCCAACTAATTTACTTTTGAAAATCACAGTTAAATCATCAACTTGTTCTTGAGAAATATTTTCATCAAATTTAATTATTGACTCTCTAATTATTCCTGAATCTGTAAGAATTACAGCCATTAAAAGTCTAGCACCTAGCAAAATAAACTTTATATCAACTATCACATGTTTATCTACATGTGGGCCAATTGCAACTGTAGTATAATGTGTAACTTCAGATAATGTTGTAGTAGCAATTTTTGTAAGTTCCTCTAAATCATTTACTTTTTGTTCTAATTTTTCTTTTATATAAGCAATCTCGGCTCTTGAAAGTGAATCTTCTCTAAGAAGCTCATCAACATAGTATCTATAGCCCTTTTGTGAAGGAATTCTACCGACTTGATGTATGAGTTTTTTCTAAGAAGCCAATTTTTTCAAGTTCTGCCATATCGTTTCTAATTGTAGCACTACTACAATCAAGATATTCTTTTTCAAGTAAACTTCCAGAACTAACTGGCTCAGCAGTCTGAATATATTCGTCTACTATTGCTCCAAGGATTTTCTTTTTTCTTTCATCTAATTTCATGTTTTTAATTCCTTTATTTATTTTTTCGTAAAATAAAATTAGCAATCCTTATCTTGGACTGCTAATATATTATATCTTTTTATTTACTTTGTCAATAGCTTTATTAAAAAATTTTTATTGTCTAAAAATGTTTTCAACTTTTTCTTCTAATTGTTTATTTTTTTCTTTCAATTCGCTAGAAATCTTTTTTAAAGCTTCAATATCTTCAGTATCAACATTAATCATTTTTCCATTATACATGACATTTCCAAATAATTCTTCTTTCATTTGTAATACTCCTTAAAATTATTCTCTATCAGGATTTTCAGGTCCTTCAGGTTCACTGAAAGTTTTATCAAATCTTCTTTGATCTTTATCTCTAGCGTTTTCAAGTTCTGGTAACAATAATCCTCTAGCTCTTTTAATAACTCCTTTAGAACTCTTTTCACCTTCTGAAATAACTTTGCTAAGTCCAGCTTTATTTAAAGCATCAACTTTTCTTCTAGCCATTTTCAAAGCAATTTCTCTTTTCTTTGAGTCACTTCTGCTTAAACCATCTTCAGATCTTTCTTTTGAGTCATATCCTCTAACTATATCTCGTAATTGTGCAAGTTGACCTTTAACTTGACTTGCAAGTAACATTTTATGTGTAACTTGAACTTCTTCAGCAACATTTTGAGTAGCTGTAAAAGCTCCATAGTCTTCTTCTATTTCTGATTGGCGAATATCCAAATTATCGAAATCAACAATATCTGGATTTGCCTTTATAAATTCAGTTAACTTATATCCTTTAGAGTCTGTTGGAAGATCAATTTCACCTGTTTTACTTCTATTTAAAGCTAACTGTCTAGATAATTCTATTAATTCTGCATCAGACAAATCTGTAAGTCTGTCCATTTCAGCTTTTTGTGAAAATAATTTAACTATATTTTCTTGACCAGGTCTAATTTCACCTTTTTCATCAAAAACTACACTTTGGAAAATAGAATATTTTGGTAAAACTAGTTTTCCACTTTCATCTAACGTAGCATCTTGAAGAGCATATTGGATTTCTTCTTCTAATTCACTTTCTGGAATATCTGTAAGTCTTTCTTGTCCGAATTTTCTAAGTTCTTCAGCAAAATATTCTTTCTTAAAAATACCTTGAACAGAACCTTTTAATCCATCTAATAATTCTCTTCCTTTTTCATCTAAAGTTTCTTCAAAATTAGCTAAACCTTCTTCATCTAATTCACCTCTAGACATTTGTCCATATGTATCAGCAATATCTTCTGGAATATTTTCATTTCTAGAATTTCTACCACTTAATGTTTGTTTAGCTTTACTTAAATCTTCTAAAACTTTATCTAATTTCATTGTAGATTTAGTAATTAATCTTTTATTCTTTGACAATAATTCTGGTGGAACTTCTCCAGGAGCATTTAACATTCTAGAAGTTAATTTAAAATAACCTAATTTCAAAGTTTTCTTGATTTTTCCGTCTTCTTTCTTTTCAGGTTGTTTTCCACTTTTAGCTTTTTCTGTTTTTTTGTCAGTTCTTCTTGTAGCCTTCTTCTCAGGTTTTATACCTAATTCTTCTCTAACTGATTTTTGCTCTCTTATATATCTAAATTTATCATGATATTTTTTTCTATATTCCATTAGCTTTCTATCAGATGTTTGTCTATCAACTGCTTTACTAAATTCTGAAGTATCAACATAAGTAACTCCAATTCTTCTATAAAAATCAGCTAATTCTCCGCTTTTTTGATGAGAAAATACTGGTTTACTATGTTCTCCGACATCTCTTTCTCTTATTCCTAAATCTCTAATAATAGCATTTACATAATCATTAGCATCAGTTGATCTACTAGTAGAATATCTTAAAATTAGATTAGTTATTTCTTTTTTACCTTCTCGTGTTGGTTGTTTTGAATAATCAACTATTGAAGAAACAAGCTCTGTTTTAAAATCATCCCAACGATCACTGCTATCTAGTGTACCTTTTAATTTATCAGCCATAGCAGTTTCTCTAGATAAATAAGTTTTAACAGCTAATTTAGTTACCGCCATATTTTCCTCCTATCCGAACTTCTTCAAGTCCGTCATCTTCTATTCCTTTCATTTCTATAATATCTGCAACAAACTCAACTGTATCTTCTCTCATTTGTTCGACTAACTCATAAGAATCTATATTATTAACTAATTTATTGTATTGTTTTAAAATTTCCAAATATTTTTTTCCGCCTTTAAAAATATTTGAAATTCTGCTAAATAATCTTTGGAAAACATTTTGTTCATTAATAATTTGTAATGATTTAGAAGCAAGTTTAAATTCTTCATCTATCATCTTTTCAAATTTTTCTTTATTTTCCTTAAATTTTAATTCGCATTTTCTAACTATTTCTTTATAAAGTTCGTTTTTCTTTTTAATACTTTCTTTCAATTCTTTATTATCATTATTTTCATTAACTAGTTTTTGATAATTAATTATTCCAATTCTGCTATTAGTTTTAGCTTCTTGAATTTCATTTTGAATATTAACATATTGGCAATAGAACTCATCATATACCATATGTAACTTTTGTTTATAGTGAGTTATTATTAATTCTACATCATCAAAATGGCTATCTTGTTTTTGTTCGCAATATTTTGCTTCAACTTTTAACATATTATATAAACATTCTATTTTTTCTCTAACCATTTCTTGACTAGTTCTAATAAAAATTGATGCATCTATCTTAGCTGTAGTAGCTTCATTCTCAGTTATTTCATTCAATGCTTTTAAAAGTTCTGAACTCACTTGCTCACTCATAACTTTTCCTCCTAGGTTTTCTTATGTATCCATACACTTCTATTATACAACAAACTAGAAAAATAATCCAGTTTTTTAAATAAATTCTTCAAAAATTATATTTGCTAAATCTAAACCTCTTCTAGTCATCCTAATATTGTCTAAATCTACCTCTAACAAATCTTCATCAACTAACTTTGAAATTTCAAATCTAAAGTAAAATAATGGGTTTATTTCAAACTTTCTTTCAAATGCACTAATAGAGACTCCTTCTAACTTTCTTAAGCCTAACATCATATATTCTTTTTTCTCGCCTTCTGGAGTTTGAACTTCATTTATAGTCACGTTTGCTTTTTGATTTACAATATAATCTTGCAAATTTGTAGTATTTGAATATCTTACTTTATCAAAATAAGAATGTGCTGCAACTCCAAATCCAAGATATTCTTCTTGATTCCAACAATTCAAATTATGTTTTGATTCAAATCCCTTTTTTGCAAAATTAGAAATTTCATATTGAATATATCCATTTCTTTCCAATATCTTCTTAGCTGTATCATACATATCTCGCTCTTCATCATCTGTTGGAAGTTTATATAAATCAATTCTCATCTCTTTTTCAAGAGGTGTATTTTCCTCTAAAATCAATGAATAAAGTGAAATATGATTTGGATTTAAAAATATAACTTTATTTAAAGAATCCACTAAATCGTCATTTGTCTGGTTTGGAAGGCCTAACATTAAATCAACATTTATATTTTCAAAGCCAACTTCTCTAGCCATTTTTAAGCAATTATAAAATTCTTCATAATTATGGATTCTTCCGATTATTTTTAATAATCTTTCACTTGAAGATTGAAGGCCAATACTTATTCTATTAAAGCCTGCTTTATAGTATGTTTCAAGTTTTTCTTTATTTACAGTTCCAGGGTTTACCTCAATAGTTATTTCACAATCTTCTTCAACAGTGAACTTAGTTTTGATTTTTTCTAAAACTTTTACTATTAAATCTTCTGAAATAACAGATGGTGTTCCGCCTCCAAAATAAATAGTGTTAACAGTAAAACCAGTTTTATCACAATCTTCAATCTCTTTTAAAAGTGAATTTATATATTCATCTTGACTATCTAAACAATTCTCAAAAGATACAAAATCACAATATTTACATTTTCGTTTGCAAAAAGGAATATGTACATAAATTCCTATTTTTTTCACTATTTTCCACCTCTAATTTCTTCAGCAAGATTTTGAATTTTTTTAAGTCTATGATTTATTCCTGATTTTCCAATAGGCTCTGAAAGCATTTCTCCAAGCTCTTTTAAAGAACTTTCTGGATGCTCTACTCTTAAATATGCTACTTCTCTTACTTCTGGTCCTAATTCTTCAAGTTTATTCATTTTTTGTAAAAACTTAATATCTTCTATTTGGCTAACAGCAGCATTTACAGTTTTATTAAGATTAGCAGTTTCACAATTAACCATTCTGTTTACATTATTTTTCATTTCTTTAAAAACTCTAATATCTTCTAATTTTAGAACTGCTTTGTTTGCGCCTATACAAGCTAAGAAAGTTGAAACTTGATCAGCTTCTTTTATATACAACATGAATTTATCTTTATATTTTATATTTTTAAACTCAACTCCATAATCTTTAGCTAAATTTGAAATATAATTTGCATTCTTCTCATCACCAAAAATTATCTCCAAATGATAACTTTTCTCAGGATCTGTGCAAGAGCCTGCACCCAAAAAGCTTCCTCTTAAAATAGTTTTCTTAACATCATCTTTCAAATTTGTAGCAAACCCTGAAAAAATGTCTTGAATATCACTGTTTGAAATTCTAGCTACAAAGCACTTTCCTCTAGTTTCTGGCTCATATTCTATTTTTAAATTAAATAAAATTTTGAAGAATCTTTCAATATTATAATCATTTTCTGTGACGAACTCTATATATTTTCCGTCACTTACAGTGTTTCCAGTCAATATATAGCCTAAAAATTCTGATTTTAAAAGCTCATCATTTTTCCAATTATTAAAATTACTTAATTCTTCTTTAACATCATAGGAATATGACATTTTTTCCTCCTTTGCTAAAAATTAGAAATTATAACTCTATCATTTCCGCCAAAGTCCTGTAAACATATAATATTTTTAAAATCATTATTTTCTAAAATTTCTTGAACTGAATCTTTTTGATTATAGCCAATTTCTAAAAATAACATTCCATTTTTATTTAAATATTTTCCTGCTTCTTTAGCAATTTTTCTATAAAAGTCTAATCCATCTTCTCCACCATCTAAAGCTAAATGTGGCTCATTTTGAACATCTTTACTAAGCTCTGGAATCACGTCTGTTTCTATATATGGTGGGTTTGAAACAATAATATCAAATTTTTCACTTATATTTTCAAATAAATCTGATTCGATAAATTTTACTTTTGCATCATTTTTCTTACAGTTTACTTTTGCAACTTCTAAAGCATCTTTGCTTATATCTGATGCAAAAACTTCTATATTATCATTTTGAATTTTTTTCGCAATGCTAATCGCAATTGCACCACTTCCTGTGCATAAATCAAGCACTTTTGGGTTATTTAACTTCTCTTGTGGATAATTTTCGAACAATTCACAGATTTCTTTTCCACAATTATTATTTAAATATTTCATAACAGCTTCTACTAAAATCTCAGTATCTGGCTGAGGAATCAAAACTTTTTCATTTACAAAAAAATCAAGTCCCATAAATTCTTGATTATTTGTAATATATTGAAGTGGTTCACCTGAAATTAATCTATCTAAAAGTGAATAATATTCAACTTGTTTTTCAACTTCTAACTCTTTATTATCATTTATAATTAAATATTCTTTTGGCTTTCCTAAAAGAAAACTCAAAAGAATTCTAGCTTTTAAATTACAATCATCTATATTTTTTTCTTTTAAAACATAAATTCCATCATTTAAAATCTCTTTTAATTTCATAATTTTCTCCTAAAAATCAACAATAAGATTTTAACATACTTTACATAAAAAAGCAAGAAATACAAATAAAAAGCCCCACGTCTAAGCCGTTCTTAAATGAATTTTTAATGGACCTGTACTCACACAGGTGGGTGCCTTCCTAAATGCTTCTGGGTTTCTTACAATACAAACGGTAAGCATACACGCCACATTCAGAGTTCGGGCTCCCTTATCCATAACTTGTAGGTTCTAAAAATTCAAGTCGTAACGCACTACGCAGGGAAAATTAATAACTATATTTATTTGTTACTGCTATATTATCATAAGAATATAACTATTTCAAATCCAAAAAAATCCAAATTATATGGTTAAAACCATTTAAAATGATTTAAATATGAGTATGCGAAGGTTTTCACACTATTTTGCATTTGACTTTTTTCTTAATATATGATTTACTAGAAGTTAGGTACGTATTTTTCTTCGTTATCTTCTAAGGATTGTATGTACCCGTTTTTTAATTCTAGGCCATATATAAAATCTTCAACATCATTAAGCTCTTCTACTGTAAGCTTTCTATTAATATCTTCAAATTTCTCAGCATTAAACACAGGAAAATATTGAGCCATTACACTAACATAAACTTGTTTTCCAAAATTATTTTTAAGTAATTTCAAAACTTGTTTACTATTTTGAACATGGTTTGGTAAAATCAAATGTCTTATAATAACGCCTTTTTCAATCATATTATTTTCATCATAAATATTTTTAGATTGTTGCCTTAACATCTCTTTTATTGCGTTTAAAGCAATTTCTTTATAATCTTTAGCATTTGACAATCTTAAAGCTAAATCATCATAATAATATTTAAAATCAGGTAAATAAACATCAATATAACCTTCTAATAATTTTAAAGCATCTACGCTTTCATATCCACTAGAATTATAGACTGTAGGAATTTCTAATCCGTTTTTTCTAGCAATTTTTATAGCTTCGACAATTTGAGGAATATACATAAAACCTGTTACAAAATTTATATTATTTGCACCTTCGTTTTGAAGCCATATCATCTTGTCAGCAAGCTCTTTTACAGAAATTTCTTCACCTTTTCCTTCCCAACTTATTTTATAATTTTGGCAAAACTGACATCTTAAATTACAACCAGAAAAAAAGACAGTTCCTGAACCTGAAAGTCCGCTTATACATGGTTCTTCATAATAATGAAGTCCGATTTTTGCGACTTTAATTTTTTCTCCTGTCGATTTGCAAAAACCTGATTCTCCTTTTAGTCTATTTACTTTACAATTTCTTGGACATAAATTACAATTTTCTAAAATTTTCATGAACCTATTTTAACAAATTTTTCTTGATATATCAATCTCTATATGTTAAAATTTATTTAGTTCTTTATAGAAAGGAAATACCTATGAAAAGAAAAATTTTAACGATAGTTTTAACAATATTGTTAATAACATTAATAGTTTTAACCATTTTAAAACCAAAACTTACAAATAATAATTCAAAAAATGAGACAAATAGAGATTTTATGTTAAATGATAATCCAAAAGCAAACTCTAAAGGCGAAAATACTATAATTTACGTTGGAGTAAAAGACAGTGAAGATTCTGAAAATTTTTCATTAGTTACTATTAAAGTAAATAAAAAATTGTCAAAAGAAGATCAAGCAAAAACTATAGTCTCAAAAATATCAGATTCTCTTGGATATAAAATAGAATTAAATTCATTAGAAATAAGTGAAAATATAATAAAATTAGATCTTTCAAAAACAGGTGCACCATTTGATTTTGAATCTAGCTATTTAAGCGATTCAAGTATTTATTTTCCATCAACTAAAGTATTAACAAAGGCTGTTTTTGATTCAATAAATAGATCTTTTAAATCATATTTTGGAGAAGATACTGAAGTTTATTTTTCAGCTGACTCCGGAAATATAGAACTTGAATCAATTTCAATAGATTCAAGCAAGCCTTATTAAAAAAAAAATAAAACTGTTATGAAATCAGAAGCTTTTCAATAACAGTTTTATTTTTATATTTTTTTGGGGATTTTATAAATATAATATAATAATATAACCTTAAAACAATCTTAAAAATCTAAAATTAAATTATTTTTTTATAATATCTTTTATAACTTCCCCTGAAATTATTAATCCTGCAACAGATGGAACAAATGAAATACTTCCTGGAACTTCATTTCTCATTGAACATTTTCTTTTTGTTCCTGGAGGACAAATACAATTTGTTTTACAACTACTTTCACTTTCTTGCTCTACTTTAATAGGAATCTCTTTTGAATAAACAACTTTTAAGCTATTAATATTTCTAGCTTTTAATTCTTTTCTCATAACTTTTGCTAAAGGACATACAGAAGTCTTATAAATATCTGAAACCTCAAACTGTGTTGGATCTAATTTATTTCCAGTTCCCATACAAGAAATAACTGAAACTCCTAGTTTCTTAGCTCTAACTATAATTTCAATTTTTGCAGTAACAGTATCAACACAATCCACAACATATGAAACAGTTTCGTCAAAAACATCTCTACTTACTGGCATAAAGAACTCTTGATAAATTTCAACATTTGCGTCTGGATTAATTTCTAAAATTCTTTCTTTTGCGACTTCAACCTTAGATTTTCCAATAGTTTTTCTTGTAGCAATAATTTGACGATTTAAGTTAGTTAAACACACCTTATCATCATCAACTAAAATAAAATTTCCAATTCCAGCTCTTGCTAAGCCTTCAACAACAAAAGAGCCAACTCCTCCAAGTCCGAAAATTGCAACTTTAGAATTATGTAATTTTTCAACATTTTCTTTTCCAATAATTAATTCTTCTCTAGAAAATTGACTTAACATTTTATTCACCTACAATTCCTAAAATTACTACACCAACAAGTGCCATAACAATAGCAACATATTGTTTTTTCGTTAGTTTCTCTTTTAAGAATATTCTTGACAAAACAACTGATATTACTGACATAAATGACATTATAGCAACTGCAATTATATCATTTCCAGAAAATGAATAAACATAAAAAGCTTGTCCTAATGTCTCTAAAATACCTGTTGTTATCCTGTTTTTCTCACCTTTGAAAGTAAATTTTTCTTTCTTAATTTTTAAGAATATGTAAAAAATTATTGCTGTTATAAAGAATGATATTTCATAAGCTATATTTGCAACATCTTCAATCGTATTTTCAGTAACATATTTTAATGGAGATGTTTCAATGTCTAGATAAAATACATCTAAAAATGTTCCTATTCCATCTAATAATGCGTACATCATTGCCATTATAATTCCGACAATTAGCATCTTTTTAGTAACATCCTTTGGAGTATTATTTTCATCTCTGGTTTCAAACATAGCAAGCAAAACAACGCCAATTGTAAGAAGTGCCATAGCAAAAGCTGCTATTCCACTAATTCTTTCACCTAATATGAAGAAACATAAACTTGCTGTAATAACACTTGAAAATTCTTCAATAACAGATGAAACCGAATTTTCAATAAATCTTACTCCATAGCAAGCTAAAATCATTGACAACATATATAAGAAAAACACTGGAAAATAATAAATTAAATTTATTGGATGAAAACCAGTATTTTTAGTAATTAAAGTAATTACAGCATGAATTCCCATAACTAAACCTATGAAAATTCCTGTTCTTAAATGAGTGTATTTTGTTGACCTTTCTGCACCCATTTTATAAAAAACTTCACAAACGCCCCAAGTTATAGTTGTAAGAAAAGTAAATAATAACCACATATTAAACCTACTTTCTTATCATATTTTGAATCGCAATCATGATTCCTAATTTTCCATATTCATAAGTGATTCCGCCTTGCATATAAGCTTTATATGGTTCTACTAATGGACCATCACAGCTAAGTTCAATTGTTGAACCTGGTGTAAAGCTTCCATCTGCCATAATTTCTTTGTGTGGGTAACCAGGTGTCACATCTGGAACTGGATCTACGAAAGATTCAACAGGCATTCCCATTTGTAAGCCTTTGCAAAATCTAATTAAATTTTCTTCAGTCTCTAACTCAACAGTTTGAATTATATCTGTTCTTTTTTCATTATATTTTGGAGAAATATTTTTAAATCCTAATTTCTCTAACATTAAACTAGCAAAAGTCATTGTTTTTAAACTTGATCTAACTGCATTTGGAGCCATATATAAACCTTTATAAAAGTTTAGCCATTGATTAAAGTTTGCTCCCATATCTTTTCCAACAGTTGGAGCTGTTAATCTTTCAGCTACACTTTCAACCAAATCTCTCTTTCCAGCAACATATCCACCAGATGTAGCAATTCCTCCACCTAAGTTTTTAATTAATGAACCAACTATAATATCTGCTCCAACTTCAGGTGGCTCTTTATCTTCAACCAATTCACCATAACAGTTATCAACCATTATAATAACGTTTTTATCAACTTTACGAATTTCTTTTATAACTTTTTCAATCTTCTCAATTAATATACTTTTTCTAGATGAATAACCTGTAGAACGTTGAATTTCAACTAATTTAACAGGAGATTTTTTTAGTCTCTCAACAATTTTTTCATAATCAAAATCTTCATTAATTAAATCAATTTGTTCATATTTAATTCCATATTGAATTAAAGAATTTTTGCTATCTCCAACTAAACCAATAACACTTCTTAAAGTATCATAAGGCTCACCAGAGATACTAATCATTGTGTCCCCATATTTTAATAAACCAAAAAGTGTAAGTGAAAGTGCATGTGTTCCTGACATAATTTGAGGTCTAACTAAAGCATCTTCTGTTCCTAAAATTTGACTATAAATCTTCTCTAATTTGTCTCTTCCGCCATCATAATAACCATAGCCTGTAACTTCAATAAAATCTGTTCCAGTTACTTTGTTATCTTGAAAAGCTTTTAAAACTTTGCTTGTAGCCTTTAAGCAATTTTCGTCAATCTTTTTAAAAATTGGCTCTAGCTCTTTTTCACATTTTTCTGCTAAATCAATTACTTCATCAGTTATTCCGAATTCTTTATACACGGTTATCTCTCTCCTTATTTTTAATTAAACAAGAATAAAGCGGACAATATATCCGCTATTTTCTAAATATAAAAGCAAACAGTAAGCCGGGTTCTGTTATTTCAAATAGTCATTTATCTAGAATATATATTACTATATATTTCAAGCCGTTCAAGTAATTTTAAAATAAATTTAGGCGAGCAACCTAAAATTTATCTTACAAGACGTTGCTCCAGATAGGGTTTACACTGACAGGTGATGTCACCACCACCCCGGTGAGCTCTTACCTCGCCTTTTCACCTTAACCAAAAATATTGGCTGTTATTTTCTGTTGCACTTTCCCTGAGGTCACCCTCGCTTGACGTTATCAAGTATCCTGCTCTGTGGAGCCCGGACTTTCCTCTGACCTAAAAGACCAGCGACTATTTTGTTTACTTCATTTTACTATTTTAACATATAAAGTCCTTAAATGTCAATGGGTAAACGGCTTTAATAAAAATGGAAAAAGGGTGGGAAAAGGGGACTGTCCCCTTTTCCCAAAATTAAAAATGAGGCTAAGCCTCATTTTTACAAGTTTTATTGAAAAATATCATAATAATTTTTAAAAGTATAGCCTTCATTTTTATAGTGTTCAATAATCTCTGGAAGTGCGTCGGCTGTAGCTTGTTTGTCATTAGCATCATGCATTAAAACGACTAAACTATCCCAACCTTCAGCTGTTTCATATAATCTATTTAATAATTGCTCTTTTGTTCTTCCAACAGCTTCAGCATCACCTGTTAAGCAATTCCAGTTTGTTGAAGGAATTCCCATTCCTTCTAAAGTTCTTTTAGCCTCAGCTTTTAAATCATTATAAGGTCCGCCACTTGATCCACCTGGAAATCTAAATAATAAAGTATTATATTCTGTAGTTCCAAGAGCATCTTGAACAGCTTTATTTGTAGCATTAAACTCATCTATAACAGATTGAACTGAACTATAAATTGAAGAATAACTGTGGCTATAGCCGTGATTTGCTATAAAATGTCCCTCATTATATTCTCTTCTAACAAGTTCAGGATAAAGCTCAACTCTACTTCCTAAAACGAAAAATGTAGCAGGAACATTATATTCTTTTAAGGTATCTAAAATTTGAGGTGTTATATCTCTTGAAGGACCATCATCAAATGTTAAGTATATATTTTTTTCATGTGAAGTTTGTGCTTGTTTGCAAAGTTGTACTGCATCTGGATTAGAAACAGGAACTTTTGTATTTGTAACCTCTGTATTTGAATTGTGATTATCATTTTTATCATCAACTTTATTGTCATTTTCATTTGCATTTTGTTGAAGTTGATCTAAAAAATTAGTAAAGTCATTATTCTCATCATCGCTACTATCTTTATCATTTTTTTCTTCATTCTTCACTACATTAGTAACTTTTGAAGAACTAACATTTTTAGGGCTTAATGATAAATCTTTCTTTTCTTTACTTCTAGCATTTCTTGTTATTAAAGCACTTCCTAAAATTATTAAAAATGCAAATATAAAAATAGCTACAGTTACTATTATTTTAGTTAAATTTAAATGTTTCTCCGGTTCCATTTCTATACTCCCTTTATTACTACTATACCATATCTTTCATATTATATACGCCAGCATCTTGATTAATCAAGAACTTAGCAGCTTTTAAAGCACCTTCAGCAAAAACGCCTCTAGATGTAACAGTATGTTTTATCTCCATACTCTCATCTTCTCCAAAATAGATAACACTGTGTGTTCCAGCTTCTGTTCCACCTCTAATTGAATGAATTCCAATTTCATCTGGGCTTCTCTTTTCACGTTTATCATGACGATTATATTCATAATGTAATTTATTATCTAACGCCTCATTTATTGATTCTGCAAGCATTAGAGCAGTTCCACTAGGACTATCAACTTTTCTTCTATGATGTGTTTCAACAATCTCAATATCTGTTCCATCTAAAAGTTTTGCAAGTTCTGAGCAAATATTTCTCATAACACTGACAGAATAACTCATATTATATGATTGAAATACTGGAATTTTTTCTCCAGCTTTTCTGATTTTATCAAGTTCTTCCTCAGAAAAACCAGTTGTAGCAACAACTATCGGAACTTTCTTTTCTATTGCAAAATCTAGAACTTTCATAGAAGCAACTGGCACTGAAAAATCAACTATTACATCTGGCAACTCTTTTATATTATTTAAATCTGTATAAACAGGAAAGAAATTATCTCCACTATCTGACTGATCAATTCCACCTAAAACTTCTATTCCTTCCATTACTCTAGCTTTTTTAGCAACTTCTTGTCCCATTTTTCCATTACAACCATTTATTAAAATTCTAATAGTCTTCATAATTTCCTCCACTTAAAATTAAACTAAATTAAATTTTTTCATTTCTTCTTTTAGTTTTTCAGCTTTTGGCTCACTCATTGGAACAAGAGGAAGTCTTGGTTCTCCAAAATTATATCCCATGAAATTTAAGGCCTTTTTAACTGGAATTGGGTTTACTTCTGAGAATAATGCTTTTATTAAATCTATAGATTCAAGTTGCATTTTGCAAGCTTTAGCGACATTTCCATTAAAAAATTCTTCTGTCATATTATGTGTATATTCTGGCATAATATTTGATAAAACTGAAATTACGCCTAATCCACCAAGTGACAAAATTGGAACAATTTGATCATCATTTCCAGAATATATATTTAAATTATCTCCGCAAAGTTTAGCAATTTCAGCTATTTGAGAAATATTTCCACTAGCTTCTTTAATTGCAACAATGTTTGGAATTTCAGATAATTTTTTGCATGTTTCAGGTAAAATATTTACGCCTGTTCTGCTAGGTACGCTATATAAAATTATTGGAAGTTTAGTATTCTCAGCAATTTTCTTATAATGAGCTACTAATCCATCTTGAGTTGTCTTATTATAATATGGAGTAACAACTAAAGCAGCATCTGCACCAACACTTTCAGCAAATTTAGTCATTTCTACAGCTTGAGCAGTATTATTACTTCCAGTTCCAACTATAACAGGAACTCTTTTATTTACCTTTTCTATGGCAAATTTGATAGTTTCTTTCTTTTCTTCTAAAGTCATAGTTGAAGCTTCACCAGTAGTTCCGCAAACAATTAAACTATCAATTTTATTTTGAATTTGGTCTTCTATTAGTTTTCCAAATTCTTCTAGATTAACTCCTGTTTCTGTAAAAGGAGTTGAAATAGCTGTTCCACAGCCTTTAAATATAATTTTTTTCATAAAAATATCACCTCGAAATATCGGGTATAAAGCTAAAAATATAGTTATATTTTTGGCTATTTAATTATATGCTAAAATAACATAAAAATCAATCGATTTTATAAAAAAAGCGGTGAGGGTAATAAAATTACCCTCATCGCTCTGAAAAAAGCTACGCTCAGTTTTCACCCCTCTCGATTACATTATACTTACCGGCTCGGTTAAACTTCAGTGTAATGATGTTATACTTCTTTTTGTTCATCGTTTCAACGAATCCGGAAATGTCTTGGTGTGTAGAGATGAAAGTTGTTCTTCTTTTATCTTTATTCACGAAATCAACAATATACTCCAACACCTCGGAAGCTTCAGCTCCGTCTGAATTTTTGTCGTCCAGTCCAGACGTTGCCTCATCCAAAACCACAACATCAACATCGTCGTCCAGCCAATACAGCATTTTCGCCAGAATCAATCGCTGCTTTTGGCCATTTGACAGTGAATTATCAAACTTTTTCTCTTTCATCCACTGCCAAACATCATGACATGTCCTGCTAATTTCTTCCCACAGACCGAGGTTTTCCAGGATATCTCGCATCTTTGAATGATCTGGATTATCGTCACAGCAGAAGATTTCTTCGTAAATTGTGAGATTCCCAAATCTCAAAGTTTCATCATAGTACATAAACCTGGTCGTCGACGGGATCTCATCGCTTTTAGTCAAGCTAATTTTTTGAGCAACCATCTTTGAAAATGTCGACTTGCCAGAACCTGATGTGCCAAGTTCAATCACTATTGATCCTTGCGGTATTTCAATAGGATTTCTCAAAGCTAAGGTAAATGGCTTATCATTCTCTGAGGTCTCAATATAACCCACCTCAAACGGAGGAATAATCATGTCAGTGATGCGTTCAACGTTTTCTTGCCTTTCGAGTTCTCTCCGATACACGCTCATCACTCTAGCGACGTCTTCTTCTTCACGCTCAAGATTTCCAACATCTTCAGCTACATGACCCATAGTTCTAAAGATTCTGCTGATATGACGGAGTGCCGTCTGAGTCACAGCTAAAGTTGCCGTAATTTCTGCAATCGTCGCAACTGTGATTTCGCTCCAATTAACTCCAAACAGATAAAGGATAATAATACCGTATTGGCTCAAAGTATTGAGAGTAGCCATTATCAGGTTGTTTATATTTCTGTTCTTCGTATATTGGATTGCGTTCTTATTTCCCTCTTTGACAGTTTTTTGGAAAAGCGCAATTCTCATTTTCATGTCGCGCCCAAAAGCAATTTCAGGAATTCTCAGAACATCATTGAGAATAATAGACTGCTTATCATCAAATTCCCTATTTGCCTTGTAAAACTTGTCATTTATTATGCAAGAGTACGCCGAACTTATAAATGTGATAATTGCGAAGATTACAAGCATAGGCACAAAAACGACCTGTGGAAGTTCTCTGTTTGTAGCGATTGCACCAGCTAGCATTGCTATAGCACAAATCATGTCAAACATATCAAACTTACGATAGATCTTTATTCCCCATGCTCTGTCAAGGTACCTCTTAATGGAATTCAGGATTTCCTCATTGGTCATAACGCGGTAGATTTTTCTTTCAGGATAATATTTCATAACCTTTCCAGAAACATTTGCAATAATCCGGCTACCGCGCCAAGCGATTTCATCAGTTTTGATTAACGAGTTCTTTTCTTTCTCAGCCCCATTGTAGAGCTGAACCGCTTCTTCAATCACACCTTCTCCCTTATACAGCATGAACAACATAATTCCAAGAAAAATCATTTTGGCTTCGATTGCAAAGTTCGCAAATGTCAGGAAGAACGAGAAAACGATTCCAATAACATTCATTGTGGTTCCTACGAGTGCAATTTTGGTGCTCATCCACTTCAAGTTTTTAGGAACTTCCAGCTCTTTTTCAGAAATCTTTATTTTCCTAAAAAACTTCCGACAGATTCCTATGGTTTCGCTTAAGATTTCACGTAATCGTACTTTTTCCATTTTCTTTGATCTCTCCTCTCATTAATTGCGGAAAAATGTTACTAACTTTCTCTCGCGGTAATATTCCTATCACCGGCTTTATGTAAACTATTATATCATATTTTATGTAAAATTACAATAAAAAAAGCCGATTTTATCGGCTTTTTTAATATTTATATAATCTCTAAAATTTCTTTTGGTAAAAATTTGGATACATCTTTTCCACATTGCAAAAGTTCCATAACCATACTTGAGCTTAATGCTCCAAGTCGTCCAGCTCTAACATAAATTGTATCTATACCTGAAATCTCTTCATTTATCAAAGCTATATTTTCTTCATAATCATAATCCATACCATTTCTTATTCCTCTGATTAAATAATTTGCTCCATGTTCTTTTGCACTATCAACTGTTAAATTATCATAAGTTATAACTTCAACATTATCTAAGTTATTAGCTTTTATAACTTTTTCCATTGCTTCTTTCATTTTATTTTGGTCAAATCTTCTAGCCTTCAAAATATTAACACCAATTCCAACAATAACTTTATCAAAAATTTTGCTTGAAACTTCTATAACATGTAAATGTCCATTTGTAAATGGATCAAAACTTCCTGCGTAAAACCCAACTTTTCCCATATTTATCTCCTATTCTAAAATAAAATTATGAAAACATTATATATTATATAAATTTTTTATTCAAGTAGAAATTTATTGCTCTAATCCCATTTTATTGACTTAAATTTTGTTTATTGCTATAATATTAATAGTGATTGTTTATTTAATTTTTGAAATTGGAGGAAAAATATGGAATTTAAAGATACCATTATGGGAAAAATTACAAAAGGAGCTATAATTTCTTGGGGTGAAAACGACGAAAACGGAAATTGGTTTACTCCTACTGAAGAACAAGCAGAACAGATGCTAAGTGAAGGCGGACTTACACTTGGAGAAAAAGTAATTGACTATTCTTCTTCAGACAAAGCTACTAATGATAAAACCTACGGTTCAGAAGTTGCAGCTATAAATGGATTAGTTGAATTAATAAGCAAATCTAATAAAGAAATGACTCCAGAAGAAAGACAAGCATTAACAGAACAAATAAAAACAGAAATATATACACAAGGAGAATTATCTCCAGAAATGCAAGAAAAAATAAAGAAATCTTTTGAAAGATTAGGAACTAATGCTTCTATGATAGAAGTATTGAAAACTATACATGATAATTGGGTTAAAACAAACCCTAATAATTTCTTAAAACCAAATAGAAATAAAGAAAGACAATTTGTTCCACTTCAATTATTAGATTGGAAAGAAGTTGAAAGTGATTTATTATTTTTAAAACCTATAATTGAAGGTGCAGGAATTACTATAGACGATAAGTCATTAAGAGAAAGATTTGAAATTAGCCAATTAACATATATGATTGATCACAATATAGTTTCACATGAAAACTTAGTAAAATACTTACAAGGAGGTTCTAGATCTTATGAAGCTTTAGAAGGTCTAGAAACTAAATTTGGTGGTTCTATAGATGAACTTCTACAAAATCCTGAAGTTGCTGAAAAAATGGCTCAGCAAATTGAAGGTAGAGTTAAAATTCAATCACCTGAAGAATTGGCTAAAACTATTGATGAATCTGAAATTGAAACATTAGATGAAGTACTTTGGATTCAAACAGTAGAATATGGTGCTTTTGATAAAGAAAAACTTCCTGTTCTAAACGGACCTATTTCAAGAAGAGAAATTTTATTATCTAAATTAACAGGAAAACCATATAGAAAAGAAGTTTTCACTGGAGTAATTGATTATAGACATGAAAAATATGAAAATGTAGTTAGAGATCCTAGAGACAGTGAATGGGATGCTGCTGATGCTTATGAAAGAAGAATAAAAGAAGAAAGACAAGCTAGAATAACTTCAAAAGATATAGCAGAAGCTGACAAAGAAAATGCATTAACAAAAACTGAAGTTGGAGGAATTAGAAAATTAATTAATAAAATTAAAGAATTTTTCAAAGGCAAAGGTGAAAAATAAATAATAGTGATAGAAAAAACTTTCGAATAAATTATTCGAAAGTTTTTTATTTCTACTTTTATACAATTAATAATTAGATTCAAAGAAATAACATTTTTCGCTAACTGCTTCTCCATTAGAATCTACTGTAAAGATTACTGATATTGTACTAATAGTTGCTTTAGAATCTGTAAATGTTATCTTATATTTTCCTTCAGGTAATTCTCCATATATTGAGCTCCAATCTACTGTATTTTCTTGAATATCTTTATTTTTAACTATTGTGATGCTTCCTTCACTTGAAGAATTATCAATTTTTTCTAATTTCTCATAATTATCATTTTCAATTTCTTTTAAAATTTCATAATCGCTAGGATAACTATATTTATACTCATTTTTATCTGATATTGAAAGTTTCAAACCTTTATTTGATATTTCTTTGACTGAAATATCAACATTTTCAGCTTTGCTTAAATACCTTTTTGTACTGTCAGTTATTTCTATATTGCTTTTCTCTTTTAAAATTTTTACATAAAGTTCTTTATTAAGTTGTTCAGGATAAATCTGTAAAATTCCACCAGTAAAGAACACTTTAATCTCTTGCCCTTTTTTAAACTTTTTATTATTAAAATATCCTTTTCCGATATTAAATAATTTCCCATCAGATTTTTGAACTAATAAATTGTTTTGACTATATACTTTTACTATTACTGCTTCAATCGTCTGTACTTTACTTGCAAAGCGTATTACAGCAAAAATTACTAAAATCAAAATTATCAAAATTATTCCAATTATTACTTTTCTCTTTGACATAAATTTTCTCCTTTAGGATAATCGACTATATCAAGATTATATCTATTCTCTTTATATTATCAATAATTCTCAGTATATTTTGATAAGTCTACAGAAAAATTCTTTTTTGTATTAGTTTCAATTTTATATATTCTTATAAAATTCTGAGTTTTAGAATCTTTATCTAAATATTCTTCATAAGTTACAAGACCTGTATCTTTATTAACGATTATTTGTGAAGAATCAACTATCAAACTATCTTTTCTTACTTTAAAATTTGGATTGAAACAAGCAAAATAATTAATTAGTATATTATCATTAAATTTTAATGTATCAGGTAAATTATCAATTAGTCCAGTTGATTTAGATTTTAACTTCTCTTTTGTATAGGTTTTATCAGTCTCATTAGTAATAATTCTTTCTTTAGTTTTATAATTATCTATCATAATAAATGAAATTTCTCCTGTTTCTAAGTCTTTAAAAACAGTCGTTATAATATCATCTTTCAAATATTTTTCATAATTTTCGCTTGTCTGTGTAATTGTTCCATTATTATCTGTATCAAACTCATTTATACTAATATAATAACTATCTAATTTGTTCAAATCTTCCCATTTATTTAATATTTTATTCAATCTTATAAATTTAACATTAGAAATTATAAAGTAAATTATTATAATAAGCAATATTGTAATTATCAATACTCTCAAAAGGATTTTTCCATTTCGTTTAGTTTTACTGTCTTTAAACTTTAGCGGAACATCAACTAATTCATTCAAATCAATTTCTAATGCATCACATATTTTCATTACTTTTTCTATATCTGGCAATGTTTGATTTGATTCCCAAAGATAGATAGTTTGTCTTGTAACTCCAACTATATCAGCTAGTTTCTCTTGTGACATGTTTTTTTGTTTTCTTAAATTAAATAATTTATTTCCATCAAACTTCATTTCTTTCATACAAAAATCCCTCCTTAGTATATTACTTATATAATAATTTTACTAAATTGGGATTATTTTTTCTACAAAAATTTCTTTGAAAAGTGTAAAATATATTTTACATTTACTTAAAAATTACTGTTATTGTTATTACTTTTCAATATTATTATGTGAAAACATCACAATTTTGCGTTTCATAGGTTTATCGTCACTTTCAAGATAATATTCTATATAATCATCATTATCCATATATTTATATTTTGTAATTTTTGTACCTATTTCTTCACTTTCCATCCAAGTCCATTTATATTTTTCTTCTGCATCATCACTTTTATAACAAGTTGAAAAATAGTGATATTTACCATTTTCATAAATGATATCCCTAACTTCAAAAACCCAATCATCTAAATCAGGAAATTGATTTTTCTTTATTATTCTAAAAGCACCATTTATATTATTATTGCAATTTTCAATAAAATTAATAAAATCACTTTCACTTCTATATAATAGTTTATTTTCACCATCTAAAATTAAGCAATTTTCTTCTTTTGCAGTTTCATTTATATAATCATTTGTTATATCTTTCATTAATGTAAAACCATATTTAGAAATAGCTTCTGAACCAGGAAGTAAGTTTATCTTTAGATTTTCTCGATATAATTCATTTGAAACTGATATGGCTACACAGTTTTTATCATATAAATCATTTACATCATAATGATGAAATAAATATGTATTTTCATAATCTAATTCTTCATTTCCAAAACTTACATACATTGTTTCATCATCTGAGGTTATATCAAACAATTTTATACCATCTACACCACTTTCACCAAGATAAAATACCATCAAAAATTCTTTTTCAAAATCTACATTAGGCATATTATCATATAAATTTGAAAATTTATTATATTCATCAGCATTTTTAATTATTTTATATGGTACTGAAAATTGATCGTCTTTATATAATTTTATTCCAGCTTCATCATAGCTTATTGAATTTACACATTCTTTTTGATTTATTTTACTAGTTTCTTTTTTATTATTTACAGTTGTTCCAACATATGTTGCAACCGCTGTAATACTTATTGATGCAATAATAAAAGATACTATTTTTATAAATAAATTTCTGATTGAATTACTTTCTTTAGCATGACGCTTTGGTAATTTTAACAAAATATTGTCAATTATATAATCAAAGTCTTCTGGTATTTCAATAGAAGAACTTACTATATTTTTAATTTGACTTTCATAATCTATCATTATAAACTCTCCTTTTCATTTAAATTTATAATTTTTTTCATTTTCTCTCTTGCTCTAAATAACTTTGTTCTTAAAGTGTTAGTATTAATATTAAGAAGTTTTGCAATATCTTTAGATTTATATTCTTCAATATAAAATAAACTAATTATTGTTCTTTCTTCGGTCGTTAGTGATGTAAATGCATTTTTAACTTTTTCATTAACTTCAACTTCATATTCTATATTTGTATTATCACTTATATTTACAGTTTCATATTGAAGATCACTTCTATTTTTGTTTTTGTAATATACTGTATTGCAGTGATTTATCAATATTTTCATAGCCCATACTTTAAATTTATGAACATCTTTTAATTTATCTAAATTTAAATAAATTGAAATGATTGTTTCTTGAACTGCATCTATTGCATCTTCATCATTTAATAATCTACTTTTTGCAATTCTAAAAAAATCATATTTAAAATTATTAATTAATAAAGTGAAAGCTTCTTCGTCACCTTTTTTGGCTTTTTTAGCAATCTTTAATATATCATGTTCAGTCACAATCTTCCTCCTTAACAATATTTATAATCGATTACATATAATAGACTATTATTTTTGAGTTTTTTATTCATTTTTCAAAAAATATTTTTGTTTTTGAAAACAAAAAAACAGGTCAAAACCTGTTCCTTTTGGTGGAGGCGCGGAGAATCGAACTCCGGTCCACGATTTCGTCGATACGAACATCTCCGAGTGCAGTTTGTTATTAAAGTTCTTTTAAATCTCGCTAACAAACAAACTTGATTTAAAATATCCCTTTAAAATCCCATAAACACCAAGAGAAAAATGTTTATTTCGTTTCCTACTGGTTCGACACCCTATCTTTTGCCGTAGGTTACAAAAGTAGAGCGTTGCCGCACTTAGGCAGCAAATGCTAATTCTTCGTTATCAGCGTTTATATTTAATTGGACCTATTTAAAGTGGAACTGATCCAACCACTACTCGCTTTTCGTACTTCTAAAATCATGTCGAAACCAAAATACGCCCCCATATAAATAAAGTACATATATTATTATAATATAGTTTTAGCGTTATTTCAATATTTATTTGCAAAGTTTATTTTACAAATATCCGCTCATATGATATAATTATTTTAGTTTTTCGGGTTTTCACAAAACCCCGTGGCGGGAGCCAATCATACTAAGGAAGGAGGTGTTAAAGTTGGATAATAACTTTTATCCGATTTTGTACACCAGGAAAACTGTGCCTGAAATGTTGGTGGAATACAGTACACCAATGTTCAAGAAGCAGAACCCAATCGCGCGGTTTAAAGCTAAACGCCTGCTAGCTTACCGAAAGTTGCTACTCGACAAAGAGTTCTTCGACCAGAGAATCCAGGACGTCTTTTTCAATCTCTACAAGATGATTGATAAGCGCTTTCCTGAGCTCACGTATGAGCTTTCTGGCCGAATCAAGGGGTTAATCAGTACCATCAACAAAATTGAGGAAACTGAAGAAAGCCTCTTGAATCAGCTCAAGGCCGAGTTCGTGAAAAGCGAATTGGGTCTTGTTCCAGAAATGGACGAAGAAGCAGTCAGAGCATCAATCACTAGTGCACTCGAAAGTGACGAAGACTCTGAGATTAAGAAGAGGTTCGACCACTTCTTAGGGAACCACAAGTTTGACGACAACCCGTTTAATCGCATCCGCGATTTCTTTGCGTTTCGAGTCATTATCGAAGACGAAGGAAAGGGCGACATGATTGACGAACTCTATGAGGTCACAAACCTCATGATTGAGTTTTTCAATTCAGAGGCTTTTGAAGTTGTTGAAAGCCACCCGCTAATTCAAACTGGGTTAGGCATCAAATCGGACATCATCCACGTACCGAAAACTTCTGGAATCAAAGACGAATACAAAAAACTCGTTAAAGATTACGTTCTCTCTCCCAAGAGGGACGGCTACCAGAGTGTACACTTCGTGGTCTATGATCCGGTAAATGAGCGCTACTTTGAGGTTCAGGTTAGGACAAGGTCGATGGATATCATCTCTGAGACTCTGGCCAACCATGATGCCTACAAAGAAAAACGCTATGGCGAACGTCTTCAAAAAGTCGGAGAAGAACTTGATCTCTCGAAGATCCATGTTAAAGGGTTCCGTTATTTCAAATATAATGACCCTGCGACTGGCGAGGAAAAAGAGTATATCAGTGACAAAGCTGGTATCACTAAATCTATCGCCATCAAGTTGGAGTTCGAGCACTTTCTGACACTCTAAAATCTCTTTCATCAAAAAGCAGGCAAAACAGGCACAGAAAAGCCCCTGCGGTACTACACCGCGGGGGCTTCTCATTTTTTATTAATAACTTTCTATAAATAAAGCTTTTACTGTGTATGGTAAAATCTCACTTAAGCTATACCAACCGAGATTGTGTTTCTTCATCATCTTCCCCATTTGGATTTGATAAGTAAACCATACCTTTTTCATTTATATCTAATAAAGCCATATAATGTGAACTTGTAGTCCATTTATTTGGCTCATCATTTCCAACGCAAACTATAACTGGTCTATTTGTTTTAAGCCAATCAAATATATATTTTTTGTTTAAATAACTTTTATGAAAATAAAAATCTGTGCTTTTAATTCCCATCTCTTCAAGAGCATCTGTCATTTTTTCAGCATCTAAGTGAGGATAATATTCCTCTCTCAAATCATCTGGAGTAATATCAATATTGTATCCACTCGCAATAATTGCAAGAGTAGTAATTCCACAACCGTTTTCACGCATTGTTCCTCCCCAATATTCTTTTTCACTCCAAGATGAATCTATATTTTGTTTATATTCTTTATAAGTCTTTTGGTTTGTTTTATTAAGAGTCGTAAAAGTAGCAGTATATCCATCTTGATTATCTATTAAAATTTGGCCTTCTATACTATTTTTTGAAGAATAACTTTGCTCTGGAACATTAACTTTTTTGTTAGTTGTATAACTAGCTATTGTTTCAATTGCATCACTTACCATTAAGTCAACTCTATATTTGTAAGCAAAATAACTAGCTACACCTATCAAAACTAGAACTACTAATATTTTTAGTGGTCGCAGATTAAGTCTTTTTTTCTTCTTCTTTTTTTGATTAACTCTATTCATATAAACTCCCGAATTATTTTAATCTTATTAAAATAGCAATTGCAAAAAGAATTAAAACTACTCCAATAGCAATTAAAATTACATTTAATATATTATTTAGTGATAGATTAGCTTCTGGTATTGGTGTAACTGTGCTGTAACTTCTTGAAGGTTGTGTTGTTTCAGGTGGAATATAAGTACTTGATGTTTCATTTGAAGGACTTCCAGTAGTAGAACCACCTTCATCATCTACTAAAGTATTTGAATTATCTTCATCTTCTTCGTCTTCATTATTTTCATCATCTTGATTTTCTTCCTCTTCATCTGAACTATCAGTGCTATCAGTTGAACTAGGCTCTTCTTCACTATCTTGATCTTCTGAATCTGAAGTATTAGTTGTATTTGATGAAGTTGTAGCATCACTAGGTTCATCTCCAACTACAACATCTTCTGCAGCCATAACATTAATAGTTAAAGCAAAAATCATAATAAAAATAATTAAAAAAACTCTCAAAAATTTATTTTGCATTTTTCCGCCTCCATAAGCAATTCTCATTAAATTTTATATTTAATTTTCTAAAAAGTCAATATATATCACAATTTAACTTTCCTTTTTTTAACTTATGTGATAAAATGATAACGTTCAAAAAGGAGGAAACTTTTATGATAGATGTTGAAAAAATAGAAAATGAGTTTAATAAATATATTTCAAATTATGACCCAAAAAATGAAAGAGTAAAGCTTAAAATAGACCATATAAAAAGAGTTGCTAAAAATTCTAAATTAATTGCAGAAAGCTTAAATCTTACAGACGAGCAAGTTAGACTTGCTATGGCAATAGGCTTTTTTCATGATATTGGAAGATTTGAACAAATTAGAATTGCTAACACTTTTAGTGATAAAGAAAGTAAAATAAATCACGCTGGGATGAGTGTAAAAGTTCTTTTTGAAGATGGCCTTATAAGAAATTTTATTGAAGAAGACAAATATGATGAAATAATTAAAAAAGCTGTTATGAATCATAATAGACCTAAAATTGATATTGGTTTAAATGACGAAGAATTAATGTTTAGCAAAATTATAAGAGATGCTGACAAATTAGATATTTTTTATACAATCTCTGATGAAGATTATTCAATGGAAAGTATCTTCTGGTATCCAGAATTTGATGAATCATTAATTTCTGATGAAATAATCGAAGACTTTTATGAAAGACATGAACTATTTTATTCAAAAATACATACAAACTCAGATGTTATCGCTGCTTTTTATGCTTATGTTTTTGACTTATATTTTCCAATTACTAGAAAACTAGTTTATGAAAATAAATATTTAGAAAAATTTCAAGAAAGAGTTTATAAAACATTTCCATCTAAAGATTTACATAAACAATCTGAAGAACTTTTAGAATACAGTTTAAAATATTTAAAATAAAAAAGATTAGGACCCTAGACTTTTCTAACAAATTCTAGGGTCCTAAAGCATCTCTTCCATAAAACCTCCTATTAACTTAGATTTCTGAGAACCAATCATTCATGAACGAGTAGCTATCTTCCAAGCTAAGTTCAATGACAACCGCCTCTCCAGATTACGAAGAGACCTGGGATTATGTAGTAAGTATATGCCTTACTTCCAAATCTAAATATATTATACCATACAAAAAAGAGGTTTGCAAATTATGTAAATTTGCAAACCCAATTTTATTTGTTCTTATTCTCTTTTCTTTTTTTATTATATTTTTGATTTTCTCTATCAGCTTTTTGAATAAGTTTTGCAACCTTCTTACGTTTTTTCTTAAGCTGTAAAATCTGCTCCATTCTAGCAATTTCAGCTTGAGTCTCTCTTATCTCCTCTTCTGTTTTTCTAGTTGGCATAAAGTTTTCAGCAAATTTATATTTGTCTCTGTTTTTAATATATAACCAACCAATTATTGAGAATGAATATGCGCCCAAAAAATTTACAAATAAGTCATTCATTGTATCATTTAAACCAATGTCTAAATATCCACCATTAACAACTGTTTTTACTTCTTCTCCGCTTTTTATTTTCTCCATAAATCACTGTCTTCTCTATATTTTTCAAGACAACTGGTTTATTTGACTTTGTTTCATCTAAAGCAACACTAGAAATAGAAGAAACTATTTCATCTTTTTGCATATCAAGTCTAACAAATGTGTCAAAACCACATTCTAAAAATTCCCATAAAACTCCTATTGTCATTGAAAAGCAAAACGCAATCATTGCAACAAACACTGGCGCTAATTGTAAATGAAATCTTTCAGAACGGTTTAAAATATCAATTAATGAAAAACCAATTGCCGCCGCTAGGAAACCATTTATTGTATGAAGAATTGTGTCCCAATGTTTAAAGTATACATAAAATTTTGCAACTTCTCCCAAAATCTCTGATGCAAATATAAACAAGAAAATCGTAATTTCAAGAAATGTTGGAATCTTGATATTAAGTCTTCTATCAATCCAAATTGGAATTAATAGTAATATCAAAGTTAAAATGCATAAGAAAACATTTTCATAATTCCTATTCAATATTTGAAAAATTAAGACTACAATTACTAAAGTTCTAAGAACAATATAGACTGTAATATCTCTAGTCTTGTTCTTGCCAGTTTCGATTTTAACCCCCATATTTAACCCCTTCTACTCTGTTCTCAAAGCTTCTACAGGATCTTTCTTAGCTGCAAAGCTAGATGGAATTAAACCAGCAAAAATTGTAAGGAACATACTTATTACCACTAATATTGCAGCTCCAACAATTGGAAGATGTGTCAAGTTTGGAACTTCTGTAACATTTTGAATTACTATATTAATTGGTATATTTAAAAGAAGTGTAACTCCAATTCCTATTAAGCCAGAGCTTAAACCTATTATAAATGTTTCAGCATTAAATACACGTCTTATATCTTTCTTAGAAGCACCAATTGCTCTTAAAATACCAATCTCTTTTGTTCTCTCTAATACAGAAATATATGTTATAATTCCAATCATTATTGATGAAACGATAAGTGAAATAGCAACAAACGCAATCAAAATATAACTAATTATATTTACGATTCTAGTAACGCTGTTCATTAAAACTCCAACCATGTCACTATATTCAATAACATTTTCTTCGTTTCCGCTGTCTTCTTGATCTTTATTATAATTATCTATTGCTGTTTTTATGTTATCTTTTGATTCAAAATTCTTTGGATAAATGAAAATTGATTTTGGACTTTCTAAATCAACAACACTTAACAAATCTAAGTTTCCTTCATAAGTAGCATTCATATTTCCAGATAAACTTGTAATATAAGCAACTCTTTCTTCTTCACTCATTTGAGATAATTGCATTTTTTGTTCATCTGTTAATTGTGAAACATCAAAAGCTGTAGCACCTGTAGCTGTTTTATTAGCTTCTATAAAAGGTCCACCTGTAAAAATATTAACATCTGGATTTGAAATTTGTTCTTTAACAATTTCAGAATCATTTATTTTTTCAATTACATATTCTGATAAACTATGTAAATAGCCAATTTCGCCATATACAGAACCTGCAACATTTGATTCTGGTTTTGGTCTGATAATTCCGACAACTGTAATGTCTTCAGCATCATTTATCTTATTTTTCATATAGTCTAAGTTTCCAGATTTATCAACCCAAATTCCATTTTCTTTAGCATAATAATCTGTATTTAATAATAATTTATATTTTAATCCAACAAAATCGTTATAATCATATTCTTCGATTTTTCCTTCAGCAACTTGTTTTCCACTCATTAAATCTTTAAACATTTGAGAAACTTCATCGACATCTTTTAAACCTAAAGAATATAAAGTATAATCGCTAATTCTGTTGTCTTCATCAATAAGTAAAACAACTTCATTATATTTTTCTGGGAATTTTCCAGCTAAAACATCATATTGACTCTCTATCAATTCTTGATTATCTAGAAGTTCTGTCCAAACGTCTGTAGCAGAAGTTGTTCCGGTTTGCATAAAAACATTTTGACTCATTAAAGCATCACCCATTTCGCCAAATGAATCCATAACAGAGCTTGGGTTTATTCTTTGAACTTTTTCATCATTTTCTTTATATAAATTTAAAGTTAATCCATATGCATATTGAACTGCATTTGAGTTATCTTTAATTTCTTTGCTGTCATCCAAATATTTCTTAAATTCAGTTAAATTATTTGATTTAACTTCTTGAGAAACAGTTGAAATTATATCTGTCATTATATTTGTTGTATAAATTTTATTTTCTTTTTTGTCAATATCTTCTTCATTTTCGCCCATCATTGATTCCATCATACTAGTCATATCAACGGTTTCCTCTTGAATCAAAATTGGATATGATGAAAGTGTATCTTCTTCAACTTTATTTATATAATTTTGAACACCTGTTGAAAGTGATAAAATAAGCGCAATTCCAATGATTCCAATAGAACCAGCAAAAGCTGTTAAAAGAGTTCTACCCTTTTTGGTCATTAAGTTCTTTAAACTTAAGTTTAAAGCTGTAAAGAATGACATTGAAGTTTTTCCAGTTTTGAATTTTGTTTTTTCTGCATTTTTCTCTTCTTCTGTAACTGGGTTTGAATCACCTATAATTTCACCATCTAAAATTTTAACAATTCTTGATGAATATTTTTCAGCTAAATCTGGGTTATGTGTAACCATTATAATTAATCTGTCTTTTGAAATTTCTTTCAAAATTTCCATAATTTGAACAGATGTGTCTGTATCTAACGCACCAGTAGGCTCATCTGCTAAAACAATATCTGGATCATTTACTAAGGCTCTTGCAATAGCAACCCTTTGCATTTGACCACCTGATAATTGATTTGGCTTTTTATTTATTTGTTCTTTTAAGCCAACTTTTTCAAGAACTTCAATTGCTCTTTTTCTTCTTTCACGTTTTGAAACTCCATCTAATGTTAAAGCAAGTTCAACATTAGCCAAAACAGTTTGATGACCTATTAAATTATAATTTTGGAAAACGAAACCAACAGAATAATTTCTGTAACTATCCCAATCTTTGTCTTTAAAATCTTTTGTTGATTTTCCATTTATAATTAAGTCACCTGATGTATATCTGTCTAAGCCTCCTATAATATTTAATAGTGTAGTTTTTCCGCAACCACTATGTCCTAAAATAGAGACAAATTCAGAATCTCTAAACTCGATGTCTATTCCTTTCAAAGCCTTAACTTCAGCTTCTCCAGAAAGATAATTTTTAACAATTTTTTTAAGTTGTAGCACGCTTTAATCCTCCATTTATAAATTTAAAATTTCATTTTTTTTGAATTTAACTGTTGTTGGCCTTCCATGTGGACAAGTATATGGATTTTGAAGTTTTAAAAGTCTTTGAATCAAAGAATCAACTTCCACAGCTGTAAGATCCATTCCTGCTTTAACTGCAGCTTTACAAGCAACTGTAGCAATAAATCTTTCTTCAACAGTTTTGAAATTGCTTCTAATATTTCCAGTCATCTCATCTAAAATATCAAGAAACATTTCTCTATTATTTATCTTTTTTCTATATTCAATATCTGGAAATCCACTAATTTTTATAGTATTATTTCCAAATGGTTCTAGCTCAAAACCTATATTCGTAAATAATTCTATATTATTTTTAACAAACTCAAACTCTTTGTTTGTAACATTTACAAGCTCTGGAATTAAAGTAAGTTGAGAATTATTATTTAAATTATCTTTATAATTTGCCCTAATTTGTTCATATAAAATTCGCTCATGTGCAGCATGTTGGTCAATTAGATACATCTCATTATTAAGCTCAATTATAATATATGTTTTAAATAAAATTCCGACAAATTTATATTCAATTTTTCTATCATTTTCTCTATTAATTAGCTCAATATCAGCTTTTATTTTTTCTGAATAATCGTCTTTTTTTGTTCCAAAATGATTAGTTAAAAAGTTAAATTCATTATTAATATAATTTGATTTATTTGTAATCTCTTCTTGGGAGCTATCTCCTAAAAACTCTTTATTTAAAAGCGAAGTTTTTATAGCAGAATAAACCGATTTGTAAATTTTATCTTCATCTTTAAATTTAACTTCTCTTTTTGTAGGATGAATATTTACATCATATTCACTAGCAGGAAGTTCAATATTAATTATGAAAAAGCCTTTTTTTCCGATTCCGACGCTTGCGTTAAAAGCTTGGTCTGCAGCTCTTTCAACAATTTTATCATTTATATTTCTCTTATTTAAAAATATTATTTGATTTTTTCTAGTCTTTTCAGCTAAAAGTGTATTTCCGAACAACTCCTGTAATTTTTATATCTTCACTCTCATAATTTACATCAACAATATTTTCTTCAGTTTGCTTTCCATATAAAGAATAAATCAAGTTATGAATATTTCCGTCACCGTTTGATGAAAAAACAGTTTTTCCTTCATTTATAAGTTTAAAAGAAATATCAAGATTAGCAATTGCAGTCTTTTGAATCCATTCTCTAATATATCTAAATTCTGTAAAATCTTGTTTTAAAAATTTATATCTAGCAGGTGTGTTATAAAATAATTCTTTAACAGAAATTGAAGTTCCAGTATTACAAGAAATTTCAGAAGTTTCTAAAATTTCTCCACCGCTCAGCTTCAACTTTTGTTCCTGTCTCATCTTCTTCAGTTTTTGTAATCATTGTAAGCTTAGAAACAGCCACAATACTAGCTAAAGCTTCGCCTCTAAAGCCCATTGTATAAGTGTTCTCTAGGTCTTCAACTTTTCTAATTTTACTAGTTGCATGACGTTCAAATGAAATAAAAATATCATCTTTTTTTATTCCGCTACCATCATCAGTAACTTTTATAAGTCCTTTTCCACCATCTTGAATTTCAACAATAATATGTTTACTTCCAGCATCAATGGAATTTTCGACAAGCTCTTTAACCGCATTTGCCGGTCTATCTAAAACTTCGCCTGCTGCTATTTGATTAATAGTTAATTCATCTAATAATACGATTTTTCCCATTTTTATATACCTAATCTAGTCTAAAACAAAAATTCACAGTTATTATATTCTATTTAAATCAATCAGTCAAGCTAAATAACTCTTTTAATAAGCTTAGTTTTATTGTTATGTATATACTCGTTTATAGACATGTTGATTATAATACTCAAACCTAAAATTAAGCTTAAAAATACTAAAGAATTTTTAATTAAAAAACTAATTCCAATTAAAATTCCGATAACTGCTAATGTATAAAATAATTCATAAATAACATTTGTATTTTGTTTCATCATTGTATATTCGCTATCCCAGCTAACTTGAGGATTTTTTAGGTCAATCAAAATCTTAAATTTTTCGCCTATTATATTTATAAAAAATACAATTGCAAAAACATAAATAGAATAAAATACATTTTTAATAACTGCATAATATGCTAAAGTTACTAATATTCCTGCGATTAAATTTGTAAAAATCCCGATTCTTAATTTTAAATGAAACTGTTTTTCAAATTTCATTGGAATATATTTTATAAAAATTGAATTTTGTGCCTCTCTAGAAACTGCTATAATTGAAGCAAAATTCATCATATAAAATACTTGAGAAATTGATAAAAAGACCGCAATTCCCCATGTTGTAACTATTCTTTCATAAAATTCTTTTAGTGCATCAATTCCAACTTGATTTGCAAAATTTATAAACATGGCCATTAAAGCAAAAACTACGACAGGGTAAATTATCGGCAATATAAAGCATTGCAAGCAAAATATAGGAGTTCTAAGTAATGTTTTTAATTCTTTTGAAAAATAACTTTTAGCCTGATTTTTCTTTTTAAAATCACTTAGTTTAAGCTCTTTTGTTCTTCTTTTATCATGAATACTATTAATTGTAGTTCCTTTTGCGCCTTTTAAATAAATCTTTGACATCATAAAAAGTAAAATAAAATAAGTCAAAAAGCTTTCTAAAACATATAGTGAAAAATTAACAACTCCATTAATATTATTATAGTTTAAAAGTGTATTCATTATAGGTTTTATTAAAACAAAATAATTTGCAATAGATTCTGCTAAGCCGTTTGCAGCAAGAATTACACTTTCAAATTTTGATACACTCATTCTAGAATTAGCATTAAAAACTCCAGTAATAATCGTAATTATTATAATTGTCAAAAAAATTGTTATATACATTGATTTACTTTTATTTTTAATACTATTTGTAAATCTCATAATAATTCCAATTACTAAAGATGTAATCATAATTGGAATTATAGGCAAAATCAGCAAAATTCCAATCATATAAAAATAAAAACCAATTCCAACTTTTGTGAAAATTCCATAGACAATCATTGGAATCGCAAGCATTACAATTTCCATTGGATACTCTGAAATAATCATATTTTGAAGTTTGCTATGTAAAATAGAAATTGGTTTTAAAGGCATTCTTAACAAGACTTTTAAGTCTTTAGAAAAATAAAGAACATTTAAACTTTCAAATATACTTTTTGTAAATAAAATAAAAAAGTTCATTAAAAGCAAAATGTTGACAAACGCGTAAGTTTGGTCGATTTCGTCTAATTTAACTGTGACATAAATTGACGTAAGAGTCATAACTATTGACAAAAATACGAAAACAATCACAAATGAAACACCGCCAAAAAATTTCTCTTTAGCGGTCTTTCCAATTCTTTCATCTCTTCTTATGGAATTCTTAAAAATAACACTATTTAAACTTTTCATAATTCCTCTATTCTATAATTTTCAAAAATGCCTCTTCTAAAGATGAATTTTCTTTTGATTTTTCTTTTAAATCTTCAGGGGTTCCAACATAGACAATCTTTCCTTTGTCTATTACAGCAATTTTATCACATAATTTTTCAGCAACTTCTAAAACATGTGTTGAGAAAAAGACTGTGTTTCCTTGTTTACTGTGCTCTTTCATTAAGTTTTTCAATATATATGATGCTTTTGGATCTAGGCCTGTCATAGGTTCATCTAAAATCCAGTTTTTAGGATTATGAAGTAAAACACTTATTATAAGCAATTTTTGCTTCATTCCATGTGAATAGCTTTGGATTCTATCTTTTAAACTATCATAAATATCAAACTGTTTTGCTAAATCTTTAACTTTTTCTAATCTTGTTTTAGAATCAACTGAATAAACGTCTCCTACAAAATTAAGATATTCTATTCCTGTTAGTTTTTCAAAAACATCTGGACTATCTGGGACAAAGCCAAATAGTTTTTTAGCTTCAATATCATCTGTTAAAATACTTTTTCCATCTATTAAAATATCGCCTTCATCAATTCCTAAAACACCTGTAATCATCTCGATTGTGGTTGTTTTTCCGGCTCCATTTGGACCAATAAAACCAAAAACAACACCGATTTTCAATTGTTAAATTCATATTGTCAATGACTTTTACACCTTTAGAATATGAGGTACTAACATTTTTAATTTCAATCATTTAATTCCTCCAAAGAATTATAACTTATCTTCCATCTCCGTCTTGTTCATCAAGAGAGTCGCCTGGTAAAGCTGGTGTTTCAGAAGTCTTTCCTTTTAATGAATAAACTCTATAATGCTCTTGCATTTTTGAAAGTATTTCATCTCTTTTTTTCATTAATTCGGCAGCGATTCTAGTTCTTTCAGTTTCTCTTTTTGCTTTTACATCATCTAATAAACTATAATAATTAAATCCAGCAAAATGTTCATTATGTATAGCAAAAAGCTCATTTAAAGCATCAAAATTTTCTTTTCCAACTGCATCAAAAATCACTTGGATATTTCCGCCTTTTCTACTTTCTAATATTTCTTTTTTATAAGTTTCAAAAAAAGTTTTAACTAAATAATTTGTTGAATCATAGCCAGTAACATTTCTATAACTTTCTTCTGTAGCTTCTCCAAATATAGCTTGTCCTCTTCTAACCATTCTCTTGCTAATATCTTTAGCGATTTTTTCATTTATAATTTCATTAAATAATTCATAAGATCTTTTTGGTCTATTTAACTGAATATTACCTTCTTCACTAGAATGAATTTTTCCATAAATTTGATCCCATCCACAAATTACTTCATAATCACCACCTACAACTCTAGATAATGCTAATTCATATAAATGGTTAAATTCATGAATTATCATGTGATCTCTAGTTTTAGGATCTAGTCCGCTAAAACTTACTGCAAGTTTAGCAGCAATTTCATATTGTCCTTGTTCATTCATTATTAAGTTAGGATTTACACAAGTTATTCCCATTCCTGAATTTTCCATATACATTTCTGCAAATTCATTAGGATCTATATCTAGAAATCCTTTAGCTCTCATCTCTTCTATGTTTTCTCTTTGAGGGTACATATTAGTATAATATTCTCTATTAAAATCACTACTGCAATTTTCTCTGGCTGTTAGAATTGCCTCGATTTGCTCTTGTGATGGCCATTCTGGTAAGCCTATATAACTTTCGTAATCATCTCCTAAATCTATTCCTAAAGCTTTAAAATATTTTATTCTATCTGATTTAATATTTCCTTTTTCCCAATCTGTTGTATCACTACTTTCCAATCTATCTGTTGCATCTTTTGAAAAAGCGCTAATTGAAGGAGAATTGTCAAAACTACTTCCTAATAAATCTCTTATTTTATAGTCTAAACTTGCGTATTTATCTTGACTATCTAAATATTCCTGAATTTTACCTTTTAATTGTTCTGGAAGAAATTCAGTCACTTCTTGTAAATATTTTCTATAATATTTATCATGCAAATTGCTTCTTAAAGCCTTATTTTCCTCGATTATTTTATAATATTTTGAATATTGACCTTTAACCTCTTCAAATCTTTCAAGCATTTTTTCATAATCTACTAATGTTTCATTTAAATCTGTAAAAGTTGGCGTTAACTCTTCAAGATTTTGAACAGTAACGTCAAGATCTGGATAAATTGATTTTAAAAATTCTACAGCCTTTTCTTTGCTTTCTTCGTAAGATTTTTTATAATAAGAAATATCTGTGTGGCCTAACATTATATCTTTTGCTCTATCTGAAATATGAGAATATTTCTCTGGAACTTGACCTGTTTTAACCATTTCCATATATTCTTCAAAAGTTATATCTTTAGCAAAATTACGAAGCATTGTAAAACGACTTTTATAATATTTATTTTCTCTACCTTCTTCACCTAAAGCAAATTCTTCATAATAAGTTTTATATTGATTAATTGGATGTGATGAGGCATCTGTTATAGAATTACATTCTTCTCCAAATAATTTCTTTCCAAATAATTGAAACATTGTCGCGTTTAATTTTGATTTAGATAATAATTCTTCGTAAAGTTTAACGCTTTCTTCAAGTTCAACGCCTTTAAGTGCTTGCTCAAAAGCAAATTCATTAACATAGCCAACTAATATCGCTGAAGAAAATCTTTCTTCAATAAACTGTCTTTGATCTTCTCCATAATAATCAACAAATATTTCAATAAATTCTTTTAGGTGATCTCTAAAAGTCTGTTTACATTCTAATAAAGAACGATTGTCCATTTTTTCCTCCGTAAAAATTATTTTTCAAAAAAACTACTCTTAAATAGTGATAAATCAACTTCACTTAAAATTTCATCTTTTATTCCGTTTTCAGTAAACTGCCAGCCTGTAGTCTTTTTATTTAAAACAGTATTTGTAGCGCCTTCTTGATCTGTATCAAAATACCAATAATTAGGGACTTCTTTAATTTTTGGATAATAAGCAATCCAAAATTTAGTATTTAAATCTGTTAAATAAAGATGAGCTGTATTAGCATTTGTATAAACTATTGTATCGATTTTTTCTTTTTCTAAGCTATCTAATAGTTTTTGAACAATTGGAGCTCTATCAAGCCATTTATCATCTGCTCTACCTTTTCCATCATGATCTTCGATATCAAGAGCTAGTGGCAATTTATAATTTTCGCCTTTTCCAGCTTTTTCAATAAATTCTTTTATAACTTTAACTTCTTCTTTAATTTCTTTAGTATTTAAGGCTTCATCTAAAAAGTAGAATCCATAAGGAACTCCTAAATATTCGCAAGCATCAACATACTCTTGATATTTTTGGTCTTCATAGAAGTTTCCTTCTTTTCCATAACCTCTTCCGCCAGCTCTAATATAAACTCCGCTCAAATTATTTTCAACTACAAAGACTTCGAAATCTTCTTTTGTTTCAAAATCTTTTTCAAGATCAAACTGTGAAACATCAGCAACTAAAAGCTTTTTTCCATTTACTTCTTTATAATAATCAACTCCATCTTGGTAAACATATCCATTTGTTTTTCCGTTTATCTTAACTTTATACCAAGAAACACCATCTTTTTCAAACTCGTCTAAAATATAGACATTGTATGATTTTTTAAGCATCTTAATTTGTTTAACATTAGTCTCTTTTGGACTTTTATAAAATGCAAGTTTTTCAGCTATAACAACACCATGAATTGACTCTTTAATTTCTTTTTGATTTATATAAATTTTAACTCTCCAAACTATCAGAGAGACAACAATTACAACCAAAATTAGCAAAAAAATTGTAAAACCTTTTTTCATCTATAATTCCTCTTATTTTTCTTTTGTAACAATATTATATATATATCAAAATAAATAATCAAGTAAATATTGATTTCATTTGATTTTTATTATATTATAAAAGCAAATAAAATTTTAGGAGAAAAAGATGAAAAAGAAAATTATTATGATTATTGCTATTTTAGTAATTATAGCAATTGCAGTTATAGCAGTTTTTACGCTTAAAGGAAATTTTAAAAAAAGCTATAGAGAGCCACTTGATAATGACGAAAAAGTTTTATTAGCTGAAAAATCATATAGGAACTATGCTTGGGGGTTTGTTTATAGAGGTTCTGCAATTTTTAATGACGGAACAATTTATGAGTGGGATATTAGTGACACAACTGATTCTACTAATTTTGAAGACTCAGATATTAAAGATTGGATTTTAGCTAATGGAAAAAAATCAGATAAAAAAGTTACAAGTCAAGATTTAGCTAGAATTGAAAAAAACATTGATAATTTAGAAAATGCTATAAGTACTGAAAATGTTGCTATGGATGCTGGTGCTATATTTACTTGTGTTTATAAAGATGGAGAACAAGTTACTTTAATAGAATCAGGAAATTTTACAGGAGAAAATGAAACAAAAGAATCACAAGCACTTTTAAAAATTATTGATAAATATTTAGAAGATTAAAACAGAGAGACTGAGACTATAGAAAATTTTTCTATAGTCTCCTCTATTTTAGCTTTTATAATAAGTCAATTTTGAATTAAATCTTGTTTAGATTCTCTTGAATATTCTATATTGTATTTAGTCAACAAAAAACCTTCCTTCTATACGATATCGTTTTATATCAATTACCATTTTTATCAATTTCTATTATAAATTTAATATCTTCTATCGCTTTATCCATATTCATCATCCCATTTCCAATTGGATAATAAACTGGATATACTTTATATTCTTTTCCTTCTATTTTCTTTGAAAAACTTTGCTTCCTACATTGTGATACAGATATATTTTTATCTAACACAATAGAACTAACTTGGTTACCTAATGTTATAATTATCTTTGGATTGATTATTTCTATTTCTTTATATAGCAAATCTAAATATTCATTATAAACAGAATCAGGTAATACTCTTGCATCTATTTGAGTACATTTTCCTAAATTAGTAATAAAATATTTATGTTTTATCACATTATCATATACTAGATCTGCAAATTCTTCGTTCCATTCCTGAGGCTTTTTGGCAATAATATTTTCATATATTTTTTCATCAAGCAACCCTATTTTATAAAATAATTTCCAGATATTTTTTGTTCCTATCCATGGAGATCTTCTTCCTTTCCAGTTAGGATTTGATGCAATATTTCTTCCTGTTGGATTCATAAAAACAAAGCAAATATCTGGATTCTCCATGTATCCTCCATTATATATAGATTTTAGCTCTTTTGCACCATATTCTAATTGTAGCCTATCATATTCATTATTTAAATCTTCTAATTTCATAATTACTATTATCACCTTTTATTTTCAACTATTCTATTTATCTCATAAATATAATATTATAATATTTAAAATAATTCAAGATAATAAAAAAGATGAAAAAGTTAAGCTTTTTCATCTTTTTTATATTTGTGTTGCAAAAGTTTTTATAAAATTCTTTTTATGCACTTTATAATATTAGTTAAATCTCTTGATGTGTGAGTAACCATAATTATTATAATATTATCATCATAAATATAGTAAAATATTCTATGCATTTTATATAATAATTGTCTAATTTCTATTTCTTTATATGTATAAAATTCTTTGCCTAACAATGGAGATGTTTGTAAATTATTTACATATAAAACTAAATTGTTAACATATTTTTCTAATTTTCCAGTTGCATAGAGTTTTGAATTTTGTAGATAGTTTTTTAAATCATCAATCGCATATTTTGACCATTTAACTACCATTTTTTTATCTCCTTTAGGAGTTCCTCTGTTGTGGCAGTTTCGTCAATATTTAAATCATCAATTCTACCATTAATCTCAAACATTAAATTTAATGTTTCTAATATTTCTTTTAATGAAATATCTTCTGGTAATGTTTTTAATATATTAATTGCTTTTTCTCTATCGCTCATACAATTCCTCCTTAATCATTATAGTAGTCTTTTATCTAGATTTTAAAATTCACAATTCACGTATTTATTATATAACAAATATATTTTTTTAGCAACTAAATATAATTGTACTTTTATTTATAAGTACGCAATAGGACGTATAAATTATAAAAAAATACTTAAAAATTTTCCAAAAAAATAATTTCTTGCGTCCTTATTGCAACCTTATTATAAAATATTGAAAAAAATGAGAGCATTTGAAAACGGCTGAAAGAGTTTATATATCTTAACTACATCGATTTTTGTCAAGTATTTCAATGTTTTTAGCCAATAAAGTTTAAAAAATCTCTGTAATCTTATAGGCAAAAGAAAAAGACGAGATTTTTCAATCTCGTCCAATGGTGCAGATGGCCGGAATCGAACCGGCATGGGAGGATTGGTCCCGCAGGATTTTAAGTCCTGTGCGTCTACCAGTTTCGCCACATCTGCATTCATTGTTAGCGAGCGTTCCACATCGCTAACAAAAACTATTATAACACATTAAAGAAATTTGTCAACAACTTTTCTTCATTTTTTTAATATTTTTATGCCTTAACTAACTTCTTTAATATATCTACTATAAACAATAAAACCATATAAACTAAAACAATTGAAGCACCAGCTGGTAAATTTATATAAAATGAAACTAAGATCCCCGCTAAAAAGCAAATTATTGATGTTATTGAGCTCATTATAACTAAGCCTTTAAAGCTATTTGTAAGTTTTTTCGAAATTATTGCTGGAAAAACTATTAAGCTTGAAATTAAAAGTGTTCCCATCATTCTCATTCCTAAAACAACTACTAAAGCTGTAATTAATGCAATTAGAAATTGATAAAAACTAACATTTATTCCAGATGATTTTGCGAATTTTTCATCAAAACTTATTAAAAATAATCTATTATAAAAGACTATGTAAACTACAACTAAAGCGATTGACAAAATTAAACTCAAAATTACATCAGATGTTTTCATTGCTAAAATACTTCCAAACATATAATTATAGCTGTCTGCGCCAAAACCTGATGTTAAAGCAGTTATTATAACGCCTAAAGTTAAAGCTCCGAGATGCTACTAATGCAATTGAAACATCCCCCGCCTCGCCTTTTTTCTGACTAACAAACATAATCACAATTGCTGCAACAACAACAAGTGGAACTGCAACTGAAAGTTCTGGAAGATTTAAAGCCATTGCTAAACTAATTGCAGCAAATCCAACTTCTCCAAGCCCATGGCCGATCATAGAATAATTTTTAAGCACTAAAATTACTCCAATTAAACTAGCACAAAAAGAGATTGCAAGTCCACTTATCAAAGCTCTTTGTATAAATGTGTAATTTAATAAATTAATTATTTCTTGCATCTTACAACCCTTTCCATTCTTCAAATTTTCCATCATATTTAATAGTTTTAGCAATGCAAATGATTCTAGGTTTAATATTTTCAAGTTCGTCTAAATCATGTGTAGCCATAACAATTGTGACATTTTTATCTTTATTTAATTTTCCTAAAATTTTATACAATTCTCTTGTAATGTTGATATCAAGCCCTGTTTGAGGCTCATCTAATATAATCATTTTAGGATTTCTAATCAAACTTCTAGCAAGCAAAACTCTTTGCTTTTGTCCACCTGATAAATCATCAATTCGTCTATTTACAATATCTTCTATCCCCAAGTCATGAACAACTTGCTTAAAACTTTCTTTATCTTGTTTTGTATAAAAAGGAATTTTATTATGTTTTTGGCAGCCTGTCATAATGATTTCTTTGGCAGTTGCAGGAAAACTAACATCTTTTAAATTTGTTTGTGCAAGATATGAAACTTCACTTAAATCTAAATCAAACTTTACTTCACCTAAGTCTTGCTTTTTAAGTCCCATAATAGTTTTAATCAAAGTACTTTTTCCAGAACCATTTTCACCAACTAAAGCAATATATTCACCTTGTTTAATTTTGAAATTAACATTTTCAATTGCAACATGACCATTATAACTAACTTTTAGGTCTTTAACTTCTAAAACCATCTTTTTCTCCATTAATTTATAATTTTATTTAAATTATCTCTCATGATAGTAACATAGTCTTGATTTTTTTCAATTTCTTCTAAAGTAACATTATGAACAGTATTAAAAACTTTTGCTTCTGAATCAGTTTCCTCTGAAATCATCTGACTGATTCTTCCTTCTGATAACTCTTCATAATAAATATTTTTAATATCATTTTTCTTTATATAATCAATAACCTCTTGAACTCTAGTAATACTAGGATCTTGATGTTCTCCGCAAGCAGTATAACAACTAACAACATTTAGCCCATATCTTTGGCAAAAATAACTATATGAAAATTCTCCACCAAAAACTAATGTATTAATATTATTTTCTTTTAAAGCTAATTCAATTTCTCTATCTAGCTTTAAAATCTCGATTTTATAATTTCCTGCATTTTTCTCATAAAATGCTTTATTTGCAGGATCTATATTTACTATCTCTTCTAAAATTGTATCAATCATTATACAAGCATTTTTAGGGTTCATCCAAATATGGCCATCTTCTTGGTCTTTTTCATGTTCATGAGCCTCTTCTTCTTTTTCATCTAACAAACTATAATTTTCCATAAATTCTTCGGAATTAATCATATCAATATTTTTAGATGTATCTACAACTTTGACATCATAATCTTTTATAGAATCTATAATATCCTCAGCCCAAGGCTCCATAGTTTTTCCGGTATATATAAATAAATCACTTTCAGCAATTTTAATCATATCTTTTGTGCTTGGCTCAAAAGTATGAATCTCAACTCCTGGTCCAATAAGCCTTTTAACGTCCATTCTATCACCAACAATATGACTTACAAAATCATATTCAGGATAAATAGTTGTATATACCATAGGCTTATTGCTTATTTCAAGCCCTTTTCCAAATTTAATTATCAAAAACATAATAATTACAGTAAATATGATAAAACTTGCAATTATTACAAAAAATCTTTTTTTCATTTAACTCAAAACCTTCTATATAAGTAAATTTATGGTCTATCTGCTTTACACTGTTTGATTTTATAATAACAATTATCAAGTCTAAGATTTATATTATAATATGGATCTCCCTTTTCCATAACGTCTTTCCAAGCTTTGTTAAACTCTTCGATTTCGCCCAAAAATCTCTTTTGCTTTTCAGGGTTATCCTCTAAACCTCTAGTCTTTGACTCATAATGTTTTAATTCAACATAAGGATTATAAACAATTAAATATCCTTTTGATCTAATTCTTAAGCAAAAATCAACATCATTAAATGCAACAGCTAAATTTTCGTTCATATATCCAACTTCTTCATAAATACTCTTTTTAGTCATAAGACATGCAGCTGTACAAGCACTAAGGTTTTCAACATTACTTTCTTTTCCAAAGTAACTTCTAATTCCAGTTGGTTCATTAAAATATGTTTTACTCATATTAACAAATCTATGGCCTGCAACACCGCCAAGTCCAATAATTGTTCCAGCATGTTGATATGTATCATCTGGATAATATAAAGCTACACCAACAGCTCCAACATCTTTTCTTTGACAATATCCAATCATTTTTTGAAGCCAATCAGGTGTTAAAAGTTCTGTATCATTATTTAATTGCATTAAGAAATCGCCATTTGAATTTCTAGCTCCAAAGTTCATTATTTTAGAGTAATTAAAGCCTTTTTCAGGATATTTTAAAACGTGAATTTTAGGATTACTCTTTTCTAATTCTTCATAAAATTTAAATGTTGATTCTTTCTCACTGTTATTTTCAATAACATTTATCTCATAATTTTCATATGTAGTTTTTTCTAAAATTGAATTTATACAAACCTTTAAAGTCTCGATTTCATCTTTGTTTGGAATCATGATTGAAACTTTAGGATTTCCAATTACTTTATATTCAACTTCATTTGTTCCAGGAAGCTTTCCTTCTCTAACAGTAGCTTCTAAACCAATTCTTTTTAAATGGTCTGTAACTGCTTTTCTTCCAGCAATTTGAGCATATGGCTTTGCTTCTGGAGCCATAGCTGTAGAAGCTTTATGTACTCTCCAATGATATAAAATCTTTGGAATATGAACTATATTTTGAGTAATTTCAGTCATTCTTAAAATTATATCATAATCTTGTGCACCATCATATTCACTTCTAAAGCCACCTAGCTTGTCCATTAATTCTTTTTTGAACACACTAAAATGGCAAATATAATTAAGACTTCCTAGTGAGTCTGGACCATAATCTGACTTGAAATATGGCTCATATCTATTTTTAACGCTTTCATCAATTTTGTCTTCATCACTAAATAGAAAATCTACATCTGGATTTTCATTTATTGCTTTAACAACTTCATATAATGTAAAATCTAATAACATATCATCATGATCTAAAAGTCCAATGAAATCACCTGTTACAAGTTTTAAAGCTTCATTTGTATTTCCTGAAATATTTTTATTTACACCTAAAAATTTATATTTAATTCTTTCGTCTTTTTTTGTAATTTTTTCTATTTTAGAATTTTTCTCAGGACTTCCATCTGCTAAGCAAAGTTCCCAATTTGAATAAGTTTGTCTAATTAAACTATCTACTAATTCTTCAAAATATTTTACTGGTGTATTATACATAGGAACTACTAAACTTATTTTAGGTTCATATTTAAATTTATGTTTTTTCTGAGCTTCAAGCTCAAATTTCTTCGGTTCATTTGCTCTTATCCAAAGCTCATATTCAGGTCTATTAGTTTTATCTAGTTTTTCCCCAACTAAGAAAATCGCATATTTAAATCCATACATTTTTACCATTTTGAAAAATTTCTTTATGTTTGTTAAATTTATAGATTTAATTCCTCTTGCAATAACTCTAATAAATTTTCTTCTTTTTGTTCCCTCTGGGAATAGTTTGTTTATAACCTTCTTTATGATAGACATTTAGCTATTTTCTCCCTTCTTTAGTTTGGAAATTAATCTTCTTACTTTTAATGAAATCCATCTAAGTGGTTTTGTAATTTTCCATGACTTAGAATTTCTAATACTCATAAGTTCCATATCTTTACTTTGAACTATAACTTCCAAATTATTTACAGTGTCTTTTAAATTATTATTTTCATTCATTAAATTAATTTTTTGAGTTTCAAGATCATTAATTGTTTTGTCTTTTTGAGATATTGAATCTTCTAAATTTTCAATTCTTTCGTCTTTCAAAGTAGAAGGCTTTATTAAAACACCTGTAAGAAGCTTTCTACTAATAATCATTTCAATAAAATCATCTTCAATTTTTTCAAATAATTTAATGTTTTCTTTTAAACCATATCTTTCAAATAAATTTTCTCTTTTAGATTTTTTCAAAGTTGTATTATTTATAGCTCTAAATAATATAAATTCTAGTGGAATAAATTTTAACATCCACTCTTGATCAAAAAAGAAATTTACTCCTCCAACAACAAAGCAATTTTTTGGAATCATGTCAACAAAGCCATACTCTGTGAAGTTAAGTTTTTTCAAAACTTCTTCATCATAGTTTTTTAATGACCCTAATAAATCATCTTTGTTAATTTTTTCATAATCAACTTTATTATTGCTCTTAAATAAAAATTCTTTATATTTATCAAATTCTTCTACATAATTACCAGAAGATTCTATTATTTCGTCAAGTCTTTTACCAACAATAAAATCGCTTTCAACAGTTGTTTCGTCCTTTTTCTTATCTAATAAGACGCAATTTTCATTTGGAAAATACTTACTGTTTTCTATCATATTTTTGATATGCTCTTCAGCCTGAATTGTAACAGGCTTTTTAGTTACTTTGTCATCTGTTATAATCGTCTGAATTTGCTTATCAAGTTTTCTATAACTTGTAAATGTGATATATTTAACTTTGCTTAACTCAGAATTAGAGATTTCAATTAAAAATGAATTTACGAAAAAGTTTACTAGATTATTTTCATCTTGTAATAAATTTTCTAAAACTTCATTTTCTCTAAATCCTGGATATTCATAAATCTCATTAAGCTCGAAATTTCTAGAAATATCCTCATTTGAAAGCTTATGGTTATCAGTATAAATTAAGTTTGGAGCTTTATATTCTGGAAAAATATAATAAAATTTATAATTTCCAAGGCCTAATTTATTTAAATCATTTTCAACATATTTCTTTGTAAGCTTAGAATCTTGATCAAGTAAGAATTTATAATCATATTTTCCTTTCCAATTTTTGATTCCATATTTATTATCAAAAGCAATAAGAATTGTTCCATTCTCTTTTAAAGACATTTTAGCCTTTTCTAAAGTTTCACAAAAATCGTTATTTTCTAAATAATCTGTAATTACAATATAATCAAATTTTCTCTTAAGTTTTATATGTTTAAAATCACCAATAATAAGTTCTACATTATCATTATTTTCAAATTTCTTTTCTAAAATCTTTGATTTTTTAAGGCTTTGTTCAATTAAAACAACATCTGATAATTTTCTTACAAACAAGCCTGATAACTCGCCAAAACCACTACCTATTTCTAAAAGACTACTATTTTCTTTAAATTCATACCAATTTAAAAGGTTTTCCTTAACTTGGCCTAAATGAAGAAAATTATTAACACTTGGATTTTCTTCGATCAGCTCTAAATAATTTTCGTTGTTAGAAATAATATTAATAATTTTTATTTCATCATCTGAAAGATTATCTTCTGTTTCTTTATAAAATTCCATGTTAACCTTCATAGTAGCCTTCCTCCTTATTTTTTATTTTTGATATTTTTAAATATTTTTATTATCTCAGATATTCCAAATACTAGTGCTAATATTTCAAACATATATTGAACACTATATGTTACACCTAAATATGCTATATTTATTGCTGGGAACTTAGCTGTATGCGTATATGCAATTACAAAAATTCTTGTAAAATGTAAAACAAGTAAACCTGTTAAAACTAATAATTCTTTGTAATTTCCAAATCTTGGCTTTATAAGCAAAAATCTAATAATTAATAAAAGATATATCAAAAGTCCTACATAAAATAAATTTTTGCTACATATCTCATAAAGTGAAGCAATTGCTTTTAAGATTTCAACTTTTATATTATCGACTTTATAATTATAAGTTAATGGGCTAGTTGAAATATTTCCAGTAACTTCATTAAATTCAGTTACTTTTCCAACTTCAACTTGCGTATTTTCAGCCATTAAATCAACATCAATTTTTATAGAAGGACGTTTTGAAGTAACCTGAAAATCAAGTGCCATCAATATATTATTAGTAAGTTCATCAAAATTTTCCTTATCAAAAATTGAAGCTGGGTTATCTTCTTTTTCAAGTCTTCCATCTTCAAAAGCTTCATTTATCTCACTTGTAATCTGTCTTAAATAATCATTCATTGTTTTAGCATTATCTGTTAAATTATGATTATCTAAAGCATAAAACACTGCCCACATAAGCCATCCATCTTCTATTTCATAATTAGAAACACCATATTGCTCAAACCCAATTTCATTAGGATTATCAAATGAAAGTCTTAACTTTTGAAAAGAAGGGCTAACTTCATATAACTTTTGTCTAGTTTCTTTTGAAATTGGAACTCTTATATCTGGATTTTCAACATCAACACTTGAAGCAGCTTTTACAAAGTCTTTGAAAGCCTTAGTATTTTCTTCTATTCTAATAAATTCTTTATAATAGATTTTGTTCATTGTCATATTAAAGATTATTGTAATTAAATAAATCAAAACCGGAATTAAATATAACGTAATTTTTGTTTTCTTTTTTTCGCATTTCTTATCAAAAATTATAAACAAGCTTGTAATAATTCCACTACCTAAGACAAATGGTGCTATCCACAAAGTTTCTTCTCTAGTTATTGCCATGAATGTTCCAAAAATTCCAAGTCCTATCATATATGGAACTAGCTTTTTTACCTCTTCTTTGTAGTTAAAGAAAATTCCAAATACGCAAGCTATAACATATAACATAGATGAAGCATAGATTCCATCTCTATAAACTCTTAATAAATCTGAGCTATAAATCATTGGGTTAAATAAAATAACAGTAAATACTAATAGATTTACAAAATTATTTTTTATAATTTTCTTAAGTACAAATGCTAGCAAAATTGCTCCACCCATGTAAAATAAGAAATGAGCTTGAGTAAATTTTAACCCTATAATATTTATAATAGCTATAAATAATGGTGCTCCAATTCCTTTAGCAAGTAAGCTTCCTTTAAAATCTCCAAGCCATTTAAAATTTAATAATGAACTTGCAGATTCTACAATTAAAACATCATCATCTTTTAAATTATAGTTAAAATTTGGATTTTGAACACTTGTTAAAATAAGATAAATTAAGCTTATTATAATTATTCCAATTAAAAACTTATTTTTCTTCAACTTTTCTATCATTTATTTTTCCTTTTATAAACTCATAAATTTCTCTAGTTCCAAATATTGGGGACAATATTTCAAATGCAAATTGAAGACTATATGTTGATGATAAATATAATAAACTAACTGCGTCACATAATTTAGTATCAACATAAGCAATTACAAGAACTCTTATAAATTGTAACATCAAGAAACTTGTCAAAATTATAATTTCTTTATAATTCTTAAATCTTGGTTTTATAAATAAAAATCTTATAATCATTAAAATATAAAACAAGATTCCTAAGTAAAATAGCGGTTTACTAAGCTTTTCATAAATTGTTGAAATTGAATCTAAAGTATTTATTTTTATTTCATCAATTTTATAATTGTTTGAAATAGTGTCTGATGAAAAATCGCCTATAACCTCGAAAAACTCTTCTTTTCTCTCTAATAAAATTTCTGGACTATTTAAATCAAGAAAAGCTTCTTGGTTACTTTTAACATAATTATTTTTAAGTTCAATTTGAAATTTATAAGCTTTTACAAAAGTTTCAAAAAGTTTTTCTAAATTTTCTTTATCAAAAATTGAAACTGGATTATCCTCTTTTTTAAGTCTTCCATCTTCATAAGCTTTATTTATCTCATCAGCCATTTTTCTAAAGGCATCATTATATGTTTTAACATTTTCTGAATATTCGTCTACTTCGTCAAGAGCCAAATAAACAGCCCACATAAACCATCCATTTTCAATCTCATTAGGAATAGTTCCATATACTTTAAAATTTCTTCTTGGATCATTAGATTCTAAATATGATTTTAATTTAGAAAAAGTTGGACTTACTTCATATAATTTTTCTCTAGCTTCAGTTGTCACATCAACTTTAAGCATTGGTTCATCAACATCAACACTTGAAGCTGCTTTTATAAAATCTTTATAAGGCTTAGAATTTTGCTCAACTCTAACAAATTCTCCGTATGCAATTCTATTAAATAAACAAACAATAAAAATTGTAATTAAATAAATTGAAAGTGGTATAAAATATAAACAACATCTTTTTACTTTATTTAAGCAAGTTTTATCAAATATTATAAATAAAATCGTTATGATAGAACTTCCTAAAACAAATGGTGCAATCCAAATTGCTTCTTCACGAGTAATTGCCATCCAAGTAGCAAAAATTCCAAAGCCTACCATATATGGAATAATCTTTTTAATTTCTTCTTTATAATTAAAGAAAATTCCAAATGCACAAGAAACTACAATTAATAAAAATGAACAATTTATTCCATCTCTGTAAACCCTTAGAAGTTCAGTATCATAGATTACTGGATTAAACAAAACTATAGTAAAAACAACTAATTTTACAAAATCACTTTTTATTACTTTTTTCAAAACATTAGCAAATAAAATAGAAGCTCCTATGTATAGTAAAAACTGAGCTTGAATAAATGATAATCCAACAAAATTAGCAATTACTATAAAGATTGGAGCGCCAGGACCTTTAGAAAGAGTTCTTCCCCAAAAGTGACCTACCCATTTAAAATCTAATAAAGCTTTTGCCTCATGTAAAATAAGATAATCGTCTGAACCTGCATAGTAATTACAGTTAGGATTTTGAGCACTTGTAAAAATAAAATAAATTATACTTATTAAAATTATTCCAATTGCAAATTTATGTTTTTTGATTTTTTCTAACATAATTACCCCTTTAAATTCGCATCTTGAGCATGTTTATAAAATATCATTATAAATTTTGCAAACCATTTTGGCCACATTCTACAAAACATTTCATAATCTTCTTGAACTCTTTTATTACTATCAATACACTTTGTAGTAGCTGATTCTGAGTGAACTCTATGAAATGTAAGAATTTCATTTAAATAAATAAATGAACCTTTTTTATTTGCAAAATCTAGCCATGTTCCCCAGTCGATATTCGAATTCATGTCTTCTCTAAAAGGTCTATTTCCAACTATTTCAGTATTTAGACAAACACTTGGACAACTAATTGGATTTCCAAAATGTAAAATCAATTTTTTTATAAACTTTGATTTTTTGAAAATTCTAATTGGAAATGTCATTATTACTTTTATTTTTAAATTTAAGTTTTTCTTAACAATCTTGCCATTTCTAATTTCTTTATGATTTGTGAAAAGCATTATAATATCTTTATTTTTATTTATATAATTATAAATTTCTTCTAGATATTTTTCAGAATAGACATCATCTTGATGTGCAAGTGTAACATATTTAGTTTTAGCAACACTTACAGCATAGTTCCAGTCAGGACCTATTCCCTTTTCTCCATTATTTATATAAAGTTTTAGTTTATATTTTTCTGCAATATTTTTTATATAATCATTTGGAGTTGAAGTAGAAATGACAATATTACTTTTCATTGTTTGGTTTATTAAAGATTTTATAGCCTCTTCTAGAAATTGGGATTCCTTGTAGGCACAAACAACAAATGTGTGATCTTCAAATTTTTTCAATTTTAAACCTCAACTAATCTTTTCTTTTATATTCAATATTTAAAATTCCTATTATAAAGCTTGTAAATGCAACTTGAATTCCAATCATAATAAAATATACAGCTGGAATTGTGATTGGCATAACATCAATTGGGTTTAAAGCTCCCCATGATTTACTCTTCCAAATAACTATTGCATATATTGTAAGTCCTAAGCCTATCAAAATAAGCAATATACCTAATATTAAAACTTTTTCAAGTGTAATTTTACTTAAAAATTTACTCGTCTTTTCTTTCTTAGGATGCATTCCACTATTTACCGCATAAACTTTTGCAAATAGTGAGAATATTATCATTTGAAGTCCTACAACTATCATTGCTCCTAAGTATAATCTAGAATGAATACCTAAAACTACATTTCCTAAACGAATATTGTCAAACAAGAATATTATGTTTCCAATTATTCCTATAAGAACTAATATTAGTCCTGGAATTAAGAATAACCATTTTGGACTATATAATAATAAAAATTTTAAATGTCTCCAACCATCTGAAAAGCTTTTTAAATGAGGTGGTCTAGAACGTCCATCTTTTTTCAAAGTTGTAGGAATTTCAACAATTTTCAAATCATTAAGATTTGCTTGAACTATCATTTCTGAAGCATATTCCATTCCTGTGCACTTTAAATCAAGATTTAAAATTGATTGTCTATTATAACCTCTCATTCCACAGTTAAAATCGCCAATTTTTGAATGATAAAATAATCTTCCAATAAATGAAATTACTGGTGTTCCTATGTATTTATGAGACCAAGGCATTGCACCTTTTTCGATTCCGCCTTTAAAACGATTTCCCATAACAAGCTCATAGCCTTCTCTTAATTTTTCAACAAATGGCATTATGTTTGAAAAATCATAACTGTCATCAGCATCACCCATTATGCAATATTTTCCTAGAGCAGCTTTAGTTCCTTCGATTAAAGCACTTCCATAACCTTTTCGTGGAACATCTATAACTCTAGCTCCGTTTTTCCTAGCAATTTCTTGAGAACCGTCTGTGCTTCCATTGTCTGCAATTAAAACTTCGCCTTTTATTTTATTTTTTTCTAATGATTTTTTTGCCTTTTTAATGCAAGTTTCTAATGTCTCTGCCTCATTTAAGCATGGCATAAGAATTGTTAATTCTAGCTCTTCGTTTGAGTTCATTTTAAATCTCCTTTACATTTTGGTAAAACTAATAGTACTATCTAAATCACATAAACCTAAGCAATCTCTATAAGCCATAATTTCCATAAATAAAGTATCATACCTTCTTTGGAAAACTTCTAATTCACCGCTTTTCTTGAATTTTGTACACCCAAATGAAAGTGTATATTTTCCAGGTTTTACAGGAATAACTTGTGTAAATGAAACAACAGCAATATCACCTTTTTTATAAAAACCTGTATTTAATCCATGTGAAATTGTATTCATTCCGCAATATTCCAAACCTGTTAAATCTTTTATATTTATAGCAAATATTGGATTATCTATATCTTTATTAAATTTGATTTTCGCTTTAATAGTAACAGGTTCGCTATTTTTAATTAATGTTTCATATTCTCCTCTACTATTAAAAATTCCATAATCGATAATGTCAACATCATTTGTTCCATAGATAAGTTCTTCTTCATTCAATTCAAAATGATTTCTCCAAGATTCTTTGTCTTTTAATCTAACCTCTTCATCAGCTCTTTTTTCAACGACTTCTTGGCTTATTTCATTATCAATATCAAGACCTACTATTATCTTTTTATATTTATCAACACCATCTTTAACATTTCCGTCAAAAATCTTTTTTCCTTTATCTAAGATAATTGTTCTAGTGCAATTTCTCATGACATCACTAATACTGTGTGTTACAAAAAGAATTGTTTTTCCATCTTTTTTGAATTGTTCAAACTTTTTGAAACATTTTAATTGGAATGACATATCACCAACAGATAAAACTTCATCAACAATTAAAACATCTGGATCAACATTTATTGCACAAGCAAATGCAAGTCTAGCAAACATACCTGATGAATATGTTTTTACAGGTTGATTTATATGTTCACCAATATCAGCAAATTCAATAATTTCATCTTTCTTTTTATCAATTTGCTCTTTAGTTAGTCCCATAACTTCGCCGTGTTGATAGATATTTTCTATACCTGTTAATTCCATATTAAAAGCTGCCCCAAGTTCTAGAAGTGAGCTAATTTTTCCATTTACTTTTATTTCTCCAGAAGTTGGGAAAGTAACACCTGTTATCATTTTTAAAAGTGTTGATTTTCCAGCGCCGTTTCTTCCTAAGATTCCAAGAACTTCGCCTTTTTTAACTTCTAGATTAAGTTCGTCCATAGCCCTAAAAATCTTGTGTTTTTTACACTTAGGTATGACAGCTTCCATTAATCTATATATTTTTCTATCAAACATTTTATATTCTTTTATAAGATTAGTAATTTTAATTACAGGTTCATCTGTATCTTTTTGAGCCATTATTTTTAATACTCCTTTAATTTTGTTTTTTCATTTCTTCTTTTTCTAATTTTTTCTTTTCTCTAGCTTCTTGTTTTCTTAATTTCTCAGCTTTTCTCTCACTAGCTCTTTTCTTTCTTTCCATTTTTGCTTCTAGTTCTTCTTGCTTTTTAATTGATTCTTCTAAATCTCTTTTTTCTTTTAATCTCTTAAAATAAGGTCTAGCAATTCCAGGCATGTGTAAAATTACAAAGTTTTTCATTTTATAATTTAAAGCTTCATATTTATATAATCTTAAAAATAGGCCTAAACCTTTTAAAGTAAAGGTATTTACATTTTTTAAATTTTCATAATATTCTAAAGCTTTTCTACTTAGTTCTCTATAATTTTTTGAAATGAATTTGTCCTCATTTTGAAGAAATATTTTAAAATGATCTATTTTTACATCTAGGAACAAATTTCTAATATCATCTAAAGTGTCCATTTGCTCTGAACGAGTTTTTGAGCCAACACTATTATTTTTGTGTTGTCTATATTTAACTGTCGTCTCATCTAAATAACCAATCTTACCTGTTTGGCTAATTACTAATGAAATCCAGTAATCATGTAATATGTATTTTGAATTTTTAGGAAGTGGCATAAATTCGTTTATCCACTTTGATTTAACAAGCATTGTGCAACCAGTTATAAAGTTATTTAAATATAGACTTGAAAAACTATTATATCTTTTTATTCTATAATCTAAACCCTTCAAAGCCCAATATGATGGAGCAATTTGATTTAATCTAGAATCGACAACTTCTAAATCAGTATAAACTAAATCCAAATTGTCTTTTTTCATTTTATCTAAAGTTTTTTCAATTTTATCTGGCTCCCAAACATCATCTTGATCAGCAAACATAAATAATTCAGAACGTACTTTGCCAATTAAAAATTCAAAATTAGCTACTGCACCTTGATTTTCTTGATGACAGTAAATTTCAACTCTCTGGTCTTTTTTCTCATATTCTTGCAAAATCTTAACTGTGCTATCTGTTGAGCCATCATCTGAAATTATTAATCTAAAATCTGTATATGTTTGATTTAATATTGATTCAACTTGCTGAGCAACATAACGTCTACCATTATAAGTTGCCATCAAAATATTTATTTTCTCCATTAAACTCCCTCTTTTTAAAGAACGTCTGCAAAATCTTTCTTACTCTTTTTAAATACATAATTTCCGAATATAAATAAAATTAATGTTACTACCCAGAAAATTATTGTAAACAAGCCATTATGCTCTGTAATAATTGTTGAAGATTCCATAAAAGCTTGTCTCATTCCTTCGACTAAATATGTAAAAGGCATTGCTTTAAATATAGCAACTAATTTTCCTTGAATCATATTTAAGTTCCAAACTATTGGTGTAAACCACATACATAATTGCATTACGATTGATAAAAGTTGTGCAAAGTCTGGAACTAATGTTGTTAAAGCTGATGTACATCTTGTAAAAGCTATTATAAAGCAATACATACAAAAAACTATATATATCAAATTCAAAATATTTGGTGCATATCCAAAAGCAGTTCCAACACAAGCTGCAATTAAAACTAAGAATAATCCAACCATACTTGATGAAACTAAAGTAATTACTGGAATAATATCAACTGGAAAAACTACTTTTTTAACCAAATAACTATAAATTCTAATTGAGTTACTTGCTTGCATAATTGCATCATTGCAAAACATCCAAGTAGCCATTCCTGGCAAAAACCAAACTGAATATGGATATTCTCCAGAACTTCCAGTGTGCATGATATATTGGAAAACAATAACATAAGTCATCATAAATACGAATGGTTGTAAGAATCCCCAAAGTGCACCTAAACTGGCATTTGCATATCTGTTTCTAAAATCGTTTCTCCCTAATTTAAGAATTGTTTTTTTGTTTTTAAATACTGTCTTTAAAAATTCCATATATTCTCCTCTTGTTTATTTAAAGAAAATTGTAAAAACTATCAATAAGTTTAACATTATATCTCTAAATTTTTTGTCTTTTTCTTCTACTAGCATCATTATTAAAACTATGAACATTGTAAAAAATATTAATTGTGTTCTAACACCTGAAGCAAAAACAGTAGGAACAAATCCCATTATTAATCTACTACATACACCGCAACCTAAAGCTAACATTGAGATTAACGTTTTATTAGTTTTTCCAAAAGCTAGATATAAACTAATAAACATAAGTATAATATCTAAAAGATAAATTCCAGCTTGAGCATAGGCTTTAAGGCTTCTGTAGTCTAGATTCTTTTGTGAAATTATTGAAAAATCAAGTATACGTGTAACAAAGCTTTCAAAAAATACTGGCATTATTGTAAACATTATTCCCAAAACAAATGGAAATGCAGAAATTCCTTTAAGCAAGACATTATCATGTTTTTTGAAAACAGTTATCATCATAATTAAAGTAAAAATAAAGTAAAATGGGCTAAAAATCATAATATATTGATCCATTTCTGTAAGTAGCCCAATAACAAATTTATCAACAAAAGTTAAGTTTTCAAATTCATTAAATTTTGATTCTATTTCTCGCTCTGTTCTAATTTTGTTTCCAGGACATGTAAACGTAAAAATCATAGTTATAATTGAAACTATTAAAAGAACAGCTATTATAGGTTTTATTTTTTTCTTTATTGCTAAATAAATTGTAAATATAACATAAGTTGTTAAAACGCAAGCACCAACTAATTCAGCATTTACAGCAAAAATTGTCATTGGAATATAAATTAAATATTCATACCATCTAACTTTTTCACAATCTATAGCTTTTCTAATTGGAATAAGTGATGTCAAGCCAAAAGCAATTGGCCAAATATAGTTTAAAGCTGTAGCAATACTACCTGCTTCTTTTGTAACTGGAATTGTTATCATTAAAATTAGAAAAACTAAAATCCAGCTAAGTTTTTCATCTTTATCTTTCAAAAATACTCTTTTAATTGAATATGCGATAAGCACATATATAAATGGATCTAAGAGTTTCCAAAGTAATGGTAATCTATACGCAAATAATACTAAGAAAAATTCTATTATAACTCTAGAAGTCCAAGTATTATATCTGATTCCTAAATATTCAAAAATGTTAGTAGTTTTAGAATATTGTTCTGTTCCTTTTACTAAAACATTAGCAAAAGCTATATCATCGCCAAAATTTAAAGGTTTTATTAAAGTTATAATAAACATAACCAAAAATAAAATTATAAAAGGATATGTTTTTTTATTAAATACTTTTTTAATTTTTTCCATTTTCTCCCCTATAACATTATTTGTTTAATTTCATAATATTATTTATTATTCTTTAAAATCTTTTTCTGTTTCTTTAACAAAATAAATTGGTCTATTTTTAACTTCTAAGTAAGTCTTTGATAAATATTGTCCTATAATTCCTAATGAAAGAAGTTGAATTCCACCCATAAACACCATTATACAAACCATTGAAGGCCAACCAGATGTAGGGTCTCCAAATACTAAAGTTTTAATAATTATAAACAATATTAAAATTGCAGAAACAACTGTAAAAAATAAACCCAAAACTGAACTGAAAGCAAGTGGTGCTGTAGAAAAAGCAGTTATTCCTTCTAGAGCATATTTAAACAATTTCCAAAATGACCATTTTGTTTCTCCAGCAACTCTTTCAACGTTTTCATATTCTAACCATTTTGTATTAAATCCAACAAAAGATGTTAAACCTTTTGAAAATCTGTTATATTCTCTCATTGAAATTACAGCATCTTTAACTTGTTTTGTCATTAATCTATAATCTCTAGCGCCATCAACCATTTCAAAGTCTGTAATTTTATTTATAAGTTTATAAAAAATTCTTGCCATAAAGCTTCTAATTGGTGGCTCGCCTTTTCTGTTAACTCTTCTAGTAGCAACACAATCATAACCTCTTTCAACAACCCAGTCAAACATTTCTCTTAAAAGGCTTGGTGGATCTTGAAGATCAGCATCCATAATAGTTATATAGTCTCCTGTTGCAGCTTCTAGACCTGCAAACATTGCAGCTTCTTTTCCAAAATTTCTAGAAAATGAGATATATCTAACATTTTGATTTTCTCTATGAAGTTTTTTAATTTCATCTAATGTTTTATCTTTTGAACCATCATTTATAAAAATATATTCAAATTCAATATCAACATCTGAAAAGTCCTTTTCTCTATGGTTTTCCACTTCTTTATAAAATAATGGAATACTCTTTTCTTCGTTGAAACAAGAAACAACTACACTTAATTTCTTCATACACTTTAACCTTCCGTTAAAATTTATTTTTCTAAGTATTCTGGGTGAGCAATATACCAATCAATAGTTTTTACAATTCCGTCTTTAAACATTGTTTTTGGTTCCCATCCAAATTTTTCTTTTAATTTTGTAGGATCAATCGCATAACGATAATCATGACCCTTTCTATCTGTAACATATTCTATTAAATCTTCTGATTTTTCAAGTCTTTCTAATATAAGTTTAACAATTTCAATATTTCTCTTTTCGTTGTGTCCACCTATATTATATCTTTCACCTTTTTCACCTTTATGAAGAATAATATCAATTGCTTCGCAATGATCTTCAACATAAAGCCAATCTCTAATATTCATTCCTTGACCATATACTGGAAGCTTTTCATTTTTCAAAGCTTTTGAAATCATATGTGGAATTAGTTTTTCATGATGTTGATATGGTCCATAATTATTTGAGCAATTTGTAACAGAAACATTCATTTTAAATGTTTCGCTATATGCTAAAGCAACTAAATCAGAACCTGCTTTAGAAGCTGAATATGGGCTATTTGGTTTAATTGGAGAAGTCTCTGTAAAATAACCTGTTTCTCCTAAAGTTCCATAAACTTCATCTGTTGAAACATGAACAAATTTATTTGGTGAACCTTCACCCCAAACTTGTTTAGCAGCCTCTAGCATTGTGTGTGTTCCAATTACATTTGTGTGTGTAAATATAAATGGATCTTTTATACTATTATCAACATGTGATTCAGCTGCAAAATGAACTATTGCATCAATTTCATATTTTTTCAAAGTTTCTTTTACAAATTCGAAATCACAAATATCACCTTGAACGAAAGTGATTTTATCTTTGATATTATCTAAATTGTGAATATTTCCAGCATAAGTTAATTTATCATAAACAACGATATTATATTTTCCTTCATATTTTTTTACCATAAGTTCTGCAAAATTTGCACCAATAAATCCAGCTGCACCAGTTATTAAAATATTTTTCATAATCTTTCTCCTTTATTTTAAGTTTTTGAATAAGTCTGTTTCTTTAAGTTCTTTTAAACTTGGCCATTTAGCATCTTTTTCAGATGTTAAATATTCTTCAGGTTTCATTCCTGGAACCTCTGGCCAAACAATTCCAACATCTTTATCATCCCATTTAAGTCCGCCCTCTGCATCATGATTATAAACATCATCACATTTATAGCAAAATTCAGCTTCATCAGATAAAACTAAAAATCCATGTGCAAAACCTCTAGGAATCATAAACATTCTTTTATTTTCTTCTGATATTGTAACGCCTGTCCACTTTCCGTAGGTTTTTGAACCAGGTCTTAAATCAACTGCAACATCAAAAACTTCACCTTTTATACATCTAACAAGCTTAGCTTGTGTATTTTCTTTTTGAAAATGTAATCCTCTCAAAACACCTTTTTTAGATTTTGATTGATTATCTTGAACAAATTCATTTGTTATTCCAATCTCTTCAAAGTCAGGCTTTGAGTAAGTTTCCATAAAATAACCTCTATTGTCACCAAACACTGTTGGCTCAACAATAAAAACTCCTTCAATATCTGTATCAATTCTTTTAAATTTTCCCATAGCATTACTCCTTTAAAAGTTTTAAAATTCCCCTAATTTAACAAATTATTTATATCATAAATTTCTATTTTTTTCAACCTTTACAGGAAAAAAATAGAAATAAAAAAGGTTATATAAGAACACCCCATATAACCCTATTTTAACTTAAAAATTAACAACTATATAATCATCAAATTCAGCAATATATCCTTCTTCTGGATATTTTTTTAAATCAACCTCATGATTTTTAATTTTTTGAGATAATTCTTCTCTAGCTTTTGGAGCAAGTTCTGGTGTCATAAAGAAGTTTACTTCTATTCCTAATGTTCTCATAAATGTTACCGCCCTAAATGAACAGCCAACTACAGTATTTGAATCATGTGCAAAAAATGACTCTCCTAAAGCTTCTCCTTTTAATTTAACATTTTTTGATTTATATTTTCCAATAAAGAATATTGGCTTTCTAGCTGAATTGTGACCTTCAAAATCTCTTTCAATTTTTTTAGCAACTTCTACATCTTCTTTATATCTATTATAGTCAGAATAAAATAACATAAATGTAGTTACAGTTTGAACAATAATTACATAAACAGCAACTATTTTAGTCATATTTAAAATTTCTTTTCTGTCTGAGTTTAACAAAATATAATAAAGTGCAAAACCTGTAACAAATGGAATAGCAAATTTTGCTCTAGCTACTTCTGGAAAACCTTTTATAATCGTAGTAATAAATGGAATAACAGCAAAAAATACTATATAAACTAAATAAAAGAATTTATTATTTTTTAAATTTTTATTCTCATTTAAAACAAGTGTCATTAATATAAACAAGAATCCATAAGAAACTGTTTCATGAACTCCAGTTCCTATAAATGAGCCCCATACAGATCTTACAATTCTATCAATTGTAAATAGCTTTCTTTCAGTTCCCCAAAAGATTTGGTTTGATAGATAATTTGTACCGTCAATTCCTTTAAAATATTTAAAAAGTTTGTCAATAATAATATTTAATATAAATGATATTACGAAAATTGATAAATATTTTATAATTCTTTTTATTTCAATTTTTCCCTCATATCTACAAATATAATCAAAAAGACATATTGTAATAAATAATGGAATAAAAGCTTGATAACAGCCAAAAGAATAAGTTACAAGTAAAATAGCTGGAATCATTACCCAAAATTTACTTCCATCTATCCATTTTGATTGAAGATATACTGCTATTGAAATACCTAAAAATGCAAGAGCAATCTCAACACTTTGTAGCGAGAAATAAAATTGCTCAGCTAAAATTGGAGTTGTAATTATTACTAGTCCAAAAATTAATTTTGCTATTTTATTATCTTTCTTTTTTGGCAATCTATCAAGATTTGCAAACCAGACAGCTACTGATATAAAAAATATAATAAAAGCGCAAATATTAGTTAAATAAATATTTATAGGGATTAAATGAAACAACTCTTTTGTCATCGTTAATCCCCATCTATTAATTGAGATCCAAGAATTAATTTGATATTTTGGATCATTTATTAAAATTTCTGTATCAATTGAAATTGAATATGTTGATAATTTTATAATATAAGCTAATAAACCAATAACAAAGGCAGTTATTAACTGCCATTTGTTTTCTTTTATAAATTTTTTCATTATTTAAATAATTCCCCATCAAATATATGTTCATAAGTTACATGTTCATCTTCTGCAACTTGTTTTAAATATTTTCCATATTCTGTTTTCTTATATTTATTTGCATGTTCTAAAATTTTATCCTTAGAAATCCATCCATTTTTATACGCAAATTCTTCTAAGCAACCAATTTGAACACCTTGACGTAATTCAATTGCTTTAACATAATCACATGCATCACTTAATCTATCTGGTGTTCCAGTATCAAACCAAGCATAGCCATTTCCAAGAGGGATTACTTTTAGTTTTCCTTTTTCCATATATGCTTTATTAACATCTGTAATTTCAAGTTCGCCTCTTTCAGATGGTTTTATATTTTTAGCAATTTTAACAACTTCATTATCATAGAAATAAATTCCTGGAACTGCTAAATTTGATTTTGGTTTTTCTGGTTTTTCTTCGATTGATAAAGCTGTTCCATTTTGATCTATCTCAACAACACCATAAGAAGTAGGATCTGCAACTTTATATCCAAATATTACTCCACCTTCTTTTAAATTACTAGCTGCTTTTAAAACTCTCTCGATTCTAGAACCATAAATCATATTATCACCTAGAATTAAAGCTACTTTATCATCTCCAATAAAGTCTGCTCCTAATATAAAAGCATCAGCTAGTCCAACTGGTTTTTCTTGAACTTTATATTGTAAATTCATTCCCAAGTCACTTCCATCACCAAGTAGGCTTTCAAAAGCTGGTAAGTGAACTGGTGTAGAAATAATCAAAACATCTTTAATTCCAGCCATCATAAGAGTTGATAATGGATAATAAATCATAGGTTTATCATATACTGGTAGCATTTGTTTTGAAACTGCGAGTGTAATTGGATATAATCTTGTAGCACTACCACCTGCTAAAATAATTCCTTTCATTATTGTAATTCCTCCTTCAAATATTCTTTTAATGCATCTTCATAATTATCTGGTATTATACCTATTTTCTTTAGTTTCTCTTTTGATAATTGACTATTTTTTGGTCTATCAGAAGAAGCAGGATTCATTTCTTTATATTGTTCTGATGTTAAAGGAATAACTTTTGTTTCAATTCCTGCTAATTCATAAATCTTTTTAGTAAATTGACACCAAGTTGTAAAACCTTCATTTGTAGAATGATATACACCATATTCTGGCTCTTTTTCCATGATTTGTTCTATAATTTTGCAAAGTGTAGTTGTTGATGTTGGACTTCCATGTTGGTCATCTACAACAGTAACTTCACTTCTAGTTTTAGAAGCATTAAGCATTGTCTTAACAAAGTTTTTACCTCTAATTCCATAAAGCCAAGCTGTTCTTAAAATATAATATTTTTCAGCTTTTTTAGCATTATTTTCTCCTACCAATTTTGTTCTTCCGTAAGCACTAACAGGAGCTGGCTGCATATCTTCAGTATAAATTTGATCAACTGGAAGATTTCCAGGAAAAACATAATCTGTACTAATATGAATAAAAGTAGCTCCAACGCTTTTAGCTGAATCTGCGATATTTTCAACAGCTGTACCGTTAACAGCTAAAGCTAAATCTTCTTTGACTTCACAAGCATCAACATTTGTAAAAGCTGCACAATTTATAATAAAATATGGATTAACTTCTTTAACTTTAGCAAAAACAGCATCTCTATCACATATATCTAAAGTTTCTAGAGTTGTTCCATAAACTTCATAATTTTTTTCTAACCTTTCTTTTAATTCTCCCCCTAGCATTCCATCTGCGCCTATTAATAAAACTTTTTTCATCTTTTCCTCATTTCTTTATATAATAGTAATAAATTTATATAACTTAATTTTCATACTCACACATTATATCACACCAATCCGTAAAGTCAAAGATTTTTACCTAAATATCACAAAAAATCACACAAAATTCACAATTATAAAACCGACACTTTGTAAAACCGTTATAACCGTAAATACCCATGAGCTTAATCTCCAAAAACGTTTATCAGTATAATTTAAAGCAATATAAATCTCTAAAACAAAGATTATATATGATAAATCCAAGAATATTGATTTTAAGCCTTCATAAGCTGGGACAAACATTAAAAGAGCTAATCCCAAAAGGCTAATATAAGCTGATTTTATTAAATTAAAGAATTTTTCTTCAACATTTGCAAAAATATAAATCATCATAAAAATCTGTAAAAGCCCAAAACCTAAAGCAGTTATGTAATTTGGTAAAAAGCCAATTTTTAAATTTGAAACAAGTAAAATCATTTCCAAAATACTAACTATTACTGTAGGAAGAACAAAGTTTATATGCTTTTCTTCTTCTTTAAAAATATAATAAATTCCAATAAATAATCCTGCTGGGAAAATTGAAACAAATGTAGCAAAAACAGGCTTATCTAAAGTAAATCCACTATAAGTATAATTTGTTAAATATGTTAAACCATTTCTATTTTCTAAATTTTCTATTGGATTATATTTATAGAAAACCATTCCAAATACTAATGAAATCAAAACTCCTAAACTCAAAACTATTATAAATTTTTTGTTTAGTTTTTTCTCTTGAACTTCGCCTTTTTTAATCTTTTTCAAGTTTTGTTTTTGTTCTTTTCTCTCTTTAAAAAATTTCAAAACTCTCCATAAAATTAGAGTTAAAAAAGTTATTCCAATTGATATTTGAAAACTTATATTTGAAAATATCAAAAAACCTATAATTCCGAATACAAAGAGAATATATAAGCTTATACTCTTGTTTTTCTAACATTCTATCTATTGATAGAAAAATAATCTCTGAAAAAGCAATAGCTTCTATAATTCCTTGATTAATATATTGTAAAACAGCTGTAGAAAAACAAATTAGTAATGTTCCTATATATGAAATTCTTTTATTTTTATTTGTAATAACCTCACATGTTAAAAAAGTAGCTAAAACAAGTAATAAAAACTTTAAAATATCGAAAACTATAACCATTTTATTCCTCCATCTCGTCTATAGCAATAGAAACACTTTCACTCATATAGCCTTTACTAAACAAATATCTTTTAGCATCAGCTAAATCTTCATCAGATTTAACTCTTTTTCTTAAAATATTTTTAGCTGATTTAATTTCAAATTGAAGTAAATCTTCTCTATTTTCATAGATATATTCGTCTAAAAGAGCTTTATTTACTCTCTTTTGAAGTAATTTATAATTTATCTCTTTAATTGACATATTTTTAAGAGCTTTAAATTCTTTAATACTTCTTTCAATATAATCTCTATCACTTATATATTCGTAAGTCTTTAATAATTCAATAATATCTTCTAATTTATTTTCTTCTATTTCTTGTTTAAATTTTTCTCTAACTTCATTTTCAGTTCTTTTTTTATATAAAACATATTTTAAAACTTTATTTTTAAGTTTATCAAATTCTTCAGCTTCAGCTAAATTTTTAGTAAATTCCATATAATTCACCTCACATTAAAACTATATAAATAAATTATCAAATAATCTAAAAAAAATCAATCCCCAAACTAGATAAACTAACTTGGGGAACATTAATATTATTCTGTTACATCATCATCTAAATCATCTTCGTCTTCATCACTAGAATCGCCTTCATCTACTAAGGCATTTTCAAAAGCTTGGTTAAAGTTTTCTCTAATTTTCTTATCAATTTCTTTCATAACATCTGGATGTTCTTCAAGATATTGTTTAACGTTTTCCCTACCTTGACCAATCTTTTCGCCTTTATAGCTAAACCAAGATCCACTCTTTTCGATTATATCTAAGTTTACAGCTAAATCTAGGATATTTCCTTCTTTAGAAATTCCTTTTCCATAGATTATATCAAATTCGGCTTCTCTAAATGGAGGAGCTACTTTGTTTTTAACAACTTTAACTCTAGTTCTACTTCCTAAGACTTCTGTTCCATTTTTGATGTTTTCGATTTTTCTAATATCTAATCTAACTGATGCATAGAATTTTAAAGCTCTACCACCTGGAGTTGTTTCTGGATTTCCAAACATAATTCCAACTTTTTCTCTTAATTGGTTAATAAATATGATTGTTGCATTAGTTTTACTAATTGTTCCAGCAAGTTTTCTTAAACCTTGTGACATAAGTCTTGCTTGTAAACCAATATGTGCATCACCCATATCTCCATCTATTTCAGCTTTAGGAACTAAAGCTGCAACAGAGTCAACAACTATTAAATCAATAGCACCACTTCTAATTAAAGCTTCAGCTATTTCTAGAGCTTGCTCACCAGTATCTGGTTGAGCAACTATTAAATTATCTATATCAACGCCTAAATTTTTGGCATAAACAGGATCTAAAGCATGTTCTGCATCAATAAAAGCTGCTTCTCCACCTGACTTTTGAACTTCAGCTAAACAATGTAAAGCAAGTGTAGTTTTACCAGAAGATTCAGGTCCAAATATTTCTACGATTCTTCCTCTAGGAATTCCACCAATTCCTAAAGCAACATCTAATGATAATGAACCAGTTGGAATAGCCTCAACATTCATTTTAGTAGCATTTCCTAGTTTCATTACAGAGCCTTTTCCAAATTGTTTTTCTATTTGGCTCATAGCAGCCTCTAAAGCTTTTCTTTTTTCATCATTGTTACTCATATTATTTCTCCTTTTGTTTAATAAAAATTTTGTTCTCCGAACTTACGTTCATTTATATTATATCTAAAATAATTTTTTTGTCAATAGTTTTTACAAAAAATTTGTTCTTTTTTTATTTACCTTTATTGTCTGTACCATTTCTCTACATTGTAAAACATGCTATAACTATTTGGTGAAATTTTTCCGCATAATGTTTGATTATAAACAACTGAATTTATATTTCTATATAAGAAAATATATGGAAATCCGCTTAAATATTCGTCATATAATTTATTATAATTTTCAATTTGTTTATTATAATCAATAGTTAATTTTATATCATTTATAATATTATTTAAATTCTCACTATTATAATTTGCTAAATTATCACTTTTAAACAAGGCTGTAACTTTTGGACTAAAACCTGTATGGATTCCAGTAATCAAAGTTTGATAAGCTTTATTATTAAATACATTTGCAAAATTTTCTCTAGAAAGTTCTTGAACAGTAACTTCTATTCCATGATTTCTTAATTGGCTTGATATAACATTTGCAGCCTGAACTCTATCAGGATAATTTGCATCAACCATTAAAGAAAATGAAAGAACTTTTCCATTTTGAACCCATCTATTATTTTGCAAAGTCCAGCCACTGTCTACTAACAATTGATCTGCAGACTGATTTTCTAAATAAACTGTATCTAATTTTGTATTATAAATCCAACTATTTGAAGGAATTAAAAAGTTTGTCTGAAGGTATGAACCACCTAAGTTTGCCATCAGATTAGATCTATCCAAATATAAAGCAATTGCTTTTCTTGTTCTACTATCTGATAAAATATCAACACCTGTATTAAAGCTTAAGAAAACGACTTCTCTATCAGGAATATCGACTTTTGTATATCCAAGTGAACCTATATATGTTCCAATATTTTTAGAATCAACTTCCATTATATCTATATATCCTGATTTAAAAGCAGCATACATATTTCCAACTGAATCATAAATATTTATATCAATTTCTGTTAGCAAAGGTTTTTTATCTTCGTTCCAATAATATAGGTTTTGATCAAGAACTAGTAAATTATCTTGGAATGATAAAAATTTAAACATTCCAGTTCCCATTGGCTGATTATTCTTATCTGATGTTGCAACATCTTCTTCCCCATAATAGCTACTACATAATATTGGCATAGTTAAGTTATATTCAAAAAATTCAACTTCTTGTGATAATTTGATTCTAATGGTACTTTCGTCGACAACAAAAATTTCATCAACATATTGCAAATTTGAGCTATAACTTCCACCCTTAAACTTTATTGTATCTATAGTAAATTTAACATCTTGAGCTGTAAAATCTTCTCCATTTTGCCATTTAACATTTTTTCGTAAAGTAATAAGATATGTTACTTCATTTTCTTTAGCAATTTCACTAGCTAAAACATATTCTAAAGCATAATCATTTTTGACATTTACTAAAGAATCATAAACTAATCTTGAAATTTCTTTAACATTTTTGTTGTTTGTTAATAATGGATTTAAAGTATCTAATTCAGCAATTCCTAATCTTAGATTTGTAATCAAATTTGTAGCAGTAGATACTTTATCGACAACTTCTTCTTTTGATTTATCTTTACTATAGAAAACAAAATAAGTAATGATTAATAAAATTATAAAACCTAGAACAAAAATATACTTAAAAACACCTTGTTTCACTTATCAAAAAACTCCTAATTAAAATATAAGTCAAAAAAATTATTACATGTTTTTTCTTAAAAGTCAAGACGAATTTTGGAAAATCGAGAAAATTTTCGGAACTTCCCACGAACGAGTGATACGAAGGATTTTGATAATATATTAACAACAGTATCAGAAGAAATGAGTATAAAAAT
>CANQWQ010000006.1 GCA_947627595.1 uncultured Clostridia bacterium
TCTCGTTTAGCTAGTTCATGAATGAATACATAGATTTTATTTATAAATACCACCTCAAAACCCTTCTTTGTACAGAGAAGGGTTTTTTGTTTAAAAAATCTGGAATAACTATAAATAATATGATAGAATGTGAGGGTAAAGGATGGTGAAAAAATGAGATTTTTATATTCATGTGATGTCCATGGAGATACTTCAAAATATGAGAAATTGCTTCAAAGAGCTATAGATGAAAAGATTGAATATATAGTAATTGGCGGCGATATTTACCCTAAAAAAGGCGGAGAAAGGCCTATTATTCAGCCTGAATTTATAAGAGGCTACCTTAAAGAATATTTCCAAAAACTTCAAGATAATGATATTAAATTTATTTTTATTCCTGGAAATGACGATTTAGAAGAAACTGACGACGAGCTTAATGAGCTTTGCAACAAGTTTACAAACGTTTATAATATAGATAATAAAAGTGTTGAGCTTGAAGATGTTCAATTCATCGGACTTTCAAAAGTTATAGATAATCCATTTGCTAACAAAAATAGAATTTTAGTTGAAGATGAATCAGAGATGCAACATCAAATTTCTGAGCAAATTTATATTGAGAAAAGAACCAAAATTATAACTGTTGACGAGTGGCGAGAATATAGAAAAACAAAAGTAGAAAAGTTTGAAAATGCTTTAGCTAATCTTCCAAAGCCAGACGGCTCTAAGAAAGTAATTTATGTTTTACATTGTCCACCTTATGGAATTGGCCTAGATGTTTGTAGAACTGGCGAAGAAGTTGGTTCTAAACAAATTAGAAAATTTTTAGAAAAGAGTAATTGTTACATGTCTTTACATGGCCATATTCATGAATCACCTACAATGAGCGGAATTTGGAAAAGTGAGTTAAACGGAACAATTTGCATTCAGCCAGGTCAAGCAGAGTTCCAAGGACCAATTTGCAATTGCGTTGATATTAATACTGATACAGACGAAATTGAATTATTAAAAATATAGTTTTAACCTATTTTACTTTTTCACACTATATGATATAATTGTGGATACAATTTAATGAGAAAACCAAAAATGTGAATAAACTTTAAAAGGAGGTTTTTCTATGATTGAAATTACAGACTTGTGTAAATCATTTGGAAGCCATACTGTTTTAAATAAACTTAATTGTAAAATTGAAACAGGAAGTATCTATGGTTTAGTTGGAAGCAACGGCGCTGGAAAATCAACACTTTTGAGAATTATAAATAATGTTTTCAAAAAAGATTCTGGAAAAGTTACGATTGACGGTCAAGATGTCGAAGAAAATGAAGCTATTAAACAAAGATTAGTTTTCATTCCAGACGATTTATACTTTTTCCCAAACTACACATTGCTTGAAATGGCTAATTTTTACCAAGCAATGTATAAAGATTTCGATATGGAAAATGTAAAATCTTTAGCTGCTACTTTAAAGCTAAATCTAAAAGAGAAAATCAAAAACTTCTCAAAAGGAATGAAAAGACAATGTGCTTTAATTTGCGCAATTAGCACAAATGCTGATTATATGTTCTTCGACGAGACTTTTGATGGAATTGATCCAGTTGTTAGAAATCTTTTGAAACAAATTATAAGAAAGCAAATGGAGAAAAAACCTACAACTATAATAATGACAAGTCACAACCTAAAAGAGCTTGAAGATATTTGTGATAATTTAGGACTTTTATTCAAAGGTGGAATTTTATTTGAGAGTGATATAAATTCTATCCATACAAACATGGTCAAAGTTCAAATTGCACTTAAAGAAGATCTTGATGAAAGCAAGCTAGATGGCTTAGAAATCATGAATATTAAGAAAGTTGGAAGTGTTTCAACAATCATTATAAAAGGCGATAGAGAAAAAGCAGAAGAAAAGCTAAAATCATTGAAACCTTTGGTATTAGACTTTTTACCATTAACACTTGAAGAAGTATTTATCTATGAAATGGAGGTGTTAGGTTATGAGTTCAACGAAGTTATTTAATTTTAGTTTTTTCAAACAAAACGTTAGAAAATCTAGAGGTGGAATAATACTTTCATTAATTCTTGTTCCATTGATAATTTCAATATATATGGTCGTTACTGGAATGAACGCAGACACAGTTGAAATCATTTCAGACGAATCATTTGGAAACATGAGCCTTGTATTTATGTACATAATTCCGTTCGTTTATTCTGTAATGCTATTTGGCTTTGTTTTCAAAAAGCCATCAACAGATTTTATGAATTCAATGCCAATTAATAGAAAAACAATGTTTATAACAAATACAGTTGGCGGAATTATTTTAATAACAATTATGCACTTGTTAGCAGCGCTTCTTACACTATTGTGGAGCTTGATTTACACCAATTTAGTAGTTTTCCCAATGGATATAATAGAAACTATGCTAATGTCTTGGTGCTCATACGTTTTCATATTTACTGTAGCAAATTTAGCAATGTCAATTTCAGGAACAGTTATGACACAACTTTTAGTTACAATTTTAATTTTATTTTTAGTTCCTGTTTGTTCAGTAGCTTTAAAAGGAATGAAATCTGTAAAACGTTATGATAATTCATATGTATCTCGTTATGAAGATAGCGGAATTACTTATTCAAGCTATGATTTGTCAATTGCAGATGGCTATCAAGTAACACACTACAATTTAAGTGATAAGCTAAATACTTACACAATGCCATTTAATTATATATCAAATGGTGGATATCATTTTTCAAGTAAAGTAATGATAAAAATGATCATATTATCAGCTGTTTACTGTTTTATAGGTTTGCAATTATATAAAAGAAGAAAAATGGAAGATACAGAGGAATCTTTTGGAAATACTAAATTCCATATTTTCATAAAAGCGTTGACATTACTTCCTGTATTTTTATTATTGAATATAGCTGATTTTTCAGATGATATAACACCTTTTGTAGTTATGGTAATTTTCTGCGCAATCTATTATTTCATCTTTGATTTAATAATAAAGAAAAAAGTTAATTTTAAAACAACTGTTGTATCATTTTTCTTTACAGTGTTTGTTCTTCAAGCACTTTGTGGAACAACTAGATTTTTGATTAGAGAAAAACCAGTTGATATTGATTATGAAGATATAAAAGCTATTTCTGTCGGAAAAAGCAGTGAAATAGGCGGATTTACAGACTATTTCTATTCTAGCACAGATGATGATAATATCGTATTTGATGGAGATTACTATGTAAATGATGCTGAGCTTCTAGACCTTATCTTAGAAGGAAAAGCAGAAATGGAAGATGACGACAGAACTTACTATAATGGATATAAACAAATTTACTTTAATGTAAAATTAAAGTCTGGAAAAACATATAATACTAGAATTTCAGTTCCACAAAAAACTTATAACAAAATTGTTAGATATGTGCAAGATGACGAAGATTACATGAAGCACATGAGAAATAAAGTTTTAGCAAGTACTGGTATTTATAAATATGATGATCAAATTTTAGATTCAAAATTTGAGAAAGCTTTAGATAAAGAGATTAAAAATAATATAGAAAATTATACTTCAACAAATGATTATAGTAGTGATTATTTTACTGTTAGAAGAATTGCTTATCAAAATCATGATTTAATCTACTATAATGTTCCAATTGATTTAACTGATAAAACACTTGAAATAGTTGCAAATTCTTCAAATGAAGCAACAATGAAAAACATTAGAGGATATGAATATGGATTAAGTGCTACAGTATACAAAAATAGTGACGAAGATTACTATGTAGGCTCAGTTAATGATGCTGATGAATTATTGGAATTTATAGAAGAAAATATAGATGAAGAATTTAATCCAAATAAAAAATATTATATAATTAATGGTAGCTTAAGTGCTAGAGATGGCTATAAATCATTCATTTTCTTTACAAATAATGTTGATGAAGTATATAAATTAACAAATAATCCTGGAAACCAATACTTGTACGACTAAAAAGATTGGAGAAGACTTAAAATACTTATGAATAGAGAAAAAATAATAGTTAGAACAAGTTTGATTGGAATAATTGCAAATGTTTTCTTAGCTGCTTTTAAAGCTGTAATTGGAATAATATCAAACTCAATCGCGATTGTTTTAGATGCTGTTAACAACTTAAGTGATGTTTTATCATCAGTTATTACAATAGTTGGAACAAAGCTTGCTGGAAAATCTCCAGATAAAGAGCATCCATATGGCCATGGAAGAGCAGAATATTTAACATCAATGGTAATTGCTCTAATCATCTTGTATGCTGGCTTTACAGCTTTTATGGAAGCTGGAAAAAAGATAATTAATCCGATAACTCCTGATTATTCAATTGTTTCAATTTTAATAATCGTTGTAGCGGTTGTAGTAAAAATAGTTTTAGGGTTATATGTTGATAAAGTTGGATATAAGGTTAATTCTCAATCACTTAAAAATTCAGCAAAAGATGCGATTTTGGATGCCGTAATTTCTTTTTCAACAGTAATTGCAGCTATGATATTTCTAACTTTACATATAAGTTTAGAAGCATGGCTTGGACTTATTATTTCGTTAATAATCTTTAAATCTGGAATCGAAATGTTGAAACATACTTTAGATCAGATTTTAGGAAGAAGAGTTGATAGAGATCTATCAATTGCCATCAAAGATACAGTAAATTCAAATGAAAATATCTATGGAGCTTATGATTTAAATTTAAATGATTATGGACCAGATATTTATGTAGGTTCGATAAATGTTGAAGTTCCAGATACAATGACTGCTTCAGAGATTGATAAACTTACAAGACAGATTTCAAAAAAGGTTTATGAAAAACACAATGTAATTTTATCAGCGATTGGAGTTTATTCTGTTAATACTCAAGACAAATCAGCGATAAAGATGAGAGATAAAATCAATAAAATTATTAAGAAATATCCTACAGTTTTACAGATTCACGGTTTTTATATAAATCAAAAAGAAAAGGAAATTAATTTTGATATTATAATTGATTTTTCTGATAAAAATAGGGAAGAGACTTTGAAAAATCTTCGTGAGAAAATTGAGAAAGATTATCCTGATTATAAAATAAATATAACTTTAGACTTTGATGTAAGTGATTAATGAAATGAGTGCTAATTCTAGCACTCATCTATTTTTTATTAATTATATTAAAATTTTGTAAAAACTGTTGAAAAAGCTTTTTTATATGTTATAATCAAATTGAGATAATGCAAAAGAAAAGGAGTAATTATATGGGTTTATTTGATAGATTTAAAAGAAAAGAAGAACCAAAAGTTGAACCAGTTGCTGCCCAGCAACAATATCAAGATGCAATTACTACAATTCAAGCTCAAGATGGACTTATTGGATATGAATATTATGATCCAAGTTATCAACAAGGAAAAAGTTATGATAAAACAAGAATATTTATAAATCCAAGTCCACAATATATAAATGGAAGACCAATTTATACAATGTTTTTAAGCTATTATGGAACTCAAGATATGGTAATGTTTGATAATCCTACTGGAGAAAGTGCTAGAGCTACTGAATATAAGCAAGTTCTTGCTGGACTTGATTTATATGCTCTTCAAAATGATCCAAATTATTTTAAATATGCTATAAAAGAATTATTGAATCAACAAAGAGTTGAAAGATACCTAAGTGTAGGCTTAAAAACAGATAGAGAAATCAGAGATATAAATAGCGCTATTTTTGAAGGTAAAGAATATAATAGTCCAAATGCAGCTTCTATAGATGAAGTTGCTAAAGATAGTGAACTTATTAGACGTGGAAAGAAAGTTTATCCTTGTGGTAGATATGTAGGTGAAATTTTACCTCGTGATGGACATGTTGGAATTGTATTTGATCCTTCAGTAGGAAGAATTTGCCATGATGAGCCAACAATAGCTAACGATAGACAAAGACTTCAAGATGAAAAAATGAGAATGAAAAATGCTCAAATGTTAGAAGCTCAACGAAAATATGAAAGATTACAACAAGAATATAGAAATATGCAATCACCTATAAATTATCAAGATCAACCTAATGATGATGGAAGATAGAAGGTAAAATAAAGAAAAAGATTCAAAGAAATTTGAATCTTTTTTAAATATTTTAAATTTTTTAGCAAAAACTATTGAAAAGAAAAATCTTTTCTGTTATAATATCAGTTGTTATGGCGACGTAGCTCAGTTGGCTAGAGCATCCGGTTCATACCCGGCAGGTCGTAAGTTCGAATCTCACCGTCGCTACCATAGATACACCTTAGGGTGTATCTTTTTTGTGAAATAAATTTATCATTTTCAAAATCTTTTAAAGTTTATAATTTATAAATGTAATGATATAAACGAAATGAGCTTCCCACAATTGGGAAGCTCTTGCTCGCTATGACTGCGAGGATTCCAGAAGATGTGATTAAGAATTGATAGATTCGTTTACCTTTGCCTTGAATAAGCAAAAGGTTGATATTACGATTCCGAGTGTGCCAGCAATTGGACCTTCGAGGAAAAGCGATAATGTGATTTGATTACCCATTCCGTCAGCAGTAAAATATGCCATTGTCCATGCTATTGACGAGAGAATAATCCATACACTGAAAGATAATATTCCGATGATCCCGAAAATGTAGCACAATTTTCGTTGTAACCGATCTGTTTTTCTGTATCTTTCGATACATTCTTCTTCGGTAATCAAGCCATAAAAAGCAGCGTCTGCTATGTCTTCTATGACTGGATTCTCACCGTAAATCTCCCGATACTGTTTTAGCCTCCGTTTGCCGTCTTCTGAAATACCCATATATGCACCTCCGTGGATTTATTTTTTAGAGCAAAATTAATTATAGCATAAATAATCTACTTAATCAAATTTACTAAAATTCTAAAAAATACTTTATTTTTAGAAAAAGCTATGTTATAATACCGTCGCTACCATAGATACACTTTAGGGTGTATCTTTTTTTGTTTTGTAAATAAACTTTAGATTCTCTTTGTAATATCTCCTTTTAGGGACAAAGAAATACCGCCCGTTTTACGGGCGGGTAGTTGTTAATCAGCTAAAATGGTAGCAATCTCCCTACCTGGATAAGCAATGCCATCACGTATTAAAGTAAGTTCATACCTATAAACATAATTTCCTTTATATAACACATAATTTTTGTATAGATCTTTTTCACAAGATAAAGTTATATTGTGCCATGGACTTGCTACAAAAAGCTTTCTTAATATAAAATAATTATTTTTATTATAATTAAGGTCTGATATAACGACTTCACCATCACTCATTTTCTCATAAATTCTAATAAAACCTTCTTTACCATTTTTAGCGCTATTCAAAAATTCATCTAGTCTTTCTTTATCTTCAGATATAACTTTTTCATTTTCTATTACAAAACATCCATCTTTTAGTGCTTCTTCTACACTATAGTTTTCTGGTAATTCTTCCAATTTTGTAAATTCTTCATTTCCTATTTCTACGTCTATTTTAAATTTAATATTTTCTTTTATTACATCTTTATCTACTATTGCATAATACATACATCTAAATAGTGAATCTTCACTATTAATTTCAAATCCATCAGCTTGTTCAAATATAACATATGTTGTATCATTGTCTGAATATACTTCAGCTATTGATAAGCCTTGATCAATTGGTTTTCTTTCTCCTGGAGCAATAGCAAGTATTAGATCATTTTTTTCAAAATCACTTTCAGTCATATTCGGAATTCTATCTTCTTCATTTTTATAAAAATTATATTTATCAAAATCTGTTATTACATCATAATAATAAGATGTTTCTTTATCTTGTTTCATATTTTTTTCTTCAAATAGATGATCATTTTTTTCAAGAAAATTGTATCCAACTGCTGAAATTTCATCTTTATTTACTGTTAAAATTTTTTGTTCTTTAATTGAATTATTTTTATAGTTATTGTAGATTTTTGTACTAGCAAAAACCAATCCAGTTGTTCCAATTACTATAATACAAATACTTGCAACCAAGCCCAATATAGGTCTATTAGTAAATTCTTTTTCTTTGTTTAATTCTGACATTATCGCTTTAAAATTTTCTTTTTGATTAAAATATTGATTTTGAGAGTATCTTTTTAAAATTTTTTCACTATTCATCTTCATCACCTCTTTTACAAAAACATTCTTTTAGTTCTTTTAAAGTTCTATATAAAATTGTTTTTATTGTACTTTCTTTCATTTCTAAGTTATTGGCAATTTCTTTAAAAGTTTCTCCTAGTGTATAATGCAAGTAAAAAATTTTAAATGTTGTTATATCTTTTGAATCAAGATATTTCCAGATTTTTTCTACATTGTCTTTAGTAATAAAATCTAATTCTATATCTTCTCCGAGAAGCTAATTCTATTGTAAATTCATCTTCATCTTTTTCTTGAAATATAGAAATTGTTTTGATTTTTATTTTTGATTGATAATCACTAATAATTTTATTTTTAGCAATAGTAATTAAATAAGCAGTTTTATCTAAAATTTCTTTTCCATTTTTTAGTTCTTTGAATAACTGTAAATATGTATCTTGAATTATATCGTCAACATCATTCAAATCATTGCATTTATACACTACAAATTTTAATATACTTTTGTAAGTTTCATTGTATATTTTTTCGAATAATCTTTTGTCTTTAAGAGCTCCCATTAAACAAATTACCTCCTATTACATAGAAGAGTGAAAAAATCTTAAAAAAGTTTTAAAGTTGATTTAATTTTTCTAAAACAGTAAAAATTATTTCTTTTGATTTTGGTCTATATAATACTTTATATTTTAAAAAATCAAACAAATCATTTTTATTTACTATATCATACATTTTACTTATTGAATAGAAAATATAAACTTTTATTGAATTAGCATCAATACCATATTTTTTAGAAATAATAGGATAAATTTCTTGACTAAGATTAATACCATATTTTACTTTTTCTATATAACATTCATATATAGTTTCAGCTAATAATTTTGTACCTTTATACGAAAAATCAAAATTTATTTTTTCTAATTCAATTTGAATTTTTTCCTTTATTAAATTATCTAACTTTTTCATATAATCATCACCTAATATAATGATATAAAAAAAGTTAAAAAAGTCTTAATAATTTTTAACTTTTTAACTTTTTATCAATTTTAAAAAAATAGTAATATAATTTTAAAAAGCTTTTGACTGAGGTCATAAGTGAAATAGATAGGGACTTTTGCAAAATAAGGAGGATTTTAAATGTTTAAAAAAATCAAATCTCGGTTTGCATGTGTTGCTCTTATACTCACTATGTTAGTTTCTTTTTGTGGAACTACTCAGGCATTCGCCGCTGATATAACTACTTTTTTCAGCGGTTGGAGTATGGTTACATCTACTACAAATGTCACCAAAGAAGATGGGAGTACTGGTACAGTATTTATAGGAGAAGGCGTTACATTTCTTGAGAATAATGGCAACAATACTGCTTGGATTCAATATAGTGGTCCAAGTGGTCCTATAAATGCTATAATTTCTACATCATGCCTTATTTCTTATTCAAGTTGTTATCCTGGAACATCTGCTGGAAATGTTAAAACCGCTACAACTACTTATTATGGAATTGCTCCAACTTTACCAGCTGGAAGTGTATCAGTCGGTGAAAAAGTAGCCATTTTAGGACAGCTAAATGGCTGGTATTACATTGAATACAACATTTCTGGTGGATTAAGGAAGAGAGGTTTTGTTCCTCAAGACACAATTGCAAATGCAAGTTTTCTTACACCAGCAAGTTTAAGTAAGGATAGCAGTAAAACTTCAAGTGCTTACATAAATGTATATGGTGGTCCGAGTAGTAGATATGAAGAAATAGGAACTATTTATCCTAATGATGTTGTTTATACTTATATTAAATTTATTGGTGGTATAGACAATGGCATTGTAAGAACTACAAATCCCATAAATAATCAACCAATGATTCTAGTATCATATCCGGCTGGTGGCGGAGAAAAATTTGGTTGGATTTATGAAAGTTCCTTACAGTAAAAGTATCAACTTCAAAATATGATTAGTATTATATAACTTTTAACAGTCCCTATCTAGAAGAGGAGTTCAAACATGAACTCCTCTTTTCTTTATTAATATATATAAAAAATCACAGCGGGGGCCGAGTGGCCCCCGCTGTTGTGCAGGACTTCAGAACTCTTCTTCATCGCCGAAAATCTGGCGATACAGGTACGGGTTAATAGGCTTGATGTTACGCAGGTCTTTCTCTATATCTTCAGGCTCTCTGCCTACTTCGTGGGCGATTTCCTCGATGGACTTGCCTTGCAGATACATCGCTGCGTAAGTACCTATTACTTTATACCGTACTTCTTCCTTAGGGCTTCTGTTGCTACACATTCCATTCCCTCCTTTAGTAGGAAAAAATTGGTTATATCGCACGGTATTGTAACGACGCTTTCGATTATAGCACAGATTTACCCAAAAATAAAGACAATTTTAAAAATTTTATCTTGATAATTCTAATGGAATATCATTAAAACTTTCGTATGTTGGAACTTCAATAGGAAGATTTAGTTTCTTTGAAGTTCTTTTTTCATTGCTAGGTTTTTTGATTCTTATTAATTTTCTAGCACCTGCATTGTATAAGCCTTCTAAGTCTCTAGGACTATCATCAATAAAAACATTTTGATCGTTTGAATAATCAATGTCTAATTTAAATTTATATCTTGTAGAATTATAAACTTCAGTAACATAAGGCAAAATTCCAGATCCAGCGAGTTTAAGCGCTTGTTGATGGATATTTTTTCCTTGAGCTACATATGTCAAAATGCAAACACTTTCTTTTTCTGATTTTAATTTTTTAAGAAAAGCTAATGCATCAGGAAAAACATATTCACTTCCTTTAAGAAGAATTCTTTTCTGAATGTATGATTGAAGAACTCCTGGTTTAATTTCATATTTCATTGTCATTTTTTGTGCGAAGTTATCAAAATTATCAACTGTTGAATTAAAAGAACTTTGTAAATCTGCTAAAATTTCTTCATAAGGAACTTTTTTGACAGTACTGATAATTTTAGCTAAGTCACTTAAAACATCTTTTGTTAATTTCCCTGTTTCGTAAAGTGTGTTGTCAAAATCAATATAGTACATAGTTTTTCCTCCATTATTTGATATATAAATAATATCAAAAAAAATTGCTTAGGTCAATATTGATTTAAGGTATCTGATGTATTATAATGTTATAGAAAATATATTAGAAAAGAGCAAAAATATGATAGAAAATATTGAACAAATTAAAGAAAAAGCAAGTTTGTGTTTGAACTGCAAAAACAAGCCTTGTAGCGAAGCTTGTCCAATGAAAACACATATACCAGAATTTATTTCAAAAATCAAAGAAGATAAATTTGAAGATGCTTATAATATTTTGATAAATAATAATATATTTAGCCATGTTTGTAGTTTGATTTGCCCACAAGAGAATCAATGCCAAGGTTCTTGTGTTAGAGGAATTAAATCAGAGCCAACTCAAATTGGAGATTTAGAAAAATTTGTTAATGAATGGGCTTTAGAAAATAAAATTGAGCCTAAAATTCATCAAGATGAAACTATTGATAATGTTAAAGTTGCAATAGTAGGAGGGGGTCCAGCTGGATTATCTTGTGCTTATGAACTTGCTAAAAAAGGAATTAAATCAGTAGTTTTTGAAAAAGAAAATGTATTAGGCGGAATTTTAAATTATGGAATCCCAGATTTTAGATTAGACAAGAAAATTGTAGATAGAATTGTTGAAATTTTATGTAAATTAGGAATAGAATTTAGATTAAATCAAGAGCTTGGAAAAAACATATCAATTAAAGAATTGAAAAAAGAATATGACTATGTTTTTATTGGAATTGGAGCTGAAATCTCTAGCACATACAAGTTATCAGACGAAAAACTTGAAAATGTCTATGATTCAGATGAATTTTTAAGAAGATATAATTTTAAAAATTATATAAAAGATCTTGGAAAAGTTGTTGTAATCGGTGGGGGAAATGTAGCAATGGACTCTGCTAGAAGTGCTGTAAAAATGGGAGCCGAAAAAGTTTCAATTTTATATAGAAGAGATAAAGCACACATGCCAGCTAGAGAAGTCGAATTACAAGATGCTTTAAATGACGGAGTAGAATGGATTGAACTAACTAGAGTAAATAATGCAAATTTAGAAAATGGAAAAATGGTTTCAGTTCATTGTAATAAAACCCAAATAGTAGATGGAAAAGCTGTTGACGTTGAAGGTGAAGAATTTGACTATGACGCAGATACAGTAGTTTTTGCGATTGGTTTAAAACCAAATAAAGATTTATTAATAAATGAAGGTTTAGAGTTAACAGATTGGGGAACAATTTTAGTTGATGAAAATAACCAAACTTCAATAGAAAACGTTTATAGTGGCGGAGATGTTACAGACAATAAGTCAGTTGTTTGTAAAGCTCTAGCCTCTGGAAAAAAAGCTTCAGAATCAATAATTAAAAAAATAATAAAACCTTAAGTTTTCTTAAGGTTTTATTATTTATTTTCATTAGATTTTTCTTTATCTGATTTAGTCTTTGGAATGATGATATTTCCTTTTTGAACTTTATCTTTAGGTCTTAAAGTCTTGATTGAATCTTTAATATCTGAAAAATTAAGTTCAGAATCATCACCAAGAATAATCTCGATATCTAAATCTTCATCTTTCACTTTGTTATCCATTTAATCAATTCCTTTCTTATCTAGGATTTCCAAATCTAAGCTTATTATAGCAAATTTTATTTTGATTGTCAATTTTCATCCTTGACTTTTAAAGTGTTTCGTGGGATAATATTTTTGCAGTAAAAAGAAAGGTTATATAAAAATGGAATTAGAAAAAGCTGAAGCAATAATTGAAGCTATGTTATTTTCAACAGGTTCAATAATTACAGTAAAAGATATAATGAATGTAATTGAGCTTGGAGCTGAGGATATAGAGAAAATAATTCAAAAAATGAAAGCTAAATATGATGCTAATGATAGTGGAATTGAGCTTGTAAAAATCGAAGATGGTTACCAACTTTGTACTAAAAAAGAATATTATGATTATATTTATCCATTATTTGATAATCGTTCAAAACCTTCAATCTCTACAGCTGCTTTAGAAACCCTTTCTATTATAGCTTATAACCCTAAAATAACTCGTTCAGAAATTGATGCAATTCGTGGAGTTAATTCAGATGGAACGATTTATAAATTATTAGAATATAACCTTATTGAAGAAGCTGGAAAATTAGATGCACCTGGAAGACCTACAATATATAGAGTTACACCAGAGTTTATGAAAATGTTTGGACTTTCAAGTTTAGACGATTTACCAGAACTTCCTAGATATAAAATAGATGAAAATGAACAAATTGTTATTGATGATATTTTACCTGATGAAGCTCAAGATGAAAATAAAGAAAATGAATAAAATAAAACCCTTCTAGAAATAGAAGGGTTTATTTTTATACTGTTAAATGTTTAACTTGTCTAGCTTCAGAATAAAGCTTTTCAATATGTTCTTCTCTAGCTTTTAAAGAATCTTTAAACTCTTGTAAAGTCTGTGGAATAAGCTCAACTTTTTCATGTGGTCTTAAATATCCAGCAGCATAAGCTTTATAATATTCTTTTTTACTTTCTGTCATAGCTGCTTCCATTTTATTGTAGCATCTCATAGCTGTTTCTAGTCTTTTAATTTCCTCTTTTAAATAATTAATATATTCGTATCTTGAAGAAATTTCATATTCAATATCATCTACAACTACTTTAAATAAAGCTCTTACAATGTTTTTATCTACTTTTCCATATCTAACTTCATCAGATAAAGTCTTAAGTGAATGATTTTTAGTAATTTCAGGTTGAGCGTGATCTATTATTATTTTTAAAGCATCAACAATTCCAACGTGAGTTTTATATTGACGGATAGCTGTAATTGCTTCAAATTCGTCAGCAACTCTAATTATTTGAGCTTCATAAGGAATATCTTTAGCTGTGACTCCATAAGGATAGCCAGTTCCATTTAGAGATTCATGGTGATATAAAGTTCCAGCAGCATATGGAGTAAGTTTTGGATCTTTCATACACATTTTATATCCAATAGTTGTATGTGTTTTCATAACTTCAAATTCAGCTTCTGTAAGTTTAGATGTCTTTTGCAAAATTTCTGGCGGAATGAAAAGTTTTCCAATGTCATGAATATAAGCGCAAGTTGTGCAATAGATTGTAAAACCTTCATCCATTTTTAGATATTCACAAAGTCTGCAAGTAATGTTTGCAACATTTTCAGAATGTCTTCTAGTAAAAGCATCTAAGCTATCTAATAAAGCTAATTGATATCTGATTTTATCCTCTAAATTATAAGATTTTATCGCAGTTTTGCTATAAAAATCAAATTGCTCATTCATATTTTTTCACCTTCATAAATTATAAAATATCTCAATAATATTTTAACTATTATTAAAAATTAAGTCAATAATAAAAAGTGGAATATTGTCAAAATATGAAATTTTTCCTTGAAATTTAAATAGATTTAATATAATATATAGTAGTAAAAATAAGCTAACAAGAAAAGGGGAAAATTAATGAAATTAAAGCGACTTGAGATGTATGGGTTTAAGTCATTTGCTGATAAAACTGTTCTTGAATTTAAAGATGGAATTACAGGTGTTGTTGGCCCAAATGGTTCTGGAAAAAGTAATATTTCAGATTGCATTCGTTGGATCTTAGGAGAACAGAGCTTAAAGGCTTTAAGAGGAACAAAAACAGAAGATATTATTTTTTCTGGTACTCAAAATAGACACCCATTAGGTTTTGCTGAAGCATCACTTGTTTTTGATAATTCAGATGGAAAATTACCAATTGAATATAATGAAGTTACTGTTAGTAGAAGACTATATAGAAGTGGTGAATCTGGCTATTTCATTAATAAAGCTCCTTGCAGACTAAAAGATGTTCAAGAATTATTTATGGATACCGGAATTGGAAAAGACGGATATTCAATAATTGGTCAACGGAAAAGTTGATGAGATTTTAAGCAATAAATCAGAAGATAGACGTCACATTTTTGAAGAAGCTGCTGGAATTGTTAAATATAGAGTTAGAAAAAACGAATCAGAGAAAAAACTAGAGCAAACTAAGTTAAACTTACTTAGAATAAATGATATTATATCTGAGATTGAAGTAAATATTGATTCACTTAAAACTCAATCTGAAAAAGCTAAAAAGTTTTTATCATTAAGAGATGAGCTTAAAAACATTGAAATCAGCTTGTTTTTATATAATATAGATGATTATAAAGAAAAAATCGAAGAAATAAAAAAAGATATTGAAATAATAGAAACTCAAAAAGTTAAAGAAGACGAAAAATTAAATGATCTTGGAACTCAAAGAGATGACTTGAAAAAATCTCTAGAAGAGTTACTTGAACTAATTGAAAAGACTCAAAATTTAGGCTTCGAATTAGAAAAGAAAAAAGAACAGATTAATGGGCAAATTACAGTTAATCAAGAAAGAATATCTAATAATGAAGAAAACTACAAGAGATTTGAAACAGAAATAGAAAGTTTAAAAGAGAAAAATAAGACTTTAGAAGAAGATAAAGAAAAGAAATTAAGTAAAAAAGAAGACTTGAGTGTAAATAAAGAAAAATATGAAACAGAGCTTGCTAATAAAACTAAGGAATATGAAGAATTTTCTAAAACGCTTTCTGCTAAAGCCTTAGAGATTGAAGAGAAAAAAGATAAAGTTCAAAAGAACATTGACAGAAAATATGAATTAATTGCGATTTCAAATACAGAGTTTGCAAATTATGAAAATTTAGTTAAAAGAGAAAAAAGTTTAAATCAAGAATTAGATTCTACAATTAGAGAGTTAGATTCTACTAGAGCTCAAAAGAGTGAAGTTGACAGTGTTTTCTTTGATATTCAAACTAAGAGAAATAATTTGCAAAAAGAATTAGATGAAATTAAAGAAAAAAATTCTGAGGAAAATAAAGTAATTGAAGAATTTAATACTAAAATAAATTCTTTAGAAAATGAATATAGAATTAAAGAATCAAGATTAAAATTTTTAATTGAAACTGAAAAAGAAAAAGAAGGCTATAACAAAAGTGTTAAAGACATTTTGAATTTGACCGAAAAAAACCCTAAATATAAAAAGGGAATGCATGGAGTTTTAGCAAATCTTCTAACAGTTCCTAAAGAATATGAAACAGCTATTGAAATGGCTTTAGGTGCTGCTATTCAAAACATAGTTACAGACACAGAAGAAGAGGCTAAAGAACTTGTTGAATATTTAAGAGAAAACAAATTAGGCCGTGCTTCATTTTTACCTATCAGCTCTATGAAAGGCCAAAGAATTACTAAAATTAATTCTACTGGAATAAAAGGTGTTTTAGGAATAGCATCAGATTTAATTAAATATAATTCTAAATATGAGCAAATTGTTTTGAATTTGCTTGGAAAAACAGTAATAGTTGAAGATATGAATTCAGCGATAGCTCTTTCTAGAAAAAATTCAAATTCATTTAAAATAGTTACTTTAAAAGGAGATATAATAAATCCTTCAGGATCAATTACTGGTGGATATGTTACTCCAAAAACAGTTAATTTATTAGGAAGAAGCTCAGAAATTAAAACACTTGAAAAAGAGTTAAAAGAAATTAATTCTAAAATAGAAAAAGTTAAACTTGAAAAGAAAGAATATGAAGAAAAAATCTCAGAGAGCTTATCAAAACTAGAATCAAAGCAAGATGAATTTAATACACTTCAAATTACTTTTGCTACAGAAGAACAAAAAATCAATAATTTTAATTTAGAAATTTTGAAATTAGACAGTAAAAAAGATAAATTAAAAGCTGATATTGATCAAAATAAACAAGAACAAGAAAAGAGCAAATCACTTCAAGAAGCTCAATCAAAAGAGATGTCTGATTTAGAGAGTGAGAACTCTGAGCTTAATATTCAAATTGAAAATTATGCTAAGAAAAATCAAGATGACCAAAAATATATTGATGATTTAAAATTTGATATTACAAATCTTCAAGTCTCTGTTTCTTCTTTTGATGAAAGTGATGAATCTATTGATGAATTTGTCAATAAACTAAATGAAGATATTGAGGAAAATAATAAACAGATTCAGAATAAAATAGAATTAAGAGAGAATATTTTAGTTCAAAATGAAGAATTAAAGAAAAGTATTGTTGATTTACAAGAAGAAATTAAGAAACAAGAAGAGGATGCTAAAAATTCTTCAGGAAAAGTTCTAGAATTAAAAGAAGAAAGAACAAATAAAAATAATAAATTGACTGAAATTGAAAATGAAATCACTGAAAAACAAGCTATAATTGAAGACATTAAAAATCAAATTTCAAAACAAGAAGTTAAAATTTCAAAATTTGAGCTTGAACTTGAACAAGTTATCAATAAAATGTGGGAAGAATATGAGCTTACTCCAAATAATGTTAAAGATGTTGAAAAGACAACAAGTCCAACTAAAGTTCAAAAACAAGTAAATGAGCTTAGAAATGAGATTAAAGATCTTGGAAGTGTTAATATTGACAGTATAAAAGAATATCAAGAAGTTAAAGAAAGATATGATTTCCTTTCAAATCAGCGTGAAGATTTAGAAAACACGATTTCTAAGTTAAAGAAATTGATAAATGAAATTGTTGATACAATGAAAGATCAATTTAATCAGAGATTTAAAGAAATAAATAAGAATTTCAAAGAATCATTTAGTGAACTATTTGGTGGAGGAAAAGCAGAACTAAAACTAGAAGATGATTCAAATGTTTTAGAGTGCGGAATTGAAATTGAAGTTCAACCACCTGGAAAGAAATTACAATCTATGTCACTTCTATCAGGCGGTGAAAGGGCGTTTACAGCGATTGCTTTATTGTTTGCAATATTAAGAATAAATCCTGCACCATTCTGCGTTCTAGACGAAATCGAAGCAGCTTTAGATGATGTTAACGTATCAAGATTTGCTGAATATTTGAAAAAGTTCAATGACAACACTCAATTCCTTGTAATTACTCATAGAAAAGGAACTATGGAAGCTGCAAATACAATGTATGGAATAACTATGGAAGAAAAAGGAATTAGTAAATTACTATCAATGAATATGAAATAAAAATATAGTAAAAAATGGAAAAGAGAGCATATATTGCTCTCTTTTGCAAGTTTAAAAAACAGAGAAAAAGAAAGAAAAAAGAAGAAATAAAGAGCTTTGGTAAAAATTCCCACATATTTTAAATTATAAAAATTGCTAAAATAGGAAAATATATGAATAAGGCAAAAAAAGTTGTTTGCCATATCAAAAAATAAAGAGTATAATAATGCCTATGTGACAATCTTAAGACGTAAAGGAGTGAATTTTATTTTAGAAGGACTGAGAAAACACACAAAAGATATAGACTTCAAACCTTTAGGAATAACATTATTAAGTATATTATTTTTGGGAACAGTTACTTTTATAAAGTATAAGCCAGTATACACTGTCACTGTATCTGGAGAGGCTTTAGGATATGTTAACAGTAAAGAAGAATTAAATAAGAATTTAAATGATTATATAAATCATAGAGAAGGCACAATTGCTTCTATAGAGATAGCAAATATGCCAGAATACAAATTAGAGCTAGTTGGTAGAAAGCAAGCTACTCAAGAAAAAAGAATTCTAGAAAAAATAGAAGATTCATCAGTAATAACATATAAAACTTATGCTATCACTGTAAATGGAGAAAAAGTTAACGAAGTAAACACTCAGATTGAAGCAGAATCAATTGTTTCAAATCTTCAATCTGATTTAAAAGAAGGTGTTGAATTTAACTTAGGTATTGCAGAAGTTCTAAGTACAGAACAAAATGGAATATCTCAAGATTCAGCGTTTGAAGTTTTAAATGGAATGAAGTTAGCTAAAACACAAGAATATGAAGCAGAACAAGCTAGACTTGAGCAAGAAAGAATTGCTAGAGAAAGAGCTGCTCGTCTAGAACAATCAAGAAGAGCTGCAATTGCTGCAGCACAAGTTGGTTCTTATGGTTCAGGTAATATTGGCGGAATGAACCTAAGTTACCCACTTAGAACTTCACCACTTATTACATCAAGATTTGGTGAATATGGTTCTAGAAGATATATGCACACAGGCTTAGATTTAGCTACACAAATGGGAACAGCTATATACCCAATAGCTTCAGGAACAGTTATTTTTGCTGGATGGGATGGAAGTTATGGAAATAAAGTTGTTGTAGATCACGGAAATGGAGTTCAAAGTTGGTATGCTCACTGCAACTCAATTAATGTTGGAGTTGGAACAGAAGTTACTACAGATACATGCATTGCTGCAGTAGGTTCAACTGGAAATTCTACAGGACCACATTTACACTTAGAAATAAGAATAAATGGATCTGCTGTTAATCCACAAAATTATTTATATTAAAATCAATTAAAATCAGCTTTTTAAAAGCTGATTTTTTTTGACTATATTGTAAAAATATGTTATAATTACTAAGTATAGTGCGTAAAAGGAGGTATGAGTAAAAATGAAAAAACCAAATAAAGAAGCATATGGCGAAAGTACAATTCAATTAGTAGAAGTTGAAATGACAGATAATCCTTTAACAGAGATAGATGTTGATGGTACTAAAGTTTTACTTCATGTTTTAAATGCAAAAAAATTTGATCCAAATTGTCATTGCTATGCTCTAATTGAAACTCTAAAATTGCAATATGTTACAATGGTTGATTTAATTTACTCATATGGAAAATTAGATACGGATGTTCTTAATGATAAGTCTCAACTTAAAGCTTTTTTCGAAAGCATTACTAGATATAATATAAATTGTTCAACTGGACGATTTCCAGGAATTATACATCAACCTAAAGATCCTACTTTAGCAAACTATTTTAAACTTACATTATTTGATGCTTTACAAGAAGCTAATAATAATAATTTTTTAATAAAATATGGTGTTGAAAGAAAAAGAAAGAAAAAAGTAAAACCTAGCGCAGATGAGATTAAAGATGATGGACTTCTTGTAGAACTTATGAAAACATTTTATGAAAGTATAACACTTTCTAAAGTTAAAAGACCTACTGATTCAGTTGAAAAAACTGTTTCTAAGACTATAAAGAAGAAAGCATTACTCTTAAAATGTGGTACAATTATTACAGCAGGAGGAGTCGAGAACGGAAAATATTTTGCCACATTTAGAACAGGTTATAAGAGAAAAGAGAATGACGTTGAAAGTATACCATCGTACTTGGATGGTGTTTATTCACTTCATATTGCTGGAGTTGATGATGAAAAATTTGTTTCAGATCCAGATTACAGAAAGAAATTTGGTGAAGTATTTTTACAAGCAGATATTTTAGAAACATTATTTGCTGCTAATGGCTCACAACACCCAAGATTTTTATATGCCGGAGAATATAATGAAGATGATGAAAGAATGGAACTTGGTGAAGATGTTGGACAAGCTATTAAAAAACTAAATGATGCGATGTTTCCTAAGAATAAAGAAAAATCTGGAGAAGGAAGATAATAAAAAGGAAGGTTTAAATGTCAAGAAAAAAGGAAGTTATAACAGTTGAAACTAATGATGAAAAACTTGTAGAAAGATTTTATCAAAAAATATTTTTTGAAGGTGTTAGAAAAGACACATTATCTGTTAGTGGCGAATTCTTATATGTCGAAACTGAAGATAAAATCTATAGAATGAGAGCTATGACTTTTGGTTACATATTTGACCCAAGTTTCGAACATATCTATACTCAAGATTTACCTAAAACTTTAGAACTTGATGAACTTGGACCATCTAGCATAGCTTATCTATATGATTGGACAAATCCAGCTTTCGAAGAAATGGGAGTTCCTTATACTAGCAAGTTTATAAGTAATTTTAAAAATCAAGTTAAGCAAAGTTATAGCTATTATTTGAAAATTAGAGAAATAAGTTTTACTACAATTAATGCTTTAGATGTAAAATCAAGAAAAAAATATGTAGACAGATTTATTGAACTTGGAATTTTTACTGAAAAAGATAAGGTTAGACTTGAATATTATATAGATGAGCCTATTTCAAAAATCGAAGAGCTTATAAATAGCGGAACAATTGATAAAGAAGATGTTCCACAAATTGTCAGTCGTATTTTTAGCTATGAGAGAGCTTACGACGAAGAAAGAAATGAAAAGAGAAAAAATAAAAGAAAATATAATGCTAGAATTGTAGGAGCAATGAACTTGTTAGATGCTCCTGATATTGTCGACGTTTATTTAAGTGATGGATTAAATGAAGAAGAATTTTCTAGAACTAAAGTTAAAAAAGCTGATATTTTGGCAATTTCATATACGGCTTTATTGTCATTTTTAGAGGATAAAAATGACAAAGTACCAGAAAGCTTAAGAATTACTTCACAAGATTTGATTAATGCTTATGGAAGAACTTTAACAGGTTCTACAATTTATAAATTAGCTATGTATGGCTATATAGAGCCAGAAGATGTAATTCAAGCTTATGAAATAAATAAAGCTTTAAAAATGGTTGATTATGAATCAATGTTTGAAGATGAAGAAATAGCTGCATTCTATACACCACAACGTTTATATGAGATGAGATATGCTGATAAACTAACTCCAGAGTTTATTGAAAAATATAGAGAGATGCTAAATCTTGATGAAGATAAAGAGAGATTTAGCCGTTATTCTCAAGAATTAGTTAATGGCTTAAGAAAAACTGTGCAAAGTGAAGACAAAGAACTTGAAAATAGAAGATTACAAGAAAATGTTTTATATTTCTTTGGAAAAGGCCTATGTGATGTAGAAACAACTAAAGGAGTCGTTACTACAGAATATATCGAAGATAGATTTTCTAATGATGAAATGTCAATAGAAGAAATATTTGAACTTTATCAAAAAGGAATAGTTAGTGACGAGTTTATTTCTAAGTTTTATACTGACCAAGAAATCATTGATTTATATGAATCAGGAAAACTTAGAAGAGGTTGCTTAAGAGCAATAACTGATCGAGATTTGCTTATTGAAAGCTATGTTGAGAAAAAAGTAAATCTTCAAGATTTTGTTGAATTATATTTGAAATCAGATAATTTATCAGTTGATGATTTAAGAGATGCTTTTGAGCTTTCTGAAGAAGATGTTGATATTTCAAATTTTGTTGATGAAACAACTCCTTTTGAGAAAGTTAAAGAATTGTTTAGAAATTTATTAATTGATTATTCAAAAGTTTTAACATTACACGCTCATGGAGCAATTTCAGATGAACAACTTATTGAAATAAGAAAAGCACTTAGTACTAGAAAATTATTTGATGAAATAAATCAAAGAAAAGTATTTAAGGTTGTAACTGCTAGAAAAGCAGAAGGAACAAAACCGGTAATTGATCCAAAACCAAGACCAGTAGTAGAAGACGACTTTTCATTAGAAATTGAATTAATTTCAAAAATATTAGGACAAAAAGATGTTGAAGAAGAGCCATATTCAAAGATTTCAAGTTATAATACAAAAGGAAGAGCAACTTCATTAAATAATTATAGAATCTTTGGAAACGAAGATTTAGATGGAATAGTTATTCTTCAAAAATCAAAGAGGCAAAATGCAGTTTTTGTAATGAGTGCATATCAATTAATGTATTTCTTGAAAGGCAAAGAAAGCGAAACAGGCGAAATAGAAGTTCAAGATAGAATGAAAGATAAAGCTTATTTAAAAACTATTGTAGGTGTTGAAGTTGTTGAACATACAAGACATTTTGCTAGAAATTTAGCTGAAGCTGCAGGTAGAGTTTCTCCTAAAGTAGCTGAAGCTCTTAGAGGAGAAGAAACTAAATACAGAATAGATGTTCAAGATATGGTTGATGGCTTAAGAGAATTATATGATGAAGAAAAAGCAAAAGGTAGAGATGACAATTAGAAACTTTACATAGGAGGGAATATATGGAAGATTTGCAAACAAGACTAAATAAACTTACAAATACTACAAAATATACATTAAAACCAAACTTGATTAAAGAAATCTTAGAAGAATTCAAAAAAAGAATGTCTAATCAAGATACGTTTAAGCAAGCAATTGAAATAGATGAAAAACATCATCCAGTTCATGTAACGCAAGAAAATGTCATGAAAATCATTGATGAATTTATTAATATAGAAAAATTTAATGTAAAATATTCTCCAAAAACTATAGTTGATGGCTATGGAAACCTTGCTGTTAGCTATAATGGAGATCCATATGTAACCTTAAGATTGCTTTTAATGTCACTTAGAACACATAATAATATAGTATTTTTTTCAAAAAAATATTATGCTATAAACACAAAAATTGTTGAAACACTTAATATGGTTTGCGAAAAGAAAGGATATGCTCGGAAGAATTGCTATGATTGAGTTTGATGTAATTGATGCAGTTGTAGCAAACTTGCAAACATTTTTCAATAAAATGATTTTTGTAGGAGATAAAAGAGATTATGTTCAAATGAAAAAGAAATTTGTTATCCCTACAATTTACTCAGGATATGGAAATATAGATGTTTTTATTGAGAGCAAAGATTTTAAAGATTTACTTTTAGATATTAGCGAATTTGCTAGAAATAATTATATTAAAATAAATTATTATGATGATACTCAAATTGAAGATACACTTACATTTATAAATAGATTTGAACTTACAGATTGCTTTGTTTTACTTTCTAAGAACACAGAGCTAATCTATAAATTTATTTCAGAGCTTAAAGCTAAAAATATATATGTAAATAAAAATCCTTTTGAAGATTACAAATTTTCAATTACAGAAAATGATTTGATATATACTAAAAATATAGAAATGAGTTAAAATAGGCCCGTACATGTGTTACGGGCTTTAATTATATTTTGTTATTGAAATTAACATTATTACTAAATTGATTAAATTAAAAATAAAGAAAAAGGTAGAAAGCCCGACAAGTGCTGAAAATATAATGCTTCCGAGGAGAAAACGTCATTGATAAATTAGCTAAATTAAATAATATATTTCCAATGATAGATATAATAAGGCTTAAGCAGTTTTGACATAATCTTTGATGTGTTATTCCATTGTCAGAAATTCCAAACAGTCCAAGTAGTAAAATTGAAAGTAGGGCAAAGGCTAGAGCGAAAATGAATATAGATATTATATTTGAGATTATTCCTGTATAAAAAATTAAAGCAAAAACAAACGATATAATAAGGCTAATCGCAATACTAGTTAAATAATTACAATTTCTATCCATTATTACATACCTCCAAGTTAGATTAATATATTTTATGAAATAAAAAAATAAAATGTGCCAAAACTGACACATTTTATTTTTATTATTTAATTACTATTTATTTGTCATTTCTTCTAAATCAAGTAATTCTTGCCAACGTTTGTCAACTTCTTTTTGGAATTCTTCAATCATCCATTCATTTCCAGGTTTAAACATGTGTTTAAATCTCTTTTGAGGTTTTAAGAATTCTTCAACTGGAAGTTTGTTAGTTGGTTTATATGTGATGTGATAAACACCATCAACTACTTCATATAGTGGCCAATAACAAGTTTCAACAGCTAATTTGTTGATTTCCATTAAATCTGGAGTGTTGTAGCCCCAACCTCTAGGACATGGAGCTAAAACATTTAAGAAACATGGACCTTCAGTGTAAATAGCTTTTTCAGCTTTTTCATAAAGGTCTTTCATATTTCCAATTGCAGCTGTTTGACCAATATATGGTAAATTGTGACCAGCCATAATTTTAGCTAAATCTTTTCTAGATTGCATTTTTCCAGGAATAACTGATCCTGCTGGACTTGTAGTAGTATCAGCAAATCTTGGTGTTGCACTACTTCTTTGAATACCAGTGTTCATATATGCGCCATTATCATAGCAAACATATACCATGTCATGTCCTCTTTCCATAGCACCTGAAAGACTTTGTAAACCTATATCATAAGTTCCACCGTCTCCACCGAATGCGATGAATTTAGTATCTTTATCTTGAGGTAATTTTCCAGTTCTTTTCATTTCTTTGTATGCAGCTTCAACACCTGAAAGTGTAGCACCAGCACACTCGAAAGCTGTGTGAATATAAGAATCTGTCCAAGCTGTATATGGGTAAATGAAAGTAGAAACTTCCATACATCCTGTAGCATTAGCTATAACAGCATGATCTTCTGGTTTAACTGCTTTTAATATCATTCTAGCAACTGCTGGAGCTCCACATCCTGCACACATTCTGTGACCTGATGTTAATCTAGCTGGTCTAGCAGCTACTTCTTTATGATTATATGCCATTTTATTTTCCCTCCCTTACACCTAAATATCTATAAGGATTTCCAATATTGCCAGTTTTGATTACTTCTTGTAAATCTTCATAAACTGTTCCAATATCGTCTGTAGTAGTGTCTCTACCACCAATTCCATAAACATAGTTTACTGTAGGAACATGAATATTTGAAGTATACATAGCGCTAACTACATCTTCAAATAATGCTCCACCGCAAGCATTTAAAGAATCAGCTTTGTCTAAAACAGCGATTGCTTTAGCATTTTTCAAAGCTTCTGCGATTTCTTCAGCTGGGAATGGTCTAAATACTCTAACTTTGATTAGACCAGCTTTAACTCCGTTTGCTCTTAATTCATCAACTTTGGCTTTAGCTGTACCTGCTGTAGAGTTCATACAAACTATAACAGCTTCAGCATCTTCCATTTTATATTCTTCGAAGAAACTATATTTTCTTCCAGTCATTTTTTCAAAATCTTTAGCAACATCTAAAATAACTTTTTTAGCATTTCTCATAGCATCTGCTTGTTGTTTTTTGTGTTCAAATAGATATGCTTGTAAATCTAAAGGTCCAATAGCGATTGGCTCTTTATCATTTAATAAATAATGTTCTGGTTTATATTTTCCAACGAATTCTTTAACTTTCTCATCTTCGATTAATTCAATATTTTCAATTGAGTGTGATGTGATAAATCCATCTTGGCAAACCATAAGTGGAAGTAAAACATCTTTGTGTTCAGCAATTCTATGTGCCATAACTAAGTTATCATAAGCTTCTTGGTTATTTTCTGAGAATAACATAACCCAACCTGCGTCTCTAACACCCATAGCATCTGAATGGTCATTATGAATATTTAATGGTCCAGATACTGCTCTGTTAACTAATGACATAACGATTGGTAATCTTAAGCTTGATGCGATATAAATCATTTCCCACATAAGTGATAAACCATTAGCAGATGTAGCTGTCATAGCTCTAGATCCGGCAGCTTCTGCACCGATACAAGCGCTCATTGCACTATGTTCACTTTCAACAGCAACAAACTCTGTATCTACTTGACCGTTACTAACGAAAGTAGAAAAGTATTGTGGAATTTCTGTTGAAGGTGTGATAGGGAAGGCTGCTACAACATCTGGATTAATTTGTTTCATAGCTGTTGCTGCTGCTTCATTACCACTTAAACGTTCTCTAATACTCATTTTTTAAACCTCCTTATTCCATTACAATTGCTTTGAAAGGACAAACTTTGGCACAAACGCCACATCCTTTACAAGCATCAAAATCAAAGTCTTCTCTTTTTAGATCTTTGTTAACTGGAATTGCATTATCTGGACAAACATTAAAGCAAAGTCCACATTGTTTGCAAACATCTGGTAAATATTTAGGAGTTTCACTTCTCCAGTCACCTGTTTTGAAGTTTTTAGCATTTCCAGCAGTGTAGATGTTTCCACCAATTGTTAATTCATCAATAGGTGTATTATTGTTAATTTCTGCCATTATAATTTCTCCTTTCCAATTATTTAACTTTCTCAATTTGTTTTAAAGCCATTTCTAAGGCTTTCATATTTCCGTCAATAACTTCAGGTTTTTTAGCAAATTTATGTTTAAAAGAACCTACCATGTCATTTAAGAAATCTTCATCACTCATAACACCGCTAACTTTAACAATAGCAGCAAGCATTGGAGTATTAGGAAAATACTTTCCTAGTGCTTCAATAGAGATTCCTCTAGCATCAATTTTGTAAACTGAGCCATTGTAGTTCTTTAATTTCTTCATTATTTCATCACTTGTTTTTGTAGAGTTTATAATAATAGCTCCACTTTCTTTAAGACCTGCTGTAACATCTACGCAATCAAGTAATGTATCGTCTACTACAACAACATAATCTGGTTCATAGATATTACTGTGAATAGTAATTGGATTGTTGCTTATACGGTTATATGCAACAATTGGTGCACCCATTCTTTCAGGACCATATTCAGGGAAACCTTGAATATATTTTCCTGTGTTAAAAGCTGCGTCAGCTAAAAGCAAAGACGCTGTTTTTGCACCTTGTCCACCTCTACCATGCCATCTAATTTCAATTAAATCTTTCATAGTTTAAGTTTCCTTTCTTAAGATTATTTTTTTGACAGCTACATTATAATCCATAAAAACTATAAAGTCAATGATAAAAAATCAATTGAAACTTGGGGAAATAAGGAAATTATAAAAAATATTACAAAAATATTACAACTTTCATTGACTTTTGTTAAAAAAAAATATATTATAATAGAGTAATTTAGTTAAGCTATAAAAAGGAACAAATTATAAAACAAAAAACCAAACTGTATGCACAAATTTTAAGGGGGAAAATATATGGGAGAGGTTATAGTTATTACATCAGGCAAAGGTGGCGTTGGAAAAACAACTACTACAGCAAATTTGGGCTCAGCTTTAGCATCAGCAGGAAAGAAAGTTGCTCTTGTTGATACTGATATAGGGCTTAGAAATTTAGACATCGTTATGGGCTTAGAGAATAGAATCGTTTTCAACTTAGTTGACGTTATCAAAGAAAAATGCAAATTAAGACAAGCTTTAATCAAACACAAAAAATTTAACGATTTATATTTGCTTCCAGCGGCACAAACAGAAGATAAAACTACAGTTACAGAAGAACAAATGAAAGATTTAATAGGAAAACTAAAGGCTGAATTTGATTATGTTTTAATTGATTGTCCAGCTGGAATTGAGCAAGGCTTCAAAAACGCAATTGCTGGCGCAGACAGAGCTTTAGTTGTTACTACAGCTGAAATCTCTTCAATTAGAGATGCTGATAGAATTATTGGACTTTTGGAATCATCATCAATCAAAAACCCAGAATTAATAGTAAACAGACTTCGTCCTTCAATGGTAAGACGTGGCGAAATGATGGATGTCGATGACATCGTTGATTTATTATCAATAGACTTAATCGGCGTAGTACCAGATGACGAAAATATTATAATTCAAACCAATAAAGGAGAACCTGTAATCACTAATAAGAAAGCCCCTTCTGGAAAAGCTTATATTGAAATTTCAAGAAGAATATTAGGCGAAAATATAGAGGTTACTGTTCCGGGAAAGGAAAAAGGCTTTTTCGCTAAATTAAAAAGATTATTTAAAAAGGATAATTAGATTTAAATTAGTGGAGGTATTATAAATGGCAATGTTTGAAAATATTGGGGTATTTTTCAAAAGATTCATGCAAAACGAGAAAAAAGAATTGTTAGCCGAAAATACTGTTTCACAGTCTAAAGACACTGCGAAAGATAGATTACACGTAGTTCTTATGCAAGATAGAGCTAATGTTTCTGCAGATTTTCTTGAATTAATGAAAGAAGAAATTATAGAAGTTATCAAAAAATATATAGTTGTTGACGAATCAAAAATAGATGTTAGACTTACAAACGAAGAAAATGAAGACGGAAGTATTGGTGCGCCACTATTACATGCAAATATACCTATTTTAAATATTAGAAATGATTTAAAAGGTGAAATGTATAATACATCTTCATCAGAAAGTGATTCTGAAGATGTATCAGAAACTGAAGTTGAAAATGTTTCAGAAGCTGAAGAAACTGAAGAAGTTAAAACTGAAAACGAAGCTGAAACTGTTTTAGAAACTGAGAAAGTTGAAACTGAAAATGAAGTTGAAGCCGAAATTGAACCTGAAAATGTTTCAGAAAAAACAGTAGAAGATGTTTTAGAAAATATTGAAAATCCTGATGATACTGAAAAAACTCAAACAATTGATGTTATAAAAGAAGATGAAATTAATTCTGAAGAAAATCTTGAAGATAATTCTGAGCCTGAAGAAATTATAGAAGATGAAACAGAACAAAAAGAAGTAGAAGAAACTCAAGAGCCAGAACAACCAGAAGTTGTTGAAAGTGAAGAAGTAAGCCAAGAAGAAACTACTGAGAGTGATAGCGAAAGCGAAGATATTAAAGATAATTCTGAAAGTGAAGAAGATGACGAAGAAGACGATGATGATGTTACATTTGATGATTTATTAAAAGCAGCTGAAGAGGAAGAAGAAAGATTAAAACAATTAGAAGAAAATAAAGATTCAGAAGATAAAGAGAAAAAAGAAAATAAACCTAAAAATACTACTTCAAAATCAAGTAATGGTAAAAAGAAAAAGAAAACTTCAAAATCAAAAAGAAAATAATTAAGAGGTTTTAAATGAGAGAAAAGAGATTTAAAAATACTGATTGGGTAGTTTTAATAATAAGTTTAGCTTTACTCGGAATTGGACTTGTAGCTCTTTATTCTGCAACTTTAAATACTGAGTTTTTAGAATTTAAAAAACAAATTCAATGGGCACTTATAAGTGTTCCATTTCTTATACTTGTTTATTTTATAGATTATAAATTTTTCGTAAAATTTACACCAGTTATTTATATGATATTTATAGCTTTACTGGTGGGTGTTTTATTTATGGAACCGATTCATGGTGCGAGAAGCTGGTATAAATTCGGAGAATCGTTTGCAATTCAACCATCAGAGCTTGCTAAAATCATTGTTATAATGTTTATGTCATTTGTTTTATACAAATTGCAATTAAAAGGAAAGAGAGAAATAAACAAGCCTTGGAAGTTAATAACTTATTTTGCTTTTTGGGGCTTGCCTATATTTTTGATTTATAAACAGCCAGATTTAGGAACTGCCTTATCTTATGTTACAGCAATGTTGTTTATGTTATTTGTTTCTGGTTTAGATAAAAAATATATGGTTGTGGCAATTGTAGCTGTTGTTTTACTTACCCCTTATGTAGTTGAACATTTACCAGCACATGCCAGAGCCAGAATTGAGATTTTTAAGGATCCTGAGAGTGATCCAAGAGGAATGGGTTATAACTTAATTCAATCTAGATTAGCAATTGGTGCAGGCCAATTTTTAGGAATGGGATTTCTTAAAGGAAACCAAACACAGCTAGGTTATCTTTCTCCTAAAACTACAGATTTTATTTATTCTGTAATTGGGGAAGAAATGGGATTTGTTGTTTCTAGCACAATTGTTGTTTTATATGTTATTCTGATAACCAAAGCTATTGGAATTGGTAAAAATGCTGAAGATAGCATAGGTTCTTATATTGCTTGTGGAATCGCTGGAATATTCTTCTTCCACATGGTTGAAAATATAGGAATGACGATTGGACTTCTTCCAATAACTGGTGTTCCGCTTCCATTTGTTAGTTATGGAGGTAGTTCACTTATAACAAACTTTATATGTATAGGACTTTTATTAAATATTAGTTCTAGAAGAAAAAAAGGCTTATCATATAATAGCAAATTTAATATGTATGGAAACTAGAAATTGGGAAAAGGGGACAGTCCCCTTTTCCCAAAATTTTAAATAAGGAAATTTTATGTATTATAAGAAGTTGAAGATTCGGAGATGTCGAACTCGAGAATAATTTAATATTAGCGCCGATGGCTGGAGTTACAGATTTGCCTTTTAGAAAAATTACTAAAAAATATGGAAATCCTCGGTCTTGTTTGTAATGAAATGGTTAGTAGTAAAGCGATTTGCTATGAAGATCAAAAGACTTTTGAAATGTTAAAAACAATTGATGAAAAACCAATTTCAATGCAGATTTTTGGAAGTGAGCCTGAATCTATGGGAAAAGCTGCTGTCGTGGTTAGCAAGCTTTGTGATATTTTAGATATAAATATGGGTTGTCCAGCTCCAAAAGTTGTTAAAAATGGAGATGGAAGCAAGCTTTTGACAGATTTAGATTTAGCAAGAGCTGTTATTCGAGAAGTTGTTAAAAATTCTTCAAAACCTGTTACATTAAAAATTAGAAAAGGCTGGAGTAATGAAAATATTGTTCATAAAGAGATTTCAAAAATCGCTGAAGAAGAGGGAGTAAAAGCGATAATTGTTCATGGAAGAACTAGACAAGAATTTTATTCTCGGACAAGCTGATTGGACTGCTATAAAAGAAGTTAAAGAAACAGTTTCAATCCCAGTAATTCGGAAATGGTGATATAGTTGATGAAGATTCTGCTTTAAGAGTTTTTGAAGAAACTGGCTGTGATGGAATAATGATTGGAAGAGGTTCTTTAGGAAATCCATGGATATTTAGTCGAATTTCGTACTTTTTGAAAACAGGCGAAAAATTGCCACCTATTTCAGATGAAGAAAAATTTGATGTTTTAAAAGAACATTTTGAATTGCTTTTAGCGGAAAAAGGCGAATATACTGCAACAAGAGAAATTAGAAAATTTGTTGCTTGGTATGTTAAAGGGATGCCAGATGCTAAGCGATTTAAAGGAAAAATGAATACTATAAATACTGTTCAAGATTTTTATAATATATTTTAAACCTTTTTGCATAAATTTTAGCAAGGAGGTTTTTATTTTGGGAAAAAAATACATAATTTTGGCGGTAAGTTTAGTTTTAATTTTTTCTTTTTTTTATTATAAAAATCAAAAACTGGGAAATAATATAATTAAATTAAGTGAAGAAAAGATTATTGAAGATATTTTAAATAGTAAATTAAAATATGATGCAAAAATTAAAGTAAAAGTTTATAGTAATAAAAATGAAAATGAATATAATTTGAAAATTAAAGAAGATGGTAAAAATAACTTTCTTGAAGTGACTGGAAAGAAAGACGTTTCAGGCTTGCTAATAGAAAATAAAAATGGAAATTTAGTTATAAAAAATAGCAAGTTAAAGCTAGAAAAACTGTATGAAAATTATAGAGAATTTACAGATAACAGCTTATTTTTAAGCACTTTTGTAGAAGAATATGAAAAAGCAAAAGAGAAAGAAATAATAGAGGAAAATGGCGAAATTGTAGTAAAAATCGAATTGAAAAATTATAATAAATACATAAAATATAAGGAACTTTATTTAGACAAAAAAACGGGAAAGCCAGTAAAATTGCTAGTAAAAGATAGTAGCAAACAAGAAAAATTGAGCATAAAATATATAAATATCGAAATATCATAAATTAAAATATATTCAATAATTCAATTTTAATTGTAACAAATTAGGAGTGAATATTATGGTAATAAAAAGAGGAGATATGTTTTATGCAGATTTAAGCCCAGTTGTTGGCTCAGAGCAGGGAGGAATAAGACCGGTTTTGATAATACAAAATGACACAGGAAATAAATACAGCCCAACTGTAATTGCAGCAGCGATTACATCCCAAACTGGAAAAGCTAAACTTCCTACACACATTGAAATTTCATCAAGTAACAATGGGTTAAAAGCTGATTCTGTTGTTTTAACTGAACAAATTAGAACAATAGATAAAAGTAGATTAAAAGAAAAGATAGGACATATAGAAGATGGAAAGATAATGGATAAAGTTAATGGTGCAATAGGAATAAGTTTCGGATTATAATAAAATCCCTCAGTAGTTCTTTTGCTGAGGGATTTTTTATATTATTTTTGATATTTACTTATTATTTCATCTAAAATTTTAATACTTTTTCCTGTCTTTGAATATATGGTACAATAATACATTGTTTTGTTATTTGTTTCTTTTATTTCATTAAAAACAACTTCTATATCATTTTTTACGTTAGCATCTTTCATTTTTTCTTTATCTTCTGAATCAATAGAAAAATAAATTTTATAAGATATATCTTTGTACGTTTTAGGTGTTTCTAATTTATCTAACTCAACATCAACAACTTCATCATTCAGATTTAGTATTTTCATAATATTAATTTTATCATTATTAGAAATATTTTTTAGATCAACATTATTTGTTCCATATAGCCAATACATTATATATACATATAAAAAAATAATTATAATAATAGGAATACATATAAGAATTAGTAATATTCTTTTATTAAATTTAATAATCTTTTTTTCTTCTGTCTCTATATCTGTTTCATTCATATTTTTTCTCATATAAAAACTTAATAATAATCAATATAACTAACATATACAAATATTATACTAATTCAATATAAAATAATCAACTAAAATAAACGTTAAAAAACTGTGTTCTAAAACCGTTGTTACTCTAAGTTTATAGAAATAATAAGTCAGCATAAGCCAGCAAAAATTGATTTTTTATAATTTTTTAATATTTTTAAATTCTTGTGACCTTATGGTGACCTTATCACATAAAAAACGAACATTTTTTTGAATGCCGAAAAACCTAAAATGATTAATACGTCTGCACTTCAGCAATTTTTATAAAATTCATTTAAAATCAGAAAATTTAAAAATAAAAAATCTCTGCATCCCTACAGAGAAAAGAAAAAAGCGGGTTTTCTTCAAACCCGCCAATGGTGCGGGCGAGAGGACTTGAACCCCCACGGTTGCCCACTAGATCCTAAGTCTAGCGCGTCTGCCAGTTTCGCCACGCCCGCGATTAACAATAATTATATTAACACTTTAAATCAATATTGTCAAGAGTTTTAATAAAAATTGATTATATTACATTAAAATGCAAGATTTGAAGTATTACATAAAATATGGTATACTTATTATAATTGCAGGAATAACCCTGCAAACACTCTAAAGAGTGTAGTACATTGAAAACGCCAATATGGCAGGAGGAAAAGTTATGAATAGGTATGAAGCATTAGTTGTCACTGGAAGACTCGAAGTTATTTTTGCAGGCGACAAAAAGATTCTGGAGGAGGTTAAGGCACTACAGGAACATATCGTGAATGGTAACTTTGTTGGTTTGGCGATTACGTTAGGTAGGCTGGATGCACTACCAAAACCACGCAATAAAAACATGGGAAAGCAACTGGAGGATCTTGTCAGATATTTTATATCTGATGATGCGATAATGGAGGAGCAAAAAACTAAAAGAATTGAGGATATCGATTGGGAGAATCGGACATATTTTATCTTACATAAATGTGGCCTTAAAACCGTTGGAGATATCCTAAAACTGGATGGAAGCGACCTTCTCAATATGAAATTCTCGCAGAAACGCGTATCGGAAGTTACTGCTGCGATGAAAAATCTTGGATTTTATGAGTGGGCCTGTGTTACTGAAGCCAATTACAAAAATGCCTTAGAGTTTGAAAGACTGCTAGAGGAAAGTGATTTTGGGGCAGATGCTGACTGATTTTTTAAAAACTGTTGATTCCTTTTATAGTAACTGTTGACCAATTTTTGAAAATCGCTGATTTCTTTTACGGCAATTGTTGACTTGTTTTGTTGTGATAATTATTGACTGATTTTGAGATAACTGTTGATTTTTCTACAGCAACTGTTGACTGATTTTGTGAAAACCGTTGATTTCTTTTACGGTGATTATTGACTTGTTTTGCGTAACTGTTGATTTTTTGCAGCAACTGTTGACTGTTTTTTATTATAACTGATGATTCTTTTACGGTAACTGTTGACTAGTTTTTTGAAAGCTATTCTTACTGTCATATACAGTAGTTTTCAAAAAAAGCACCTTTCATTAGGGTGCTTTTTTCATTATTTAGATTTTTTAATAATTAATAAAAAATATATTGACAAGTAAAAATATTTAAATTATAATGCAAACAAAAGTTCTAATAAATTAAATATAGCTTATAAATAATAGTATATGTAGCAAAAATTAAAATTTATAAAAAGGATGTGTTGTTAATGAAAGATGATAAACTAGAAACAATTTCAAATTTGTTTGAAGATAAGGAAATTAGAAGTATTTGGGATGGTGAAAAAGAAGAATATTATTTTAGTGTTGTTGATGTTATTGGAGCGTTAACTAATAGTGGTGACGCTAGAAAATACTGGTCAGTTCTAAAATTAAGATTAAAAAAAGAGGGATCTGAGTTGACTACAAAATGTAGTCAACTGAAATTAAAAGCAAAAGATGGAAAATTTTATAGTACGGATACTTTAGATACAAAAGGAATTTTAAGACTTATCGAATCTGTTCTTAACCATATTAAAATAGCGCTACCTTCTTTAAGTAGCGCTTTTATTTTAAAAATAATTCTTTAATTAGTTTTTTGAATGCTTTATTATAATCTTGTGAAGCATGAATCAATGCTAAAATTCTAATTTCATTTCCTACAACAGAGTATAAAATTTTGTGCTTTTCATATATTACTTGTCTAATTTGATAAGAATTAAAGTCTAAAATATGTTTACCTAAATTATTATTATCAATTAAATGATTAGTAAAATTAAATAAATTATTTACATATTCCATAGGACTATAAATCTTTGTAATTTCTAAAAAGTCTTTTAAGTTTTGTATTGCAAAATTAGACCAATTGATTACCATTTTTTAATCTCCTCTAATAGTTCTTCTTGTGAAATGAATTTACCATTTTCAAAATCTTTAATTCCTTGCATAACACTAAAAATAGTAATTAAAGCTTCTGAAATTTGTTCTTCAGTAGCATTATCTGGTAAATTATTAATAACTTGTAATACTAATTCTTTATTCATAAATATATTCTCCTTTATGTAAGTGTTTCCCATAAATAATTATATAAACAATTATACTATACAAAATTAAATTTATCAACTGTTTGTTAATTAATGAAATATTTTGTTTGATTTTAAAAAATCCTCCCAATTTTGCTATGTTAACATAATTTTGATATACTCAATATAAAAACTCATAAAAGGGAGGAATAAAAATGGAAATAGTAAAGAAAATAAAAAGGTTGATGAGGAAGAAAAAAGTAACATTTGAAGAAATAACAGATGAGTGGCTAGAAATAAAAGAAATGGAAATAAAAAGAACAACATATTCAAATTATGTCTACATAATGAGAAAGTACCTGTTTCCAACATATAAGGATCTAACATTAAAAGAACTGGAAAAATATGATTATAAGAACTTTACAAATACTTTAAGTAAAAACTTGTCACCTAAAACTACAAGAGATATATTGTGCGTACTAAAATCTATATTGCATTTTATAAAAAGAAGATATGGAGCAAAAATAGATTTAGAGAAAATAAAAGGCCCAAGATTAGATAATAAACCAGTGGTAATATTAAATGATGAAGAAATAAAGAAAATGGAAAAGTATTGCTTGAAGCAAAATAATCTAAAAAGTATAGGAGTTATTATGGCTCTAAATACAGGCTTACGAATAGGAGAGGTGTGCGGACTAAAATGGAAAAGAATAGATTTGGATAAAAAAGAAATATATATAAAAAGAGTATTAGAAAGAGTGTACGTAGATAAAAATTTAAGTAAAACAAAATTAATAATGGAAGAACCAAAAACAAAATCATCAGTACGAAAAATCCCAATCTCAAATAAGTTGTATGAAATATTAAAACCATTAAAGAATAAATACGAAAATGAGGACTTCTTTCTTACCGGAAAGAACAAAGGAATAGAACCAAATAGTTATGAAGATGTGTTTAAGGATTATCTAAAAGAAATAAAATTAAAACAAACATATACATTTCATATCCTGCGCCATACATTTGCAACAAAATGTCTAGAAAAAGGTATGGATATAAAAAGCTTAAGTGAAATTTTAGGCCATTCGAATGTAGAAATGACATTAAATAGATATGTTCATTCTTCATTTAAAATAAAGAAAAAATATTTAGATAGATTGTAAAAAAGACTTTAAGTAAGGTACTTAAAGTCTTTTTTTCATAATTTAAGTGTAACATTAAAAATTATTTATTGCAAGTATTTAGTGCAATTTTTTTGACGAGAAAATATTGGAAAAAATGAAAATAATTTTTTAACTAGAAATCTATGTAAGTATTGAAATATAAGAATTTTCTAAAATTAAAAAACCTTTAAGTACCTTACTTAAAGATATAGAAAAGTTTAAGGAGAAAACAAATGAAAAATAATAAACCTCTTGTACTTTCGATTCTGCTTGTCATATTACTACTTACAATATTGTGGTTCTTCTTAGGAGTAATAAAACCATTAGTAGCAAATATCCAAAATAAGAAAGATGAAATTAGAAAAGAAAGTACAACAATAAATATAAATAAAGAAAATAATTTAGAAGAAATATTAAGTAACAAAAATAAAGAAAAAATAGATGATACAAAATTTGTAAACTTAGGAGAAGTAGTAGTAAATAATAGAACTCTAAAATATAAATGGCAGTATTATTATACAGATGAAAAAGAAAATAAAGTTTATTTCATATATGCAGGGTATCTAGAAGAAAACGCAGTACCAAAGGATAATTGGAACGACTTCTCTAAAGCTATAGTAACCTCATTACAGGAAAAAGGAATAGAAGCAAAAGTAGAAGTAAAAGGAGCCCCAACAGTAGAAGACCTTAAAGAAGCATATAACGAACGATATGAAGAAAAGTTAGAAATAGTAGGTAACGAAGAAGAACGGCTATAGCTATAAAATAGGAAATAAAGAAGATAGTTCTTTGGATGTAAAAAACTTGGAAGTCTATAATAATAAAGTTTTCTTTCCCAAAACAAAAATAGAAGATTGCTATGGATATTGGCTAGCATCACCTTCAAAAATAAGTAATAATAGCGTGTGTAGCGTAAATGTAAATGGAATATTTTCTCGGAATATATTATGCAAGTAGCCATATCGGACTAAGACCAGTAGTATCAGTAGAACTTGTAGATAATAAAACATAAATAAAAGGTAAAGAAAAATATGAGAAATAATAAAGGTGTAACATTAGTTGCGTTACTTGCAACTATAATGATTATGATTATCTTGGGAGCATTAACAATACCTGCAAGTATAAGAGCATATAAACAAATGAAGTTCGAATCTTCAAAAGCAGAGATAGAAGAAATGCAGGCAAAAGTAGATGAAATATCAAGAGATTATGAGACTTATCTTGTAGAAACAAAAGATGAAATAAATAAAAGTACATATAAAGAGTATTTCCAAGATAGATATGACGCATATTTTGATACTATAAAAGAAATGGGAGAGAAAAGTGAAAAACTTAAAAGCTTAATAGAGAAGTATCCAAATTTGGAAACAAGTGATAATGCATTCTATTTTACAACTATGAATATAAATAAGTATTTTAACTTAAAAGGAATAAATGACGTGGTAGTAGACTTTAATACAAGAACAGTCTATTCTGCTAATGGAATAAAAGATCCTATAACTTATGAAACTTATTATGAACTGTCAGAATTGGAAGAAAGTAGTAAAGTAGAACATAAAGAACAAGAAGATAAAAACAACATATTCAGCGTAAAACAAGTAAGTAAATATTATGATAATGATTTCTTGGTAGTAGATTTAGAGCTTTCTATAAATAAACAAGTAAAAGATGTGCAAGAAGTACAACTAAGTAAAGATGAGTTCTTAACAATAGAAGAAGTAAGAAATAAAAGAGTAGTAGAGTGCAGTAGAGATTTTACTAGAATAAGAATAACAGTAAGAACAGAAGTAGAAGAAGAAAAGACAGAAGAAAGATATAGATTTAAAGTAATAACACTGTCAAAAGAAATATATGAGTCAGAAGAAATAGAAATAAAGTAAAATTTAAATATAAAGGAGAGTAACAAATGAAAAGTAAAAGAGGAGTAACATTAATTACTCTGATAATTACAATCATTATCTTAATAATTCTAGCTGGTATTTCAATATCTGCTCTAGTAACAGGTGAGAATGGCGTAATATCAAGAACAATAACTGCAAAAAATAAAACCGTGCATGCAGATGCAGAAGAAAGATTAGAAGCAGAAATAGTAGGATGCTTTGATACAACAGGAGAAATAAACTTAGATAAGTTAAATCATAATCTTTTAACAGATTTAGAAGGTAAAGTTGAATTTAAGTATGAAAATGAAAGTGAAAGTGAAAGTGAAAGTGAAAGTGATTACACAACCCTATCAGATTCAAATAAAATAACAAAAATACCTGTAATAATAAAATATAAAAGCGCAACTGTAGAAGTAACAGAAGATTTTATTTCATAATAAATACAAAAAAGATAAAGGAGAGAAGAAAACAAATGAAAAATAAAGACGGAATAACTTTAATTGTTCTTATAATTACAATTATTGCCTTAATAATCTTAGCAGGTGTGTCTATTTCACTTGCAATAGGTGAGAACGGAGTAATATCAAGAGCAATAAAAACAAGAGAAAAGGCACTGTATGTAACTGAAAAAGAATATTTAGAGCTAAATGTAGCATCAGTGCAATTAAATAATCGTAAAGAAAATATTAGTTCTGCAAAACTTGGAGAAGAATTAAATACAAGAAACTTAGCCCATTCATATAATTGGCATATAATAAAAGTAAATGATAATATTTATGAAACTGGTTGGTATTATTTAGGAAAGGGAACAGATTTGCAAGACTATGGCAAAACAAAATATAATTGGTTAATAAATTATGAAACTGGAGAGATAATAGAATTAAAAGAAGATGATTACATATCATTATCAGTAGGAGATATGTTAGCAGTAAAAGATAGTTTAATAATAAATGTAGATTCATCTATAATTGATGAAAGTATAGGAAGTGATGAAGAGGCTTTAGAAAAACAGCTTGGAGAAGGTGTAGATTTAAAAAATTTTGACTATAATGAAAAAAGTGGATTAACAAGTACATCATTTAATTTTGACGGAATAGATGATTATATACAAGTAGAATATAGCAATAAAAAACAAAAAGAAGCACTTATAAATAATGGGTTTACATTTGAATATTATGGAACTATGAGTGGAGGTACATCATATAAGAACCCAGGATTCGGAGGTGATTTTGAAAAATATACACATTATAAAGGTCTATTTTGCTTTTGGAATGGTGATGACAAGTTTCAAGCAGATTTAAGATTTGGGTTAGCTCGGAGATGGAAATACTATAAGGTGGAATGCTGGTATTCCAGCTGATACTCCTAGAAGAGAAGCATTATCAGATTTGAGTTCTCGTGAAAATGAAACTGCAAGTGCTACGGGATTTCGTTGGAACCAGGACTATGGTGAAACATTGAACTTATATGATGGAAAACCTCATTATATTGTTGTGGCGCTAGATACAACTAAAGTTTGGAAAAGTGAAAATGATGAAAATTATTATAAACTTACCATTCATCTAGATGGTGAAAAGAAAATTGATGCAAGATATAATGTAAAAAATTGGGAAGTTTTTAAGGAAAAAATAGAAGCAAATAATGATAGATATTTCATAATTGGAAAATCAACCCAGACAAATCCTAATTCGTGGCATTATTCTGCTTTAAATGCCTATTGTTTTAGATTGTATCATAGAGCATTAACTGATGATGAAGTACGAAAAAATTATGATAAAGCAGTTGCATATCATGATTTATTAAACAAAGGATTCTAACTCCTTCATTTTCTATAAAAATAATTGAGTATTATTAAAAAAAGTAGAGACTATAGAAAAATTTTCCCATTTTTGTCAAATTTGCAATACGTTAGAAAGACATGGTATAATATAAGTGTATTGAGTAAATACATAACTAAAGAAATGAAAAGGAGATTTACGATTATGGGATTTATAGATAGAGTAAAAGGTTTATTTGGAATTGAAACAGAAGAACAAAAAAGAGCTAGAGAAGAACAAGCTAGAAATGAACAATGGGAGAAATCAAGTACTATTTCATCAGTTATAGAATTATCAAGAAGATTAAGTCAAATTAATAGTTTTGATAATGATACTAGATATTCAAGAATGAGCTCTTACGAACTTGATAGAATGAGTTTAGATGATTTAAGAAAATTAAAAGATAGTTTAACAAGAAAAGTTGGTTTTGAAAAAGCTAAACAACAAGATTATATGAGAAGAAGTGAAGCACTTCAAGCTGCTAAATGGACTGGAGAGAAACCAGCTGGAATGTCAGACCACGACTTTGATAGATGGCAAAATGATGATGGAAGATAATTAATTTTTAAAAATGGGAAATGGGGACAGTACACAGTCCCCTTTTCCCATTTTTGTTTTTTAGACTTTTAAAAAATATTGAAACTTGCTAGAAAATAATATATACTGTTTAATATGAAATTTAGTTGTGAAAAGGAGATTTTATGAGGAGAATTGATTTTTTGGTAATAGGTGTAATATTAATAGTGATTGTAATAGCGGTTTTTGTAAAATCAGATATGGATAATACTATTAAAAATAACAATAGTAATATTCCTAAAAATATTAATCCAATTGACTCAGATTTTGCATTTACTTTTTTGAAAATGGAAAATGACAAAGAGAATATGATTTATAGTCCGTTATCTATTAAATATGCTTTACAAATGCTAAATCAAGGTGCAAACGGAAACACAAAAGCCCAAATTGAAAGTGTAATCGGAGATGAAAGTTTAACAAAATATGAAGATATAAAAGATATATTATCACTAGCAAATGCTGTTTATATCAGAGATACATATTCAGAATATGTAAAAGATGAATATAAAAATATTTTGTTTGATAGATATAATGCAGAAATTAAATATGATCCTTTTGAAAGTGCTGAAAATATTAATAATTGGATTGAAGATAAAACATTCGGACAAATTAAAAATATGTTAAGTGATGAATTAGTAACAGATCCAAATAATGAGATGTTTTTAATAAACGCATTAGCTATTGATATGGAATGGAAAGAAAAATTTGAAGCAGAAAAAACTCATGGAAATACATTTTATTTAGAAAATGGCGACAAAATGACTGCTACAACTATGAATAAAGAGACTAAAAGTGATAATGTTTCATATTACAAAGATGACAAAATTACAGCGATTTCAATGGATTTAAAAGAATATGATAATGAGCAAATGGAATTTATTGCAATTATGCCAGAAAAAAATTTACCAAACTATATAAAAATGCTTAAAAGTGATGACTTAAACAATATATCAAACAACTTAATATCAGCTTCTGATACTAAAAACGGCTTAAATGTTTCTATACCAAGATTTTCATTTGATTATAGTTTAAAATTAAAAGAAGATTTAAAAGGTTTAGGAATTAAAGATGCGTTTGATGATGAATTAGCTGACTTTTCAAATATGTCAAGTAGAGAGCTTTTTGTAGGTGGAGCTTTACACAAAGCTAATATAGATTTTACAGAAGATGGCGTTAAAGCAGCAGCTGCAACAGTTATTTATATGACAGATAAAGCTGCAATTATGGAAAAAGAAAGACCTGTTGAAGTTAAGATAGATAAACCATTTATGTATTTAATAAAAGATAAAAATTCAGGTGAAGTTTGGTTTGTGGGAGCTGTTTATGAACCAAATTCTTGGGAAGAAGATAAAGTAAATTATGAATATAGATAGAGGCTAAAAATGACTATTGAAGAGGAATTATTTAAAAAAGCAAAAGTCGATTTTGATAAAGTTTCTAAATATGGCTTTAAGAAACAAAAATCTTTGTATAAATATTCAAAAAATATTATGAATGATACTTTTAGAGTGGATGTTGAAATAAATGATGATGGAAGAGTTAAAGGTAAAGTTTATGATTTAGCTTTTGGTGATGAATATACGAATTTTCGTATAGAAGATAGTGAGGGTTCTTTCGTAGGGCAAGTTAGAGACGAATTTAAAAGCTTGCTAGAAGATATTAGAGAAAATTGTTTTACTAAAAAAGAGTTTTTATATGATCAAACAAATAGAATAGTAAAGTTAATAAGAGAAAAATATGAAGACAAACCAGAATTTGAATGGGAAAAATTTCCAACAGATGCTATTTTTAGAAATAAAGACAGCCGAAAATGGTATGGATTAATTATGAAAATTGACAAAAGTAAATTAGTCGAAACAGCTACAGGCGAGATTGAAGTAATTAATATGAAACTAGATCCGGGCGAAATAGAAGATTTGCTAAAACAGGACGGGTTTTATCCTGCATATCATATGAATAAGAAAAGTTGGATTACAATTATATTAGATGATACAGTATCAGACGAGAAAATTATGAGCTTGATTGAAGAAAGCTATTCATATACGGTTAAAAATAAAGTTGGTAGTAAAAATGAATGGTTGGTACCTGCAAATCCAGGATATTTTGATATTGATAAAGCATTAAAAAAGAGTAATATAATGATGTGGAAACAAACTACAGATATTAGAGTAAATGACATTGTTTATATTTATGTTGGAAAGCCTTATTCATCAATTATGTATAAATTTAAAGTAATAGAAGTAAATATTCCTTATGAATATAAAGACAAAAATTTGAAAATGCAAAAAGTTATGAAAATTGATTTATTAAAAAGATATGAGAAGGGGAAATTATCATTTGATAAATTAAAAGAATGCGGGGTTAATGCGATTAGAAGTCAAAGATATGTACCAGTTGCTTTAAGTGAATATATAAACAAAATTGATAAACACTAGATTTTATGGTATAATCAAGGGTATGAGTAGGAATTCCCCTACGAAGCGTCCTTTTAGGGCGGAAATTTTATGCCATAAAATGGCAGGAGGAAAGACAAATGAGGCGGTTCTTATGGAAAATGGCTGCTGGTACGGCGATGCTACTGTTAGTTTTGGCGCTACTTTCTCCAGCGATGCTCTGTGAGCACTTCTTAAACCTCGGCGATTTGGCAATCCTTTTAGTGTACATAGTGAACATTGCCATTGTCATGGCTGTACTGGTTTTCTTGCAAAAGAAAATCAAGAACTGACGAAATCGGGTGGGCTTAGGCTCACCCGATTTCATGTTTTTGAGTTGCTAATTATTAAATTTTGTGATATAAAAATGGGAAAAGGGGACTGTCCCCTTTTCCCAAAATTGGAGAGAGATATGATTGTTAGGTGTAAGTGGTGTAATTTAAAAAATCAAAAGTATGTTGAATATCATGATAATGAGTGGTGTAAGCCTAATTTTGATGAAAAATATTTATATGAAATGCTGATATTAGAGTCTTTTCAAGCCGGACTTTCTTGGGAATGCATATTAAACAAAAGAGAAAGTTTTAGAGAAGCTTTTGATAATTTTGACATAGATAAAATTTGTTGTTATGATGAAGGAAAAATAAATGAGTTAATGATAAACGAAAAAATCGTAAGAAATAAGTTAAAAATTAATGCTACCATAAATAACAGTAAGATTTTTAAGAAAATTCAAGAAGAATTTGGCTCATTTTACAATTATTTAAAAAGATTTACTAATGATAAAATAATTTATGAAACAGATAAAACGACAAATGAATTATCAGATAACTTATCAAAAGATTTGCAAAAAAGAGGAATGAAATTTGTAGGAAGCACTATTATATATTCTTATTTACAAGCAATTGGAGTTATTAATTCTCACGAAAGAGAGTGTTTTTTATATAAAAATTAAGGAGGACAATATGAAAATTTTAATTATTTGTAGCAAAGCTTTTTATGATAATATTGAACCAATAAAAGCAAAATTAGAAGAAATGGGTCATACAATTGAATTACCAAATTCTTATTATGAACCAGATGCAGAAAAGAAAAGCTGGAATTTAGGAGAAAAAGAACATGCAGAATTTAAAGCAAGAATGTTTAGAATGAGTAAAGAAAGAATTGCTACTATGGATGCAGTTTTAACTTTAAATTTTGACAAAAATGGAAAGAAAAATTATATCGGTGGTGCAACTTTTATCGAGTTATATGAAGCATTTATGGAAAACAAAAAAATCTTTTTATATAACGATATTCCTGAAGGTATGCTATTTGATGAGATTTCAGGATTTTCTCCAATAGTAATAAATGGAAATTTAGATTTAGTAAAATAAGACTAGAGTTTAACTCTAGTCTTTTATTATAGTTCATATCTTCTTTCAAAATCTTTTAAAAATTCATTTAATTCAATTATAGCTTTTAGAGGTAAATTCTCTAATTTAGCTTTATCAAACCACTTTGGGCTTTCAAAAAGATTGTTATTTTTAAATTTTTGGAAAGAAAGTTTTTGCTTTTTCATATCAATTGTTGTAAGCTCATAATTCTGACTTGTCCAACTATAGGCTATATAGCCTGAGTCAGAAAAATATTTTTTGCTAACATAAGCTTGATTTGGAAGCTTAAAACCTAAGATTTCTTCAATATTTTTGAAAGTTAAAACTATATTTTTCTTTTTTGATTTTGAAAAATAATCTTTCAATTTATCAAATTTTTTCGGCTGTTTTTTCTTTTTAACAGTCTCAATATCTTGAAGCTCATTAATTATATCCATTGTATTTTTAGGAGTTAAAGTTCCCAATTCTCCATATGCATAAACAAGCTCAGAATCTTCACAAAAAGAATGAATATACATCATATTATTAATAGTTTTATCTTTAGATAATTTCTTGAAAATAACTTTTTTCTCCTCAAAATCTTGTATAGGCTTTCCACAAATTTCGCATTTTCCGTTTTGCCTGTGCCAAAGTTGTTTAAATCTTCCAGTTATATTTTCGACTTCTGTGTTATTTTCAATTTCTTTAAAATAGTCATTGTCAGTATAATAGTTTTTCTTAGTGTCGATTTCTTTAGATTTTATTAGTATTACATCAACAAGGTTGAGAATTCTGCAACTTCTGTCAGACGCTAATGCAAAATTATATCTTCCATCAGCAGCTTTCCAATAAAATCTATTTATAATTTGTTTTTTTGTTAATGTAGGAAATATTTTTTTCATGAGTTTCAAAACTACTGCAGATACAAAAGAATCGATTTCAGCAAAAGCATCTTTAGCCTCTGTAATTCTGTGATAAGAGGCCCAACCGTTTAGTTTTTGATTTATCTCAAAAACCAGTTTTCTTGGTGTCCACTTTTTATTAGGATCAAAAAGCATTTCTCTTAAGTTTTCTCTAAACAAATCTTTTGATTTTTTAGAAGGTACGCAATGCACAATACCACCTTTTTTATAGTAAGTTCTTGAAAGAAAAGTGAATTGTTCTCCTAAATTTAAATTGAAAATTTTAGTTTTTGAAAGTGAAAGTTTTAATCCTCTTTCTTCCAAAAAATCATTTATTATTTCTCTAAAATTCATTGCATCTTGCTTGCTTCTAGCCAAAACTATCATATCATCAGCATATCTAATGCACCAGCCATTTTTATAATCTTTGATAGTTTCTCCTTGCAAACTATATAAACGCGTTTGAATCCCATCTAACACCATATTTCCAAGTATTGGTGAAATTGAGCAACCAAGAGAAATTCCAGTTTCTGTTGGAAATAGTTCTCCATTTTCAAACACGATTCCTGCTTTTAAAAATTGACTTAATACATTTCTGTCCATTGGAATATTGTGCAAAAGCCAGTCGTGGTTGATACTTCCATAATAAGATTCTACATCAACTTCTAAAACCCAACATTCGCTTTCGAAGCTGTTTAGAGTATTTATTAAATGTGCGTGTGCATTAAAAGTTGATCTTCCTTTTCTAAAACCAAATGATTTATAGTCAGCCCAAACTTCTGAAATAGGGTCAAGCGCTAGTGTGTATAAATAGTGCATTGCTCTATCACGCAAAGTTGGAACACCAATAGTTCTTTCTTTTCCAGTTTTTTTATCAATTAATACGAAATTTCGTAATGGTGTTGCTTCATAATCTTTATCGTTTAAGAAGATTGCAGCCCTCATTTTTTCTGAACTAGTTCTCCAACGAACTCTATCAATTCCAGCAGAATTGCAGTTTTCAGAGACTTTTTTTACTGCTAACATTTTTGCTTCAACTGAATTTGTGATTTTAGTTTGGACATAATTTATATCTTCTAAATTTCTACTTTTAGCAACTTCGGCTAACTGACATTGTAGGTTAAATATATATTTTTCGGCGTTTTTCCAATCAAATTCATTCCACAATTTTGAAAGATATTCTTTAGGAAATTCTATATTATTTTTGAAAAATGCTTTATCGTAAATTTTATTTCTTTGTTTATTGATATATCTTATTTTTACATTAGAATCCATAATTAATCCTCCAATTTCAACTCAAGCTCAATAGGGCAGTGGTCACTTCCTTTTACATTAGTTAGAATGTCTGCTTTTCTTATACTTTTTCGTAATTCTTCTGATATCAAAAAATAATCTAATCTCCAACCAATGTCATTTTTTCTATCTTCGCTATTGTGAAGCCACCAAGTATATTTTTGACTCTGTGGGTGAAAATATCTAAAACTGTCAATTAGGCCAATTTCTAAGAGTTCTTTAAAATTGTTTTTCTCCTCATCAGAAAATTCTTTTAGTGCATTTTTGTTAGAATTTGACTCTCTATAATTTTTGCAAACATCAATATTTTGATATGCAATATTAAAATCACCACAAACAATCACATTTTTCTCCGAGTTTAATTTGTTAATATGTTCTCTAAAACAATCATCAAATTTAAGTCTATAATTTAATCGATCTACACCAGTTTTGGTATTTGGAATATAGCAATTGACCAAGAAAAAATCCGAATATTCTAAAGTTATTACTCTTCCTTCTTTGTCAAAATTTTCTTGATACTCATCTTCAATTCCATAAGTAACTTTTAAAGGTTTTTCTTTGCAAAAAATAGCAGTTCCAGCATATCCACCTTTTACGGTAGAACAATGCCAAAACTGCTCGTAATTATTGATATCAATTTTAATTTTCCTGCTTAGCCTTATTTCTTGAAGACAGTAAAAATCAGCATGAACGGTATTGAAAAGCCTATCGAACTCTCCACTTTCTAAGCAAGACCTTATTCCATTAACATTCCACGAAATAAACCTCATACTGTTCCTCCTAAATATCTGCTGTGTAGATACTATTTGAGTTAAGTATATAAATATACGTAAAAAATGTCAAGAGGTATATTTTGATAAATATTAAACAGTTTTTTTATTGAAAAAAGTTTTCCTATAGAATATAATTATAGCAAATATGTTTTAAGGAGGAAAAGCCTTATTTAATGAAAGAGAAATATAAATATATTAATCAAAAAAATTACAAATTAAATGTTAAATGGATTTTGCCAATATTTATTTTTATTGCAATATTATCAGTTTTTGCATTTAGATATATAAAAACTTTGACATATAAAAACATTTATAAAACAATTTCAGAACTTGGAAAACAGACTGCAACACAATTAAATTCTTCAATTGAAGAGCAAAAGAAATTTGTTGAAACTGCAGTCGATTCTATAAATAGAGGATATTTTAAAACAGAAAGTGAAATCTTTGATAATTTTGCGGATGACCTAGAAAATTACCACTTTACCAGGTTTGCTATTTTAGATAGAGAAGGAAACGGAATTACAAGTGACGGCTATACTGTTAAAGATTACCCTGTTACAGACGATTATTTCAATTTTGATGATGTATATTTATCAGAAAATAGAAAAAGTACAATTTCAGATGTTCAAATAAACATATACTCAAAGGCTTTCAAAATAAATGGGGAAGAAAAAGTTTTGTTTGCAACAGTTTATACGAAAGATTATAAAGAAATTTTACTTAGAAGACTTTACAATGGCCTTGGTGGAACATATTTGATAAATAATGATGGAACAGTTTTAATAGATTCATTTGATGCAATAAAAGAAAATAATGTTAATCTTTATAGTTTTATTATAAATAAACACAATGCTACAGATGACAAATCTTTAGATAAAATTAATCAAATTAAAGATGATATTGAAAATAAAAAGAACGGAACTTTTGATATAACTTTTAAAGATAATGATACATATTTTGGACATTATGAAAATATTGGAATTAATGATTGGTACGTAATAAATATAGTTCCAGCTACTGCTATGGCAGATGAATTAAATCATTTTATTGCTATAACTCTTGGAGTCTGCATAGCTGTAAATCTTATCATTATTGTGATTTGCGTTTATATTGATATTTCAAATCAAATGAAAAATCGTAAATTATATAAGGCAGCTTATGTTGATTCAGTTACATTACTTGGAAATGAAAATTATTTTAAAGAAAATAGCAAAATTTTCTTAAATTCTTTAAAAGAAAATAAATATATAATTTCGCTTGATGTTAATAAATTCAAGGTTTTCAATAGTTTATATGGTTATGAATTTTGTAATAAACTTTTGAATATTTTAGGTGAAAAAATAAAAACTGGAATTCCAAAAAATAATATAACTTGTAGAATGCATAATGATGTTTTTGCGATTTTGCTTGAATATGATAAAGATATCGAAAAAGTCTTGGAAAAGCTTCATAATGACACAGCTGTAATTAATGTAGATAATATTCCAATTCATCTAAATATTTCAATGGGTGTATACAAACTTAAGAAAAGTGACACAGATATTAATAAAGTTTTAGATAAAGCATATATTGCTCGTGAACAAATAAAAGGAACATATGGAGAATATTACTATATGTTTGACGAGGCTCTTGAAAAAGCACTTATAGAAGATGAAAACTTAGAAACATCTATGGAATCAGCTTTGAAAAATAGAGAATTTAAAGTAATTTATCAACCTAAATTTTCTACAGTTGATGAAAAAATTGCAGGAGCAGAGTCATTAGTTAGATGGTATAAAGATGGAAAAGTTATAATGCCAAACAATTTTATTCCATTATTTGAAAAAAATAAATTTATTTTAAAACTAGATTTATATATATTTGAGCAGGTTTGCAAAGATTTAGCTGAATGGAAAGAAAAATATAATGCTGATTTAAGAGTTTCTGTAAATGTTTCAAAAGAGCATTTTACAAATGAAAACTTTATAGACGAGTATGTTAAAATAGTTGAAAAATATAATGTTGACAGAAATAATTTGGAACTAGAAATAACTGAAAGTGCTACAATTGATAAAAATATAGATGTTGTAAAAATTGCAAATAAAATTAAAGATTGTGGCTTTAGAATTTCATTAGACGACTTTGGAACAGGATATTCATCACTTGCTATGTTACAAGAATTACCAATAGATGTTATAAAAATCGATAAAGTTTTTGTTGATAAAGCAGATTATAAGAGCGATAAAAACATAATAAATTATATGGTTTTAATTGCAAAACAACTTAGAACTGACATTGTTGTAGAAGGCGTTGAAACAAAAGAACAAGCTGATTTTATCAAAGCTTTGAAATGTGACATGATTCAAGGATACTATTATTCAAAACCAATTGAAAAAGAGGCGATTGAAGAATATTTCACTAAAGAGACTATATCTTAATTTGAAGGAGACAATATGAAAAAATTTATATATATTTTGTTGTTAATCGTGGCAATTGCTGCAGGAAGCTTGATTTACTTATATCAATCTGGAACTTTTAATAAAAAGTCAACTAGTGGTCAGAATCAAGCTAAAAACGATCAAGTTGAAACAAAAAATGAAGAAACTAAAAAAGATGAGGATAAAATTCAAGATTTCGTTTTATATAATGGAATGGAAATTTCAAGAATGCCTGGAGTACAAGATATTTCAGAGATGGAAATTAATGAAGAAAATAACAAAAAATATAATATAAAATATTATAATTACGAAAATAACGAGTATCTTGGAGAGACAGAAGGCGAATTTGGAGAAGAAGTTTATGAAGGATTTTCAGTAGTTACAAACGTAAAAACAATTGCAACAAGCGAATTTTACGACGCAGTTCCAAGAAAATCTACATTAATTGAAAAAATGCCTGAAGAATTGAAAAATAAAGGTCAAGCTCCTGATGCTGATATAGAAGAAATTGACCTAGATGGTGACGGAAAAAACGAATATATTCTTTTATATAAAGTCGATATTGAAGGAAATGAAAACGGGGCAGAGCCACAAGCATTTTCAGGGGTAATGTTATTTGATAATAATTATGAAAAACTTGCAGATCTTGTAACTTTGAAAAATGGCTTTTGGGGAAATATTAAAGAAGAGGACAAAAAAGTATTTTTATCATTTGATGATATTGAATACATAGATATTGATTGTGACGGAATAATGGAAATTGTTATTAAAATTCCAACATATGAAGAAACAAAAATTAGTATAGTAAAATATTCAAATGGCGAGATTCAAGGTGAAACCGGAATCCAAGCCAGCGTTGAATCTTAAAAAATGGGAAAAGGGGACTGTCCCCTTTTCCCAAAAAATTTTTTAAAAACCTTGAAAAAACTGATTGAGTTAATATAAAAATGGGAAATGGGGACAGTCCCCATTTCCCATTTTTGATCAAAAGATTGAAACTGGTTTCCTCATCACCTGAAATTATTCTGGAATTGTGCTGCAATTCCCGGTGATGAAAAAGTTTCCCGTGCAGCGGTTGTTGCCAACAATATCTTTTGCCGACAAGTCGTTGAAATGCCACCACTCAGAGGAGAGCGGGGTAAGACCCGAACTTGTGCAATAGTCTTGAAGCAACTTCGCACTCTCATTGAAAGTACTTGCCAGAGTAGCATATTGCCAATCAGTCTTAGAAATGCTGCTTACTGGAGCTTGGAACGTCACAGACAGGTCGGACAACTCATGAATGGGAGTCGGCATCTCATATTCATCATAGTTGACGATAGAAATGTATTCATACTCACCAGTCTTTTTGTATTCGGCTTCTGTGATTTTTGCTAAACTAACGTCAATTGCATAACCACGCTGGTGGTTAGAAACGCCAGTAGCAATAAACCAACTGATGTTCCAAGTATAGTTGTTTATGTGCTTAGCAACCTCTGCATTACTGTTAGCCAGAGCTTTGAGTGCGGCACAAACTTGCATTTGCGTTTCATAAGGGCGATAGCCCTCATAGATGACAAGAGTATTGCCATCAGCTAATGCTTTTTGCTGCGCCATTGCGATGTTCTTGGACATTGTGTACAAAACGGGCACTATGAACTGATCTTCAGAAAAACGATTGCTGTAATAATACGAATTATACAATTGCTCATTGGTGATACCCTCGATATCGTTCATGAGCGAACGGTATTCAGAAGAGTAAGAGTTCGTATTGTTATAGATAATCGAAGGAATGACATCGACCAAGTTGATAAAGCAATACTTAGATTCGAGCCATCCAAATTTGTCTTCACCGATTTTTACAAACCACTTGTCTTTTTCTTCACTGATGATTGTGAAAGGCGTTCCGGCCTCGACAATTTCATTGCCGTCATCCTTAACAAGAGTCATATCAACAGATACGAAACCTGTTGCTCCGTTTATAGGAAGCTCAAAACCATATTCATTCAGTTCGACTTGAATATTTGTTACATCAAGGACTTTGACGGGAACGTCAGCGTTTTCAGTTTCCAGAGGTTCTTCAGTTTCAGTGACTTCCTCAGATGCAGGTTCAGTGCTGATTTCGGGTTCAACGGACTCAGTGCTAACAGGATCAGTATTCACGGGCTCATTAGTTGCAGGCTCCGGAGTTTCAGTAACAGTAACAGGTTCGACAGTTGCAGGAACAGTAGTGCTCGGAACAGAATCGGTTGTGGCGCTGGGCTCATTTACGAGCTCGCTGAGAGGCTCAGTGCTGGTTTCGGGGTTAGAGATATTGGCATTGGTGATAGAAAAGGTCCGGGTGAATTCGTCAAGAGACTTGCTGATGTAGCCACCAGTGATCTCTTGTGCTGTAAGCGCGATAACGACGACCGCGAAAAACAGCGCCAACATTTTTCTTCTCATTATGGAAACCTCCTTAAGGTGTAGGTAATTTAATTATACTATTAATTGATGAAACAGTCAATTTCAAGCATATTTGAAAGAATTTTTAACTTTCTATGAAAAGTGCTTTTGCAATATATGGAAGAACCTCATTTAAATCATACCAACCAGAAGATTTAGAGTCGTTTTCTCTGCCATTTGGGTTTGAAACATAAACTTTCCCTTTATCATCACAAGCAAGCAAAGCCATGTAATGTGAAGAAGTTGTCCACCTATTATCTTTAGGCTTATTCCAAACACAAATTATAATAGGCCTATTTGTTTTTAAATGCGAAATTATATTGTCTTTTGATAAATGAACAGAATCAAACAAAAAGTCTGAATTTTCTATTCCAAAACTGTTCAAAAGCTCTGATGAAAGCTTTTCATAATCTAAAACTGGATAATATTTTTGCCTTAAATCTTCAGGAGTTTCTTTTTTTCCATATCCACTTAAAATTATTGACATTACTGTAATTCCACAGCCATTTTCTTCCATTGTTCCGTCCCAATATTTGTTTTTGCTCCAAGAAGCATTGCCGTTTTGTTTATATTCAATATAAGTCTTTTTATTTTCTTCAACTGTTGTAAAAGTCGTGAAATAGCCATCTTGACTTTTCATTCTCTTTTGACCAAACCCTGAATAATCGTCATTTTTATCTTGTTTTATGATTTTGTAATCGGAAACACTAAAAATGCTAGAAATCTTGTCATGAGCTGACATATAGATGCTTCTAAAGCAGATAATTCCAATTATTAATCCTATAATTATTAAAAATCTTTTAAGATAATTTTTCTTTTTCCTTTTCATAATAAAATCACTCTTTTCATATTTAATTTAAAATGATTATATAATTCTAGAAAATAAAGTGTTTTAAGAAATACTTAATAAATTCTTAAATTTTTCTTACTATTGCCAATTTGTAATGAAAAAGGAAAAATAGTATGATATAATCGAAAATGAAATGGAGGAGTTATGAATATTTTAGTTTTAGATGATGAGAAAGAAATCGCAGATTTAGTTGAGCTATATTTGAAAAACGAGAACTATGATGTTTATAAAACTTACACATCTAAAGATGCTCTAGAGATAGTTGATACAGTAAAGCTTGATATGGCAATTTTGGATGTCATGGTTTTAGGAAAAAACGGCTTTGAAATTTTAAAGTATATAAGAGAGAAAAATCTAAATTTTCCAGTTATAATGCTTACTGCCAAAATTGAGGCACAAGATAAAATCGAGGGCTTAACTCTTGGCGCAGACGACTACATTACTAAGCCATTTAATCCGCTTGAACTTGTTGCAAGGGTAAAGTCTGCCTTAAGAAGATATACTAAATATAATGAAAAGCAAGAAGATGAAAAAATATTTATCAATGGTCTCGAAATTGATGAAAAAACGCATCAATGCTTGCTATATGAAAAATTAGTTGATTTAACTCCTTTAGAATTTGACATTTTGCTTTATCTTGCCAAAAATAGAGGGCAAGTTGTGAGCTCAGAGGAGCTTTTTGAGAAAGTTTGGAAAGAAAAATATTTAGATAGTAATAATACGATAATGGTTCATATTAGAAGAATTAGGGAAAAGCTTAAAGAAAATACTCGTGAGCCAAAATTTATAAAAACGGTATGGGGAGTGGGGTATAAAATTGAGAAATAGAGAATTTACCAATTTGAAAAACAGCCTAGCAATAAGGGCAGTTGTAAAGATTATTCTTTATAGCATTGGAACGATTATAGTTTTTTCGATTCTAATTGATAATGGATTCCTTGGAAACGAAATCGCAAATAGACTATCTGACTTCAACAGAAGCTTATATTTATGGTGTGTTAGAAATAAGATTTTGGTTTTAGGGCTTATCTATTTAATGATATTTGGATTCATATCTTTTCTTGTTATTAGAAATACTAATAATAACATGATTAAGATTATTTCTGCAATGGATGAAATCTTGAAAGAGCCTAAAAATCAGGTAAAACTTCCACCTGAACTTGCAATTTTAGAGAGCAGATTAAATAATATTCGTGTGGATCTTATTACAAATCAGGCTGAAGCAAAAGAATCATTGGAAAAGAAAAACGATTTGATAATGTATATGGCGCATGACCTTAAAACTCCGCTTACATCTATAATTGGTTATTTGACACTTCTTTCAGAGGAGCAAAAAATCCCTAAAGATTTGCAGAAAAAGTACATAGATATTGCTTTAAACAAGGCTCTTAGAGTTGAAGATTTAACAAATCAATTCTTCGATATAACTAGATATAACTTAAACTCAATGCCAATTTCAAAACAAAACTTAGATATTGCGTTTTTGCTAGACCAGTTGACACAAGAGTTTTATCCGATGCTTCAAGAGAAAAATTTAGAATGTACACTAAATAAGACAAAGGGAGTAAACTTCTTCGGTGATGGCGACAAGCTTGCAAGAGCGTTTGGAAACCTTCTTAAGAACGCGATTAGCTATAGTTATGAGAATAGTAAGATTGAAATTAATATAGAAGAGGAAGACGGAAAAATCAAGATAACTTTTAAAAATAAAGGTGATAAGATTCCTGAATATAAATTAAATAAATTATTCGAGAAGTTTTATAGAGGTGATGAATCAAGAACTTCAAACACAGGCGGCGCAGGACTTGGACTTGCTATCACAAAAGAAATCATTGAACTTCATGATGGAAAAATTTCAGTTAAAAATGATGATGAATATATTGAATTTTGTGTGGTTTTATAAAATTGGAAAAGGGGACAGTCCCCTTTTCCAATTTTTGTATTGTAAAAAAATAAATTTTGTGATATAAAATGTGAAAAAGGAGATAACTATGGAATATAGAAGATTTAATGATAAGATAGTTGCTAGAATTGATAAAGGAGAAGAAATTTTAGAGCAAATCAAAGAAATTGCATTAAAAGAGAACATTAAATTAGCTAGTGTCAGCGCTTTGGGAGCTACAAACAACTTTACTGTTGGTGTTTTCAAAACTGGCGAAAAGAAGTATTATTCAAATGAATTTAAAGGAGATTTCGAGATTGTTTCTTTAATAGGTACTATCAACACGATGAATGGCGAGTTTTATACTCATATTCATATGAGTGCTGGAAACGACAAAGGAGAAGTTTTTGGAGGCCATTTAAATAGGGCAATAGTTAGTGCAACTTGCGAAATGGTAATTCAAATTATTGACGGAAGAGTTGATAGAAAATTAAATGAAGAAATAGGTTTAAATTTGTTTGAATTTTAGAAACTATCTAGAAAGGAAGAAATATGGGTTTATTTAGTTCAAGTGATGAGTTTAATATAGGCGATAAAGTTAGAGTAAAATACAGAGAGCAAGAAGGCTATATTATTGATAAAAATGGAAATACCTATATGGTATCAATCAATAATGGCCAAATTGTAGATTCTTATGAAGCAAGTGATTTAGAGAAAATTTAAAATGAGAAAAGGGGACAGTCCCCATTTCCCAAAAATTATGAAAGGAAGATTGTGATATGAAATATACTTACGAAACTCAGAATACATGCGCTCAAGTGATAGAATTTGAGCTAGAAGGAAATGTAGTTAAAAATGTTAAATTTTTATATGGTGGATGCCCTGGAAACCTACAGGCTCTTCCAAGATTAGTCGAAGGAATGACAGTTGAAGAAATTGAAGAAAAGATAGGCGGAATTCAATGCGGAATAAAAGGAACATCTTGTGCAGATCAGCTTGCTAGAGCAGTTAGAAAGGCTTATGAAGAATCTAAAAAATCAGCTTAAATTTAAAAATGGGAAAAAGGGACTGTCCCTTTTTCCCATTAACAAAATATTTTTTCAAACCATTTTTCCATATTTATCAATAAATCGTCAAGAGTATAATTGCTTTCATTTCTAAAATATTTGATAAATTCCATTCCTACGCCATTCATGAAAAAAGAAATGTTAAGATCAAGATATTTATCGTTTGACATAGTTTTTAAGGCTTCATATACTTTAATATCTGCAATTTTTTTCAATTCTTCTATAAATAAAACTGATTCATCAGCTGATAGTAGCAATTTATAGGTTTCTTCATTATCTTTTAGACACTTTATAATTTTTGAAAAATAATTAAAGATATCTTCTTTTGAATCTAATTTGATGTCATCACTTTTTAGAAGTTCAATAGTTTGCAATTCATAGTCATTTGCAACATCATAAATACTTTCATAGTGTGTATAAAACGTGCTTCTGGTAAGTTCGGCTCGTTTTACAAGTTCTGTTACAGTGACTTTATTTAATTGCTTTTTTTCGTGTATTAACTCTGCAAAAGTTTTCTTTATTAAATTTCTAGTTTTTATTGAAGAAGAATTTAGACATTTAACTTTCATTTTAAAATTCCTTTCCATAATATGTAACAATATAAAGCATTATAACACAGATTTTACAAAAGATAAATACAATTTATAAAAAAGTGTCTAAATTTAGACACTTTTATTATATTTATACTTCCATTTGGAAAAAAATGAGAGTATAATATAAAACAGATTTTTAAAAGAAAGGAAGGATATTAATTGAGAAGAATTACTGATTTTATCGTTGATAAAAGGTATTTCATTTTAATTTTATTTGTAATTCTTACAATAGTTTCAGCGATATTTTCAAATAAAGTAAAGTTAAATTATGATATCGCTGAATATTTACCAGATACTTCTGAGACGAGAAAAGGAATGGACATCATGGAAGAAGAATTTGCTGGTACAGAAACGAGCACTTTAAACCTCATGTTTGAAAGTTTAGCTGATGATAAAAAATTAGACATAAAAGCTGATTTAGAGAAGATTAAAGGTGTAAAAAGTGTAGATTATGATGATTCAGAAGATTATAATAAAGACAAATACACTTTATATGTAATAACTGTTGATGATGAATCTGATTCAAAACTTGCCAAAGACGTTTACAATAATGTAATCGAAAAATATGATGAAAATTATACTATTTATACTAGTGGAAATGTTTCAGATACTAACAAAACTGTGTTGCCAATTGGAATTATAGTTCTGGCTGTAGGATGTGCATTGGTTATACTTATTATAATGTGCGAGTCTTATATTGAGCCGTTCCTGTTCTTAACTGCGATTCTTATGGCAGTTGTTTTAAATAAAGGAACAAATATAATTTTTGGAACAATTTCAAATATTACGAGCTCAATTGCTGCAATTTTACAATTAGCATTATCAATGGACTATTCAATAATGCTGATGAACAGGTACACACAAGAAAAAGAAAATGAAAAAGATAAAGTTAAAGCTATGAAAAATGCTTTATACCATGCTTTCCAAGCAATCTCAAGTAGCTCTGTTACAACAATAGTTGGTCTTTTAGCTTTAGTGTTTATGAGCTTTACAATAGGAAAAGATTTAGGTTTTGTTTTAGCAAAAGGTGTTTTATTTAGTTTGATTTGCATTTTCTTTGTTTTACCAGCACTTATTTTGATGTTTGATAAATTAATTACAAAAACTAAGAAAAAAACGCCAAACATTAAGCTTGATTGGTTAGGAAAATTAAGCTATAAAATGAGATTTATAGCGGTTCCACTATTTCTTGTGGTTTTGGTAGGAAGTTTTATTTTAAAAGGAAATCTAGGTTTTGATTATACTCAAACACAAGCAGATGAAGTTTCAGATGTTTTTGAAGAAACTAATCAAATGGTTGTGCTTTATAAAAATGATGATGAAGAAAAAATAAGAAGCTATTTGAATAAAATAGAAGAAGAGAAAAAGGTTGATGAAGTTTTAGCTTATGGAAATACAATAGGTGAAAAACTTCCTTATGATAAGTTGAACGAAAGATTTAATGACTTAGATTCAGATGTAACTATAGAAGATTATTTATTAAAAATTATATACTATGATTATTTTAATCCAGAAATAACTTCAACTTATGATTTTAATGAATTTGTTCAATTTGTTGAAAATGATGTATATAATACTCCAAAAATGAATGAACAAATTGATGAAGAAACTAGAAATAATATAACAAGACTTAAAAATTTTATTACAGATGAAGAAATAAACAAATTAAGACAACCTAGCGAAATTGCTACAATTCTTGAAGTTGATCAAGATAAATTAAATGATATATTAGTTTTATATTTATCTCAAAATAGTAATACACAAATTTCTATAAATGATTTTATAGATTTCATGAATAACAGTGTTTTAAAAGATCAAAAATATTCATCAAAAATTGATAAAAGTGCAATTTCAAATTTGAACACATTATCAAAATTTGCAAATAAAGAGTTAGCTCAAACTAAAATGACGAGTAATCAAATAGCTGAATTATTTGGAATGGATGCAAATATAGTAGGAGAATTGTTTAAATATTATGTAAATATAAATGAGATTGATACAAAACTTACTATTCAAGAATTTTCTAATTTTGTAATAAATAATGTTTTACAAAATCCTAGTTATGCAAATAGTTTTGACGAAACTGCTATTCAGAATATAAAAATGATGAATGTTTTTAGTAATTCAAGTATTATTACAACTAAAATGAATTCTAAAAACTTGTCAGAACTTTTTGGAATTAGTGAAACACAGATTTCTCAAATAATGATGATTTCAGGTGTTAATGAACTTACCCCTCAAGAATTTGTAAATACAATTCTAAATAATGATATGATAAAGGCAACTTTAGATGAAAATACTTTAGCTAAATTGAATTTGCTTTCAAATATAATGTTAAGTAGCTTAAATGACGTAAAATATTCATATCAAGAGCTTTCACAATTTACAGGAATTGATACTACAAGTTTGAAAAATATTTATACTTTATATGTTGTAAGTTTAAATAATACTCAAATAACACCTTTAGAATTTATAAGTTTTATATTAGAACATAAAAATGATGAAGCTCTAAATGGAAAAATTTCACAAGAGACATTAACTAAATTGAATTTGGTTCAAACAGTTATGAATGGTGCAATTGCTAATAAGCAATATACATATAGCGAACTTTCAAATTTGCTTGGAATAAATCAAGAAGATTTAAAACTTCTTTATGGTTTATATACTTTTAAATATTTGAATCCAAATCCACAAATGTCTATGAGAGATTTTGTTACATTTTTATTAAATGATGTTATAACTAATCCAAATTATTCTAATGGTTTTGAGCAAGATAAAATTACAAAGCTAAATACAGTTAATACAATTATGAATAATGCTTTAAACGGTGTAAAATATACATCTAGCGAAATGTTTGACATTGCTAGCAAATTAACGAATAATATTGAAAAGAAAACATTAGACATACTTTATATTTACAAAGGAAGTATTAGTAGTTATAATGAAAATTGGACATTAACAGTTGAAGAATTTGTTAATTTCTTAAATGATAATGTTTTACAAGATGAGCGTTTTACAGATTTTATTGAAGATGATATGAGAAATGATGTAGTTAATGCGAAAGAAGATATTAAAGATGCAAAAGAGCTTCTTATAGGTAATAATTATTCTAGAATACTTATTAATACAAAATTTGCTTCAGAAAATGATGAGACATTTAAATTTATTCAAAATGTTAAAGATTTATTGAAAGATTTAGATAATTCTTATATTTTAGGCGATTCACCAATGGCTTATGAAATGAGCAAAACTTTCAATAATGAGTTAAACTTTATAACTGTTATAACAATGGCATTTATATTTATAGTAGTTGCGATTACATTTAAATCAGTGCTTTTACCAATCATACTAGTTCTTACAATACAATGTGCAGTTTTCTTGATAATGGGAATTCTATCATTTGTTGGAGAAAATGTATATTTCATAGCAATTTTAATTGTTCAAAGTATCTTAATGGGTGCAACAATTGATTATGCGATTTTATATACTTCATATTATTTGGAACACAGAAAAACACTTGGCGTTAAAGAGAGTGTAATTGCTTCATATAACAGTTCAATACACACAATATTAACCTCAAGTTCAATATTAATTATTGTTACATTGATTATAGCAAATTTTGCTTCAGCGATTGCAGCTAAAATTTGTAAGACAGTGTCACAAGGAACTTTATGTTCAACATTACTAATTTTATTTTTATTACCATCAGTGCTTGCAATGTGTGATAAAATTATAGTTAGACATAAAAAAGAAAAAACGGGAGAATAAGATGGAAGAAATTATAAAATATATTTTACTATTTTTCATTTATTCATTTTTAGGTTGGCTTATGGAAGTAATCGAAGGCTTAATTTTAAACAAAAAAATTGTTAACAGGGGATTCTTAGTAGGCCCCTGTTGCTCTATTTATGGATATGGAGTTTTATTAATTACTCTATGTTTATCACATTTAAAACCATACCCAATTTCATTATTTATTTCATGTGTTGCTGTTTGTGGAATTTTGGAATATTTAACAAGTTATTTTATGGAAAAGATTTTTAAAGCAAGATGGTGAGATTACAGTAATCAAAAATTTAACATAAATGGTAGAGTTTGCTTAAAAGCGTTATCAGCTTTCGGCTTATTAGGAATTTTGATAATTTACTTTTTAAATCCATTCTTTTTAGGTATAATGGAAAAAATGAATCAAGGTGTATTAATTGGAATCACAGTAATTTTAATGATTATATACTTTATTGATAATTTGGTTTCATTTAATGTTGTAAAACATATAGGTATTACAGCATCATCAATAAAAGACAACACAGAAGAGATTACAGAAAAGGTAAAAGAGATCTTATTAAAGCAATCTATGTTAACTAGAAGACTTATAAAAGCTTTCCCTAACATTAAAATTATAGATGTTAGAAAAAAGATTAAAGAAGAAGTTGAGAAGATTAAGAGGAGAATAAAATGAAAATCGAATATGAGAAAAATCATAGTGTTACTTACACGGAAGTTGATGAAGAAGGAAAATTAGATATTGCATCAAGTTTCAATTTGGCTCAAAACGTTATGACAGAATATTTTGAGAGTTTTAAAAGTGATAATATTAGACTAAAGGCTAAAGATAATGCAATTTGGGTTGTTACAAAGGCTAAAATGCATTTTTATAAATATCCAATGTGGAGAGAAAAAAACTTTGGAAAAGGTCGTACAACTAAAGTAAAGCCAATTAGAACAGAAATGGAAACGACTTTTAGAAATAAAGATGATGAGCTTTTGTTTAGCATAAGACAAGAGACTTGTGTAATAGATTTGGACACTAGAAAGATTAGAAAAATCGAAACTGTAGATTACCCAGAAGATATGGAGGCAGAAGAGGCAATTTTTAATGATCCATACCAAGTTCTAAAAGATGAGTTTTCTGAGGATGATTATGTCTATACTCAAAAAGTATATTCTTCTGATATAGATTATAGTAGGCACACAAATAATGTTTCATATGTTAGATATTTAATAAATACTTTACCTTGTAAATTCTTTGAAAACAATAGGGTTACAGACGTTGAAATTCATTATATAGCTGAAACAAAAGAAGGACAAATTTTAAAAGTTTATAAAAAAGAAAATGAAAATAATATAGAATTTCTTATAAAGGAAAATGAACGTGAAGTTATAAGAGCTAAAATTGACTATATTAACATAATGTGATAAAATAAATTTTGTAACTGTGGTTATAAAACGAGGGAAGTGTCCCTCAAGCTCAGAAAGGGGAGTTATTTATGAAGAGACGGTGTTCTGTAACTATTGTCATGACAATGTTGATTGCAATCATCATGTCTTTTCAGCAGCCTGTTATGGCGCAGGCAGATAACGATATTGCTAGGATTGACCTTACTTTTTCCGAAGATGCAAAGGGTCAGATCCAGGCAAATCCCGGAGGAACTGGTTACGCGGTTGTAGATGTTTCTTATGAAAAACCGGCTCAAACAGGAAACGTTCAGGTTAAGGCCACTGTTGTGCCCATGGTGGGTTACACAATGAACAATTTGACGTTCGAAAATGTCTATGTAAATGGCGCTGAGAAAAAGGCGTTGTTTAAAGACTCAATCGGACGTTGGGTCGTGGACGTAAGTTTTAATGTTAAGAGTACCTTTAACGTGAGCTGGAGCGAGAAACACCCAGGTAAGGTGACCTGGGACAAAGTGGACGGAGCTACCAATTATTTAGTTGAGGTTTTCTGCTATGGACGTTTCGGAGAAGAGAGAAAACTTCACACTGTGGCTACATCTCGGACAATTGACCTGTGTGACTTCATTTATGAAGATTATATGGGTGTAAACATGTATGTTCGAGTGACTGCCCGAGATCGTTACAGAAACGAGATACAAACTGGAGAAACCTGTGCTTTTGAAGATATGGAATTTGAAATATCGAACAGCTTTTGGAAATCGTTCGATAGATATTATGACAAATTCTTCGAGGTTACCGGTTGGAACTGGTGGGATGGACTCGCAGACAACTGGGTTTATTTCTTGTATTACTATGAAAGAAACCATGCTGACGAGACCTATGATTATCCCACATCTAGTACAACTCCCGGAACAACTGGCGATTTGGGCTGGAAACAAGTTGGAAGTGTCTGGTACTATTATGACACGCCCGGTCACATGAAAACCAATGGCTGGCTCTATGATGCTGGCTACTGGTACTATCTACAGCCTGATGGTAAGATGCGTACAGGTTGGTTGTCTTTAGGAGACGCGAAGTATTTCCTTAAAGTCTCTGGCCAACATCCGGAAGGCTCGATGATTAACGGCTGGGAGAAGATTAACGGGTTATGGTATTACTTCTACCCGGCAAATAGCCCATACAATGGCCAGATGGCCAAGAACTATTGGGCGCCTTCTGGTAACGACTGGTATTACATCGGCTCAGACGGAGTGATGATAACCGGTTGGACAGTTTACAATGGTAGGTCCATCTATATCGATTCCAACAGTGGGACATATCAGTGGACAACTTCGCGGCCGTATTAATTCGCCTTTCTCGGGCCCGATCTCTCAGGAGGTCGGGCCTAATTTTTTATTTTACTTGACAACTGTTATAAAGTGTTATATACTGTTATACATAAAGAGGTGAAGAAATGGATTTAATAATTAGTAATAATAGTGAAATTCCAATATACGAACAAATTAAAACAAAAATTAAAAACGCGATAAATCTAAATGAACTTAAAGAAACTGATGTACTGCCATCTGTTAGAAATCTTGCTAAAGATTTGAGAATTAGTGTTTTAACTGTAAAAAAGGCTTATGATGAATTAGAAGATGAGGGTTACATTAAAACAGTTCAGGGAAAAGGAAGTTATGTTATTCCTAGAAATAAAGAATTAGCAAGAGAAGAACAAATTAAAATAATCGAAAACCACATTAATGAAATTATAAAAATTGCTAAAGTAAATGATATTACTCAAAAAGAAGTTATAGATTTATTTAAGTTTTTGTATGAGGAGGGTTAATATGGAAAATATTTTAGAAATCAAAAACTTATCAAAGAAATATAAAGAGTTTGAACTTAAAAATGTAAATTTTAGTTTGCCAAAAGGAACGATAATGGGGTTTGTTGGAGAAAATGGGGCTGGAAAAACTACAACAATTAAAGCAATTTTGAATTTAATAAATAGAGACTCTGGAGAAATAAAAATTTTTGGTTCAAAACTAGAAGATAACGAAAAAGAGATAAAAGAAAATATTGGAATCTTGCTTGATGACAGCTTTTTGTCAGAATATTTAACAACAATTGATTTACATAAAATTATGAAAAATATTTATAAAAATTGGGATGAAAAACTTTATTTTAAATATCTTGATGACTTTAAATTACCAAAAAATAAAATTGTAAAAGATTTTTCAAATGGTATGAGAATGAAAGTAAGAATTGCAATTGCTTTATCACATCATCCAAAACTTTTGATTTTAGACGAACCAACTTCTGGATTAGATCCAGTCGCTAGAAACGAAATTTTAGATATATTCCAAGATTTTATTCAAGATGAAGAAAACGGAATATTAGTTTCAAGCCACATAACATCTGACTTAGAGCGTGTTGCAGATTTCATAACATTTATAAATGAAGGTGAGATCGTCTTTTCAAAAACTAAAGATGAAATTTTAGATAATTTCGGAATTGCAAAATGTACAGAAGAAGAGTTTAAAAAGATTGATAAAAATGATTTTGTTAAGTTTAGAAAAGCTAAATATGAATATGATGTCTTAATTGAAAATAAGACTGAATTTAAGAAAAAATATGATGTTCAAGTTATAGATAGAGCAAATATTGATGATATCATTTATATTTATATAAAGGGGGAAAAATAGATGAAAGGTTTGATACTAAAAGACTTGTTACAGTTAAAAACTTATAAAAAAACAGTAATTATTTTTGTATTGCTTGCTTTGTTTCTAGTGTTTTGTGAAAATAGCCAAAATCCGCCTATTTTTATAACTGTTTTGCTTACTTTTTGGTTTGGAATGTTTGGGATTATACCATTTAGTTATGATGAACAAGCAAATGCAGAAAGATATATTCAGAGCTTGCCAGTAACAAAAAAAGAAATTGTTTTAGCAAGATATATTCATGTATTTGGAATAATAATCGTAGGAGCTCTAGCTGGAACTATTTTAAGTATAGTTTCATGCTTTGCTACTACAAAAGAATTTTTAGATATTAGAGAAGTATTAATTATATTTTCAACATCTCTTTTTGGTGTAAGCTTTTTAGAAGCTATTGAAGTTCCTTGCTTTTATAAATTTGGAATGGAGAAAGGTAGACTTACTTTTATAATATTAATTTTGATGGCTGTATTTGGAGTCGTTACAGCTGCAACAGCCATTGAAAGCTTAAATATAACATACGAGCAAATTGAAGGTATGATGCTTAAATTAGTAAACATATTACCGATAATTTTGATGTTACTAACATTTGTGGTTTCATGGATTTCTTACAAAATATCTTGTAGAGTTTATAGTAAAAAAGAGGTATAAAATATGAAAGAAAAATTGCAAAAATACTTTATATATTTTGTTTTATATTCAATGATTGGCTGGATTTATGAAGTGTTTTTAGAAGTAGTTGTTTATAAATGGGGATTTAACAATAGAGGAGTTTTGTTTGGACCATATTGCCCAGTTTATGGATTTGGAGCTCTTGCATTTATATTTACAGTTTATCCACTTGTTAAGGATAAAAAGTGGACAAAGAAAATTTTAATGATTCCAATCGTGTTTTTGTTATGTATGGGAATTGCAACTTTGATTGAGCTGGTTACTTCATATATTTGTGAATTTGCTATGGGAAGTTGGCCATGGCAAACGTATAGAGATTATAAATATAATTTTCAAGGAAGAATAGCTTTATCGCCATCACTTAGATTTGGACTTGGTGGAGTAATATTCTTATATTTACTACAACCATTATTTGAAAAGATTTGTAATAAACTCTCATCAAAAAAATTAATTGTGATTACTTCTATTTTAGGTATAGCTTTAGTTTGCGATATGATTTATACTTTTTTTATTAGTAATAATTTTGAAAAAGCATTAATAGGAAGTAATAAAATTGTTAAAATGAGAGCTGTTATTGTAAATGTATATGATGATGAAGTTCTTGTTACTGAAATAGGAACAGATAGAAAGTTTTTGGTTAGAACTGCAAAAGAAAATGATTTGAAATTTCAAAATGGACAAGAAATATTGATTTATTATGATGGAATAGTAGAAACGACTGATCCAGAGCAAATTTCATCTCCAGAAAAAATTGAAATTATAAAAGCAAGTGACTATTGAAAGCCACTTGTTTTATTTTATTATTTAGTTATTGTTGAAACTTTTTTATAAAAAAGAGGCACTATTATAGTAAAAGGAGTTGCTAATGAAAAATAAAATATTTTTAGAAAATTTTGAAGATATATATAATGAAACATATAAAAGGACTTTGAGTTATATAGTGTGTAGATGTGCAAATATTGACGACGTAAATGACTTGCTACAAGAGACTTATGTCGAATTATATAAATCATTAATGAGAAGAAAATATATAGAAGTTGATAATTTCCAAAGTTATATTATAGGAATTGCAGAAAAGAGAATTAAAAAATATTATGGCTTATTATATAAATTAAAATTAACTTCAACTTGGAATAGTGAAGAAGATTATCAATTAGAAATACCAGCAGATATAGATTTAGAAGCTGAAATAATCGATAAGATGAATGCTGAAAAAGTTTGGAAATACATAAAAGAAAAGAAGAATTTAGAAGCAATAAAAATTTTCTATTTATATTATTATTCAGAATATAAAATATCACAAATCGCAGAAATGCTAGAAATGAGCGAATCTAATGTTAAAAATATCTTATATAGAACTATAAAAGATATAAAGAAAAATATTGAGATAGAAGGTGATAAGGATGTTTAATGATTTAAAAAGAGAAATTGAAAAAGATTTTGACCTAGAACAAAATTATTCTGACATCATTGATAAAGCTACAAAGAAAAACAAAGTTAAAAGTTTGCAATTCATAAGTTTAGCTAGTGTAGCTTGTTTAGTAGCTATAGTTATTGTTGGAACTAATCTAGCTACAGAAAAAAAAGAAATTCCTAAAACTATTGAGGCTACAGAAACTCAAGAAATATTAGATTTTGAAAATATGCAATATGTTAAACAGGAAGCAAACATAGACGAGTCAAATATTGAAGAATTTTTAGGGGAATATAAATTTTCAGGTGATGGCAAAGTTACTAAAGTTTATGCAATAAAAGGATTTTCTAAAGATTACTTTGTAGCTACAAAAGCAGATGGTGATGAAAATTATGATGTTTATCAAAAGAAATCATATGATGCTGATGATTTAGAAATGTTTGCAGAAGACTTTAAATTAAGAGAATCAGCTGTTTTTGGAAAAGTTGTTACATGTGTTGGAACTGATATGAATAAATATTATGATGTCGATAATAATGTAATTTTGGAAATATTACTCGGAAACTATGAAACTTCTGAACCAAAAACAAATTTAGATGGAATTGAAAATGCTACAATTTCAATAGATGTTAGCATTCCAGAATTGGGATATGAAGACAAAGTAATTGGAATAGGAAAAGATGGTTATCTTTCAACAAATCTTTATAAAAAAGGAGAAATTTATGTTGGAGAAGATAGATTTATAGCTCTTTTAGATTATCTTACTTATGAATTTGACGGAGAGAAAGATTCAATAGGCAAAGGTGATGACGGAATAGTTGAAATGACAATTACAAGTGGTTCAGGTGTTGTTTCAGATTTTATAACAGGTGAAGAGATTGAGAAATTACGTGAAAAACATGGATATACAAATACAACTTCAGGATATACACCTCCAAGTATTGCAAATGAAGTGGAACCTTCTCATTGGGATCCAGAGTCAAAACAATTAGTATACCCAGATTAATTTAAAACTCTAAATAAAAGCAAGTGTTGAAAGTCGCTTGCTTTTATTATATTATTTAGTTATTATTGAAACTTTTTTAAACTAGAAGTGTTTATATATATGAAAGCAGGTGAGATATGGAAAACGATATTGATATGAAATTATATAATGAATATTTGTCTGGTGAAAAAAGCGCTTTTGAACTACTTTATAACAAATATAAAGATAGAGTAAAATATTTTGTCTTTAATATTGTAAAAGACTATGATAGGGCTGAAGATATTGCTCAAGAGGCATTTATATATGTTTTGCAAACTAAAGTAAAAGAAGGTTATACTTTTAAATCATATCTATTTTTAGTTGCAAAAAGTAGAGCTTTGAACTTCCTTAAAATAGAGAAAAGAAGAACAGAGATAAACGAGAAATTTCTTTTTGAAGATGATGAAGTTAAAGCCGAAGATGATATTGATGAAATTTTAGCTAAAAAAGAAGAAAAAGAAGAACTATTAAAATCAATTGATTTACTGGATGAAAGATATAAAAATGCGATATATTTAACAAAAATTGAAGAGCTTTCATATCAAGAAACTGCTGAAATACTTGGAGAAACAGTTCAAAATGTTAAAAATTTAGTTCATAGAGGAAAATCTGAGTTAAGAAAAATTTTGATTAAGAAAGGATTTAAAGAAATGAACAAGACTTTAAAAGTTTTAATAATAGGATTAGTTGTAACGGTCGCAGTATCTGGAATTGCTTATGCAGCTACAGTAGCTTACAAAAAGGCTAGAAGCAAGGCTGAAAATAACACAAATCATAAGATAACTGTGAATCCAGTTTATGAAACTACATTAGGTGAAAATACTGTAAATAATTTATGGGTTGGAACACTTGATTTAGCTTGGAAAGAGCTAGAAAACAAGTTAGGCCAAGATAAAATTAATTTAGTTGATGGAAATCTTCCAATTGTAGATGATTTAAATAATAGTAAATTTACAAAAGAAATGTTAGATTCAAACGATTATGAAGTTAAAGTAGAAAAGAATTTAACAGGTGGATATGATATTGATGCTACTTTAAATAAAGAACTAAACTTCCCAGTGCCATTTGATAATTTTAGCGATTATAATAAGAATATGACATTTGGCGATGGCGAAAAATTTGTAAAATATTTTGGAGTAAATAATGGAACTTCTGAAGAAGTAAACAAAAATATTGAGATACTTTTTTTCAATAATGAAAGTCCAACAAGTGCTTTGAGTAATGATTTTGCAATCAAATTATTTACAAAAGAGGGAGATGAAATAATTCTTTATAGAACAGATGATGAGAAGTCTTTTGATGAATATTATAAAGATATTGAGGATAAATCAAGTTCTTATACAGGAAGAACTGAATTTGGCGAAGATGATGAACTTCTAGTTCCTTATGTTAGAGCAAATGGAATGATTGCTTATAACGAGTTGTGTGGAAAATATATAAAAGGATCTGAAAATGACGCAATGTATTTTAAAAATGTTGTTCAAAATGTTAATTTTTCACTAAATGAAAAGGGTTGTAATCTAGGAAGTCAAGCAAGTATAATAACTTTATATATGGGAATAGGAAGTGATATGAAACTTTGCTATTTTAAAAATCAATTTATAGTATTCATGAAAGAAAAAGATTGCGATAAGCCATATTTTGCTTTAAAAGTTGATAATGATGATATTTTGGAGGAAGTTGAAGAATTAGCAGAGCCAAAAATTGTTGATTACACTAAAATAGATAGCGAAAAATATAAACCTGAAGAAAAAGAAACTAAATTTTTTGAAGATGAAAATTATGAGTATTATTTTCCAACTGATAAAAGAGCTTATGTATGGGTTTACTATCCAGATGGTATGATAGATTTGGTTATGAGTGCTTTAAATGAAAAAAGAATAACAATTGATTTATTAGACGAATATGAAGTTGAGTATATAAAGAAAGAAAAATAAAACTAAAAAAGATTGATTTTTACATCAATCTTTTAATTTTTTTACTATGTTCGCTTGAAATTTATTTAACTATGTTTTATAATGCCATCCATAGGAAATGAGAATAAGCAGATGTGGTTGGCCACTTACTTAATGTAGCTTATGCTACTGAAAGGAGGTGGTACTATGATAGAAGCTAGTTTATTAACAATAATATACTTCCTTTTGTTTGGTTTAATTACCGAAACTATTATAGTATTTGCCTTAATTATACTTGTGATAATTTTGAGCAAATAATGAATAACACACATCTGTAATACCCCTTTAGATGTGTGTTAAAACATAATAATCGTGGCAAACCACGTTTGTGGTTTCTCATTTTCTATACTTATTATATATGCATTTCAAAGAAATGTCAAATGTTTTTAGTATAATGGAGAAAATATATATGAATGATTTAATGAAAGTAAACTGTTATGATGTGCCTGAAAATTTAGTAATTATTGGAAGTTGTTTACCAAAGATGGAGCCAAAAGCTTTTGAGAAATTGAAAAATGAATATGGTGAAATTTTTGAAGTTTGTCTTGAAGAGATTCATTTAAATATGGTGATTACAAAAGTAATTGGAATGTTATCAAGAGTAAAAGTTAAAAAAGTAATATTTGCAACTGTTGATAAATCACCACATTGTATTCAAATGCATTATATTGAAAATGAAATTAAAAAGGCAATGAAGCTTGATGAAACTGAATTTATTCATTATGTTGCGGTTGAAAATAGACTTATAGAGATTTCAAATGAGGTTATAAAAAAATCAAAATCATTAGCTGAACTTATGGAAAATAAATAAAAATAAGTAGCTTAAAAAGCTACTTATTTTTTATATTGACAAATACCCCATAGGGGTATATAATTTGTAACAGAGGTGAATAGAAAATGAAATGTGAAAATTGTGGAAAATGCCTTGAAAATGGCCAAAAGAAAACATATAGATCTGACGAAGAAAAGAAAAAATTAACCAAAAGATTAAATATTATTGAAGGTCAAATTAGAGGAATAAACCAAATGATTTCTGATGATAGATATTGTGATGATGTTTTAGTTCAAATTGCTGCTGTAAGCCAAGCTTTAAAAAGCCTTGGAAATAATATATTAGAAAATCACTTGAAATCTTGTGTTGTTCGTGATGTTCAAAGTGGAAATTTGGAAATACTAGAAGATGTAATGTTATTAATAAAGAAATTACAATAGTTTAGAGGGATGTAAGTTATGAAAAAGGTTAAATTTGATGTAACAGGAATGACTTGCTCAAGCTGTTCTGCACATGTTGACAAAGCTGTTAGAAAGCTAGACGGAGTTAAAGATGTTAATGTAAATTTATTATCAAACAATATGATGGTTGAATATGATGAACAAGCCGTTAATGATGATAAAATTATAAAAGCTGTTGTAGAAGCTGGCTATGGTGCAAGTGTTGTTGGTGATAAAAAAGACAAGAAGAAAGAAGAACATAAAGATTTGCAAAAAGAAAATATTAAGTCAATGAAGAAAAGGCTTATAATATCAATATGTTTCTTGATTCCTCTAATGTATATTGCGATGCACCATATGTTAAAAGAATGGTTTGGCTTGCCAGTTCCTCAAATAGTAAAAAATCTATTTCATGGAAGTGAAAATGCTTTAATCTTTGGTTTTACACAGTTCTTGTTATTGCTTCCAATTATATATGTAAACAGAAATTACTTTATTGTAGGATTTAAGAGATTATTTAAAGGAACTCCAAATATGGATTCGCTAATTGCTATGGGAAGCTCAGCTGCTACAATTTATGGGATTTTTGCAATCTACATGATTGGCTATGGATTAGGACATAATCAAATGGATTTAGTAAATAGATATTCATCTGATATTTATTTTGAATCTGCCGGAACGATTTTAACACTTATAACTGTCGGAAAATATTTAGAAACTAAATCAAAAGGCAAGACAAGTGATGCGATTAGCAAATTAGTTAATTTAGCACCTAAAACTGCTATTGTTATTAGAGATGGAAAAGAAGTAGAAGTTGAGTTAGAAGATATAATTGTAGGAGATGTAATCGCTATTAAGCCAGGCGGAAGTATTCCAGTTGATGGCGTAATCATAGAAGGAACTTCAAGTGTAGATCAATCAAGTATCACAGGTGAGAGTATTCCAGTTCAAAAAACAGTTGGAGATCAAATTGTTTCAGGAACTATAAATAAAAATGGATATTTAAAAATGAAGGCTACAAAGGTCGGAGATAACACAACTCTTTCACAGATTATAAAACTTGTAGAAGAGGCTAGTAATTCAAAAGCTCCAATTTCAAAAATAGCTGACAAAGTCAGTGGCGTTTTTGTTCCAGTTGTAATTATAATTGCAATTATTACAACTATTGTGTGGCTTCTTACAGGCCAAAGCTTTGAATTTGCACTTACAATGGGAATTGCAGTTTTAGTTATATCTTGCCCATGTGCCTTAGGCCTAGCTACTCCGGTTGCAATAATGGTAGGAACTGGAAAAGGTGCAGAAAATGGAATTTTGATAAAATCTGCTGAAAGCTTGGAATTACTTCATTTAGTTAATACTGTTGTTTTAGATAAAACTGGAACTGTTACAGAAGGAAAACCAAGAGTTACTGATATAATTTCAAAAATTGATGAAAAAGAATTATTAAAAATTGCAGGAAGTTTGGAAAAAAGCTCAGAGCACCCACTTGCTGAAGCTATATTAGAAAAGTCAAATGAAGAAAAAATTGATTTAATTGAAGTTAAAGAGTTTGAAGCTGTTTCGGGAAGAGGCGTAAAAGGAAAAATTGAAGGCAAAGAGTATTTTGGCGGAAACATAGCTTTTATGGAAGAAAACAAAATTGATATAAGTGATATTTCATCTGAAAAAGACAAATTATTAAAAGATGGAAAAACAGTTTTATATTTTTCTGATGAGAGTAAAATCATTGGAATGATTGCAGTTGCAGATCCTATAAAAGAAACAAGTTATCAAGCAATTAAAGAATTGAAGAAAAAGAATATCGAAGTTGCGATGATAACAGGTGATAATAAAGTTGTTGCAGAAACTATTGGAAAGAAACTTGAAATTGATAAAGTTATAGCTGAAGTTTTGCCACAAGATAAAGAAAAAGAAGTAGCAAAATTGCAAGAATCAGGTAAAAAGGTTGCATTTGTCGGAGATGGAATTAATGATAGCCCAGCGATTACAAAAGCAGATGTAGGAATTGCGATAGGCTCTGGAACAGATATTGCGATAGAATCAGCGGATGTTGTTTTAATTAAAAATAGCTTGTTAGATGTAGATACAGCAATTTCTTTAAGTAGAAGTGTTATTAGAAATATAAAAATGAACCTATTTTGGGCGTTCTTCTATAATTCAATAGGAATTCCAATTGCTTGTGGAATTTTTTACCCAATATGGGGATTAAAATTGAATCCAATGATAGGTGCTGCAGCTATGAGTTTTAGCTCTGTTTGTGTAGTTACAAATGCCTTAAGATTAAGAAAATTTAAGGCTCAAAATAATAATATAAAATTAGAGGAGGAAAATGTTAAAATGGAAAAATTTGTAAAAGAAGTTAGTGTTGAAGGTATGCAATGTAATCATTGCAAAATGACTGTAGAAAAGGCTTTAGGAGCTTTAGATGGAGTAGAAGAAGTCGAAGTTAGCTTAGAAAACAAAAATGCAGTTATTGAATCAACAAAAGAAGTTGATGATCAAAAAATAAGAGATGCTATCACAGAAGCAGGATTTGAAGTAAAAGACATAAAATAAAAAAATGGGAAAATGGGACAGTCCCTTTTTCCCATTTTTTGTAATTCCCAATTGCGTAAGAGTTTGTTTACTCAACCAATAGTATGTAGACTTTTTAATAATAATATTTTATACTTATTTTAAAGGAGGCAAAAGATAAATGGATCAGATTAAAATAGGAAAATTTATAGCAGAGCGTAGAAAAAGTAAAAATTTAACCCAATTTCAGTTAGCTGAAAAATTAAATATTACAGACAGAGCTATATCAAAATGGGAAAACGGAAGGTCAATGCCTGATTCAAGTATTATGCTTGATTTATGTAAAGAACTAGAAATAAGTGTAAATGAATTATTAAGTGGGGAGATGATTGATATGAAAGATTATGATAAAAAAGCTGAAGAAAATTTATATAATTTAAATAAGAGTAATGAACATAAGAAAAAGGTGTTGATAAGATGCGGAATTATAATGGTTTTATTAATTATAATAATTTCGATTATAGAACTTTATATATTTACTAGACAAA